>NZ_JBQEPV010000039.1:0-569 GCF_052045935.1 Paraburkholderia sp. 22098 | reverse complement strand
AGGATGCCGCCTTCGCCGCGCACGCCTTCGGTGATCAGCACGCCCGCGCCGGCCACGCCGGTCGGGTGGAACTGCCAGAACTCCATGTCCTGCAGCGCGATGCCCGAGCGCGCCGCCATGCCCAGGCCGTCGCCGGTGTTGATGAACGCGTTGGTCGAGGCCGCGAAGATCCGGCCCGCGCCGCCCGTGGCAAACAGCGTCGTCTTGCCTTCGAGGATGTAGACCTCGCCCGTTTCCATTTCCAGCGCAGTTACACCGAGCACGTCGCCGTCGGCGTCGCGGATCAGATCGAGCGCCATCCATTCGACGAAGAACTGCGTCTTCGCGGCGACGTTCTGCTGGTACAGCGTGTGCAGCAGCGCGTGACCGGTGCGGTCAGCCGCCGCGCACGCGCGCTGCACGGGCTTCTCGCCGTAATTCGCGGTGTGGCCGCCGAACGGGCGCTGGTAGATCGTGCCGTCGGCGTTGCGGTCAAACGGCATGCCGAAGTGTTCGAGCTCGTAGACGGCGTTGGGCGCCTCGCGGCACATGAACTCGATCGCGTCCTGGTCGCCGAGCCAGTCGGAGCC
>NZ_JBQEPV010000038.1:0-764 GCF_052045935.1 Paraburkholderia sp. 22098 | reverse complement strand
ATCGACGGCAGACGCTTCATGATCGTCTCCGCGCCGATGTGCGACAGGTCCAGCAGCACGTGGTCCTTGTTCGGACCCACGCCGCGGCCTTCCTTGATCTCCTGGTCCATCGAGCGCGAAACAAAGTCGCGCGGCGCCAGATCCTTCAGGGTCGGCGCGTAGCGTTCCATGAAACGCTCGCCGTTCGAATTCCGCAGGATGCCGCCTTCGCCGCGCACGCCTTCGGTGATCAGCACGCCCGCGCCGGCCACGCCGGTCGGGTGGAACTGCCAGAACTCCATGTCCTGCAGCGCGATGCCCGAGCGCGCCGCCATACCGAGGCCGTCGCCGGTGTTGATGAACGCGTTGGTCGAGGCCGCGAAGATCCGGCCCGCGCCGCCCGTGGCGAACAGCGTCGTCTTGCCTTCGAGGATGTAGACCTCGCCCGTTTCCATTTCGAGCGCGGTCACGCCAAGCACGTCGCCGTCGGCGTCGCGGATCAGATCGAGCGCCATCCACTCGACGAAGAACTGCGTCTTGGCCGCAACGTTCTGCTGGTACAGCGTGTGCAGCAGCGCGTGACCGGTGCGGTCAGCCGCAGCGCACGCGCGCTGCACGGGCTTCTCGCCGTAGTTCGCGGTGTGGCCGCCGAACGGACGCTGGTAAATCGTGCCGTCGGCGTTGCGGTCAAACGGCATGCCGAAGTGTTCGAGCTCGTAGACGGCGTTGGGCGCCTCGCGGCACATGAACTCGATCGCGTCCTGGTCGCCGAGCCAGTCGGAGCC
>NZ_JBQEPV010000037.1:0-1009 GCF_052045935.1 Paraburkholderia sp. 22098 | reverse complement strand
ACTAACAATGAAGATAAAGAGTACAGGCTGGTCCCATTTCGCTCGCCACTACTCTGGGAATCTCGGTTGATTTCTTTTCCTGCGGTTACTTAGATGTTTCAGTTCACCGCGTTCGCTTCTCATGACCTATGGATTCAGTCATGGATACCTCAAAAGAGGTGGGTTTCCCCATTCGGACATCTACGGATCAAAGCTCGTTTGCCAGCTCCCCGTAGCTTTTCGCAGGCTACCGCGTCCTTCATCGCCTGTGATCGCCAAGGCATCCACCACATGCACTTGTTCGCTTGACCCTATAACGGGTGTGTCTCTCTCGATGGGAGTTGGCGCTTTAGCGCCTACTCCCATCCGATCCCCGGAGGGGATGGAACCTTCACTGGGAAGGCCGAGCAGTTTGCACAAACGTTACAGGTTGAGTATTCGTGTTGCGCCGTATTCCAAAGCAATCTTTCGATCACTTAAAAATACATCGATACAATCACAACCCTGATTCACCTACTCATGCACCCATCTCTAAGTACACTTTCGTGAATCTCTTTACTACTTCTTCCTGATTGTTAAAGAACGTTCAGCCGATAGCGCGATTGCTGTAACCGCGTATCCTTACTGACTGGCTCAATCGCCAATGCACAACGCTCTGTGTACCTGACACAGAACCCTACGCATTGAGGATTGGTGGAGGATGACGGGATCGAACCGACGACCCCCTGCTTGCAAAGCAGGTGCTCTCCCAGCTGAGCTAATCCCCCAGTCATACAGTCACCCCAGAGGTTCAGACGCCCAGCGCACCAGACAAGACAGTGGTGGGTCTGGATGGATTCGAACCATCGACCCCCGCCTTATCAAGACGGTGCTCTAACCGACTGAGCTACAGACCCCTGAGTCTGTCTGCGTTTCTTTACTACTACAGCCGATAAGCGTGAGCGCTCAACGTTTGACACGTTCTAGCTCGAGAAAGGAGGTGATCCAGCCGCACCTTCCGATACGGCTACCTTGTTACGACTTCACCCCA
>NZ_JBQEPV010000036.1:0-1304 GCF_052045935.1 Paraburkholderia sp. 22098 | reverse complement strand
CACGCTTAAGTTGATGAATTTGCTCGCTGGCGAAACTCGCGTGGTGAGCAGTATTTCAGGGCGCTGTGCGGATGCGATTCGTTGTAATGGTCAAACGCGATGGCCAGGTTCTGCAACGCCGTTCTCGCGTCCGGCTTGGGCATCCACGAGACGTAGTCTCTCTTCATCGTTTTGACGAAGCTCTCGGCCATCCCGTTGCTCTGTGGACTTCGCACCGGCGTCGTGATGGGTTTCAGGCCCACCTTTTTCGAGAACGTCAGCGTTTCCTCGGCAATGTAGCAGGAACCGTTATCGCTGAGCCATTCGATTTCGTTGTCGGCCTTCAGCGCACCATCGAAACGGTTTTCTACAGCCTGAAGCATGACATCACGCACCATGTCTCCGGTATAGCCTCCAGTGGTCGCAGCCCAGCTCATGGCCTCCCGGTCGCAGCAGTCCAGTGCAAAGATGACGCGCAGCGGTGAGCCGTCATCACAACGGAATTCGAAGCCGTCCGAGCACCAGCGCGCATTGCTCTGGTCCACCGCGACCCTGCCGTCGTGCCGGCGCGTGGATTGGGGATGTCGAGGGCGGCGCTCGAGCAGCAGGCCGTGGGTATGCATGACCCGGTAAACCCGTTTTGCATTAACGCGAGGCTGCCCCTGTGCGTCCCGGTTTCGCCGTAGGAGGGCCCAGGCGCGCCGGTAGCCGTAAGTCGGCAAATCAGCAATCAGCCCCTGGAGCTCCGCAACGAGCGGCATGTCGTCCCGGGCGGGCGTCTTGCGCTTGTCTACCCATTCAGCGTCGCGCTTTGATTTCACCGCGAGATTAGAGCGCGACACACCCAGGACTTCACAGACCGTCTTCATCGGTCGTCCCCCGGCAGCAATGGTGAGCGCGCAATCAATTTTTTTGCCCGGCCGTACTCCACTGCTTCGCGGAGGATTTCCACTTCCATCGTCTTCTTGCCCAGCAGCCGCTGGAGTTCACGAATCTGCTTCATCGCTTCGGCCAGGTCGGATGCCGGCACCACCTGCTCGCCGGCACTGACTGCTGACAGGCTTCCGTCCTGATAGAGCTTGCGCCAGGCGAACACCTGGTTTGCATTCACCTGATGACGACGGGCAACTCCGGAAACCGTTGCTCCGGGCTCGAAAGTCTCGCGCACTATCGCGAGCTTCTCCTCGACAGAGCGCCGGCGGCGCTGTTCGGGCTGGGTCAGAACTTCAATGGGTTCCACGTTAGAGCTGGGCTTAAACATAGGCGTAAGACTACCTCAAAGTTTAAGCGTTACCTCATGTCCGGTTTTCGCCGGGGCCGGCCCA
>NZ_JBQEPV010000035.1:0-1499 GCF_052045935.1 Paraburkholderia sp. 22098 | reverse complement strand
TCCAGATTGTCGAGCCGCTCGCCGGTGGCTTCGTCACGGCTGTCCGCGATGAAACGGTATGCCTGCAGCAGACCCGCCGGGCCCACGAACTTGTCCGGATTCCACCAGAAGCTCGGGCACGACGTCGAGCAGCTCGCGCACAGAATGCATTCGTAGAGCCCGTCGAGCTCGTCGCGCTCTTCCGGCGACTGCAGACGCTCCTTCTCCGGCGGCGGCGTGTCGTTGATCAGGTACGGCTTGATCGAGTGATACTGGTTGAAGAACTGCGTGAAGTCGCAGATCAGGTCGCGCACCACCGGCAGCCCCGGCAGCGGACGCAGCACGATCTTCTGCGGCAGGTCGTTCAGGTTCGTCAGGCACGCCAGACCGTTCTTGCCGTTGATGTTCATCGCGTCCGAACCGCACACGCCTTCGCGGCACGAACGGCGGAACGACAACGTCTCGTCCAGTGCCTTCAGCTTCACCAGCGCGTCGAGCAGCATGCGCTCGTGCGAGTCGATCTCGATCTCGTACGACTGCATGCGCGGCGCCGCGTCGCGGTCCGGATCGTAGCGGTAGATTTCAAATGTACGCTTGGCCATTTCTGAATTCCTTTGATCTGTGCCTTAGAAGGTCCGCGCCTTGGGCGGCACCGATTCGACCGTCAGCGGCTGCATGTGCACCGGCTTGTAGTCGAGGCGGTCGCCTTCGCTGAACCACAACGTATGGCGCAGCCAGTTTTCGTCGTCGCGATGCTCGAAGTCGTTCTGCGCATGCGCGCCGCGGCTTTCCTTGCGCGCCTCGGCCGACACCATCGTCGCGCGCGCCACCTCGATGAGGTTTGCCACTTCCAGCGCCTCGACACGCGCGGTGTTGAACACCTTCGACTTGTCCTTCAGGTGGATATTGTCCACGCGTGCGGCCACCTCGCGGATCGCCTCCACGCCTTCGGAGAGCAGCGCCGAGGTGCGGAACACGCCCGCGTGCTTCTGCATCGTGCCGCGGATGTCGTTGGCAACCGACTGCGCGTACTCGCCCGAGGACGAGCTCTCGAGCTTCGCCAGACGCGACAGCGCGAAGTCCGCCGCGTCGGCCGGCAGCGGCTTGTGGTTCTTTATTTCCTTCACGTGCTTCACGATGTGGTTGCCCGCCGCGCGGCCGAACACCACCAGATCGAGCAGCGAGTTCGTGCCCAGACGGTTCGCGCCGTGCACCGACACGCACGAGCATTCGCCCACCGCATAGAAACCGTTGACCGGCTCCTCGTGACCCTTCGCGGTGCCCACCACCTGACCGTGGATGTTCGTCGGAATGCCGCCCATCTGGTAGTGGATGGTCGGCACCACCGGGATCGGTTCCTTGATGCAGTCGACGTTGGCGAACTTCAGCGCGATCTCGCGGATCGACGGCAGACGCTTCATGATCGTCTCCGCGCCGATGTGCGACAGGTCCAGCAGCACGTGGTCCTTGTTCGGACCCACGCCGCGGCCTTCCTTGATCTCCTGGTCCATCGAGCGCGA
>NZ_JBQEPV010000033.1:0-1857 GCF_052045935.1 Paraburkholderia sp. 22098 | reverse complement strand
GTTTGTGCGCCCAGCATGGGCGCACTCCTGCGGGTGCAAGTCCCGCCATAAGCTGGTCACAGCGAATGAAGTGAAGCGCAACTGCATGAGGGCGACCGAGTGTGGGGAGGAAGCGTGGAGCGTAAATCGCGAGCCGATGAACAAGAATCGCATAGAAGGCGCTGCCGAGCAGGGCGAGCGGGCAAATCTCCGCGAAGCTCTTGTGACCAAGGCGAAGCGGCGTAGATGCGGCGGTTGTGCGATGAAGGAGTGCGTTCTTACCTGGGGACGCCTCGCCTCATGCCTGAAAGGGCGACGGTGCTGAACCGGAGCGAGGTCTCAGCAGAGGTCATAGTAGCCACAGGACAGGCCGGCGAGGCTGGAGCTGGTGGCGAAGGACCGAACGGAAAGGAGTGTTCAACGACATGCCGACGCAACAGGCAAGGCGTCAGATGCCCGCGCGAGCGGGGCAAGCGGTGGCGGCGCGCGGTGAAGCTGCGCGTGAAGCCGTGAGCGACGAAGCCTGGGGCTCGCGGTATGAGACGAAGAGCACAGGGTCAGCGCTGCTTGCTGCGGCGCTGACGAGAGAGAACCTGCAGCAGGCACTCAGACGGGTGCGGGCCAACAAGGGTGCGCCGGGCGTTGACGGGCTGGACATTGACCAGACTGCGCGACACCTGACGACAGCCTGGCCGGCAATACGTGAGCAACTGCTGCGGGGGACCTACCGGCCGATGCCGGTGCGGCGGGTGACGATCCCGAAACCGGACGGTGGCGAGCGCGAGCTGGGCATCCCGACGGTGACGGATCGACTGATCCAGCAGGCGTTGCTGCAGGTGCTGCAACCCGTACTGGACCCCACCTTCAGCGAGCACAGCTACGGCTTCCGGCCCGGGCGGCGTGCGCACGATGCGGTGCTGGCTGCGCAGTCGTACGTGCAGTCGGGGCGGCGGATCGTGGTGGACGTCGACCTGGAAAAGTTCTTTGACCGGGTCAATCACGACATTCTCATCGACCGGCTGCAGAAGCGTATCGGAGATCCGGGCGTCATCCGGCTGATCCGGGCGTACCTGAATGCGGGCGTGATGAACGATGGCGTGGTTCAGGCGCGGCATGAGGGGGCGCCCCAAGGCGGTCCACTCTCACCGTTGCTGGCAAACGTGCTGCTCGACGAGGTGGACAAGGAGCTGGAGCGACGGGGTCATTGCTTCGTGCGCTACGCCGACGATGCGAACGTGTACGTTCGCTCACGCCGTGCGGGCGAACGAGTGATGGCACTGTTGCGACGGCAGTACGAGCGGTTACGCCTGAAGATCAACGAAGCCAAAAGCGCGGTGGCGAGCGTGTTTGGTCGCAAGTTCCTGGGCTACAGCCTGTGGGTAGCTGCGGGTGGCGCGATCAAGCGCAAGGTGGCAGTCAAACCATTGGCCACGTTCAGGCAGCGCGTGCGGGAACTGACGCGTCGGGGCGGACGTAGTCTGAAGCAGGTGGTGGAGAAGCTGCGCCCCTACCTGTTGGGCTGGAAAGGCTACTTCCGTCTGGCGCAGACGCCGGGCGTGATGCGGGACCTGGACAAATGGGTGCGCCATCGCCTGCGCGCGATCCAGTTGAAGCACTGGAAGCGCGGCACGACCATGTATCGTGAGTTGTGCGCACTTGGCGCGGCTCATGACGTGGCGCGACAGGTGGCGGGGAACAGCCGTCGCTGGTGGCGCAACAGCGGCAAGCTGCTCAACGGCGTGCTGCCCATTGCATGGTTCGACCGACTAGGCCTACCCCGTCTCTCCTGACCTCAACTTCCCGAACCGCCCGGTGCGGGCCCGCATGCCGGGTGGTGTGGCAGGGGCGTAGCCTGTTGGCTACCCCCTATGCCGATTG
>NZ_JBQEPV010000032.1:0-1872 GCF_052045935.1 Paraburkholderia sp. 22098 | reverse complement strand
CAATCGGCATAGGGGACGGCCATAAGGCCGTACCCCTGCCACACCACCCGGCATGCGGGTCCGCACCGGGCGGTTCGGGAAGTTGAGGTCAGGAGAGCCGGGGTACGCCAAGCTGGTCGAAGTAGGCGATGGTCAGCACGCGCTTGAGCGCACCGTCGCCATTGCGCCACCAGCAACGACTGTTCGCGGCGACTTGCCGCGCTACAGCGGCCGGTGCCCCCAGCGCACGCAGTTCCCGGTAGATGGTGGTGCCGCGGCGCCAGTGTTTGAGTTGGATCGTGCGCAACCGGTGACGCAGCCACTCATCCAGTGCCAACCACACACCGGGGGTTTGCGCCAACCTGAAGTACGCCTTCCAGCCTTGCACGTAAGGCCGTAACTGTTCCACCACTTCCTTCATGCTGCGCCCGTTAGAGCGACGGGTCAGTTCACGGATGCGGTGTCTGAACGCCAGCAGCGGTTTGGCCGCCACCTTGCGTTTGACCACCCCACCCGCAGCCACCCACAGGCTGTAGCCCAGAAACTTGCGACCAAACACACTGGCCACTGCGCTTTTGGTCTCGTTGACCTTTAGCCGCAGTCGTCCATACAGACGTCGCAGCAATGCCATCACCCGCTCACCCGCACGGCGGCTACGAACATAGACATTCGCGTCGTCGGCGTAGCGCGCGAAGCAATGACCCCGCCGCTCCAGCTCCTTATCCACTTCGTCGAGCAGCACGTTGGCCAGCAACGGGGATAGTGGTCCGCCTTGCGGCGTGCCCTGATCCCGTTGCTGGACCACTCCGCCATCCATGATGCCGCTGTTCAGATACGCCCGGATCAGCCGGATTACGCCGGCATCATCGATTCGTTTCTGTAGACGGTCGATCAGGATGTCGTGATTGACCCGGTCAAAGAATTTCTCCAGATCAACGTCCACCACGATTCGCCGACCTGACTGCACGTACGACTGCGCGGCTAACACCGCGTCGTGCGCACGCCTTCCAGGCCGGAAGCCGTGGCTGTGCTCACTGAAGGTCGGGTCCAGAACCGGCTGCAGCACCTGCAGGAGTGCCTGCTGGATCAACCTGTCCGTTACCGTCGGGATGCCAAGCTCGCGCTCACCTCCATCCGGCTTCGGGATCGTCACCCGACGTACCGGGCTGGGCCGGTACCTCCCCTTGAGCAACTGCTCACGGATCGCGGGCCACGCCGTCACCAGATGACGCGACGTCTGGTCAATGTCCAGACCGTCCACGCCAGCAGCTCCCTTGTTCGACCGGACCCGTTTGAACGCCTGCTTCAGGTTCTCCTTTGTCAGCGCTGCTTCCAGCAGCGCCGACCCTGTGTCCCCCGATTCTTGTCGCGGGCAGCAGGCTTCATCGCTTGTCGGCGTACGCCGTGCAGCTTCACCGCACGTGACTCCCACCCGCCCCGCTTGCGCGGGCATCTGACGCATTGCCTGTCGCATCGACATGACGCTGGACACTCCTTCCCGTTTGGCCCTTCGTCACCAGCTTTGGCCTCATCGGCCTGTCCTGTGACTACTACGGCCTCTGCTGACTTCTCGCTCCGGCTCGACGCCGTTGCCCTTTCAGGCACGAGGCGAGATCTCCCCAGGTAAGAACGCAATCCTTCGCCGCACAACCGCCGCATCTACGTTGCCTGATCCTTGACCACGAGAGCTTCGCGCTTCTTTGCACGCTCGCCCTGATCGGCAACGCCTCATATCCGGTTCTTGTTCATCGGCTCGCGGTTTCGCTCCACGCTTCCTCCCCACGCTCGGTCGCCCTCACGCAGTTGCGCTTTGCTTCGTTCGCTGTGGTCAGCTCACGATGGGACTTGCACCCACAAGATTGCGCCCATGCTGGGCGCACAAAGAAAAACGCC
>NZ_JBQEPV010000031.1:0-2599 GCF_052045935.1 Paraburkholderia sp. 22098 | reverse complement strand
ATGTTCGTGCTGCTCGGGCAACTCGTGCATGTGACGGGCGTGGCGCGCGTGATGGTGGCGTTTCTCGCGTCGCTGCTTGGGCACGTGCGGGGCGGCATGTCGTATGTGCTGCTCGGCGCCATGCTGCTGATATCGGGGATCTCGGGCTCCAAGACGGCCGACATGGCGGCGGTTGCGCCCGTGCTTTTCCCGGAGATGCGCAAGCGCGGAATGAAGGACGGCGAACTGGTATCGCTGCTTGCGGCGGCCGGTGCGATGAGCGAAACGATTCCACCGTCGCTAGTGCTGATCGCGATCGCATCAGTGACCGGCATATCGATCGCGGCGTTGTTTACCGCAGGCATCCTGCCGGCCATCGTGCTTGCTTTCGTGCTGGGCGTCGTCGCGTGGTGGCGTGCAGGGCGTGAGGACGAAACAGACGAGAGCCGCGCGGGAGCGGTGAGGGCACCCTGGTCGCACGTGCGCCGTACCTTCGTGATCGCATTGCCGGCGCTGCTGCTTCCATTCCTGATCCGCAGCGCGGTGGTCGAAGGGATCGCGACCGCGACGGAGGTATCGACGATCGGCATTGCCTACTCGCTCGTGATCGGCCTGTTGATCTATCGCGGCGGCCTGAAGTGGAAAGCCATCATGCCGATGCTGCTGCAGACGGCGGCATTGTCCGGTGCCATTCTGTTCATCGTGGGGGCGGCGAGCGCGATGGGCTGGGCGTTGACGCAGTCGGGTTTCTCGCACGACCTCGCCAACATGATGACGAGAGTCCCGGGCGGTGCTGCCGGCTTCATGCTGGTGTCGATCGTCGCGTTCATCGTGCTTGGCAGCGTGCTTGAGGGCATTCCGGCCATCGTTCTGTTCGGGCCGCTGCTGTTTCCGGTTGCGCATCAGCTCGGCATCCACGAAGTGCACTATGCGATGGTCGTCGTGCTCGCGATGGGACTCGGGGTCTTCGCGCCGCCATTCGGCCTGTGTTATTACGCGGCATGCATCATCGGCGAGGTATCGCCTGAAGCGGGGCTCAGGCGGATATGGATCTATCTCGGCATGCTGCTTCTCGGGCTAATGGCGATAGCCTTCGTTCCTTGGGTCTCAATCGGCTTTCTTTGAACTTACCGAGTAGATGTGGTGTTTAGGGCTGACCACATATGCCGGCTCCGGCGGTGTGGTTTCGCCCTCGTGCGAGTAGCGATCTGTGTTGTCTCAAGCAAATGTTGGAGGCATATAGCGCGGTGAGTTAGGCCGCTTCAACGTCGCTTAGATAACCGACATCCCATCTTTCGGAGTGAACACCATGGTTCGGATGCGCAGCGATCCATGTACACGAGCCTGCGCGCATCGGACAAGGCCGTCTACTAACGAAATTAATCGCTGCCCGAAGCGCCACACCGTCCGGCACCTTGAGCGCCCTTCGGCGGTTAGTCCACGTGTACAAAGGGCGAATGCCTATCGGCGAGCTTTGTTGGCGAATGACGGCTGTCCATTCGAAACGCGACATCACGCGAGTGACGCCGCGAGCGGCAGCAAGGGGTCGATGCATGCCTCTCGCATAAAAGTCCGTACCTGAGGCGATCGTCCGCCGTTGGCATGGGACTCTGTGCGGCCACAAGCGGACGGTCGACGTCAACGCTCAGGTCGGCGACAATCGGTCTTCCCGCACGGGAAAGAAAGCGGGCGTGCGGTGACCGTAAATTAACGAGAAAAACTAAAAGACTTGCGTTGATTTTCGGTCTGAAGATCCGCGCGTCCGTAGGGTCTGTAATCGCGAAACCATGAATCTAGTTTGAACTGCCAAAGCTGCATTAACTCGGACGATAGCCAAGGGAAACATCGTGGCGATACTTAGATCTCACTCATATGTCCACTGGAACTACTTCCTCGCACTTGAGGAGGATTTGGATCGCCTCTCTCGATATGTGGACCTTGCAGAGGGCAATGACGCGACCTATTCGATTGAGATTGCGCGCCTGTTTCTCGGCGCGAGTTCAGAGGTCGATGTGGTGCTCAAGCAGCTCTGCCGGAAGCATAATTCAGAATCAGCGGCAACCACCATTAACGCCTACTTTGAGGCAGTCTCCGAGGCGTGTCCAATTTCATTGGATTTGAAGTGCAAATTCCCCGATATGGCCTGACTCTTCACCCTTGGAGCGATTGGGGGGAGGGAGGCCGCCCATTTGGTGGCAAGACCATACCAAGGTCAAGCACCACCGCGACGAACACTTTCCAAAAGCTAACCTAAAGAACTGTCTCAACTCAGTTGCCGCGCTCTTTGTTGCAGTGTTACACCTCTACGAAGAGCAAGGACGCAACGGCGAGCTTCTCCAGCTGCCACGGCTACTCAACGTCGGAGATCAGTATTTTAGGGGTACCCAGATGGGGCGCTACGGAAACAGCTTTAAGTACGAAGTACGGTGACGGCCAACAGGTCAATCGACACGGATGGCTGGCAGCAATGGGCCGACTATGGTCTTCGGCGTCAGGCGGTAGTCGGCCGATTCTGTTGAAAAAGTCGGCGGCGATGCGGAATGTTAGGTATCCTGGAAGGCATCAAACGACGGGAGTGAATCGTCATGATGGGTCGACTGGATAGCGGACAGGACAAGCT
>NZ_JBQEPV010000030.1:0-2684 GCF_052045935.1 Paraburkholderia sp. 22098 | reverse complement strand
TGCGGATTTCGGTGATGGTGATCAGTCGTTTCGGCGAACGTGATCGGTCTGGATGGTGGTGTTGCGCGGTCAATGGATTATAGCGACGGTGATCACGATCAGGCGTCAGCGGTTTCGGTTTTCGTTTTCTTTCTCATTGAATCTCCCTTGACCGGAAGCTTGTGGGCTTGATGCACGAGCCGGTCGAGAATCGCATCGGCGAGCGCGGGGTCCTGCAGCCACGCATGCCAGTGTTCGAGCGGCAACTGGCTGGTGATCACAGTCGAGCGCGTACCGACACGATCATCAAGTACTTCGAGCAGATCATTGCGCGCGGCCTGGTCGAGATCCTGCAAGCCCCAGTCGTCGAGGATCAGCACATCAATCTTCGCGAGTTGCGCGAGCCGGCGCGTGAAGCTGCCGTCGCCGTGCGCGATTTTCAGTTCCTCGAACAGCCGCGCGACGCGCACATAGAACACGGAGAAGCCCTGACGGCACGCCTGCTGGCCGAACGCGCAAGCGAGCCACGTCTTGCCTGCGCCCGTGGGGCCCGTCAGGATTAGGTTCTGCGCATTGCGCACCCAGTCGCAGCCGGCGAGCGTGGCGACGATGCGCTGGTCCAGCCCACGGGTTTGCCGGTATTCAATGTCTTCGACGCAGGCCTGTGGGTTCTTGAGCTTCGCGGCGCGCAGCAAACGTTCGAGTCGTCGCGTATCACGCCAGGCCAGCTCGCGATCGACGAGCATGCCCACGCGCTCCTCGAATGACAGGCTGGTGCTGGCCGTGAGCGTCGACTGCTCCTCGAACGCGCGGGCCATGCCGTCCAGTTTGAGCGCCTTCATCTGGGTAAGGGTGTGCTGCATCAACATCGTGACCTCCTTCGGTCAGTGGTAGTAGTCGGGACCGCGTACGTTCTCGTGCTCGGGGGAGCGCCATTCGGTGAGGCTGTTCGGGGGCGAGGACTGCAGGTCAAGCCCCGCTTCCAGGATCGACAGCACGGAGCGGCGCGTGGGCGAGCCGATCTTCAATGCGCGCTGGCACGCGGCTTCGAGGCGGTGTTTGCCGTACTTGCGCGCGAGCGAGAGCAGACCGAGACAGGCGCGATAGCCCATCTCGGGGTGGGGTTTGTTGGTCAGCAGATGCCGCACGACAGCTTCGGCGCCGGAGCCGATGGATGCGCCCCAGGTGAGCAGGCGACCCGGAGTCCATTCCATGTGCGCGCGATGCGCGGCGGGCATGTGTTCGGCGATGGTCGTGTGTTTGCCTTTGAGGCGCGAGCGAGCGTGCGCAGCGACACGCTTGCCGCCATGCAGGATCTCGACGCCGTGGCGTGTGATACGCGCCCAGACCTCCTGCCGTGCGAGGCTATGCGGGACGCTGTAATAGTGGCCGCCGACATCGACGTGGTAATCGATGTTCACACGGCACTTCTGGAAGGTGGCGATCTCGTAGCGACGCACGGGCAACGGGCGCAGGACGGGTTGGTCCAGCCGTTCGAACCATTCACGCCGGTTGCCTTCGAGCCGCTTGAACGGGCGCTGGTTCAGGTCGGCGATCAGTTCTGCAATGGCCTTGTTGAGTTCGGCCAGACTGTAGAAGCGATAGTGGCGCAGTCGGGCCAGCACCCAGCGCTCGACGATCTGCACGCCGACTTCGACCTTGGCCTTGTCCTGCGGTTTGCGCGGACGCGCCGGCAGCATCGCGGTGCCGTAGTGGTTCACGAAGTCCTGCGTGGTCGTGCCGAGTCCGGGTTCGTAACGGTCGGGTCGCGCGATCAGCGCCTTCGGGTTGTCGGGCACGAGCAGCTCGGGCACGCCGCCAATGAACTCTAGCGCATCGCACAGGCTGCCGATCCAGTCCGCCATCGTCTCGGTGCGCGTCGCGCACGCGAACGTGTAGTTCGATGCACCGAGGACGGCCACGAACACATGCGCCTCGAACTCGACGCCGCCATCGCGTGCGAGGATCGGCACGGTGGGGCCCGCGAAGTCGGCAAACAGCTTCTCGCCGGCGCGGTGCTGCTGGCGCATCGAGCGCTTGATCGACTTCGCCCAGTCCTTGTACTTCTGGCAGAACTGCGTGTAGCGGTAAGTCCGCTGGCCGGGGTTCGCTTCAGCGTATTCTTCCCACAGCAGTTGCAGCGTTACGCCCTTGCGCCGCAGCTCGCGATGCAATGCCGCGTAGTCGGGCTCAATGCGCCGGGATGTCGTTGCCGTGGCATCGGTTGGCGCAGGCTTCAGGCGTGCTTCCAGTTCATCATCGGACAGCGCTTCGGCTGCGGCCCAGTCGAGTCCCGCCTGGCTGGCCTGGGCAGCGAACTTCGACACGGCTCCGACGCTGATGCCAATGGCCCGGCTGATCTGCCGATGCGTCAGGCCACACGCCCACTTCAGTCGCAGGACTTCCTTCAATTTGCGCATGCTCATCCGAGGTGTCGGCATCAGCGCTTCTCCCGCAAAAAAGGGAGCAGGCTAACGCCGCCGGTGAATACATGCGCAACGCCACCGCCAGACTCAAACCCGGATTACGTTCCGGTTACGTGATCACCCGTTTCGGTCCCGTGATCGCTCATTCCGGCATCGTGATCACGCGTTTCGGAAACCTGTGATCAGCGATCACGATCAACCGAAACGGGTGATCACGATCATTCGGAATCCATGATCACGATCCGCCGAAATGCGTGATCACGTTCGCCGGAATACGCA
>NZ_JBQEPV010000029.1:0-3041 GCF_052045935.1 Paraburkholderia sp. 22098 | reverse complement strand
ATTACCTACTTTCACACGGGCAATCCGCACTATCATCGGCGTGGAGTCGTTTCACGGTCCTGTTCGGGATGGGAAGGGGTGGGACCGACTCGCTATGGTCATCAGGCTTTGACGGGTTGCCGTACTGCCGGTGGGGCAATACAGCCAATCGGGAAGAAGTAGTTTCTGGTGATGCTCACCAGGCGATGCGGGGTTGTGCTGTATCGGGCACAACACTGATCTCTCAACCTGGGTGTCTGGCGCGAACTCACGGCGAGTTCAAGCGCATCCCCTTCGGGGATCGGACCAGTGTAGGCGCTGAAGCGCCAACGCTGGTCGAGACACACCTGTTATAGGATCAAGCCTTACGGGCAATTAGTATCAGTTAGCTGAGCACATTACTGCGCTTACACACCTGACCTATCAACGTCCTGGTCTTGAACGACCCTTCAAGGGGCTCGAAGCCCCGGGGATATCTCATCTTAAGGCGAGTTTCCCGCTTAGATGCTTTCAGCGGTTATCTCTTCCGAACATAGCTACCCGGCGATGCCACTGGCGTGACAACCGGTACACCAGAGGTTCGTCCACTCCGGTCCTCTCGTACTAGGAGCAGCCCCCTTCAAATATCCAGCGCCCACGGCAGATAGGGACCAAACTGTCTCACGACGTTTTAAACCCAGCTCACGTACCTCTTTAAATGGCGAACAGCCATACCCTTGGGACCGGCTACAGCCCCAGGATGAGATGAGCCGACATCGAGGTGCCAAACACCGCCGTCGATATGAACTCTTGGGCGGTATCAGCCTGTTATCCCCAGAGTACCTTTTATCCGTTGAGCGATGGCCCTTCCATACAGAACCACCGGATCACTATGACCTGCTTTCGCACCTGCTCGACTTGTCGGTCTCGCAGTTAAGCACGCTTATGCCATTGCACTATCAGCACGATTTCCGACCGTACCTAGCGTACCTTCGTACTCCTCCGTTACACTTTGGGAGGAGACCGCCCCAGTCAAACTGCCTACCATGCACTGTCCCCGATCCGGATTACGGACCAAGGTTAGAACCTCAAACAGATCAGGGTGGTATTTCAAGGATGGCTCCACGCAGACTGGCGTCCACGCTTCACAGCCTCCCACCTATCCTACACAGACCGGTTCAAAGTCCAATGCAAAGCTACAGTAAAGGTTCATGGGGTCTTTCCGTCTAGCCGCGGGGAGATTGCATCATCACAAACACTTCAACTTCGCTGAGTCTCGGGAGGAGACAGTGTGGCCATCGTTACGCCATTCGTGCAGGTCGGAACTTACCCGACAAGGAATTTCGCTACCTTAGGACCGTTATAGTTACGGCCGCCGTTTACCGGGACTTCAATCAGGAGCTTGCACCCCATCATTTAATCTTCCGGCACCGGGCAGGCGTCACACCCTATACGTCCACTTTCGTGTTTGCAGAGTGCTGTGTTTTTATTAAACAGTCGCAGCCACCAGTTTATTGCAACCCCTTCACCCTTCTCGCGCAGGCGAGTCAAGCTACAGGGGCGTACCTTATCCCGAAGTTACGGTACCAATTTGCCGAGTTCCTTCTCCCGAGTTCTCTCAAGCGCCTTAGAATACTCATCTCGCCCACCTGTGTCGGTTTGCGGTACGGTCTTGTTGAACTGAAGCTTAGAGGCTTTTCCTGGAACCACTTCCGATTGCTTCGTCACCGAAGTGACTGGCCTCACACCCTTGAATTCCGCGCCCGGATTTGCCAAAGCGCCTTCTCCAATGCAAGGACCGGGACTTCCAACACCCGGACAACCTTCCGCGATCCGTCCCCCCATCGCATTCAACAATGGTGCAGGAATATTAACCTGCTTCCCATCAGCTACGCATTTCTGCCTCGCCTTAGGGGCCGACTCACCCTACGCCGATGAACGTTGCGTAGGAAACCTTGGGCTTACGGCGAGGGGGCCTTTCACCCCCTTTATCGCTACTCATGTCAGCATTCGCACTTCCGATACCTCCAGCACACTTTCCAGTGCACCTTCGCAGGCTTACGGAACGCTCTCCTACCATGCACATAAATGTGCATCCGCAGCTTCGGTATATGGCTTAGCCCCGTTACATCTTCCGCGCAGGACGACTCGATCAGTGAGCTATTACGCTTTCTTTAAAGGATGGCTGCTTCTAAGCCAACCTCCTGACTGTTTTAGCCTTCCCACTTCGTTTCCCACTTAGCCATATTTGGGGACCTTAGCTGGCGGTCTGGGTTGTTTCCCTCTTGACACCGGACGTTAGCACCCGATGTCTGTCTCCCGCGATTGCACTCTTCGGTATTCGGAGTTTGCTATGGCGTAGTAATCCGCAATGGACCCCACAACCATGACAGTGCTCTACCCCCGAAGGTGATACACGAGGCACTACCTAAATAGTTTTCGGAGAGAACCAGCTATTTCCAGGTTTGTTTAGCCTTTCACCCCTATCCACAGCTCATCCCCTAACTTTTCAACGTTAGTGGGTTCGGACCTCCAGTACGTGTTACCGCACCTTCATCCTGGCCATGGATAGATCACCTGGTTTCGGGTCTACACCCAGCGACTGAACGCCCTGTTCGGACTCGCTTTCGCTACGCCTGCCCTAATCGGTTAAGCTTGCCACTGAATGTAAGTCGCTGACCCATTATACAAAAGGTACGCCGTCACCCCTTACGAGGCTCCGACTGTTTGTATGCATGCGGTTTCAGGATCTGTTTCACTCCCCTCCCGGGGTTCTTTTCGCCTTTCCCTCACGGTACTGGTTCACTATCGGTCGATCACGAGTATTTAGCCTTGGAGGATGGTCCCCCCATCTTCAGACAGGATTTCACGTGTCCCGCCCTACTTGTCGTACACCTAGTTCTTCCTCGCTGTTTTCGTCTACAGGGCTATCACCTGCTATGGCGGCACTTTCCAGAGCCTTCGACTAACAATGAAGATAAAGAGTACAGGCTGGTCCCATTTCGCTCGCCACTACTCTGGGAATCTCGGTTGATTTCTTTTCCTGCGGTTACTTAGATGTTTCAGTTCACCGCGTTCGCTTC
>NZ_JBQEPV010000028.1:0-30828 GCF_052045935.1 Paraburkholderia sp. 22098 | reverse complement strand
CACGCGTTTCGGAAACCTGTGATCAGCGATCACGATCAACCGAAACGGGTGATCACGATCATTCGGAATCCATGATCACGATCCGCCGAAATGCGTGATCACGTTCGCCGGAATACGCATCGAAGAGGACATTGCTAACGCGATACTCGATGACGAATTAGTAGAACGGAGGCTCTGTCGGCCACAGGTAGCCGATTGTCTTTACAGCAGTCCCCGCATACACCTATGACCTATGCATTCTCTTTGCTTGCTAAAACCCCCGCACAAAGCGAAGAATTTGCAGGTTATGTTTTTCCGCGTCGTCGGCATGTTGGTCCTGCTGGGTATCTACGGCGGCCGTACTCATGCGAATGCTTTCAGGCGAAGCGCTGACCGATGAGGTTTGTGGCGCAGCAGGGCTGCTGGATGTAGTTATTGTGCAAGCGGAAAGTAACAATGAGGACAAAAGCAGCGTAGCTACCGTGATAATTTTGCGTATGGCCATTTTTTTCAGGTTGTCCGTGGTTGATCTATTTGATTGCGCTGAACGAGGCTCTGGCGCAAGAAGACGGGTATGGCGAAACTTCAGTTCGCCGTACCCGTCTTCTTGGAAGAGTCAGAGCACGCCCGTGGCTCGTGCCGCGTCGAGAATCACCGCGGCCACTGCGTCAGGTTGAGACATCAGGGCTACATGGCTCGCGCCAGCAATCGAGGTAATCCTGGCGCCGACCGCTTTGGCCTCGGCCTGCTGGAGCGCCGCTGGAATGATCTGGTCCTGGTCGCCGTAAACCCACCACGACGGTTTGGACTTCCATGCGGCCTGAGACACCTTGTCGGCAAGACAGCGCGCATTGAGCGGTGCCTGGGCGGTGGCGAGCACAGTCGAGGTGTCTTTCGGAAGATCCGGCGCAAAACTGCTCAGGTAAGTGTCGGTGTCGAGGGTGAGGAATCCAGCTTCGTCTGCTTTCAGACCTGCCTGCCAGGCCGGCTTTGGGAACGGGCTCGTCAGGTCGGAAACCGACTGGTTGTCTCCGGGAGCGAACGCAGATACATAAACGAGACCGCCAACCTTCCTATTGATACCGGCTTGCGTAATGACGGCTCCGCCGTAAGAGTGTCCGACCAGAAGGACGGGCCCCTGTTGCGCATCGATGGTGCGGGTGACGGTTGCGGCA
Organism: Paraburkholderia sp. 22098; assembly: GCF_052045935.1. Lineage (NCBI taxonomy): Bacteria > Pseudomonadati > Pseudomonadota > Betaproteobacteria > Burkholderiales > Burkholderiaceae > Paraburkholderia > Paraburkholderia sp. 22098. The sequence goes on along the minus strand of NZ_JBQEPV010000028.1, from coordinate 29,674 downwards.
TCGTCCGCTAATGACGTGCGGGGAAGCTGCACGGCGACGACTTTCAAGCCACGGGCCTGCAGGACGCGGGTGATCGACGACCAGCTAGAGCCGTCCGCCCAGGCCCCGTGTACTAGCACGACTGTGCCCGTGGTGCTCGCTGAAGAACTCCCGCATGCTGCGACGGATGCAAGAGTGACGAGACTGAGCGATGCGACAAAAGCGGCAAAGAGCCGGAGGATGTAGGGCTTCATGATAGGAACGTGAGAACGCGGAGGGGTTGAAATATCGCACTCGCCTATCGACAGGCTGTACCGAGGGGGAGCGCGACGCCAACGCAAACCGTAGCCTGACGCGGGGACGCCGCCCATAGCGCACCGTCCGGTTTCAATGACATTGCGTCCGAAAGCTTAGGAGGGGTTTGCAGGGACGATATGCTGTATGGACGAAGCATGTTGCAGCGCCGGCCGGCGCAGTGTGGCGACGGAAAAACTGGCTGATGTCTGGAGACCCTTCACAAAGCAGTCCTCGGACGGCTTGGAGCGACTACATCGTTGACAAATGTGCAACTGCACATGAAAATGTGACACATGAACTCGCTCACTGGTCCCGATCTGTGTCACTGTCTGGCTGCGCGTCGCGCTGCGCGGTATGTGTCGCGTATCTTCGATAGCCATCTGTCGAGCGTCGGTATCTCGATCTCGCAGTTTTCGATACTTGCGCTTGTTGACGAACACCCCGGCATCGCAGTTGCCGATCTGGCCGATCTGATGGTCATGGAGCGGACAACGTTAGTACGTGCGCTCAGGCCTCTCAGGGAGGCAAAGTGGTTGGCGAGCGCGGCCGAGGGACCGAAAGCGGCGCTGGCGTTCACACTGTCCTCCGCGGGCAAAGCAAAGCTGTTGGAAGCGCAGCCGTGCTGGCGAGCAGCGCAGGCGGAGTTCGAAGCCGGCGTCGGTCGCAAACAGGCCGTCGCGCTCCGTGCAGGTCTGTTGAGTGTCGTTTTTGAACGCTAAAATTTTTTGTCATAACACGTGTAATTACACATATTGAGCAACTTTGTTCCGATAGGCATTCCCTTTGAAGGATTTTGCATGACAGCCTTTCCCTCCGTTCCACATACGAGCGCAGTCAGCGCCGACGACCGCGCCAGCGCCGTCGATTTCGTCAATCGCGTCAACTGGTTCTTCGAGACGTGGGACGTCGAAGCCATGATCGACGCGTTCCTGCCCGACGCCGTCGCGTACCACTTTCACGGAACGATTCGTGGACACGCAGAAATCCGACGCTTCTTCGAGCACGACTATCCATACCTGATACCTGGCGTGGGGCGTCACGCCACGAATCATATCGTCGATGCGGACGAAGACGGCGTCGTCGTGCGATACCAGAATCTGCTGGTGCGCCATGCAGCGCCTGAGGATGCGACGAAACTGGGTGCCGGTCAGGTGATGCACAGCGATAGCGGACTGCCCGCGATCTGGCTGTATTCTCCGATGCGTGACCGTCTGCGCAAGACGACAACGGGATGGAAAATTTACGAGCGCTATATCGGTGGCTCGACCACCAACCGTGCGCTGACGCCTGCCGACACGTCGGCGGCTGCGGCGGCTCCGTATCTCCCGACCCCTCAAGGAGTGTAAACGTGCGATATCGTCTCTTCGGTCAACATACTGGCCTGCGGGTATCCGAGCTGGTTCTCGGTACAGCCAATTTCGGCGGCCGGTGGGGGTACGGAGCAGATCTCGACGCCGCGCGCGAGATCGTCGACCGCTACGCGGACGCGGGCGGTAACTTTCTGGATTGCGCCGACGTGTATCAGTTTGGTGAATCCGAGGAGTTTCTCGGTAAGCTGCTCTCAGACCGTCGGGATAACTTCGTGATTGCGACCAAGTACACCCAGGCAGCCGCGCCCAACGCGGGGGCTCTGGCGACGGGCAACAGCCGGCTCGCGATGCACCTGTCCGTCGAGGCAAGCCTCAAGCGGCTAAAAACGGATCGCATCGATCTCTACTGGGTGCACTTTTCTGATGGCGTCACACCGACGGACGAGATCATGCGAGGTCTCGACGACCTCGTGCGCAGTGGCAAGGTCCTGTATGTCGGGCTATCGGATTTTCCCGCTTGGCGCGTCGCGCGGGCGTCAACGATCGCCGAGCTACGCGGCTGGGCGCCGGTAGCCGGTTTGCAGTTCGAGCACAGCCTGGTCGAGCGGACGAGCGAACACGAGTTGATACCAGCGGGCAAGGCACTGGGTCTAGGGATGGTGGCATGGTCGCCGCTTGGTGGCGGATTGCTCTCGGGCAAATACCGGCGCGGCGAGAAAGGCCGCCTCGAAGCGCTGGGCGGTGCGGTATTCCAGCAGGAAAATTCCGCCCAGCGTACAGCGGTCGTCGATGCCACACTTGCGGTCGCGGCCGAGCTCGGTGTTACGCCGTCCGAAGTGGCAGTCGCCTGGGTTTTGCTGAAGGGCTCCCTGCCGATCATCGGACCGCGGACGAGCGAACAATTCGCCGCATACCTCGGCGCTTCAAAACTCCAGTTGGCACAGCACCATGTTGAGCTGCTGGATCGCGCGAGCGCGTTGGCCCCAATCTTTCCGCGGTCGATGATCGATGCGCCAGCATATCGGCAAGCTGCGGCCGGAGGCCAGTACGAGCGTGTAATCATGCCTGAAACGTCAGCTCCCTGAGGATGCCCGACGACGTTATCCTGTATGGCGCGAGGACCGGTAACTGCCTGCGTGTGGCGATTGCATTGGAGGAACTCGGCATCGCCTATCGTACGGCTGCGCTCGATCTTCGGGCGGGCGAACAGCGCACCCCTGCTTTTCTCTCGCTGAATCCGCTTGGAAAAGTGCCGGTCTTGCAGGTTCGCTCGCCGGGGAGCACATCACTCGTCATTGCGCAGTCCAACGCGATTCTTCTTTACCTTGCAAAGTGGGCAGGAGGAACGCTGTTGTCGCTCGAGGAGGATGTGTCTTCCCCGCTTGCGTTAGAACGCTTCCTGTTTTTCGTGACTGACGTGATTGCGCCTAACCACGCGTCCTTCTTCCTGCGAAACGAAGGATGCGACGAGGGGCGTCGATTGATGGAACAACGCGGCCTCGACGCGCTTCTTGCGAGCGAAGGGTTTCTGGAAAACGCACGATTCATGGCGGGGGAGTCGTTCACACTGGCGGACATTGCTGCCGCCACTATCGTAGCCGCGTTGTCGTCGTCGATCGACTGGACCGGGTATCCGCGACTTCGTCGGTGGTTCGCGTGTGTCATGGCGCGCCCGGGCGTGAAACGTGGCATGACCGCTTTCGACTGAAGCTCAGCTCCAGGGCATGCGTTAGTTCGAATTGCCCCCATCGCGCGCGGCGCGGGGCGAATATCCGAAACATGCCTTGAACGCACGTGAGAACGAGGCGTCCGACCCGTAGCCGGCGACGGACGCTGCCTCGCTGATCCGCACACGGCCGTTGCGCAGCAGGTCCGCAGCGAGAGTGAGTCGCCACCGGGCGAGATACCGGAGCGGCGGCTCGCCGACAACGTTGGTGAACCGCTCTGCAAAGTGCGACCTGGACATGGCCGCGATTTTCGCGAGTTCGGCCAGCTTCCATTCCCGCGCCGGCTCGCCGTGCATTGCCGCCAGCGCACGGCCGAGCCGGACATCGCCGAGACCCCGAAGCCATCCAGTGTGGGCCGGACGAGTGGTTGCCCACTCGCGCAAGCTCCGTATCACGAGCAGATCGATCAGGCGTGAAATCATCAAGGCAGCGCCAGGCGCCGGCTCGCTCGCCTCCAGCCGCACGAACCGTAGGATTGCGCGTTGCCATTCGGGCGTGCCTGATGCCTCGGCGCGAAGGTGCATGACATTCGGAAGACCAGCAACCAACGGGCCGACTGAAACCGATTCGAAGTGAAATGAGCCGGTCAAGACGCGAAAGGCCCCGCTGTTGGAGCTTTGTAAATCGACGGGTACCGGGAGCGGACCAACCACAGACTCGGGTGTGTCGACCATCGTCAGTACGTGCGCGCATCCTCTCGGTAGAAGGACGAGATCGCCTGCGGCCAGGGACGCGGCATCATTAGTCGCGGTATCAAGTCTGAACGCGCCGTGTTCGACGAAGTGGAAGCGGGCGCGTCCGGCGTCGAACGCTTTAGATTGGGCCTCGCCGATCTCGTACACCTCGATCGATTCACCCCTTAGCCGTACCAGATCCAGAACGTCGGAAAGCACATCCTGCCGGGGCAGCCTGTAGCCGCGCAATGCCCGCTGACGCGCGAGTACGTTCGTTGCCTCGTCGACAATCATGCTTTAAGCCCAATAAAAAAACGCACGTCCGAGAACGTGCGCTGCGACAAAGGAAGGATCGGTATGGAGGAGCGCTCCTTCGCGCCGCAAAGTACAAACGCAACCGACCAGTGTTGCCTCTTCTTCCCGCCGATGCCATGCATCGCGCAGGCGATCCGCTTGTGCAGCGTACCGCATGAGGCTCTCCATATATATCTGTTGACGACGAACACAGTTACCGGCAGGCACGAATAATCGGCCGAAGCACCGCTGGGCCTGTAATGCATCGATGCTTGTTCAATGAGGCGTGTAGACCTCTTTTGAAAACGCTTGACCAAATGGATTTCACTGATAATCTAACTTAACTTAGAGTACGGATGAAAGCTAAATAATCGTGTTGCTGTCCGCATTGCGCGATCAGTTCCTGCGCCGGCCAATGAAGGCGCCATTTCATGAAAGGGCGAACGGCAACACTTTTCAAGGTGATTGAAGGTGGATACGAAAACAAGAGTGGATGACGGTGAAACGGTTCGCCGCCCTCGGCGTGCGCCAAAGGGGCTTCGCACGAGAACGTGGGTGGCAGCGGCAGTTGTGATCATTGCGGGTGGGGGCGCGTGGTTTTTCTACCCGCATGGTGGGGGCGGCAGCGTCGCCAATGCGCGGCCGGTGCCTCCTCACGAGGTGTCAGTCAGCAAGCCACTCTTGCGAGATCTCGACACGCGACTTGGGTTTCTGGGGCAGTTCTCGGCAGTCGATCAGGTGGAACTCCGCGCGCAGGTGGGCGGGACGCTCACGGGCGTTCACTTCCGGGACGGCGACATCGTTCAAAAAGGCGATCTTCTGTTCACCATCGATCCGGTGCCGTACGAGATCCGGCTTGCGCAGGCGACTGCCCAACGCCAAACCGCCGAGGCGCGCCTAACCCTCGCGAAGCAGGAGCTGGCGCGTGCACAGGACCTGGAGCGCAATGACGCCGGCACGAAGCAGAACGTCGAGCAGCGTACATCTGAACTGAATGCGGCACAGGCCGCGCTGGGCGACGCATCGGCGCAGATCCGGGACGCCCGTTTCGATCTCGATCATTGTCGCGTCACCGCACCGTTCAGCGGGCGCATTGGCAGGCATCTCGTTTCCGTTGGCAATCTGATCGCAGGCAGCCGCGCTGCGACGAGTCCGACGACATTGCTCGCGACGCTCGTCTCGCTGGATCCGGTCTACCTCGACTTCGATATGAGCGAGGCGGATTTCCAGTCGTTTTCGCGCTATCGCGGCGACACGAAAGGACTGCCCGCGAATCGCGTCGAACTGGCGTCGGGCGATTCGACCACATACACACGGCAGGGCACGCTCGATTTCGTGGACAACGTGCTGGACCGCTCGAGTGGAACAATCCACGCTCGAGCGACGGTTCCCAATGCCGACCTGCGCTTTACGCCCGGCGAGTTTTCGCGCGTGCGGCTTGCAGTCGCGCATCCCACGCCGACATTGCTCGTGCCGGACGCGTCCGTGTTGCCAGACCAGTCGGAGCATGTCGTGATGACGGTTGCCGCTGACGGAACGGTGGCGCCGAAGCACGTCGAGATCGGCGATATACGCGGCGGGTTGCGCGTGATCCGCTCGGGCCTGTCACGCGACGATCGCGTGATTGTCGACGGCCTGCCTTACGCAGCTCCCGGTACCAAAGTGGCGACGCGCGCTGGTGCGATCCGCTATGAGCCTCAACAGAACTAGCGGATAGAGAAGCCATGCGTATTGCCCATTTCTTTATCGACAGGCCGCGCTTCGCGACGGTCGTCAGCGCATTTCTCACGCTGATCGGCTTGGGCGCGATGTTTGTGCTACCTGTCGCCCAGTACCCGGAGATCGTTCCGCCCACCGTGCAGGTGACCACGTCATATCCAGGCGCGTCCGCGGAAACAATCGCACGCACCGTGGCCACACCGCTGGAACAACAGATCAACGGCGTCGAAAACATGCTCTACATGAGCAGTCAGTCGACGGGCGACGGGAGGCTGACGGTCACCGTGACGTTTCGTATCGGCACAGACCTGAATGTTGCACAGATGCTCACGCAGAACCGCGTTCAGGATGCATTGCCCCGTCTTCCGGAAGATGTCCAGCGCCTTGGTGTTCAGGTCCGGAAGTCGACGCCTAGCATTCTTCTGGCCGTTCACCTCTACTCGCCAGACAAATCGCGTGACACGCTTTATCTCTCGAACTACGCAACGCTTCACGTGAAGGATACGTTGGCGCGGTTGCAGGGTGTCGGCGATGTGCAGTTCCAGGGTGCGCGGGAGTATGCAATGCGTGTCTGGATCGATCCGGACAAGGTTGCCGCAAACAACATGAACGCCAGCGAAGTGCTCACGGCACTGCGTGCGCAGAACCTGCAAGTCTCGGCCGGTATCCTGAACCAGCCGCCGACGGCGGGGAACGATGCCTATCAGATCAACGTCGAGGCGCTGGGCCGGCTGTCAACACCGCAGGAATTCTCGGATGTGGTTGTTAAGTCCGACACTCAGGGACGAGTGACGCGCATACGCGATATCGGTCGTGTCGAAGTGGGGGCCGCAGACTACGGCTCGACAGCGTTCATGGATCGCGACAATGCGTCGACCTTGCTCATCTATGCGGAGCCGGGCGCTAACTCGCTTGCGGTCGAACAGCAGGTCCTGTCCGCCATGCGCGGGTTGAAGAACGACTTCCCCCCGGGAATGGATTACAAGATCATTTACGATCCGACCATCTTCATCGGCAAGTCTGTCGACGAGGTAATTGTCACGATCTTCGTCGCCATCCTGCTGGTTGTTGGTGTCGTCTTCCTGTTTTTGCAGAACTGGCGTGCCACGATTATCCCGGTCGTTGCAATTCCCGTCTCACTGCTCGGGTCTTTCATCGTGCTTGCGACGTTCGGGATATCGCTCAATAACCTGTCTTTATTTGGCCTCGTGCTAGCGGTCGGAATTGTCGTCGATGACGCGATCGTTGTGGTCGAGAACGTGGAGCGCAATATGCGCTCGGGGATGTCGCCAGCCGAGGCCGCGCACCGGACCATGGACGAAGTGGGCGGCGCACTCCTATCCATTGCGCTGACACTATGTGCGGTCTTTGTGCCGTCTGCCTTTCTGAGCGGTATCTCGGGGCTATTCTTTCGCCAGTTTGCGGTGACAATCGCCGCGTCAACGGTGATCTCCTGTTTTGTGTCGCTTACTCTCAGTCCAGCCCTTTGCGCGGTGCTCTTCAAGTCACACGAGCCACACGACGCGTCGCGTGCGGGATTTGGGCGGCGTCTGCTGCACGCAGGCTTTGACCGCTTCAACCGGGGTTTCGACAAACTGTCGTTCGGATACGGAAACGTCACACGTCGTCTCGTTCGTGGCCTGACCGTTGTTCTTGCGATCTACGTGGTGCTGATAGGGATTACGGGTTTCGAATTCTCGCGCACGCCAACCGGCTTTATTCCGGAGCAGGATCAAGGCTATCTGATTACCGTGGTTCAGCTTCCTCCGGGAGCGTCACTGGACCGTACCGAGAAAGTCGTCCGGAACGCAATTGACATTATCCTGTCCACGCGCGGTATTGAACACGTTGCCCCGTTCGTGGGGCTTGACGCGACAACGTTGACCGTTGCATCGAACTCGGGAACGATTTTCTCGGGGCTGCCGTCGCTCTATAACCACGAGCTTCCGGGGGTGACAGCGAACACGGTATTGGCCGATCTGCGCAAACGCCTGTCTGTCATCAAGGACGCATACGTACTGACCATTCCGCCGCCACCTGTACAGGGGCTCGGCAATTCAGGCGGATTCAAGATGATGCTGGAAGACCGCGCAGGGCTCGGGTCGGAGGCGCTCGTGCATGCGGCGAATGCGCTTGTTGCAGCGGCGAACAGGGATCCGAGTTTTGCTGGGGTCTTCACCCTGTTCAACGCGGGGTCACCATCGGTTTTCGCAAATATTGACCGTGTGAAAGCAGAAAAGGTTGGGCTGACACCCACCGATGTGTTTTCCACCCTGCAGGTCTATCTGGGTTCGCAGTATGTGAACGACTTCAACTATCTGGGCAGAACTTATCAGGTGATCGTTCAGGCTGATGGACAGTTCCGGCATGCCCCGCAGGACATTACCCGACTGAAGGCGCGAAACCAGTCGGGTGAAATGGTCCCGATCGGCACGGTGGCGCAAATGGAAAACCGTACGATTCCCTATCGCGTACCGCGCTACAACCTGTACCCGGCGGCCGAGGTCCAGGGCGTCGCAGCGCCGGGTGTTGCCACCGGCACGGCACTGCATCGCATGGAAGAGCTCGCCCGCGAGGTTCTGCCACAAGGCATTGGTTTCGAATGGACGGACCTGGCGTACCAGCAGCAGCAACATGGCACCCCGACGCTTCTGGTCTTCGGTGCGGCGGCTCTCTTCGTTTTTCTTGTTCTCGTCGCGCAGTATGAGAGCTGGAAGCTGCCCCTTGCGATCGTCCTCATCGTACCGATGTGCATTCTGGCCTCGGTTACCGGCCTGATCGCCCGTGGCATGCCCATCGATATCCTCGCGCAGATAGGCTTTGTCGTGCTGGTCGGTCTCGCTGCGAAAAACGCAATTCTGATCGTCGAGTTCGCACGTCAGAAGGAGGACGAAGGCTCCGGCCCGATCGATGCCGCCGTGCACGCTGCGCGTACGCGGCTACGTCCCATCCTGATGACATCTTTCGCTTTCATCCTGGGCGTCGCGCCGCTCGCTGTGGCGACGGGTGCTGGTGCCGAAATGAGGCAGTCGCTGGGTACGGCAGTGCTGTTCGGCATGCTGGGCGTGACCTGTTTCGGGTTGCTGTTTACTCCCGCCTTCTATGTCTTTATTCGCAGGGTCGGCCGCAAGGAGCGCACATGACTTCTTCTATTGTCGCTGAACACAGCGTGTTTGCCGTACGCAAAAGGCCGGGAAAGATCCTCTGTGTCACTGCCGCCGGTCTCGCCTTGGCGACAGCCGTGTCCGGTTGCGCGGTCGGGCCCGACTACGTGGCGCCAACAGCACATCTGAACTCGTTCCACAACCGCATTGCGACCAGTAGCCAGCACGCGACAACAGCCGCCGCGCAGCTGGACACATGGTGGACGGGCTTTAACGACCCGATGCTCGTCACGGTGGTTCAGCGTGCGCTCGCGCAAAACCTCGACCTTGAAGCCGCAATTGCCCGCGTCCAGCAGGCGAGAGCGGTCGCAGCAAGCGCTGGCGCTCAGCTTCTGCCAACGTTCGATTTCGACGCAAGCGTCACTGCTGAGCACCAGAGCCTGCAAAGTCCGGTCGGTTCGATCGCGAAAACGGTCCCGGGCTATAGCCGCGACCAGCGCGAATACAACGTCGGTGCCGCCGCCAGCTGGGAAATTGATCTCGCTGGCGGCTTGCGGCGCAGTGCGACAGCGGCCCGGGACGAGGCGGAAGCGGCCCAGGCTGAGCAACTCGGCACGCGCATTACCGTGGCCGCCGACGCAGCCGACGCCTACCTGCAGATCAGGGGATTTCAGGCCCGGCTCGCGGTGGCGCAAGACCAGATCGAGACGGACGCACATCTGCTTGAACTGGTCAAGGTCCGGCGTCGCGCGGGTGCGGCGGACGAGCGCGAGATTGCACAGGCGGACGCACTGCTCAAGCAGGGAAGGTCCACCGTGCCCACGCTGCGCACGGCACTGGAGGGCCAACTGAACCGGCTGGACGTGCTCATGGGTGCACAACCGGGAACATACGCGCAGGAGCTGGCCGTCCCCTCCAGCATACCCGCAATCCCCAGGATCGACGATAACGTCGGTCCACTGGACTTGCTGAGACGTCGACCCGACGTCATCGCGGCAGAGCGGCGAGTGGCCGCTTCGAGTGAGCGAATTGGCGCGGCGATCTCGGACTATTACCCGAAGATCTCGCTGTCCGGTGCTCTGGGCTTTGACAGCGTGAGCACCAACCACCTCTTTACCGCAGGGGCGTTTCAGCCCATCGGTACAGGGGCGCTACGGTGGCGTCTGTTCGACTTCGGGAAGGTGGATGCAGAAGTCAAGCAGGCGAGGGGCGGTAACGCGGAGGCGCTTGCTATATATCGCCAGGTGGTCCTCAAGGCTGCGGAGGACGTTGAGAATGCGTTCACAGTACTTACGCAGACAGAGGCCCGGAGACAGGAATTACAAAGTGAAGTGACATCGCTTACGCGCGCCCGGGATCTCTCCGAACGCGCCTACAGGGCGGGCGCCATAACCCTCACGGACGTATTGGACGCGGACCGTCAACTCCTCGTCGCGCGTGACGATCTGGATAGCTCCCGCGCGGATGCCGCGCGCGCTGCCGTGGACGCATTTCGTGCGCTGGGTGGTGGCTGGGATGTCCGCTCCGACGCTAAGGTGACACAGAATGAGTCGCCAGCGGCCGGTCCGGCGAGGTAAGAATCCTGGCTCTTTGACTTTGGCGGGATCCGATCTCCGCTTCAATCGAGCCGGGGTATTCAGAACGTTTGTCTCAGCACCGCTGAGAACGACTTGTTGCTGTGCTCTGCCTTGTGCCGGTTCCAGGACGGCGCAAGGCAGCAAGTGAGACGATATGGACCGGTTTCAGTCAATGCAGGTCTTTGCCAAGGTGGTTGAGCTGAACAGCTTTGCCAAAGCGGCGGACGCCCTTCGACTTCCGCGCTCGACGGTGTCGATCATCGTGGGGAAGCTCGAAGCATATCTTCGGATTCGCCTGATGCAGCGAACGACCCGGCGCCTCAGCCTGACTCCGGAAGGCGCGGACTACTATCGGGACTGCATCCGGATTCTGGCCGAGATCGATGAGGCGGAAGATCTGTTTTCGAGCGCACCAAACAGACCACGAGGGAGACTCCACCTGCAGATGCCGACGACGCTCGGGAGACTTGTGGTCGTGCCTCGCCTGGATGATTTCCGCGAACAGTTCCCCGATATCGAACTGGTGATCGCGCTGGATGATGGACAGCATCACCCAACCCACGAGTCCGTGGAGTGCGCTATCCGTTTCGAGGAACCTGATGACGGGAATGGTGTGAGGCGCAGACTTGGCGACGTGCCGCTGCTTACGGCATGCAGTCCCGACTATCTTCGCCGGTACGGCGAACCTCAACGGGTCGAGGATCTCCAGCAGCACCGTTCGGTGCAATGCTTCTCGCGACGCTCCAAAAAGGTCACCAACTTCATGTTCGACATCAACGGCGATGCAGTTGAAGTCGGGATGTCTGCAACGCTTGCTATCAGCGATGAAGAGGCCTGTGGGATATGCAGTGCTCGTGGCGCAGGGTTGGTGCAGGCTCCCCGGTTCGTACTCGCAAAGTACATGGAGTCAGGCGAACTCGTTGAAGTGCTCTCAAAATGGCGACCACGGCCGATTCCGGTTATAGCCGTTTATCCGCGCAATCGGCACGTTTCGCTTAGAGCCCGCGTCTTCGTCGAGTGGGTTGCCGAGCTGTTCGAAAAATGTCCGCTGCTGTCGAGTGCGAGTGACCCCGAGCCGAAGGATCAGCCCTCCACCGGCAATCGCGTCAACCCGGTGGTTACCGCTGAGCGGCTTATAGCATGCGGGTAACGGCAGCAGATCTGTAAGAGCGGGACAGAGTAGTTCCTGTCATCGACGGCGAACTCGATTGCACGCCTGCGGCTGCCTACCGATGACGTTTCGCACGATGGTCCGGCAATGGAGAAGAACACCTGAGGTGAAGCAGGAGTCATTGCAGCACTGCTTTCTTGGCTTCACGCAGAATCGCCGCTGAGAGCTGCTCGTCGTTGACCATACGCGACATGGTCAGTGCGCCCATCATGGTCGACAGTATGACGAGCGCCTTCTTTCTTGCAGCGGCACGTGGAAGTTCGGGAAGACGGTTCGCGATTAAGTCGACCAGCTTCAGGATGCCCTCCGTCGTCGCGTCGCGAACCTCGTCGCTGGCGCGAGCCAGTTCGCTCGCGAGCGCAACGAAAGGGCAGCCGCCGCCCGGATCGTCGCGGTGTCCGGCAGAAAGATAGTCGCTGATTGCCGCATTCAGACCGGGCGTGCCGGCCGAGCGCGACAGGGAAGACTCCATGGTTTCGCGCAGCGAGTCGGCGGCCAGTTGCAACGACTCAAGCACCACCTGTTCCTTCGATGCAAAATGCTTGTAGAAACCGCCGTGCGTGAGACCAGCCTGCGCCATCAGATCGGCGAGTGCGGTGCCTTCAATGCCGCTTTCCCTGAAGCGGCTGGACGCAGCTTCGAGAATGCGTTGGCGGGTTTCGGCCGTCTCCTGTCTGGACTTTCTCATGGGATCAATGATGTACCGAAATTTTAGATTTTATACAACATCTCGATTTCGGTCGCAAGTCGGAAAGACACTGATGGCATCGGGGACGAAGCGGCAGGGTAGCGGAAGGGGCGTTGGGAGTTCAATGGGAGGCCGCCGCGTTGAATGCGGCTGTTCTCGACGAGCATGCGCAACGGTTTCCGGATCGCACGCATCCGCCTTGCCGGCACAGACTGGATCGCTAGCGTGACGGGATCGTTCGCGTCTGGCACAGCTTTCTCTGCGCGCGTTGTCGCGTCGCCGTGTCGGGTCGATCGCTCACGTTCTCAGCCGTTGAGGTCTTTTCTTATCACCGATCTTTTTGTGCTCTGGCCGTCGTAACACCGCACGTCTGCGCACAGGTAGAGGGAGAGCCAGTTAGGGGGAGGGCACAGGCAGTATGATCTCCGACGCGATTCTCCACTGGCTGTCTACATTCAGCCATTCGATGATCATGATGAACGGACGCGGAGATGGATCCTGACCACCGTAGCTAACGGCAATTTTCATCGGAGCATAGCTCTGGGCAACTGTTGAAGAGATGCCGACGACCCTTACTTTCGCCCAGTCAGGATACAGGGTGAGTGTGCCGGCAGCGTATATGCCTTGAAGCTTCCGGGCAACCGCGACCGGGCCCCAGAACCCTGCCCAGCTTCCCTCGGCCGCGTCGACGCTTTTAGCGACTAGCAGTGCTGACGGCGAGTCCCAGAACATCTGTTCAATTGCTCGAGCGTCGTGTCGGTTCGCCGCCGTCGTCAACTGGCGGAAGCGGTCCTTTACATCTTCAAGAGATCTTTCGGAAAGGGGAAGCGCAGAAGCAACGCTTGCAGCCGATATGTCCTTCTCTGCACCTTGGGACGGGCCGGTGCAGATCCACAAGCCAGCAAGCGCAGCTGCAGCGATATAGGTTCGTTTCATAGGGAATCCCGAGATCAAGAATGTTTCACCCATCACGTTTAACGACGGATGACAATGAAGCGATTTGTCGAAACCGGTGCCGCGGTGGAACTTTCAATATCTCGGATCGAGGACGATGACGCCTTGGGCTTCCCGGCGTTCGAGCATGGCGTGCGCGTCTGCGGTGCGACTGAGCGGAAGCGTTGCCCCGACGCTGGGTCGAATCAGGCCGTTATCAACGCCGTCTTTAAGGAAGCGCAAACCACGCTGGACAAGATCGGGACGCTGAAAAAACGATGGCAGATAGACCCCGGTCAGCGTCTGTGCCCTTGCCATTAACCGGCGGGGCGCTAGCGGTTCGCCGGGGCCGCGCGTGGAGCCAATTACAACGCATCGACCTAGCATGCCGAGGCATGCGAAGTTTTGATCGAACACGTCGCCTCCAATTGTTTCGAGGATGACATCGACGCCCTTTCCGCCGGTAAGGCTCAGGACGGATTCCGGCCAGTGCGGCGAGTCGTAGGCAATAGCATGGTCGGCGCCAACGTTGCGCACGAAGGCGCGACGGGCATCTGTACTCGCTGTGCCGATTACCGTGCCCGCACCCAGCACTCTTGCAATCTGAACCGCGAGGCTGCCGACGCCACCGCTCGCACCGTGGACAAGCACGCTTTCGCCCGGCCGTAGCACGGTGCACACCTGCAAAGCGAGAAACGCAGTAACCCCCTGACAAGGCAGGCTCGCCATGGCGATGTCGTCTGCGTCCTCGCCGAGCTCGACTATCAGATCCGCGCGGGCCACTGTCGTTTGTGCGTATGCTCCTTTAGGCATCAACGCCATTACCTTGCGTCCGGTCAAGTGACCGTCCGTTTCTGTACCGGTGCGCAGTACGCGGCCGACCACCTGCAGGCCGCCAACCTGAGGTAGCGTCACACCGCCGACACGCGTCTCTGCCCGGTTATAAACGCCTTGGCGCTCCCGGATATCCGGAAAGTTGACGCCGATCGCACTGGTCTCGATCAACACTTCGCCGGGGCCCGGCTCGGGTTCCGGCAAATCGACGTATTCAAGAACTTCGGGGCCTCCGAACGTCCGGTATTGAATGGCTTTCATGACAGATCTCTTCCAATGAGGGAAACATTTCGCGCGGCCCGCGCAAGGTCCGATCTGGCCCATGCGGCGACACAGAGTTGTCCTGACAGGGCCAGTACGATGAGGCCCGTGGATAACAAAGGTAGTTGAGTAAGGCGCACGCCAGCGGCGAGAGCGATTCCACCAAGTGCTGCGCCAGCAGCGCTACCGAGGTAGTGAGCGGAACTCTGTAAAGCGACCACGATGCCTCCCTTATCCGGATGCAATGAGAGCAATCGATGTTGCTGTGGAGCTTGGGAAGACCATGCAGCGGCGCCCCAGGCGCCGAACAGGACGAGAGCCAGGGGTCGATGTACCACCGCCGTTCCCAGTAGTGTGAAGACGGCGAGCATGAGAACGAGCACGAGCGACATCATCGATTCTGGACGACCGGTGGCGTCGATCAGCGTCCCGCACAAATAGATGCCGGCCACTCCGCCGAGGCTCCACGCCCACAGGTAGGGCAGCGGATCAGTGACGCCGCTGGTTGAACGCAACAGCGGGGCTGCAAAGGTGTAGAGCCCTATCGACGCGGCAGACGTGACAAAGGAAACAGCAATAGTGGCGGCGACACGCGGATCGGCCAGCACAGAAACGCGTTGGCGAAGCGACGGCGTTGTGGAGGCGGCGGTTTTCGGCATGCGGGATATGACGCCCGCAAGTGCGACCCCGCCTAGCGCCACGATCAACCACAGTGTGCTTCTCCAGCCAAAGTGGACGGCGATAACCAGACCGCTGGGTACGCCCACGGCCGTGCCCAGCGCAAGTCCGCCCACAACCAGGCCAAGCGCCCGGCCGCGTCGTTCCGCAGACACCATACTCGCAGCCGTGGCAAAGGCGGTTGGGCTATAAAGACCCGCACCAACCCCAGCTAGCGCGCGCGACAGCAGCAAAATCGGGAAACTGGTGGCAATTGCGCTTAGCGTGTTGGCCAATATGAAGAGAATCAGCGCTGCGCCCAGCACGCGGCGTACGGGCTTGCCTGCGGTCAGCGTGCCGAAGAAAGGCGCTGCAATTGCGTAGCACGCGGTGAAAACTGTCACCGTTTGCCCAGCCACGGCTGCAGGCACATCGAAGCTGGATGCGATGCCGGGGAGCAGGCCCGCCATGATGTAGGCGTCAATGCCAAGCGCAAACGTACCGAGACAAAGGGGAACAATCCTGATCAACACGGTTCCTTGAAACATGGGACTCTCCTACCGTTGTCAGGGGACGAACGGCAATGCGCCGATGCACTCAACCCCTCGGGCACGATAAGATGTCAATCGACATGCAAAAAAATAGCACTGATATCCCACGCCAGGAACCCGGAAGGAATTCACATAACTTGTGAGAATTTGCACCAATGTTCGACTGGAATGACATGAGACATTTCATCGCCCTTGCGGAGGCTGGCACCCTGTCGGGTGCGGCGCGCAAGCTGCAGGTGGATCACGCGACGGTCGCGCGGCGTATCGCAGCGCTGGAGCACGCGTTGGGAGAAAGGTTGGTGGACCGTCTTGCGAGGCGTTGGCGACTAACCGATGCGGGCCGCGAGGTGGCGCGCGTCGCCGAGGGCATGCAGGCGCAGGCTCATGCATTGGAAAGGGCAGTGCGAAGCCGTAAGACGGGAGCGCGAGCGAGAGTCACTGTGGGTGCACCGCCCGCTTTCGCGAGCGTCTTCCTCGCGCCTCGCTTTGCTGAACTTGTTTTACGGCATCCCGAGATTGAACTGACGCTCCTGGGCACTCAGCCGATGATTTCGCTTAGTAGACAGGAGGCAGATATTGCCGTTCGCCTGACTCAACCTACCGAACCAAGCTATGTTTCCCGCAGAATCGGAAGCGTCCCGTATGGGTTGTATGCAGCCCGGGGCTACATCAGCCGGCCATCGGAGGAATGGCAGTTCATTGCTTATCACGCGGCACTCAATCACGTACCGGAGCAGGTATGGCTGCTTGACTTCGCGGATGGCCGCCGCATTGGTTTCAGGAGCAACGATCTGGTGAGCCAGCTTGCTGCGGTGCGCGAAGGGCTCGGGATCGCCGCGCTGCCTGAATTTTTTGCGGCAGCCGATAAAGGCGTGATAGCGCTGCCTGTGGACACAGAAAAACTGTCGCGTGATATCTATCTTATCGTCCACGAGGACATGCGGCGGCAGGAGGCCGTGCGCCTTGTAATGGATTTCATTGTGGAGAAGTTCGTCAATGACTTTCACAATGGCGACCAGTAAGACCGATAGTTGGCTGCCGCCCGCGATGAAAACTGGTTGCGAAAGCAGTGGGGCTATTCGGCCGCACGTCAGGCGGCGAGATAACGGCGCGGGCCGTCCAAAATAGTTGGGATCGCCGGTTGGGGAGCGGCAATGGTACTCGTGGTAGGTATTGTGGCTTTTCTTGCAGGGCGGTCAGCTGCCTCGGTGTTGTTTGGGTATCCTGATGGTGTGCTCCATTCCGAAAGCGCTAACCTTACGTCGTCTGAGTGCGGGAATATCCGCGAGCGCTTATGGATAGTAGACAGGGTGTCTATCCGCCTCATGCCGAAGCACAATGAGCAAGCGCATTGAATTGACCAGCCGCCAGGCCGGCCTATCGCGGTCAATGAGACTGGTGAACGATAGGGTCCGGCTGATCGAGGGCTGATGTCAAACGATGAAATCGACAACGCCACCGTCGACTCTGAGCGCAGCGCCGGTCGTCGCCGATGCCTGCTTCGAGGCGACATAGACCACCATGTTCGCAACCTCCTCTACCGTTGCGGGTCGCTGGATGATGGAGGTCGGTCGATAGGTTTTCACGAAGTCAATTCCGGCTTCCTCAAAGGACTTGTCGGCTGTGATTTGGTCCTTAAGCATCTCGCCCGCTCCTTCGGTAAAAGTTGGCCCGGGCAGGACCGAATTTACCGTCACGCCGGTGCCTGCCATACGCTTCGCGAGGCCGCGAGCGAGAGCCACGTCCGCCGTCTTGCTAATGCCATAGTGGATCATTTCAACGGGGATGTTGAATGCGGATTCCGAGCCGAGGAAGACGAACGGCCCCATGCTTTTTCTGCCATCCTTGGCAAATAAGCACGGGCGAGTCGCATACCCGCCATGACGTTTGTCTGCCAGTGACGATCCCAGATCTCGTCATCGGTATCAAAAAAATCTTTCGGTTGAAAAATCCCGAGGTTGCTTACGACGATGTCTGGTTCGGGCTCGGCTTCGATCAGGCCATGACAGCCGTCGGCGGTGGCGAGATCGAAGGCGTGACCCCGCGCGCGACCCCCAAGCCGCGCAATGGCCGCATCGATCTTCTGTCTGGTGCGACCGTTGACCACGATGTCGGCCCCGGCGTTATGAAGTGCATGAGCAATCGCAAAACCAATGCCTTCTGTGGAACCGGTAACGAGGGCGATTTTGCCCGAGAGATCTACATTCACTTCGTTTCTCCTATGAGTAATTGTCGTTGCTACGATTCTGGCCGTGCGATGCAGGCGGTTGCGAACGTCAGGGGCGTTCAGATTTCGATGCGAGCGGCCTCGGATTGCTTGCCGGGCGTGGAATAAACGCGTTCTACGCCATCGCCGTTGATTACCCGGACGGCATTCTTTCCGGCGAAGATGAATCTGTTGCGAGACTCACGGGGAAGGCACCCGTGACCGTCGAGTGCCCATGATCCGCAACGCTTCTGCGCGACTATCCATCCTTACGGACGAGAGCTCGGACGCTTGCTTTTGCTCAGGAAGACGCTGGACCGGGTAGCGGCCTGTTTCACCGGCCGCTCCAGCTACCGGTACGAGTTCGGCTCATGACTTTCTTCCCCTCTATGGATGGCGAAGTGACTAGGCTGCGCTGCAGAATGCCGGTTACTTCGTGACTATGTGTAATTGCACATTTAGGAGCGGACGTCGCTGTCGGAGATTCGAATCGAACCTCGTTGCGGGGGCGGACTGCCGATGGCGCTTGATGCCTTCCTCAAACGATATTTGCGCATGCTCGCACGCTTCTTCTGCAAAACTGCGAGATCCTGGCGGGCAGAGCCTTTGCGAACTGTGCGGTGAAAACACGGTGTCGGCCGCGGCGACGTTTCAAGGCGAACAGCCCTGATGTCCGGCTGTTGCGGGGATGAGTTCGCACTCGCCTCTCCGTGTCGCCTTCGCATCAGCGTGAGCTGTTGCGAGACAAGGCGGAAGATCTCGGTGCCGCGTTCGGCCGAGCCTTACCAGCCGATACGGTGCTTTTCCTCGGTCTCCCTGTGGCGCTCTTCGTCGGGCGTGTGCAGGTAGAGGTTCGTGCTCGTCAGCGATGCGTGACGAAGATTGTCCCGCACCGTACGCAGATCGGCGCCACCGTCGGCCATGTGCGATCCGGCGGTGTGGCGCAACCAGTGGGCGGAAGCCTGTTCGAGCAGAGCCGCCTGTCCGGCGAACCCGTCGCCGCGCAGCCGGAGCCGTTCGGCCGCGCCCGCAAAGATATCCTTGACGATCGTGTGCAGCGCGGCGCGGGTGAGAGGCTTCATGGATTTGCCCAGCGGTAGCACGAGCGGCGTATCCTCGTGCCGCGAGGGTAGGGCGGACAGCCCGCGCTCGCGCCGGTAGCGCCCAAGTTCCACCATCATTTCGGCCGAGGCCGGCACCAGCCCTTCCTTGTCTCCCTTGCCCATCACCTCAAGCCACCAGCGCTCGTGACCGTCCGCATCGCGCCGGCAGAAGAAGCATCCCATCTTGTTGCCGCTGACCTCCGAAATGCGCAGGCCGCCGAGATAGAACAGCGTGAACAGCCATCGTGCGCGCAGGTAGCGCTCCCGCTCGCGGGGCGTGTCCTTCGGCAGGCTGTCGATATAGGCCTTCACTTCCTGCCACAGGTCGCGGTCTAGATAGCGCGTGATCCGGGGTTTTGAACGGCGGGCGCGCTGGCGCGACAACGACAGGGGGTTGCCGGCCAGATAGCCGGCTTCGACGAGCCACGCGAACAGCGCGTTGATGATCACCATCGCCTGGTACTGGCTGCTCGGCCGGAGTGTCCGGTAGAGCGGTCGCCAGCGCGGATCATGGCGCGGGTATTTGCGTCCACCATCGGCGACCCAGCGTTCGTGCGGCTGCGGGTTCTGCAGGAATTGGCGGAACAGTTGCAGGTCTTCGTGCGTTAGCGACGACAGCGGTTTGCCCAGCTGCACGATCGCCCACAGCAGCAGGCGTTCGGCTTCCTTGCGGTAATTCTCAAAAGTGGTCTTCTTGTCGGCAACCCGCGCGAGCCACGCACGCACTGCGGCGAGGTCGTCACGGGCCGCGATCTGCGCGTGGCCGCGCGCGCGGTTGGTCCCGTCGCGGCCGTCGAGGTCGGCGGGCAGTTCGAGCACGTCGAGCGGGCGTGGGGCGATGAGCGCGGTTTTCACGGGCAGTGGACCGAGGAGTTGGCGGGGTTCAGGTGTCACGCGGTGATTGTGGCATCACCGCGACAGAATTTCAACATTATAGGATTAATGTCAAATTATTAGCCTGCATAAATTGGATATCAGGCGTTTTACGTTGTATTATTTATCGATCGAAACATCCTTCCGTCTCCATGTCAGACGATCTGCACGCACTCCCGTCCGATGACGCCCGCCTCGCGGCCGAGATCGGGCGGCTGAAGGCCGCCTTCCCGAAAACCCGCGAGCTGTACCGCGAGGTGTGCGCGCTGCTGTTCTTCCGTTTCGGGCAGACGCCGACCGCGAACCGTCTTTATCAACTGGTCAAGCGCGGCAGCATGGGCACACCCGCGGCCGTGCTCAGCGAGTTCTGGGCGGAGCTGCGCGACAAGAGCCGGGTGCGCATCGAACACCCGGACCTGCCGGCGGATCTCGGTGCCGCGGCGGGGGAGCTGGTCGCGACGCTGTGGACCCGCGCGACGGCGTCGGCGCAGGCGGAGCTTGACGCGTTGCGGGCGGAAGTGGAGTCGCAGCGGTCGGAAGCGGAGCAGCGCGTCGTGGCGGCGCGGGATGAACTGGCCCGCACGGAAACCGCACTTGAGCAGCGCACCGCGGCGTTGCTGGCCGCGCAGGTCGAGGTCCGCGAACTGGAGAAGGCGCAGGCGGAAGGGCACGCGGCGCGGCAGGCGCTCGAAGCCGAGGTGAGCCGGCTGAAGACTGAGGCGGCGGCGCGCGACCGTGAACTTGACATGGTGCGGGAGGGGTTTTCGCGGGACCTGGAGAAACTCCGCGAGACAGCCGAGCGCGCGGACGAGCGCCTGCGGGCCACTGAAAAGCGCGCACTGATCGAGATCGACCGCGAGCGCGGCACCGCCGCAAAGCTGCAGAAGGAAGTTGGTGAGGCGACGAAGCGAGCCGACCGGCGCGAGGCAGAGCATCACCGTGCGGTCGAGGCACTGCAGGCACAACTTGGTGACGCCCGCCACCAGGCGGGCGTGCTGCAGGGGCGGCTCGATGCCGTGCAGGTCGCGCATGCTTTGCTGCAGGACCAGATGGCGGAACAACGCAGGGCCGACGCGGACCGCTCGAGTCAAGTCCGGGCGAAGAGCGCGATTGCACGTTCAACTGCGGCACGTCCGGCGCGCACGCCCGGGCCGGCACGTAAGGTCGCGGTTGCGTCAGCGCCATCCCGCAAGACGGCGGCGAGCCGGAAGAAGCGAGGCTAGGTGTGCTGGAGCCAAAACCTCGCGTGCGGCAAGTGGGGTCCAGCCGAGCTGGGCGCAAGGCGTCAGCGCGCCGATCGGCGCGCTGACGCGCTATGGCGAGCGGGACCGTGCGCGTGATCGCCGGAGCGAGCGGCCGGCGGGTGATCATTGAGTTGGTGGGCGAGGATGAAAGCAGCGGCGATAAGCCCAATGGCGACCTGGCGCAATGCGGAGAAAGCCGCGCTTCGTCCATTGAACAGTGACGTAAAGACTCCGATGGATGCAAGAGCGAGCGCGCTCAGGACGATGCACTGCGCGATAGCGTCGAATCCATTTGTCCACAAGAACGGCATCACCGGGAAAATGGCGCCGACCGAGAACAGGCAAAAGGAGACACCAGCAGCCGACCACGGATTCCCGCCCAGCTCCGCCGGGTCCAGTCCGAGCTCCTCCCGTGTCAACGTATCAAGAGCCTTGTCCTTGTCGCGCATCATCTGCGATGCGACGCGCTTCGCTTCGCCGGCTTCAAGACCCTTGGCGCGATAAATCAGCGCCAACTCGTGCTCCTCTGCCTCGGGCGACATCTCCAGCTCGTCGGCTTCTTTCGCAATCTGGGTGCTGGCCAGTTCACGCGCGTTTGTCACCGAAAGCCATTCACCCAGCGCCATCGAACACGCGCCGGCTATCAGCCCGGCCAGCCCTGTCAGGAGGATTGCCTTGTTCCCCGTGCCCGCACCCGAGATGCCCATAATCAGACAGAAGTTCGAAACAAGGCCGTCGTTCGCGCCGAGTACCGCGGCCCGCAGGTCGTTTCCCGATGACACCCCCTTGTGCCATGACTCCGCAGCGGCAATCCGCGCGCCTTGAGACATGTCCGGGTCGCCACCATGCGCTAGTGTCTGGACCACTGCAGCATGGTGATGCTCGTCAGCCGACATGCGCCCCGCGTCCGGTTGCCCATGATACTTGTTCCGGTCTGCGTACTCGGCCGCAGCAAGTGTGGGCAAGACGAAGCCCGCGCCGAAAAACCGAACCAGTGTCTTCATCAGACGTGTTTTGAGCGCCTGGCCGGTTCCCTTAGTAGGAACCCCGTTGGCTTTGAGCTTCTCAGGACGACGTCGCGCGGCGGTTTTGCATGTCGAGGTCAACCCTCTTCAACAGTCTCTCGAATAGCGCCTCGTCCGCCTCGGAAATCGGAGCCGCGCGTGAGTCCAGTGCACCGGAGCGCTCTACCTCTACGCAAACGACAATGTCTCGTGCGTTTGGCATTCTCGTATTTTTGCGCGGTCTGTATTGAAGTCAATATATCTTGGCGCGCATCTCGGGCTCGGCCCACAGGTCGCTTACCGTTTCAATTCGACCCTCGAACACAAACCGAACCCACATTTTCTTCTGCCCCACGGTTGGGTCGGTCATTACCTCTGCGAGCGCCAGGAGTATGAACGGGACGTCATTCTGGCCAACTCCTTGTAGGACCATAGGTGCAGCAGGTCTGCAACCGCTATGAGGTTGACGAACCGTTCAATGGACAGCGTTCTCACCTGCTGAGCCATGACGGTGAAATGGGTCTGCCATCGCGCAATAAGAGCGGCGCGCTTGTGGCTTTCAATTTGGTTTTGTCGCGGTAAGAGCACGATGCGAACAAACGGCTGTTTAAGTAGGACTGCTTATGCCGCCAGTGAGTAGAACTGCTCGGCACGAGTGTATCCGAGGCCACGGACTTGAATTTGGCCCTTGGCGATCATATGCATGAGCTCGATGCCGCTCAACAGAATCCGGGCGCAACGAAAATTCTTGAAGCCAAGCATAGGCCGCGTGCGTCGCTTGATCGCCCGATGATCTTGCTCGACAACATTGTTCAAATACTTGTTCTGGCGAATCTTGATCGGTGTTTGCCGCTCCTCGTTGAGAGCATCCAGCGCGGCCAGATTCGCACCGCTTTTATCGATTGTCACCGTCTCGGGTTCGCCGTTTTGCTCGATTGACTTTTCGAAGTAGCGCCGCGCCGCGGCCTTGTCGCGATGGGCACGCAGCAGAGAATCCACCGTGTTACCCTCTTTGTCGACTGCGCGGTACAGATACTTCCACTGGCCTCGGACCTTGATATACGATTCATCCATTCGCCAGCTCCGGCCGACGGCTTTCTTGTGGCGGCGGAAGGCCTTCTCCAGGACCGGCAACACCTTGATGGCCCAGCGGTGCACAGTTGAATGATTCCGCGTTCCGCCATCATCTCTTCCAGGTGTCGAAGGCTCAGCGGATACGCCACATACCAGTGCACGCACGTCAGGATCACGTCGAGTGGATAGTGCAAACGCTTGAGCACTCGTGCCAAGGCTGGATTGAGAGTCGTCATCAAGCGTCCGATCGTTCGTATTGTCAGAGTGCATGATACCCGGCGCTTACTGCGACAAAGCCATCCGGGACCGGGCATGCCGCGATCGATTGGCCGATTGGGTGCAGCCGCCTGCACGATGCAGTCGCAACACGTACAGGCCTTCTTGGGTCGTCGGACGAATCACTCGCCAATGTCCCGGTACATAGTCGAGTTGCTCGGAAACGTCCTCGCCGAGGTCGCCAAGCGCGCCGCCGCATTGTGGACAGCACGCGTCCTCGGGCTGGTGTACAACGTCTTCGCGCGGCAGATGTTCGGGAAGTGGCTTGCGTCCTGTCGGCTTGCCGGTTTCTGGGCGGGGCCTCGTTGGTGCGTCGACCGTCGCGGCGCCATCGTCGGTCTGCAGGTCCTCGAGACGCAATTCCGGTTGCTCGATCTGGCGATCAATCTTCTCCGACTTGCGCCCGAACTGCATGCGCTGGAGCTTCACGATCCACAGCTTCAGGTGCTCGATCTCGATTCTCCGACTCGGCCACCACTGCCGAAGGATGCCTCGTTTGTTTGATCGTCGTGAAACTCTAGCTCAGGTCGAAGCGCGCCCTGAGCGCGAACTGCCTCAACGTTCCCTGCGCACGGACGGAACAGTGCGCAGCAGCCCTGCGTACGGCTTCCCCCATCGCGAGCCCTCGCGTTCGCTGCAGCGCTTGGAGGTGAAGCTGGAATGTTCCAACTTCACTGCGGCTCCGCTTCAGCGATCAGAAGGCTATCCTAAGGTCGCTTTGACGGAAGATCTGACCGTGGTTGATTGGGTATCGTTAAATTACGCCATTATTTAGACCTAACTTGCAACCGCCTAATCGTTATCTATTCTTGATTTAAAGATAGCGTCCTCCGCAGTGGCGGCCCCAACGCTCGTCGCGACCGCTCCTCACGCTTCTACGATCCACTGCTGCACAGAAGCACGCCAGCCGTGGACCATATCGCTAAAACGGCAGGAGATATCGTGACGCACAGATGACGGTCATCACTGCACAGATAGCAAGTTTCTCGGCGCCGTGAGGGGAAGTTTCCATGGTTGCCTACCGATTTGGAAACCACCCACCGAAGCAAGACTGCCGTACGCTTCGCTCGAAGAGTTATCTGACTGCAGCGTTTGGCCCGCCACCAGCCTCCTACGATGTGCTTCCCTCGGTCTACGAGAAGCTGGACACATCTGATCCCGCGACCCTGTTCCCCATGGACGGGAACGATTCATTGGGGGACTGCACAATCGCAGCTATGGCTCATGCGATTACCGTTTATCGCGGTCTGATCGGCACGAAAAGGATCATGGTGAGGTGACTACTGGCGCCAGAAGGCTGTCGACGGCGACAAAATCCTGGCCGATGCCAGCATCGACGTCAAGAATCGCACTCAGATCCAGCAAGTAGTCCAGCTTTTCTGGCGGCTCTATATCGGGTTTAACGTTCAAGAGAACTGCATTCAGGAATTCGATAATCGCCAACCTTGGACACCGGGTCCACTTACGCAGGATGGCCATGCGGTATTCGTCGTGGGGGTATGACTCTACCGGTGTAAATGTGCTCACTTGGGGAAACACCCAGAGAGGGACTTGAGCACCCTAAGTCCTAGGGACATCATGCAGCATTCTCTCGCTATGGGCGCTGCCACGCCATAAACAAAAATTACAACCATTAGCAGTCGTTGCACCTATTTTTATAACGTTGCGCCGACATATAGGAACCCTAAATTTAAGGAATGGTCGTACGGCTAATTCCTGCCCGGGCAGATCGTTTAGAACGTCCGGGGGCGTCTTCGTGCTTGCACTTGGAGAAGAAAGCCATGAAAGCAAACCCAGCGAAAAGGTTTTTTGTACGCGTCAAAGTTTTTGGTTCGCTGATGTTGGCGGCCGCCGGCATTGTCCTCACACCCCCTGCTTTCATAAGCGCAATCGAAGCGGTGGCGGTCGGTGCCGCGTTGACAGGCACTGCGTACGCGGCGTCACCACCCCCATACCACAATCGGCATCGGAACGATCACTGGGGACACTTTCGTGACCGCGGCGGGCACCATGGACACGATGAGGACCGCAACCCTGCGGCCATTATCCTCGCCGAAGCGGCATCCTCACCATGGGACGATGGGAGGACAGTCGGAGCGCAGCTGCAACTGCAGAACTTGGGCGAGGACGATGCGCGCGACGTCCGTGTAACGCGCATAATTATCGACGGAGGGTCATATGTTGGCCCAGAAACGTTGCCATTGTCGCTGGGCAACTTAGAGCCCGAGGAAGACGTAGTTTTCAACGCGATTCTCAACCTAGCGCCAATCAACGGTACAAAGCATATGCTGACGGTCGAGGGCACATTTTTGACCGGTCAACACCGGCGACCTTTTAAGGCCAATGGCAATATCAGTCCTACAACCGCGCCTCCGGGTCCGTTCAACGGTCAGACAGGGCAAACAGTAAAAGTGAGCCCGTCCAAAGCAATCTATCCACCCGCTCCGCCGCCTGCCACTTTCGGCCCCAATGCAGAGTCACCTGTCTTTGTACCGCTAGGCCCGGCAAGACAGATTTTCCCACCGACACCGACGGGGACTAGCCTCGGCACGAGCGCTGGAAGCGCTTTTGTACAGATACCGCGCAACACGACAAGCCTGACTAACGCCGGATTCCCGCCAGACCCTAACGCGGCTGCGGCTGCAACGAACGGGGTCGTATTGTCCACCTATAACACAGGTATAAGCTATTCCACGAATGGAGGCGCATCGTTCACAGACATCAACTTGTTCGCGGCGCAGCCTGGTAATCCCGCCCGTACCTCGTTTTTCCCGCAGAGCGACGGTGGCTTATGCTGCGACCAAGTCGTTATTTACCTCCCCACACAAGATCTTTTCGTTTGGCTCTTGCAGTATCAACCCCTGGTCAACGCAACAGGTACTGCGATAACAAACCCTAATCGGTTGCGAGTAGCATGGGCCACGCCGGCCGCGATCGCAGCAGACTTTTACAACGCATGGACCTACGCAGACTTGACAGGCAACAGCGTAACCGGTGTTGGAGACGGTTTGGGCACAGCTAACAACGAATGGCTGGACTATCCGGATCTCGCTTGGTCGGACCGATTCTTATATGTGGGAGTAGACCACGGTTTGACCACGCCCGGACGGGTCTATACGGGGAGACGTATTGTCGCAAGACTGAGCCTTGCAGACATGGCGAATGCAGCAGCGAGTGTGATCCACTATGACCGTGCGGAACTGACAAATTCCAACGGGTTGAACAAGGCGCACTTCATCCAGAACGCACCCGGTCGTATGGTAGTGGGATCGCTTGACAACAGCAGCACGATGCGCATTTTTACATGGGCCGATGGTGCGAGCACTATTCCGTCCCCAACCACGGTCGGCATAACCACCATCCCACAAGGCGCAAATTACACTTCCACCGCACCAGATGGTACAGATTGGCTGGCCGTTTCATTTCCCGGCAACATCACCGGCGGCACGTTTCGCAACCTCGAATCGCGGGAGGAATATCTATTCGCCGTCGATGCCGGGGCGAACTCGGGTGGCAGCAGACCAAACGCCTACGTACGAATAGAGACGGTCACCCCGACATCGGCGGGGAGCACCAGCTACCAGGCGGCTGCGGAGTATGACATCTGGAACAACGATTATGCCTACGCTATGGCGTCGCTCGGAAGCGACGGCAGTGAGATAGGGATCACTGTGGCGGTCGGCGGCGGATCAGTCGTCGGTTATCCTCAAGAAGCAGTGGGTTACCGCAATGACTTCGTGGTTTATCAAGTGACGAACAGCAACGCAACGCAGACAAGCGCTAGCGGATCTCGCTTTGGCGATTACTTTGGTACTCGGCTCATTCCGGGCGACGGACTATTTTTCGCTACTGAGGTATACGACGTGTTACTCACGCCCGGATCGGCAAGTGGAAGCACCTGTCTATCAGCCGGCTGCTCCGCCCGCCCCCGGTACGTCCAATTTGGAAGACCCCCAGTCGTGATCAAGTGATTGTTGAGTTCCGCGCAGTCGCCGGGCGGACAACCTGCCAGCTTTTTATGGAGCGGGTAAGCCGTCCGCGATCGACGCCGAAGGATTCAATAGACGGCATCTCTCCTGCATGGCCGACACAGCCGCAAATCGGCGAGGGCCACGTGCGGTTCATTTAGCGGGCGGCGCAAGGAGCACTCCGAGTGATAATTTGAGGCAGACGCCACGGCAACAGGTCGGCGACACGGTTGGGTGGGAGGTCCGAACGTACGATTGTAAAATTACGGCGTGAGGTACAAGCGGAGGGAGGCTAGAAACCCCAAAGCGCGCAAACAAGGACAACGTCGTTCGCGATTGCCTGGCCATGCCGAGGTCCGAGTACGAGAAAATGGCACCGGCTTAAACGGAAGTGCCTGACGGTCGCAATCTCTATCAAAGAGTGAACTCCTGCGCGCGGGGCTGCTCATGCTCGAATCAGCAGCATCGAAGCGGCTGCTGGCTGCAGTCCGGGCAGTGGAGGGGGTGAAGACGGGACGCCCCACGAAAGCCTGAGCCGGCTTTTGCTATCGCGGCTTGAGCTGGTCGCACTCATCACAGGTCATTCTTTTCAGCGCGCTCCGCGTCGACAATGCAAACCAGACGACGTTCACCAATATTGTGTAGCACCGCTGGCGGCAGCATCTTCTCAACGAAAGATGCCGCTTTAGCACTGCCCGAGCGCAAGGTCGGGCCGTCGTCTAAGGTGTTCTCCTGGCGATATTTTGCAATGCCCCTGCGCCCCCAGGGCTCATTGGCAACCTAAGACATTCCCTCTCGAAAAGTACGCGAGACGTATTGGGCCAGAAATGCGCTGAGATCGGCTCGACTGGGACGCGTGCCCCATGTGCTGTCCGCTGTCTGAAAGCAAGCAGCCGCTTGAGCGGTCGTACAACGGTCATCCCGAGCGACAACTACTGGCCGCACTGCGTCGCACGACCGAAGACGACGGTCACTCTCACTTTAAGCACGCGGCTTGCCGTTCATACATAGCTTGCGAATAGGGAAGGAGATCGTCGTCGTAACGGGAGCTGTATTTTCCGTAGCCGACGAACTCGTAGTAAATGTTCATCGTCTGAATATGTGACGATGCCCAGAACGTCCATACCCATTCACTGCCTGGCTCGTTAAGGCTCCGAGCGGCGTCTCCGTCCGGCCCATGCGGGATGCATGCGGGAAGATAGTTGCCGCGCCCGTCCGGGCAATACCAAACTTCATGAAGGTAACCTAGCGCCTTCGTCATCCAATACCGCCTTTGTGACTTTTTCTTTGGGTGCGCGAATTGTCGACGATTGTCCGGAAGACGTCGAGTGGCCGAAATTGGCCGACGGACTAAACCGCTCGCGCGGTAGGGGCTGCGATCCGACGCTGGAGGTGAAGGTCACGCCGGTCACGCGGTTTATGTTGGCGAACGAGGCAATCCGCCTCGCTCTTCAACAGGAGCCGAATCATGACCTCCTTACCGGCAAACGTCAGCCCATTGCGCCAACGCATGATCGACGACATGCGCATGCGCCAGCTAGCCCCCAGGACGCAGGACATCTATTTGCACATCGTGCGTGAGTTCGCCCGGTTTCTCGGGCCCTCAACTGACACGGCCACCGTCGAGGACCTGCGCCGCTACCAGCTCTATCTGGTCGATCACGGCACATCGGCCGTGTCGCTGAACCACGCGATCACCGGCCTGAAGTTCTTCTTCACGGTCACGCTCGACCGGCCCGAGGTGATAGTCAGGATGCAACCGGTGCGCGTTCCCCGCATATTGACCGTCGTGCTCAGTCCCGACGAAGTGCGGCGGCTGATCGAGGCAGCCGGCAACCTCAAGCACCAGACTGCGCTGTCGGTCGCCTACGGCGCCGGGCTGCGCGCGAGTGAAGTCGTAGCGCTGAAGGTCACCGACGTCGACAGCGAACGCATGACACTGCGTATCGAGCAGGGCAGGGGCCGCCGCGACCGCTACGCCATGCTCTCGCCGGTGCTGCTCGAGCGTTTGCGCGTATGGTGGCGCATGGCTGCGGATTTCGGTGATGGTGATCAGTCGTTTCGGCGAACGTGATCGGTCTGGATGGTGGTGTTGCGCGGTCAATGGATTATAGCGACGGTGATCACGATCAGGCGTCAGCGGTTTCGGT
>NZ_JBQEPV010000027.1:0-49981 GCF_052045935.1 Paraburkholderia sp. 22098 | reverse complement strand
CCTCCCCACGCTCGGTCGCCCTCACGCAGTTGCGCTTTGCTTCGTTCGCTGTGGTCAGCTCACGATGGGACTTGCACCCACAAGATTGCGCCCATGCTGGGCGCACAAAGAAAAACGCCGCTTTGATAAGCGGCGTTTTTTGTCTTCGATGCGAGGACAGCTAAAGCTCTGTCTACTTAACCCAGCTATCCACTCGATCGCCGTGTGCGCTAATCCACGCGTCGGCAGCGGCGGTCGGCTTCTCGCCGTTCTGCGTGGCGAGCATCACGCTGTCGATCTCACCCGGCTTCCACTGGAACTTCTTCAGGAACGCGACGACGGGCGGCGCCTTCTTTTCCAGTTCCGGATTGACGACGCTGTCCACGTGCTCCGCCTCACCGAACACTTTCTTCGGATCTTCAAGGAACTTGAGCTTGTACTTTGCGAACATCCAGTGCGGCTTCCAGCCGGTTACGATGATCGGCTTGCTCGCCGCTTCCGATCGCGCGAGTTCCGCAGTCATTGCGCTGCCAGAACTCGGCATCAGCTTGTAGTCGAGTCCGTAAGCCTTGATTGCCTCGCTGGTCTTCTGCATCACGCCCGCACCTGCGTCGATACCGACAATGCGCGAGCCGAACTCCGCTTTCTTCGCTTCCAGGTCGCCGACCGTTTTCACGTCGAGATTGTCGGGCACGATAAGACCGATCTTCGCGTCGTTGAAATTCGGACCGAGATCGACCACTTTGTCCTTGAAATTGTTCCAGTACGCGCCGTGCGTGACTGGCAGCCATGCGGACAGCGTCGCGTCGAGGTCGCCACGCGCCACACCCTGCCACATCACACCCGCTGCAACCGGTACGAGTTGCACCTGATAGCCCAGGCGTTTTTCGATCACGCGGGCGGCGACGTTCGATGTCGCGACGCTATCGTCCCAGCCTTCCACGTAGCCGATCTTGATGGTCGGCTTCGTATCCGCCGGGGCGCTTACGCTGGTTGCCGCCAGCGCCGCACTCAGAGTGCTCAACACCAGTATCTTTTTGATCAGTCTCATCGCCGTTCTCCCGTTTGCCGTCAAAAAACAACCCATTGAGCATTTAGAATCGCCAGCCAGAATTGCCCGGTAACGTTGTTTTGCGACACATAGTTGTCCGCACGCGACCTGGCTCTTCCGCTTGCTGCCGCGACTCACGGCAGTTTGTTCCTGACCGTTGGCGCCAGTCACTTCTCTACGACGAGATCGGTGAGCGGCTTGCTGCAGCAGAGCAGCACCATGCCTTGATCGATTTCCCGCTGACGAATGCCGCCCGCGTGTTTCATCGCCACCTCGCCCGATACCAGCTTCACCTTGCAGGTTCCGCACATGCCCTGCGTGCACGATGCCGGCAGGCGCACACCCGCTTTCTTCGCAGCATCCAGCACATGCTGGCCGCTGTCGCACTCGATCTCACGATTGCTTTTCGTGAAGCTGACTTTGTAGCGTGTCTGCACTTCGGCCACGCCGGGTGCGGCAGCCGGCTCGAAAGCCGGTGCCTGTTCCCGGGCTTCTACAAAACTCTCGGCTGTTGCCGGCTCGGCCGCGTTCTGCAACACCTCGGCGACATGCACGGTAGCCAATTGTGCGGCGACCTCGCTGACCGTGCCGAACGAAAAGCTTTCTTCATGATAATGGCCGCGGTCGAAACCGCCCTCGTCCAGCAGGTTGCGTACTGCTTGCATGTACGGCGTGGGCCCGCAAGTGAAGATCTCGCGTTCGAGAAAGTCCGGTGCAATCAGCTTGAGTAAGGGCAACGTCAGAAAACCCGTGACACCTGGCCAGTTCGTGCGTGCGCCAACCCGCTCGCAAACAAATGCAGTACGAAAACGCGCGTGATTTGACGCGATCAGATCGAGTTCGCGCGCGAAGATAATGTCGTCGGGCGTGCGGGCGCTGTGCACGAAGACAATGTCGCTGTCCTCGCCCAGTTCGTGATGCGCGCGACTCATCGACATCAGCGGCGTAATGCCTGAACCGGCCGACAGAAACAGCAGCTTGCGCGCAGGGTGGCGGGCGCACGTGAATTCGCCCGCCGGCCCCAGCACGCGAACTTCGCCGCCCACCTGCAGATTGTCATGCAGCCAGTTCGATACTTTGCCGCCCGGCACACGCTTCACCGTAATGGAGATGGTGTGCGGACGCGTAGGCGGAGAGGAAATCGTATAGCAACGGTTGATCGACTCACCGTCGATATCCAGTTCGAGCGTGATGAACTGTCCCGGCTCGAACACGAAGGTTCGTTCGCCCGGCGCGCGGAAGAAAAAGCTCTTCACGTCATGCGTTTCCTGGCGCACATGGCAGCACACCAGTGTTTCGTCCACATCGCTGTTCCACCGCGCGGGCAGCGTGTCCCAGAAGCGCGGCTGCGTAACACGGCTTGTTGCGTATTGCGATGCCGGCTCGGTGCCGAGCTGAAACGTCGCCTGATCGCGCATCATTGTTTTCTCCCGCTCCTGGTTGCGATCGTGCGCTCAGCGCTTGAAGGACACGACTTTCTCGCCGAATGCGGACGGCGCCGCATCGTGCGTCTGCGGCGCGTTGCTGTAGTCTGCGATGCGGCCGATGTACCACTCGCAGAACTTCTCCACGAGACCCTCTGTGAACGGCGAATACGGACCCGGCTCATAGGCGCTGCTCGTTGCGCCGCGTTGCGAGTATTCAACGAGTGCGCGGTCCTGATCATTGGTCGCGCGCCATACGGCCGTCAGGTTGTTGACGTCGTAGTCGATGCCTTCGCGCGCATCCTTGTGCACGAGCCATTTCGTGCGCACGAGCGTCTTGCCGGCCGAAAGCGGAATCACCGAGAAGCTAACAATGTGATCGCTCATGAAGTGATGCCACGAATTGGGCTGCGTCCAGAACGACAAACCGCCAAGATCGGCCTGCTCGAAGCCGCCGAGCAATTTCTTCGACGCCACTTTCGCGTCCAGCGTCTGCGATTCGCCGTCCCGATCGAGCGGCAGACGTTGCGTGCGAAAACCGGTAACGAGATCCGCGAGCCGGTCGATTTCCGCCGACGGCAGCTTCATTGCTTCCCATTGCGCGGTACGGCGAGCAACTGTCTCTTCGAAAGCGGCCATGCCTTCTTCGTTAGCCGGTGTACGTTGATAGCCGAAACCGTATTCGTAAAGCGAAATGGTCAGCTCAGGATGGTTCGCGACGCAGTGATAGCACTCGCGATTGTTCTCCATCGTCAGCTTCCAGTTGCCTTCCTCGATGATGTCGATCGACGCCGCGATCTTGCAGCCGGCCAGTTGATGCGGTGCCAGGTACGGCTCCATTGCCGCGCGCATGACGGAAAAGTCAGCGGGCGGATTGTCCGCCAGACAGATAAAGATGAGTCCCGCGAGGTTCTCGACGTGGACTTTCTTCAAGCTGTGTTTGCAGCGGTCGAACTGGTCGCCCATATGCTCGGCGAACATCAGGTCGCCGTTCAGGTTATACGTCCAGCTGTGATACGGGCACACGATATTGCCGAGCGAACCCTTGTCGGTATTGCACAAGCGTGCGCCGCGATGGCGGCAGACGTTATGAAACGCCCGTACCTGCATGTCGTCGTCGCGTACGATCAGAATGGAATCCTGTCCGATTTCCACTGTGATGTAATCGCCCGGCTCGGGCACGTCCGGCTCAACCGCGACCTGAATCCAGTGCTTGCGGAAGATCACGTCCATGTCGAGCGCGAAGATGTCCTCGCTCGTATAGAACGGCGCTTCCAGCGTGTAATTCTTCTTGCGGCGTTCGATCATTGCGCGAACGTCTGCGGAAACTTTCATTGTGTGCTCCGTTGCGTGTCACGTCTGGCGCCGCGCCAGGCCCTCCTGGCCGCATGCTCGCCTGAACCGGAAATCAGTAATCCACGAGTTGATGCTCGCGCAAATACGCCAGAATCACTTGTGCTTTTTCGACGGAACTCCCTTCAATTACGACGCTGCCGCCGCGGCTTTCCGTCGTGGTTGCGGAGAGCATCCGGGCGTGGCCCGAGCGCTTCTCGGCAGCGGCGAGACGCACCGGCTTGCTGCTCGCCGGGCGAATAGTCCAGGCGAGCTCCGTCGCGCGAGCGGGTGCCGCACAGGCGACCGGGTGAATGGTCCCTTCGCGCTGCCGTGCATAGGCATAGGTCGGCGTTGCGTTTGCCATCGGATGCACGGCGATCAGTGCGGGCAATTGCACCTCGACACGGCGCCGCAAACCCTTGGGCATGAATTGCCGAACTTGTGCGCACCCGTCCTTCACGACCACATCGACGGCCGCGCCGACGAGCGGAATGCCCAACGCATTCGCCACCCGATACGGCAGCATGCCGCTGTCGAAAGCGCCTTCGGCGCGCGTGCCGCTTAGCACGAGATCGTAGCCGGGCAGACGCGCGGCAAGCAGCGCTGCGCCATCGGCTTGCGACCCGTCTGCGTTGGGAACGGCAAGCACTTCGACGGAGCGCGCGCCTAGCGCAAGATATTCCTGTAGTGCGGGATTCGCAGGGTCGCCGGCGTGCAGCACGTCGAGTGTCCCAGCATGCTGCTTTGCGAGCGTCAAGGCGAGCGTCAGTGCGGCCGCGTCGTTACGGCTGTAGCGCGCAACGCCGCTCACCGGATGTCGGCCCACGGAAACGAGAACGGCGATTTTCATGCGAGCGCTCCTTCCGCTACAGCCTTCGAGTTCAGTAAAGCAGCACCTGTGCCGCGTGCAGTGCGCGCTGCGGCAGCCGCGTCATTGAGTGCCGCGATGGTTTCCTGCGCATCGGCAATGACGGTCAGGTTCGCACGCTTGGCGATGGGCGCGCTTGCATCCAGATTCACCGCGATCACATGCCGGCAATCTTTGATGCCCTGCAAATGCTGCACGGCGCCGGATATGCCAAATGCGATATACACGCTCGCTTCAACGGTCTTGCCGGTCGCGCCGATCTGCTTGTCGCGTGTGAATTTGCCGTCGTCCACTGCGACACGGCTTGCACCGATCGCCGCGCCGAGCGTGGCCGCGAGACGCTCGAACGCAGGCACATCGCTGACACCGTTGCCTGCGGAGACGATGAAGTCCGCTTCTTCGAGCGCGAGCTGCGCGGCGTCCATCTCCTCGATACCGAGGTCGCGCACGATGCCTCTGGTGGCAGTCGGTTCGCCATCGAAACGCCATGCGACTCGCTCTCCTGCGCCGACGAACGGCAACTTGGGATCGACCGCATTGGGCGCAAGCAATACCACTTCTGGCAGCGCACACGAAGCGAACGCAGTGTTCGCATGCGCATAAGCGGCCACGTGAGACGCATCGATTTCAACGACGTGTGTCGCGACGCTCGCATTTGCCGCCGCCGCATACCGGCGGCCAAGATCGCCGTCGCCGGTCGCGTTGTCGGGCAGGAATAGATGCACCGGCGCATATGCCGCGACGCATGCGGCGAGCGCGTTCAATTCGTCGTCCGGTGCGAAATGGCGACGATCGAACGAAGGCAACTCGATCAGCTTGTCAGCGCCCAATGCGCCGGCGTCGCCCGTAAATTCGCCGAATACCAGCAGCACGATCTCGGTGGTGGCATCGGCGATCAATGCCGCGGCGGCCAGCGTCTGGCGCGCGTGATCGTCGAGTGCGCCACGGTCCGCGTGCGCCGCCACCAGCATCACATGCTGCGGCGTGGCGCTCGTGCGGCGCGGCTTCGGTTGTTCACGATGCGCGGCACCCGATGCGGCGAAATCCATTGCACCCGCCACACCGGTCACGCCCAGCGTGATGCGTCTGAGTCCGTCAACGGTGATCGTGAACGGGCGGCGCGGATCGATTCGTTTGATTGTGTTCATCGCGTTACTCCAGCGCTGCTGCAACCAGTTCGGCGACGTCCAGTACTTCAGGACGGGGCCCAACTACGCCTTCGAGCATCGCGGTGCAATTCGGGCAGCCCACCGCGACAATCTCGGCGCCGATGCCGCGCGCGTCGTCGATACGAATGTCCGGAATGCGCCGCTTGCCCGGAATGTCCGTCAACGGGGCACCGCCGCCGCCACCGCAGCAACGTCCACGCATGCCGTGGCGCTCCATTTCGACAACCTTGATGCCAATGCTCTTCAGCACGCGGCGCGGCGCTTCGGTCTCGCCGTTGTAGCGGCCCAGGTAGCACGGATCGTGATACGTGATCTTGCTGTCCGCGTAGGCGGCGAGCGCGCGCGGCGACAGCTTGCCGCTCGCGACCAGTTCATCGATCAGCGCCGTATGATGCTGTACTTCATAGAAGCCGCCCAACGCCCGATACTCGTTGCGCAAGCTGTGCAACACGTGGGGATCGGAAGTGACGATCTTGCCGAACGAGTACTGCGAGAGCGTGCCGATCAACTTCTTTGCGAGTTGCTGGAACGTAGCTTCGTCGCCGAGACGCCGGGCCGTGTCGCCTGTATCGGTTTCGACGCCGCCGAGCACCGCATAATCGACACCCGCGCGGTTCAGCACCTTGACGAGCGCGCGCAGCGTGCGCTGATAGCGCATGTCGAACGCACCTTCGCCCGCAATCAGCAGCACATCCACGCGGCGCCCAGGCTGCGCGACCTGCACTTGCAGGTCGACCGCCCAGTCATAACGTGCGCCGATGTCGTAACCGTTCGAACTGCCCGTTTCGCGCAGATTCGAGAGCGTGATCGGCCCCTTGCCCGGCACCGTGCCTTCCACGAGCGTCTGATTGCGGCGCATATCGACAATGGCGTCGACGTGCTCGATCAGCATCGGGCACTCCTGCACGCAAGCGCGGCAGGTCGTGCATGACCACAGCGTTTCTGCCTCGATCAGGCTGGAAATCAGCGGCTTGCCAGGCGCACCGCCATGCTTGCCGACAGGAATGCCGGGGGTTGGGGAGCCTGCGTATTCGGCGTCCGTGCCGCCCACCATGCCCGTCACCAGATCCTGAATGAGCTTCTTCGGATTGAGCGGTTGGCCCGCGGCGAACGCGGGACACGCTGCTTCGCATTTGCCGCACTGCACGCAGGCATCGAAACTGAGCAACTGGTTCCAGCGAAACTCCACGGGCTTGCCCACGCCGTATTCTTTCGCGTCGAGCAGCGGCGCCTTCAATGCGGTCGGCGGCACGATGTCGCGATCGTTACGCTCGGCAAAGCGCTCCTGACGCGGATGAAACGCGAGATGCAGGAGACCCGCGAGCGCATGTTTCATCGGACCGCCACGCGCGGCGCCGAATGTCATCGTGAACGCGCCCACTGCGATCAGCAGCGCGACGATGATCGCGAGCGCGCCCGACATCGCCGCGGCCGGCAATGCGATGAACAACAGGAGACCGAGCGCGAACGACCCGAGCAACAGCGGCAGATGATCCCACGGGCCGCGCGAAAGCCGCGCGGGTACCGCTTTCGCACCATGCCGGCGACGCCACACGAAAACCGCGCCGACCAGCATCACGAGCGCGGCAAGAAAGATCAGCTTGTCGAGCCACGGCGAATAGATCGCGAGACCGTAGTTGACGAACACGAGCGCCATCGCGAGGATCGCCCCGCCGGCAGTCGCCACGTGCGTTTTCGCAATGTACGGGTCGCGCGCGACCACATGATGCAGATCGACGAAGTAGCGTTTCGGAATCGACAGCAGATTCGCCCAGCCGTACGCGCCCGCCGCCGTGGCGCGACCCACGCGCCAATACGCGGCGCGCTTCGCGAGCGCGAAAGCCAGACCCGCCATCGACAACCACAACAGCACGGTGATGACAGACACGGGGCTCATTGTCAGAAGTCCTTGCAAAGGCGCAGCGCGTCGTAAATCGCGCCGTGAATGTTGTGCATGGAGATGCAGTCGCCGACGCGAAACAGCAGGAAGCGGCCATTACCGAGCTCTTCGGACAGCGACGGCTGCGGCT
Source organism: Paraburkholderia sp. 22098 (assembly GCF_052045935.1). NCBI lineage: Bacteria > Pseudomonadati > Pseudomonadota > Betaproteobacteria > Burkholderiales > Burkholderiaceae > Paraburkholderia > Paraburkholderia sp. 22098. The sequence continues at coordinate 42,125 of NZ_JBQEPV010000027.1, read as the reverse complement.
CGGATGCAAAGAGCTTATGCACGTCGACCTGCCCGCGATTGACGGACTCCGGCTTTAGCTTCCAGTACAACTCGTCGTTCGGCGTGCTGCCGTTCTCGATCACGACCTGATCGACTGCGCGCTCTTCCTGCTCCTCCGTGTACTCGTTGCGGATCACGGCGATCTTCTTGCCGTCTTCCTCGTACACTTTGTCGAGCCAGTAATTCGGTGTATGGACCACCCCCTGCGCATAGAGGCGGCGATAGAAAATCGGGAACGTGGTGCCGCCCACGTCGTCGGCCACTTTCACGTCGGGCGTGACGATCTCCACGTTCGAGCCGCGGCTCGATATGAAATCGGCGACGCCGGCGCCGGCATGCGTGCTCACGCCGTCGTACACGAGGACATTCTTGCCCGGCTCGACCTTGCCCGAGAGCACGTCCCACGAACTCACCGCGAGGCCTTCGTCGACGCCCCACGCCGCGACTTGCGACGTGAACGCCGAGCCGCCCGTGGCGAGCACCACGATGTCCGGCTTTTCGGCCATGATGGTTTTATCGTCGGCGGCAACACCGAGACGGCGGTCCACGCCCAGGCGCTTTGTTTCCATATCGAACCAGCGGACAATGCCTGCCATCTGTTCACGCTGCGGCGCTTTTGCCGCGAGCATGATCTGGCCGCCCACATAGTCGTTCTTCTCGAACAGCACCACGTCATGGCCGCGCGACTTCGCGACCCGCGCCGCTTCGAGTCCCGCAGGACCCGCGCCGACCACGACGACCTTGCGCTTCGGCCCGTTCGTACGCGCAATGACATGCGGCATGGTCGCTTCGCGCGAGGTTGCCGCGTTCTGCACGCACAGCACGTCGAGCCCGTTGTACTGGCGGTCGATGCAATAGTTCGCGCCGACGCATTGCTTGATTTCGTCCTCGCGGCCATCGCGGATCTTGATGACCATATGCGGGTCGGCAATCTGCGCGCGTGTCATGCCGACCAGATCGACCATGCCGCTCGCCAGCAGACGCTCGGCCTGGCCCGCGTCGCGAATACTTTGCGCATGCATGACCGGAACTTTCACGACCGACTTGATGCCGGCTGCGAGATGCACGAAAGGCTCGGGCGGCAGCGCCATCGGCGGCATGCAGTTGGCGAGCGTGTTGTGCGTATCCGCGCCGGAGCCGATCACGCCGAGATAATCGATCAGGCCGCTTTCGCTCATTGCCTGCGCGATCTCTTTCAGTTGCTCGTGATCGAGACCGTCTTCGTGGAACTCGTCGCCGCACATGCGCAAACCCACGCAGAAATCGGGGCCCACTGCTTCACGCACTGCTTGCAATACTTCGACGCCGAAACGCAGGCGGTTTTCAAGCGAACCGCCCCATTCGTCGGTACGAAAATTGGTGCGTGGGCTCCAGAACTGGTCGATGAGATGCTGGTGCGCCGCCGAGATCTCGACGCCGTCCATGCCCGCATCCTTCACGCGTTTCGCGGCAGCCGCGAAGTCGGTGATAATGCGGCGAATCTCTTCCACTTCAATGATCTTTGCGTTGCCCCGATGCACCGGCTCACGCACGCCCGAAGGCGACATCAGATGCGGCCAGTGTTCGCCATGAAACGCCGAGCGGCGGCCCATGTGCGTGGCCTGAATCATGATCTTGGCGCCGTGCGCGTGCATGGCTTCCGCGAGCCGCGAGAGCGGATCGATGATCTTGTCGGTCGACAGATTCACCGACTTCCACCAGCCTTGCGGACTGTCGATCGAGACCGGGCTCGAACCGCCGCATACGGCGAGGCCCACACCACCCTTGGCCTTTTCTTCGTAGTAACGGATATAACGGTCGCCGGGCAGTCCGCCGGGTTCCGCATACACCTCCGCATGCGCAGTGCTGACAATGCGGTTGCGCAAAGTCAGCTTGTTCAGCGTAAGAGGCTTGAAAAGGTTCGGGTAACGCATCGCGATCGACCTCGGAATAAATGACTTCTAGTGCTATGCCGCGAGCGGCGACACTTCGAACACGCAATGGTCGTGGCCTTCCGCCGCGCATCGCGCTTCTTTCGACTGCGAAGGCGGACCCTTGCGTTGTGAATCGGGCGCCGTGTCGTTGACCCAATCCATTGCTCCCGCGAACCAGCCGGCGAACATGTAGCAGAGCTTGCCGACTTTGCCCGGTTGCGCGAGCACGAACGACGAGTGATGCAGTTCGATACGCGCATGCGACGTGGACGGATCGCTTTCCGTGATCGTGAAGATGCCCCAGCCGCGTTGCGAAAGCCGCTTCAGGTAGTGCTCGAACACGGCCATGCCGGCGATGCCGTGCTGTTTGGCTTCCTTGTCGCACCAGAAGTACGCGGACTTATAGCCCGCCTTGTAGAGAATCTCGGCATACGTGTCGATGCCGAGTGCTTCTTCAACGGCGGTATGGTTGTTCGTGAAGAAATGGCGCGGCACGTACAGCATCGGCAGCGCGTCGGTGGTCCAGACGCCGGTGTTCGCATCGACGTCGATAGGCAGTTGAGGTTGCATGTGGAAGACTCCTTGTTTTGTGGGGCGAATCTGCGGGCTATGCGCGCGTGAAGCTCAAACCTTCCACACCTCACCGAATACGCGGACCCAGTTCTCACCCATGATCTTTTTGATGCGCGTCTCGCTCCAACCCGCGCGCTCCATCGCGGCGGTCAGGTTCGGAAACTCGCCGATCGTGCGGATGCCTTCCGGATTCACGACCTTGCCGAAGTTCGTCAACTGGCGATAACGGCCCTTGTCGTGCGTGATCCAGTCGAAGAACTCGGTGCTGTAGCCTTGCGTGAAGTCCGTGCCGATGCCGACCTGGTCTTCGCCAATCAAATTCACCACGTAGTCGATTGCCTCGATATAGTCTTCGACGGTGGCGTCCGGACCGCGCTTCAGGAAAGGCGCGAACATGGTCACGCCGACAAAGCCGCCGGCGTCGGCGATCTCTTTCAGTTGTTCGTCGCTCTTGTTGCGCGGGTGCTCTTTGAGTCCCGACGGGCAGCAATGCGAATAGCACACCGGCTTTTTCGACGCAGCAATCGCTTCCGACGAAGTTTTTCCGCCGACATGCGAAAGATCCACCATGATGCCGACGCGATTCATTTCCTGGATCACTTCACGGCCATAACCGGACAGACCGCCGTCGCGCTCATAGCAGCCGGTGCCGACCAGATTCTGCGTGTTGTAGCAAAGCTGAACCACGTTCACACCGAGGTCTTTGAATGCCTCGATATAGCCGAGGTTGTCCTCGAATGCATGCGCGTTCTGGAAGCCGAAAATGATGCCGGTCTTGTTCTCTTTCTTCGCGCGGAAGATGTCGTCGGTCGTGCGCACGAGTGTGAGAATCTCGCCGTACTCGCGGATCTGCTGCTTCATTTCGGCGATGTTATCGACGGTCTTCTGGAAGCTTTCCCACACGGACACCGTGCAGTTCACCGCGGTCACACCGCCCTTGCGCATATCTTCGAACACCGAGCGCTCGAACTTCGAAATGTTCAGGCCGTCGATGATGATGCTGTTTTCGTGCAAATTGCTCATCGTGTGCTCCAGGTGTTCTCAGTAAATGGGGAAGCGCTCGCACAGCGCGAAAATCTCGCGGCGCACGCGTTGTTCGGTGGCCGCATGGCCTTCGGGGTGGTCGCGCAGCGAATCGAGCACTTCCACGATCAAGCGGCCCACGTCGCGGAACTCGTTCACGCCGAAGCCGCGCGTCGTGCCCGCGGGTGTGCCGAGGCGCACGCCCGAGGTGATCGTCGGCTTTTCCGTGTCGAACGGAATGCCGTTCTTGTTGCACGTAATGCCTGCGCGCTCCAGCGCCTGCTCGACCTGATTGCCCTTGAGACCCTTCGGCCGCAAATCGACCAGCAGAAGATGGTTGTCGGTGCCGCCCGTCACGAGATCCACGCCGCCCGCCTTCAGTACTTCGCCGAGGGCCTGTGCGTTGGCGAGCACGTTGTCGATGTAGGTCTTGAAGCCGGGTTGCAACGCCTCGCCTAACGCGACTGCCTTGCCCGCGATCACGTGCATCAGCGGGCCACCTTGCAAGCCGGGGAACACAGCGGAGTTGATCTTCTTTGCGATGTCTTCGTCATTCGTCAGCACAAAGCCGCCGCGCGGACCGCGCAAGGTCTTGTGCGTGGTGGAGGTCACTACATGCGCATGCTCGACCGGATTGGCGTGACGTCCGGCCGCGATCACGCCGGCAATGTGCGCCATATCCACCATCAGCTTCGCACCGACGCTGTCGGCAATCGCACGCAGCCGCTTGAAATCCAGCGCGCGCGGATACGCCGAGAAGCCGGCGATCAGCAGCGCGGGTTTATGCTGCTGCGCAAGTTCCTCGATCTGCTCGTAGTCGATCAGCAGCGTGTCGCGGTTCACACCGTACTGCACCGCGTTGAACCACTTGCCCGACATGGCCGGCTTCGCGCCGTGCGTGAGGTGCCCGCCCGCGTCGAGCGACATGCCGAGCACCGTGTCGCCCGGCTTCACCAGCGCGAGCATGACCGCACCGTTCGCCTGCGCGCCGGAATGCGGCTGCACATTAGCGAACTTCGCGTTGAACAGTTGCTTGATGCGTTCGAGCGCAAGGGTCTCGATCTCGTCGACGTATTCACAGCCGCCGTAGTAACGCTTGCCCGGATAACCTTCCGCATATTTGTTGGTCAGCACCGAGCCTTGTGCTTCGAGCACCGCGCGTGACACGATGTTTTCCGACGCGATCAGTTCGACTTGCGACTGCTGGCGCTCGAGCTCTTTCAAAATAGCGCCGCGCACCGCCTGATCGCGCGTGGCGAGCGATTCTTCGAAGAAAGGATTCGGGTTCGACATGGAAGGTCCGTGGAATCGTTGACGGGAAGGCCCGGAAGCCGCGCTGACGCTTGGCTTGTGCGGCGCTTGCGCCCTGCTGCTACCGGCTTGCATTGCGTCTATTCTTGACGCTTGCATCGCGCGTCAATTTATGAATTCAGACGCGTTCTTTGCCTTTTCCGCCATGAGCGACCTTTTTCGACAAGTCGCCCGCGCGAGCCTGCCCATGTCGTGACCGGCGCCTCGGTAAGTACCCTGAGAGATGTCGCTCGCGCGGCCATGCCGAGGTCGAACGACCGTTCGATGCTGAAGGAATTCTGAACAGCAGCTAAACGCGATGCGCGGTTAAGGTGCGGGTTTTCAGCGTCGGTGGTGCTGCTGTGGTGCCGCTGTGTGCACTCCTGGTGCCGTTTCGCGAGCGTTCCGCGCATCGGCATCGACAACCAAGGGTTTAGCCTGATGGCATGGTAGTTGCGCTAGTACGCAAAATTGAAGAAGTCGCCGCTCCCCACGGCGACGCGACACTATAGATTCCAAGGAATCACTCCTCACATGTCCACCGATCGCACGGCGTCACTGTCGCATTTCGCCTTCATGCCCGTTCCGAACTTCACGATGATCGCGTTCACGAATGCGATCGAAGTACTGCGCATGGCGAACTACCTGACGGGGCAGACGCTATATCGCTGGTCGATCGTGAGTCCCGACGGCGGGCCGGTGGCGGCAAGCAATGGTTTGTCGGTCGATACGGGTCCCGTCGAATGCGTCGGCCAGCCGGATATCGTGTTCGTGATCGGCGGCATCGACGTGCAACACGCGACCACGCCGGCTCATTTGTCCGCCTTGCGCCGTTTCGCCCGCATGGGTTGTGTACTCGGCAGCCTGTGCACGGGCACCTACGCGCTTGCGCGTGCCGGGTTGCTCGCGGGCTACGCCTGTGCGATTCACTGGGAGAACATGTCGGCGCTCAAAGAAGAATTCCCCGACACGCGTTTTCTGAAAGAACTGTTCGTGATCGATCGCGACCGTGTGACATGCACAGGCGGTGTCGCGCCGCTCGACATGATGCTGAACCTGATCGCTCCGCGCGTCGGCACCGCGCGCGTAACGCAGATCGCCGAGCAGTTCATCGTCGAACATGTGCGCGATACGAGCGCGCAACAGAAAATGCCGCTGGTCGCGCGACTCGGTTCGGCCAACAAGTCGCTGTTCGAAGTGATCTCGCTGATGGAGAACAACATCGAGGAGCCGCTGTCACGCGAGGAACTGGCGAGACTCGCCGGCATGTCGCAAAGGCAGTTGCAGCGCCTTTTCCGCGAGCATCTGGGGATGACGCCCACGCATTACTATCTGACACTGCGTTTGCGGCGCGCGCGCGAACTGCTGCTGCAAACCGATATGTCGATCATGAACATCACGATGGCTTGCGGTTTTCAGTCCGCCTGCCACTTTTCGAAAAGTTATCGCGACGCATTCGGCACTGCGCCCACGCGCGAGCGTCGCAAGCAATCGCCTTCTCTGTCTTCGGCGCCGGTCATGGCGGCCTGAAAAGCGCCCCTACTCGCCAGCGTCAAAGAAAAACGCGTTGAACGGAGATCCGTTCAACGCGTTTCTTTATGGGCAGCCTCTAGTTTCTTGCGATGCTCACGCCGCCTTCAGCAAGCCGTGCGGATCGATAACGAATTTGCGCGGCGCGCCGCCGTCGAATTGACGGTAACCATCAGGCGCCTGGTCGAGCGACACCACGGTCACGTTGACGATGTCGGCAATCGGCAAGCGGTCCCACAAGATCGCCTGCATGAGGTTGTGGTTGTACTTCATCACCGGCGTCTGGCCCGTATGGAACGAGTGCGACTTGGCCCAGCCGAGCCCGAAGCGGATGCTCAGACTACCCTTGCGAGCGGCCGCGTCGGCGGCACCCGGATCGTCGGTCACGTAAAGGCCCGGAATGCCAATCGCGCCTGCTGCGCGCGTGATCTCCATCAGCGAGTTCAGTACCGTGGCCGGTGCTTCCTCGTGCGAGCCGCTGCTTCCATGTCCATGCGCCTCGAAGCCTACGCAGTCCACCGCGCAATCCACTTCCGGCTTGCCGAGAATCTGTTCGATCTGTTCGCCAAGCGTCGCGTCTTTCGACAGGTCAACGGTCTCGAAGCCCATCTTGCGCGCATGCGCAAGACGCTCCTCATTCATGTCGCCGACAATCGTGCAGGCCGCGCCCAGGAGGCGCGCCGACGCGGCCGCCGCCATGCCGACCGGCCCCGCGCCTGCAATGTAGACGGTCGAGCCCGGCTTCACGCCCGCCATCACTGCGCCGTGATAACCGGTCGGCAGAATGTCGGACAGACAGGTGAGATCGCGGATCTTCGACATGGCCTGCGCGCGATCGGGGAATTTCAGCAGGTTGAAGTCGGCGTACGGCACCAGCACGTACTCGGCCTGTCCGCCAATCCAGCCACCCATGTCGACATAGCCGTAAGCGCCGCCCGCGCGCGACGGATTGACGTTCAGGCATACGCCCGTGTGCTGCGACTTGCAGGTCGGGCAGCGTCCGCAAGCCACGTTGAACGGCACCGACACCAGATCGCCGATGCTCAGCGTCTCGACGTCGCGACCCACTTCGATCACCTCGCCGGTAATCTCGTGGCCAAGCACGAGGCCCACCTCGGCGGTCGTGCGGCCGCGCACCATATGCTGATCGGAGCCGCAAATATTCGTGCTCACGACCTTCAGAATTACGCCATGGCCGATCGCGCGGCCACGTGGATCGACCATCTTCGGATAGTCGATCGACTGCACTTCCACCTTGCCCTGCCCGAGATATACGACGCCGCGATTGCTGCTCATTGAATGTCTCCGTGTCTTGTGAGAGACGCGTGGATTGTGTGCCACGCGCCGTTCAACGAGCGTAGCGCCCGCTGCAAGCAATCACCTGCATGGAACGCGACATGGGTTTGGCCGTAACCGACATGGCCGCAGACGTCTGTTTTTATTGATTGACCGTTCAATATAAAAAACCTACCATGCGCCGGTTGAATATGCGGTCTGCGCCAGCCGCGAGTCGTCCAATCTTCACACCATCACCATGCCCAAGCTCGGAATGCGCGAAATCCGCCGCGCCCAGTTGATCGACGCCACGTTGCTCACCATCGACCAGACCGGCCTGGCGGGCGCGACGCTGGCGTCTGTCGCCCAACGCGCAAGCATTTCCACGGGCATTGTCAGCCACTATTTCGGCGACAAGGACGGCTTGCTGGAAGCCACCATGCGGCACGTGCTGCGCGATCTGTGGCAGGCCACTTCACGTCGGCGCCGCGCGGCAAAGCCCGACCCGCGTTCCAGGCTGCGAGCGGTAGTCGCCGCCAACTTCGATGCTGAGCAAACCAGCGCGCCCGTCATGAAGACGTGGCTCGCCTTCTGGTCGGAGAGCATGCACAAGCCGCATTTGCGTCGGCTGCAATACGTGAATACGCGGCGCCTGAACTCGAATCTGTGCGCCGATTTTGCGAAGGCGATGCCACGCGCAGCCGCGCGGAGGGCGGCGAGCGGGCTCGCTGCGCTGATCGACGGACTGTGGCTGCGCGGCGCGCTGTCGGGCGAACCGTTCGACACTAAAGCGGCGCTACGTGTGGCAAACGAATACATCGACCTGGTGCTGGCGGCGCGCGAATCGGCGTAGATCTGCCCGACAGGAACCAGCGATATCTTCACAAAGGAGCAAGTCATGGCGGTATTCGCAACGCAACGTCTCTATATCGGCGGCACCTATGTGGACGCGACCGGCGGAGAAACTTTCGACACCGTCGATCCCGCCAACGGCGAAACGCTCGCTACCGTCCAGCAGGCAAGTGCCGCGGACGTGGACCGCGCGGTGCAATCCGCTCGTGAAGGTCAGCGCGAGTGGGCCGCGCTCACGGGCATGCAACGTTCACGCATTCTGCGTCGCGCGGTCGACATTCTGCGCGAGCGCAACGACGAACTCGCCGCACTCGAAACGCGCGACACAGGTAAGCCGATTGCGGAAACGCAAGCCGTGGACATCGTCACGGGCGCGGACGTGATCGAGTATTACGCGGGCCTTGCCACCGCGATCGAGGGGCAGCAGATTCCGTTGCGGCCGACGTCGTTCGTGTACACGCGGCGCGAGCCGCTCGGCGTATGCGCGGGCATCGGCGCATGGAACTATCCGATTCAGATCGCGTGCTGGAAGTCGGCGCCAGCGCTAGCTGCGGGCAATGCGATGATCTTCAAGCCGAGCGAAGTCACGCCGTTGTCGGCCTTGAAACTCGCAGAGATCTACACCGAGGCTGGCGTGCCGGCCGGCGTGTTCAACGTCGTGCAAGGCGACGGCCGCGTGGGCGCGATGCTCGCCGCGCATCCGGACATCGAGAAGATCTCGTTCACGGGCGGCGTGGAAACCGGCAAGAAGGTGATGTCGATGGCGGGCGCATCGTCGTTGAAAGAAGTGACGATGGAACTCGGCGGGAAATCTCCCCTGCTCGTTTTCGACGACGCGAATCTCGAACGCGCCGCCGACATCGCGATGAGCGCCAACTTCTTCAGCTCGGGCCAGGTCTGCACGAACGGCACACGCGTGTTCGTGCAACGTAGTGTGCTCGAACGGTTTGAAGCGTTGGTGCTGGAGCGTGTGAAGCGCATCCGCGTGGGTGCGCCAGGCGACGCCTCCACCAATTTCGGCCCGCTCGTTAGCGCGGCGCAATTGCAGAAGGTGCTCGGCTATATCGATAGCGGCGTTCAGGAAGGCGCCCAGTTGATCGCGGGCGGCAAGCGCCTGAGCGAAGGTCATTTCGGCCAGGGCCAATATGTCGAGCCAACTGTCTTCACTGGCTGCCATGACGACATGCGCATCGTGCGCGAGGAAATCTTCGGCCCGGTCATGAGCATTCTGGTTTTCGACAACGAAGACGAAGTCATCGAGCGTGCGAACCGCACCGCTTACGGCCTCGCTGCCGGTGTCGTCACCGAGAATCTGGCGCGCGCACATCGCGTGATTCATCGGCTCGAAGCCGGCATTTGCTGGATCAATACATGGGGCGAGTCGCCGGCCGAGATGCCAGTGGGCGGCTACAAGCAATCGGGCGTGGGCCGCGAGAACGGCATTACCACGCTCGAGCATTACACACGCATCAAGTCCGTGCAGGTCGAGCTCGGTCCGTATCAACCGGTGTTTTGAGGAGCCAGCCATGACTTCGAACGAATACGACTATATCGTCGTCGGCGCGGGTTCGGCGGGCAACGTGCTGGCGTCGCGCCTCACCGAAGACGCCGACGTCACGGTGTTGCTGCTCGAAGCCGGCGGCCCCGACTACCGCTTCGATTTCCGCACGCAGATGCCCGCCGCGCTCGCCTATCCGTTGCAAGGGCGCCGCTACAACTGGGCGTATGAGACGGACCCTGAGCCGCATATGAACAACCGTCGCATGGAGTGCGGCCGCGGCAAGGGACTAGGCGGGTCGTCGCTGATCAACGGCATGTGCTATATCCGCGGCAATGCGCTCGACTACGATGGTTGGGCCACGCGGCGCGGTCTGGAAAACTGGACCTATCTGGACTGCCTGCCTTATTTTCGCAAAGCCGAAACACGCGACGCAGGCCCGAACGCCTATCACGGCGGCGACGGCCCCGTGCACGTGACCACGAGCAAGCCCGGCAATAACCCGCTTTTCGCAGCGATGGTCGAGGCCGGCGTTCAGGCAGGCTTTCCGCGCACCGACGATCTGAACGGCTATCAGCAGGAAGGCTTTGGTCCAATGGACCGCACTGTCACGCCGAACGGCCGGCGCGCCAGCACCGCGCGCGGCTATCTGGATCGCGCGAGGGCACGCGCGAACCTGACCATCGTCACGCATGCGTTGAGCGATCGTGTGCTGTTCTCCGGCAAACGTGCGGTTGGCGTCGCGTATCAGCACAACGGCGCGACAGTGAATGCCCATGCGCGCCGGGAAGTACTGGTCTGCAGCGGCGCGATCGCATCGCCGCAATTGTTGCAACGCTCCGGCGTGGGTCGCTCCACGTGGCTGCGTGAACTCGACATTCCCGTTGTTCACGATCTGCCGGGCGTCGGCGAAAACTTGCAGGACCATCTGGAGATGTACATCCAGTACGAGTGCAAGGAACCCGTGTCGCTCTACCCTGCTTTGCAGTGGTGGAACCAGCCGGCCATCGGACTCGAATGGATGCTCAACGGCACGGGCATTGGCGCGAGCAATCAGTTTGAAGCGGGCGGCTTCATCCGTACACGCGACGACGACTTGTGGCCCAACATCCAGTATCACTTTCTGCCGGTGGCGATCAATTACAACGGCTCGAATGCGATCAAAATGCATGGCTTTCAGGCGCACGTCGGCTCGATGCGTTCGCCGAGCCGCGGGCGCGTGAAGCTCAAGTCGCGCGACCCGGCCGCACACCCGAGCATTCTCTTCAACTACATGGCCGATCCGCTCGACTGGCGCGAGTTCCGCGACGGCATCCGCATTACACGCGAGATCATGCGGCAGCCGGCGCTGGATCGTTATCGCGGACGTGAGCTGAATCCGGGCGCCGAGCTGACCACAGACGCCGAGCTCGACAGTTTCGTGCGGGCGCGGGCCGAGACGGCGTTTCATCCTTCCTGCTCGTGCAAGATGGGTTATGACGACATGGCCGTGGTGGACAACGAGGGCCGCGTGCACGGCTTGCAAGCGCTGCGCGTGGTGGATGCGTCGATCATGCCGATCATCACCACGGGCAATCTCAATGCCCCGACCATCATGCTGGCGGAAAAGATCGCGGACCGCATTCGTGGGCGCGAGCCGTTGGCGCGCGTGGACACACCTTACTTCGTCGCGAATGGCGCGCCTGCCAGGAAGCGCGAACGAGCGACCGTCTGACTTCCGCGTTCAGGATTCCGGTTTCCGGATTCCGGGTTTCCGCCCGGGCGGCGAGCTCTTGCCGCCCATAACTTTTTCTTGACCCTCTCGCAAGTTATCCTCGATTGTCAGCGCTCCGCGAAAGCCGGATAGTGCTGCGTCAGCACACCTGTCGATAGCAATTCAAGGAAAACGCCGCATATGAAGCTAAGAGCCCTGAGCGTAATGGCGTCCGCCGTCTTCGCGCTGAGCGCAATGGCACCGGCAAGCCATGCAGCCGGCGAAGCCGGCGACACCGGCGACACCGACGACGCGATCAAAACCGTAGTGGACTCGGCAATCGAACCGCTGATGGCGCAATACCATGTGCCGGGCATGGCGATCGGCGTGATCGCGAACGGCAAGACCTATGTATTCGACTATGGCGTGGCGTCGCTACAGACAGGCAAGCCTGTCGCGCAGCGCACGCTATTCGAAATTGGTTCGGTCAGCAAGACATTTACCGCGACGCTCGCCGCCTACGCGCAACTCAACGGTCAACTGAAGCTGTCGGACGAGACGCAGAAATATTTGCCGTCATTGCGAGGCAGCGCGTTCGGCAAGGTGAGCCTTCTGAACCTGGGCACGCACACGCCGGGCGGTCTGCCGCTTCAGGTACCTGACGACATTCATGACAACGCCCAGCTGTTGCAGTACTTCAACGCATGGAAGCCCGCGTACGCGCCCGGCACTTACCGCACGTATGCGAATCCCGGTATCGGCACGCTTGGTCTGATCACCGCCAGAAGCATGGGCCAGGACTTTGCGCCGCTAATCGAGCAGCACATGTTTCCCGCGCTCGGCATGAGAAGCAGCTATATCCACGTCCCCACGGCGAAAATGTCCGACTACGCGCAGGGCTATACGAAAGATGGCGCACCGGTCCGCATGAAACGCGGCGTTCTCGCCGACGAAGCGTACGGCGTGAAAACCACCGCCGCAGACATGGTCCGTTTCGTTCAGGCGAACATGAACCTGATCGACGTGGACAGCAAGCTTCAGCGCGCGATTACGGCCACGCACACTGGCTACTTCAAGGCCGGCGTGCTCACGCAAGACCTGATATGGGAGCAATACGCGTATCCAGTCGCGCTCTCCACTTTGCATGAAGGCAACGCGCCCGCCATGGCGGTCACCCCGACACCGGCCGCTGCGATCGATCCGCCGCTGCCGCCGCAGCAGAATGTGTGGATCAACAAGACCGGTTCGACGAACGGTTTCGGCACCTACGTCGCCTTCGTTCCTCAGAAACGCGTAGGCGTCGTGTTGCTTGCCAACAAGAACTTCCCCATCGAGGACCGCGTCAGCGCGGCGTATCGGATCATGTCGGCACTCGTTGAGAGCGCACAGTAGCGACGAGAAGCGCGATCCCGCCACGGTGCGGCGGACAGGCAACCGCTGCACCGTGGCGGGCGAACGCTGCTACTCGCGCGCCGGACTGAGCACGCCATGCGCGTCGCTCTCCACGGCTTCCGACACGAGCGTCTCGAGCGCGAGTCCACGGGTTTCGATGCCGAGTATCCACACGGCGGCGGCTGCGATGACGAAGCACATCGCGCCGAGCGAGAACACGCCGCCCTGGCCGAACACCGGCAACACGACGCCCACCACATACGGCCCGATCAGCGAGCCGACACGGCCAATTGCCGAGGCGAACCCCGAACCCGTGGCGCGCGCGCCGGTGCCGTAGAGTTCCGGCGTATAGGTGTAAAGCACCGCCCACATTGCAAATAGAAAGAACTGCATTGCAAGTCCCGCGCAGATCAGCAACGTGGGCGTCTGGGCGTGGAGCGCGGTTTGCCCGTACACGTAGGCCATTACCGCACTGCCCGCAAGCGACGCGATACAGGTCGGCTTGCGTCCCCAGCGTTCAACGAGCCATGCCGCGCAGATAAAACCCGGAATACCGCCGAGAGAGATCAGCACCGTGTACAACACCGACTTCGTCACCGCGAAGCCGGCCTGCTGCATCAGCGCGCCGAGCCATGACGTCAGACCGTAAAAGCCGAGCAACGCAAAGAACCACAGCGTCCACACCATGACCGTGCGACGCCGGTAAGCCGCGCTCCAGATCTCGCGAAACGCGCCGGCGCCTTTGGCGGCCACCGGTTCGGCGAGCATGACCGGCGGGCGCAGGTGGCTCAGCCCCGCGGACTTCATGACTTTGCCTTCGATGTCAGCAAGAATTTTGTCGGCGTCGCCGAGACGTCCGCGATGTTCGAGCCAACGCGGCGATTCCGGCACGATGCGTCGCACGACGAGCACGAACACGGCGGGAATCGCGAGCAACGCGAACTCAGTTCGCCAGCCGAAGGTCGGCAGCACGAAGTACGACACCACGCCTGCCGTGATGAAACCGAGCGGCCAGAAGCCGTCCATTAACGCGATCAGACGCCCGCGCGAAGAAGCCGGAACGAATTCCGACAGGAGCGTTTGCGCAATCGGGAACTCCATGCCCATGCCGAAGCCCAGCAGCACCCGGTAAAAGATCAGCGCTTCGACACTCTGCGCAGTCGAACACAGATAGGAAGCGAGACCCCACAGCACCATGCTCCATTGAAACACCGGCCGGCGCCCGAAGCGATCGGCGAGCAAGCCGGCGACCGCCGCACCGCCCACCATGCCGAAGAAACTTGCACTCGCGACGAGGCCGGCGGTCGCCGTCGACAAACCGAACTCGGTCTTGATCGAACCGAGTACGAAAGTCATCGTGCCGAGGTCGACGGAATCGAAGAAGAACGCAATCGCGATAATGATGAAGATGGTCCGGTGATAGCCGGAGAACGGCAGCCGTTCGAGTCGCGCGGCGGCGCTCGCGCGAGACTGAGAAGCGGTAGGCATGGCATCCCCTGAATATTGCGGCGCGGCCGCGAGTGATGTTCCGATGAGCACATTCAGTAGACGCCGACATAAATCGGCGACATAGAAGAAATACGTCATCGGGATGGAACGGGGGCGTCGTTCAACAGTCCTCGCGCCGATAGGCCGTACCGGCCGCCGGCCGGGCGCGAGGCAACCGCTACGCGCTATACGCTATGCGCGCAGCCGCGCACGCGCCGCGCCTGCAACACGCGCGAGCGCGTCCGCGCTCAGCCGGGCGGCGATTTTCTGAACGTATTCGTGGTGGCGCGCCTGCAACGGCGCGCCCAGTTGCTGTGCGAGTAGATAGCGAATCAGCGCGATGCGCCGGTGCCGCAGCAGCATGCTCTGATCGAGCAGCGCGAGCGCGGCATCGGCATCGCCTTGCTGGCATGCGCGCTCGGTGAGGCGCGCAGTGACGACACGGGTCGACGTCATGTGAGACGGGCAGTGCGAAAGCCGCGAGCGGTCCACGGGAACAGCGCTCGCGGCGTTAACGCAGTCACGACATCAACGGCTCGGCTGCGTCGAGCATGATCTTCACGAAGTAGTCGGCAAAGCTGCGACGCACGATGATGTCGAAGCTGTCGGCGCCGCTGGGCACCAGCGTCATCGACGCCTTGAAGTAATGGCTTTGCGCACACTGCCCTTCGCCGAACAACTTGGGATGCAGATCGAGCGGACAGCCGCGCGAAAGCACTTCACGCGTGCGCGCGCCGGTGATTTCGAGCACCGTATAGCCGCTGCCGATATCCACCGCGGACGCGAACACGCCTGCAAACGCTGCACCGAGCTTCGCCTGCAACGGCGCAGTGCGCGTTGCGTCATGCGCGACCGCTGAGCGCACGAGCCATTCGTCCGGTCCGAGCCAGAGCATCTCGTAACCGTTGCCGCGCGCAATCGTATTGGCTTTTTCGGGCGGCGGGCAACCGAGCACATTTTTTACCGCCTGCACGAATGCGGCGTCGCGCGTATCGCCTCGCACGTTCACGAGTTCTAGAAACGGCCGCTCGCTCAATCTGAATGCCGTGCTTGCCGTTGCCTGATGCTTTTTCAGCAGCGCATCCACGCCCACCAGCGGCGACTCCTGCCAGACGCCGGTTTGCCTGCCGACAGCACGGTCCACGACCGACGCCGCCGTTTTAGTTTCATTCCACATGTTGACGCGCTCCTTCGCTGTCGTAGAACACCGAGCTGGTGATCTTCGCTGCAATCTGTTTGCCGCTCGAAAGCGGGACCGTGACCGTTTCGCCGATCTTCTCGAGACCGCCCTTCACGACGGCCATCGCAATCGAGCGCTTGAGAATCGGACTGTAATAACTCGACGTGACGTGGCCGAGCATCGGCGCGGTGTCGCCCTGGAACGGACCGGCGACAATTTGCGAGCCTTCCGGTATCACGAACGACGGATCGTCGGAGAGCAGCCCGACCAGTTGCTTGCGCCCCGGCTTAGCCGTGTCGGAGCGGGTCAGCGAACGCTTGCCCAGAAAGTCTTTCGACTTCGCGACGAGGCCGCCCATGCCGAGGTCGTAAGGCGTCATCGAGCCGTCCGTATCCTGACCCACGATGATGTAGCCCTTCTCCGCACGCAACACGTGCATCGTTTCAGTGCCATACGGCGTGATGTCGAACTCGGCGCCAGCAGCCATCAACGCTTCCCACACCGCGCGTCCCACATTCGCCGGCACGTTCACTTCATACGCGAGTTCACCGGAAAAGCTGATGCGCATCACGCGCGACGCTGCACCCGCGACCGTGCCTTCGCGATAGCTCATGAACGGAAATGCGGCGTTCGCGAAGTCGATGTCATGACACACCTTCTGCAAGACCTTGCGGCTGTTGGGGCCGACCACGGCGAAAGTCGCCCAGTGATCGGTGACCGACGCAAGACGCACGCGCATGTCCGGCCATTCCGTTTGCAGCCAGCGTTCGAGCCACGTCAGCACGCGCGCCGCGCCGCCCGTAGTCGTCGTCATCATGTAGTGCTGATCGGCGAGGCGCACAGTCACGCCGTCGTCGAAAATCATGCCGTTTTCGTCGAGCATCAGGCCATAGCGGCACTTGCCGACTTCGAGCTTGCTCCACGGATTCGTGTAGACCCAGTTCAGGAGCTTTGCAGAATCGGGACCCTGAATGTCGATCTTGCCGAGCGTCGATGCATCCAGAATGCCGACGCTGGTACGCACTGCGAGCGATTCGCGTGCGACGGCCGCGTGCATGTCCTCACCCGCTTTCGGGTAATACCACGGACGCTTCCAGTTGCCGACGTCCTCGAAAGCAGCGCCGTTCTCCACGTGCCATTCATGCACAGCCGTCTTGCGCACCGGATCGAGAAACTCGCCGAGTTCGCGGCCCGCGAATGTGCCGAACGTGACCGGCGTGTAGTTCGGGCGGAAGGTGGTGGTGCCGGTCTCTGGAATTGTCTTGCCGAGCGCCTGCGCGAGAATCGCCATACCGTTGATGTTCCCGAGCTTGCCCTGGTCGGTGCCGAAGCCCATCGCCGTATAGCGCTTCACGTGTTCAACCGACTCGAAGCCTTCGCGGGCGGCCAGGAAAATATCCGCCGCGGACACGTCATTCTGGAAGTCCACGAACTGCTTCGGCCCGCGCGTTGCAAGCTCGCGTCCGCCAACGAGCCACAGCGGCTCCAGCTTTGCTTCGCTGATTTCGGCGACCTGAACCGGATTCGGCCGGGCGACGATATGGCCTGCGGCACGCGCGGCCTCGATGCCTGCATCGACGGCGAAACGGATGCCTTGACCCAGCATGAAGTCGCCGTTGCAGGCGCCGACGCTCGTCTCTGCCTGCATCGCCTTGCCGGGCACGAAGCAGGCCTTCTCGTTATGCCAGTGCGCCTTGCCGCCCGACTGCGCGAACAGATGCAGCACGGGGCTCCAGCCGCCGGACATCGCGAGCAGATCGCACGGCAATTCGCTTTGCTTCGCGCCGGTCTTGCCGTTTGCATACGAAGCGATATCCACCGACGCCACGCGCAGTTTGCCGTGCGCCGCGGTGATGACGGCGCCGCCGATCACCTTCACGCCGTAGCGGCGCGCAAGCGCGGGCAGCGTGCCCTTCGATTCACCCGCGCGCGGATCGATCACGGTCACCTGCGCGCCGGCCGCTTTCAGGTCGAGCGCGCATTGATAGCCGTCGTCGTTGTTCGTGAAGACTACTGCGTTGCGGCCCGGCAATACTGCATAGCGATGCAGATAGGTCGAAACGGCCGAAGCCAGCATCACGCCCGGCAGATCGTTGTTGCCGAACACGATGGGCCGTTCATGCGCGCCGGTCGCGAGAATCACGCGTTTTGCGCGGATCTTCCACATCAGTTCGCGCGTGCCCTTGCGTTGCGACACGGGCAGATGTTCGGTTAAACGCTGGGTCACCGTGACGAGATTGTGGTCCTGATAACCGAACGCGGTGCTGCGCGTGAGAATCTTCACGTCGGGCATCTGCCGCAGTTCATCTTCGATCTTGTGCACCCACTGCAACGCAGGCTTGCCGTCGATCTCCGCGCGGCACGACAGCAGCGAGCCGCCGAGTTCCGGCTGATCGTCGACCAATGTCACGCGTGCGCCCGACAAAGCGGCTGCGTGCGCGGCCGCGAGACCGGTCGGCCCGCCGCCCACGACCAGCACGTCGCAATGTGCAAAGCACTTGTCGTAGCGGTCGGCGTCGAGTTGCTCGGGCGCCTTGCCGAGACCCGCGGCGTCGCGGATCACTTCTTCGTACTTCGGCCAGAACTTGCGCGGCCACATGAAGGTCTTGTAGTAGAAGCCCGCCGGAATGAAGCGTGCGAACTTCTGATTGACCGCCATGCGATCTTTCTCGATGCTCGGCTTCGCATTCACGCTGTTCGCAACGAGCCCCTGATACAACTCGACTTCGGTCGCGCGCGCATTCGGCACCGTGTAGGCGCCGGTTTCCAATTGCACGACGGCGTTCGGCTCTTCCACTCCGGCCGTAACGATGCCGCGCGGCCGGTGATATTTCCAGCTACGCGCAACGAAATGCAGGCCGTTGGCGAGCAATGCCGAAGCCAGCGTATCACCCTGATAACCCTGATACCGGCGGCCGTTGAATGTGAACGTAAGCGGCAATGCGCGGTTGATGCGCCCGCCATTCGGGAGTCGGTCTTTCTGGCTCATTGCGTCTTGCCCTCTTGTGCCTTGCCGTCGTTGCTATCCATCTTGAGCAGCGGACGGTCGAACGTCTCGTAGCCCTGGATCTCGTAGCTCACCGTATCGCGCTGCGCCTTGAACCAGCGGCGGCAGCCTTGCGTATGCATCCATTGCTCACGATGCACGCCGCGCGGATTCTTGCGCATGAACAGGTAGTCGCCCCACTCCTTGTCGGTGAGCCTCTCGGTATCGAGCGGACGCGCAATGTCCGCTTCGCCGCCGCAGGAAAATTCGGTTTCGGCGCGTGGCCCGCACCAGGGGCATTCGATCATCAGCATGTTTGTCTCTCTATCCAGCGCTAGTGCGTTAGTGGGCGACGGCGGCGGCGCCGTGTTCGTCGATGAGATGGCCGGTGTAGAAGCGATCCAGCGAGAACGGCGCGTTCAATTCGTGCGGCTCGTCTTTCGCGATCGTGTACGCATAGGCCCAACCGGAACCGGGGGTCGCCTTGAAGCCGCCCGTGCCCCAGCCGCAATTGAAATAGAGGCCCTTCACGTCGGTCTTGCTGATGATCGGGCATGCGTCCGGCGAGACGTCCACGATGCCGCCCCACTGCCGGTTCATGCGCACGCGCGAGAACACCGGGAACATTTCGACGATGGCTTCGAGCGTGCCTTCGATAATCTGGAAGCTGCCGCGCTGTCCGAAACCCGTGTACTGGTCCACCCCCGCGCCGATCACCAGATCGCCTTTGTCGGACTGGCTGATATACGCGTGCACGGCGTTCGACATCACCACTGTGTTCACGACCGGCTTGATCGGCTCGGACACCAGCGCCTGCAACGGATGGCTTTCGAGCGGCAGGCGCACGCCGGCCATGTCGGCGAGCGTGGAGGTATTGCCCGCTGCCACCACCGCGACTTTCTTTGCCTTGATGAAACCCTTCGTCGTATCCACGCCCGTTACCTGGCTGCCGTTACGGCGAATTCCGGTGACCTGGCAGTTTTGCACGATGTCGACGCCCGCCTGGTCCGCGCCCCGCGCGAAGCCCCAAGCCACCGCATCGTGACGCGCGACACCGCCGCGCCGCTGAATCGACGCGCCCAGCACCGGGTAGCGGCTATTCAGATTGATAGTCGGCTCGAGTTCCTTGATCTGCGCAGGAGTGAGGAATTCGGCATCGACACCGTTCAGGCGGTTCGCATTCACGCGCCGCTCGGTGTCGCGCACGTCCTGCAACGTATGCGCGAGGTTCATCACGCCGCGCTGGCTGAACATCACGTTGTAGTTCAGATCCTGCGAGAGACCCTCCCACAGTTTCATTGCCTTTTCGTAGAGCGCAGCCGACTCGTCCCACAGATAATTCGAGCGAACGATGGTCGTATTGCGCGCCGTATTGCCGCCGCCGATCCAGCCTTTTTCGAGCACGGCGATATTGCGCACGCCATGTTCTTTAGCAAGGTAGTAGGCGGTGGCGAGACCGTGTCCGCCGCCGCCGACGATCACCACGTCGTACTCGCGTTTGGGCTCGGGGCTCTTCCACTGGCGCTCCCAGTTTTCGTGATACGACATCCCGTTGCGCAAGAGGCTGAATATCGAATAGCGGCTCATCGTTGGTCCTTGTGGGTACTGTCGGTGCTTATGGTGCTTGTAGTGCTCGTGTGCTTGATGCCTGGTGCTTCATCACGACTCTAATAGAGCGCTGTTCAGCACTCGATGACGTTCACGGCCAACCCGCCGCGCGACGTCTCCTTGTATTTCGTCTTCATATCCGCGCCCGTCTCGCGCATCGTCTTGATCACGTTATCGAGCGATACGTAGTGCTGGCCGTCGCCCTTCATCGCCATGCGCGCGGCGTTCAGTGCCTTGATCGCGCCCATGGCGTTGCGCTCGATGCACGGAATCTGCACGAGTCCGCCGACCGGATCGCAGGTCATGCCGAGGTTATGTTCCATGCCGATTTCTGCGGCGTTTTCGACTTGCGTCGGCGTGCCGCCCATTACTGCGGCAAGCGCCGCTGCGGCCATCGAACAGGCCACGCCGACTTCGCCCTGGCAGCCCACTTCGGCGCCGGAGATGGACGCGGTCTCCTTGTAGATGATCCCGATAGCCGCAGCCGTCAGCAGGAAGTTGACGATGCCCTCGTCGTTCGACGCATGCATGAACTTCACGTAGTAGTGCAGCACGGCAGGGATCACGCCTGCCGCGCCGTTGGTCGGCGCGGTCACGACGCGCCCGCCTGCCGCGTTCTCTTCGTTCACGGCCATCGCGTACAGGTTGACCCAGTCGAGCATCGAAAGCGGATCGCGCAGCGACTCCTCGGAGCGCGAGCGCAATTGCCCGCACAGGTCGGCTGCGCGGCGCTTCACATGCATGGGTCCGGGCAATTCGCCGCGCACCTTGCAACCGCGTTCGACGCAAGCCGACATCGCGCGCCAGATCGCGAGCAGGCCTTCGCGCACTTCCTGTTCGGAGCGGGACGCACATTCGTTGCGCAGCGTCACCTGGGCGATAGAGAGGCCCGTTTCGCGGCACACGCGCATCAGATCGTCGCCGGTGCGAAACGGGTACGGCACCTCGGCGCCCGCACGTACGCCGTTCACGCGATCGCCCTCGCGGTTCACGACGAAGCCGCCGCCAATCGAGTAATACTCTTTTTCGACCAGCAGCTGCCCATACTCGTCGAATGCCTGAAAACGCATGCCGTTCGGATGCACGATGCCCGAGCCGGGCGCACCCGGCATCAGCTTGCGAAAAAATCCAAGATGCTCGCGCTCGTCGAATTTCACCGGATGCTTGCCGAGCAGCGCGAGCTGCTTCGTCTCGCGAATCGCGAGCAAACGCGGCTCGATCGTGTCCGGGTCGATCAGTTCGGGCAGGTTGCCTTCCAGGCCGAGCAGCACCGCTTTGTCGGTGCCATGGCCCTTGCCGGTTGCGCCGAGCGAGCCGAACAGTTCGACCTTCACGCGGCGCACGAAGCCGAGCAGGTTGGCGTCTTCGATATGCGACGCGAAGCGGCAAGCAGCGATCATCGGCCCGACCGTGTGCGAGCTGGAGGGACCGATACCGATCTTGAACAGATCGAATACGCTGACGTTCATGGCTAGCCTTGTGCGTTGCAATGCCTGGGTGGAGGGACTTACCTCGAAACAGGCCCTATTGCACCGCACGTCAAATTGGACCGATAGAATAAAAACGGCATGACAGTGGGATAGTGGCGTCAAGCGCACTGCGCGCCAAGCGTCGCGACGTATTTACGAAGGCTTCTGACGCATTTGCGACAGGCGCAGCCCCTGCGCCTCGCGATGCTGACGACACGTATGATCAGTGCCCCGGTAGATCCCGGTGCTATGCTTGACTCAACCTTTTTTTGCTCTGGCTGCATGCATGAACTCCGCTGAACCGCTTCCCCTTCAATCTATCGACGGCACGCCGAAGCAGCGCATCCGCTTTGGCATCATCCTGCTGCCGAACTTCACGCTGACGGCGTTTTCGGGTTTCGTCGACCTGTTGCGCCTGTCCGCGGACGAAGGCGACTTCAGCAAGCCCGTGCGCTGTTCATGGAGCGTGATAGGGGAAACCCTTGCTCCGGTACGCGCGAGTTGCGGAATCCAGATCACTCCGTGGGAAACCTTCGACAACGCCGAGCCGTTCGATTACGTCGTCGTGGTGGGCGGCCTGCTGCATTCGGGACCGGCCGCGAACGACGCAACCCTTGCGTTCATACGCCGCGCCGCGGCGGCCGATGCAACGCTTGTCGGCATGTGTACGGGCGTGTTCTCGCTGATGCGCGCGGGCGTGCTCGACGGTCATCGCATTTGCGTAAGCTGGTTTCACTACTGGGATTTCATCGAGCGTTTTCCGTCGGTGAATGAAGAGGCGCTCGTGGCAGACCGGCTGTTCGTGATCGATCGCCGGCGCATTACGTGTTCAGGCGGGCGCGCTTCTATCGACGTGGCCGCAGCCATTCTTCTGCGCCACTTCGAAACCGCAACGGTACAAAAGGCGCTGCGTATTCTTCTCGTCGACGACATGCAGAAAGGCAATGCGCCGCAGCCGCATCCGCCGGGACTTGCACCTGCGGCGCACCCGAAAGTGAAGCGCGCAATTCTGCTGATGGAACAGCACGTGGGGCGTTCGCTTTCACTCGATGAACTCGCGCGCAAGCTGGATCTGTCGCCGCGTCAACTGGAGCGGCTTTTCAAGGCGCAAACCGGCAAGGCGCCGCAGGCCTACGCGAAGCAGGTGCGCCTGCGCACGGCTGCCTGGCTATTGACCAGCTCGGACAAGACCGTGGCGGACATTGCATCGAGTTGTGGCTTTTCCGATGCGTCACATCTGGGCCGCGAATTCCGCAAACAATTCGGCTTGCCGCCGATGATGTATCGCGAGCAACGCGGCACGGCGGCGGAAGCGGAATATGGTGCGGATTTCGACGAGACGTTTCCGGGGCGGGCGCAGGCGATTTGAGGCCCTGTTTCAAGGCGTTTTGTCGATGCCCTTTGATTTCGTCCCTTGTTTAATAGCCTGAAACCTTGCAACAGGCGGTTTAGCGCCGCGTCAAGCGGCGCCAAAAGCCGATATCACTTCCCCGCCACATACGCCTTCACTGCCGGCAAACCATCCTTGCCGTCGAACGTCTTCACGCCCGCGAGCCACTGGTCGAGCACTGCGGGATTCGCCTTCAACCACTCGCGCGCGGCCTTGTTGGGGTCCGTTTTGTTCATGATCGGCAGCATCACGTGATTCTCGATGTCGGTCGTGAAATGCAGGTTCGACACGAGTTTCGCGACGTTCGGGCAGCGTGTCGAGTAATCGGTCGGCGTAACCGTCATGACCTTGGCCTCGCCGTAGTTCGGACCGAACACGTCGTCGCCGCCGGACAGATAATCGATTTTCATCTGCACGTTCATCGGATGCGGTTCCCAGCCGAGGAACACAATCGACTTCTTGTCGCGGATCGCGCGGTTCACCTCCACCAGCATGCCCGCCTCGCTCGACTCCACGAGCTTGAACTTGCCGAGCCCATACTGGTTGCTGTCAATCATCTTCTTGATCAACGCATTGCCGTCGTTACCCGGCTCGATGCCATAGATCTTGCCGCCGAGCTTGTCGTAGTTCTTCGCGATGTCGGTGAACGTCTTGATACCCGCCTGATACGCGTAGTCCGGCACGGCAAGCGTGTACTTTGCGCCCGTCAGGTTCGGCGTCGGCAGCACGCTCAGCTGACCGGCCTTTTTGAACGGATCGATCATCGGGTCCATGGTCGGCGACCAGTAGCCGAGGAATACGTCGATCTGCTTGCTCTTCACACCGGCAAAGGTAATCGGCACAGAGGCGATCGTTTTGGTCGGCTTGTAGCCGAGTCCTTCGAGCACCGTCGATGCAAGCCCTGTCGTAGCGGCGATATCGGTCCAGCCGACGTCGGCGAAGCGGACGTCGCGGCATGTAGCGGGTTCGGCGGCGAAAGCCGAAGGAACGGACGACACAGACAGCGCGCACAACGACGCAGCCCACAAACGTTTCATGGCGTTTCCTCTGGGTGATTGAATGCTTGACTGGCTTATTACACTGACTTTTTCGACGCCGCCTGCTGCGCAACGAGGCACGCGCGAACGCACGTCACCGAACTTGAAGCACGAACCTCCTACGCCGACAGTCGCCGCTCGACGCTCGGCGCATGACCGAATTGCGCGCGGTACGCCTTGCTGAAATGGCACGGCGAATGGAAGCCGCAAACGGCCGTGACGCGAGCGATCGAAGCGTCGGTATTGCGCAGCAGTTCACGCGCTCGCCGCAGGCGCAACGTGAGGTAATAGTGCGTCGGCGATACGCTCAGGAACATCTTGAACATGCGCTGCAAATGGCGCTGCGACAGATGCACGAGCCGCGCGAGTTCGTCGAGCGATAAAGGCTCTTCGATATTCGCCTCCATCAATCGAACGACCTCGATGAGTTCGGCACGCGAGAAACCGACGCGGGCGTCGACGGGTATGTGCTGATAGTCGGTCGAGCCGCGTATTCTTTCCACGATGAACTGCTCCGACACCTGCGCCGCGACCGGATGACCGAGCCGCATGGCAACCAGTTTCAGCATCAGATCGAGCGGCGCGGTGCCGCCCGTGCAGGTCATGCGGTCGCGGTCGATCACGAAGAGTTCGTCGGCGAAACGCACATGCGGGTAGCTCTTGTGCAGCGGCGACATATCTTCCCAGTGCACGGTACAGCGATAGCCGTCGAGCAGCCCGGCTGCGAGTAGCGCATACGGTCCCGTGCAAATGCCGCCGAGCGGTATGTTCTGGGCCGCCACGTCGCGCAGCAAACCG
Source organism: Paraburkholderia sp. 22098 (assembly GCF_052045935.1). Lineage (NCBI taxonomy): Bacteria > Pseudomonadati > Pseudomonadota > Betaproteobacteria > Burkholderiales > Burkholderiaceae > Paraburkholderia > Paraburkholderia sp. 22098. The sequence goes on along the minus strand of NZ_JBQEPV010000027.1, from coordinate 17,110 downwards.
ATCACCGTTTCGTTGACGTAGTCGCGCACGTGCCAGCCCGCGCAGACGATCAGCACGTCAGGCATGCCGGCTTGCGCGAGCGTCGTGGTGGGCTTCACCGTAATACCGTTGCTCGCCCGCGCCGGCTCGCCGTCCGGCGTGATCACGGACCACCTGTAATGCTCCGCGCGGCCCACGTAGTTGGCCATGCGGAGCACCTCGACCGCGCTCGTGAACGCGATCATCGAAAAGTTCGGCAGCGTCAGAAAGCCGACGTGCGCGAGCCGGGAAAGCGGCGAATCTGAAGGGGCCTCGACCTGGGTGATCGCGTCGCGCTTCATGTGCGGCTCAGCTGTGCTGCGCCGCCGGCGCGCGGCGCACCTTCATCACACTGCGCAAGCCCGAGAGAAGCGGCGCGCGCGCCATGCCGGGCGAGCGGCCAAAGCTCTCCGTGATACGGTCCAGAATGATCGCGAGCATCACGACAGAAAGTCCGCTTTCGAAGCCGAGCCCGATGTCGAGCCGTTGAATACTGGCGAGCACGTCGTTGCCAAGCCCGCCCGCGCCGACCATCGACGCAATGATCACCATCGAGAGCGCCATCATGATGGTCTGATTCACGCCGGTCATGATCGAAGGCAGCGCATTGGGAAACTGCACCTTGTAGAGCAACTGCCACGGCGTGCAGCCGAACGCCTGCCCCGCTTCGACGATCTCGCGGTTCACGTGCTTGATGCCGAGCGACGTGAGACGCACCGCGGGCGGCATGGCGAAGATCACCGTGGAAAGAATGCCGGGCACGCGGCCGAGGCCGAACAGCATCGCGGCCGGAATCAGGTAGACGAACGCGGGCATGGTCTGCATCAGGTCGAGCACGGGACGCACGATCATTTCGACGGTCCGGCTTTTCGCGGTCCAGATGCCGAGCGGCACGCCGAGCAGGAGGCTGATCAACGTGGACGACAGCGTGAGGCCGAGCGTGATCACCATCTGATCCCAGAACCCGGTGCCATAGATCAGCAGCATCGCAAGCAAGGTGAAGAGCGCGAAACGCCAGCCCACCCGCCACAATCCTATGCCGACGAAGAACGCCATCAGCGCCCACATGGGAACGGCTTGCAGACCTTGTTCGATCAGCGCCGCAAAACCCTCGATGACCTTGCCGATGGAATCGAAAGTCTTGGCGTCATGGTCGAGCAGATAGTGGACGCCGTGGTCGACCCAGGCGCCAAGTGGAATGACTTCAGACATGGGAACCTCGATGGCGCGTAAGAACGTGCAACACGTTCGTCTTGTTGACCGAACCACAGTAGGAGCCGTCTGCTTCGACGACCGGCAAAGGCGCGCGGCTCGCGACCACGCGTTCGACCACATCGTCTAGCGGTGTGGTGCGTCGAATGCATTCGACGTAGTTCAGTTTCGCCGACGCGCTGCCTGTTTCGTCGCGGCACACGAAGCCGCGAATCTTGCGTTCGCTGTCGAGCACGAACGCATAGTCGGCGCTGCCGTTCAAGGTGGCGGCCACGCTCGACGCGTCGATCTGCGGCGAATGCGAATGCATCAGCGGCACGGCGTCGGTCTGCATCAGATCGCCGGCCGTCAGATAACGGCTGGTGTCGATGCCTTCGAAGAAGGCGCGCACGTAATCGTCGGCGGGATTCGTGATGATCTCCTGCGGCGTGCCGATCTGCACCACCTTGCCGCCTTCCATGATCGCGATGCGTGTGCCGATCCGCATGGCTTCTTCAAGATCGTGCGACACGAACAGGATCGTGCGCTGCTGCTCGCGTTGCAGATCGAGCAGCACGTTCTGCATTTCCTTGCGCTTTAACGGATCGAGAGCGGAGAACGCTTCGTCCATGATCATCAACGACGGGTTGACCGCGAGTGCCCGCGCAAGGCCCACGCGTTGCTGCATGCCGCCCGACAGTTGTGCGGGCAGCTTCGCCGCGAACGGAGCGAGGCCAACCTGCTCGAGCACGGTCATCGCGCGCGCTTCGCGTTCTTTGCGGCTGACGCCCGCCACTTCGAGCCCAAACGCTGCATTCGACAGCACAGTGCGTTGCGGCATCAGCGCAAACGACTGGAACACCATGCTCATGTCCTTGCGGCGCAGCGCGGTCAATTCGGCGCGCGGTACGCTGGCCACGTCGCGCCCATCGATTAGCACCTTGCCCGCCGACGGTTCCACGAGCCGGTTGATCAGGCGGATCAGCGTCGACTTGCCGGAGCCCGAGAGCCCCATTAGCACGAAGATCTCGCCTTCCTTGACTTCGAAGGATACGTTGTGAACGCCGACGATCTGACCGGTCCGCGCGAAGACTTCTTCTTTCGTCGCGCCGCCCGCCAGCATGGCGAGCGCCTGTTTCGGGTTAGTGCCGAACACCTTGCACAGCCCTTCGACCACGACCTTGGGGGAATTCATTGAATGCTCTCCTATGTCGGCCAGAGTTTGTGCAAAACACTTACCCTGGTCCCATGCAAAGCTGCGAGCGGACGTCGTCCGCGCTGTGCATACATAGTTGCCAGAAAAAAGTACGCCTAGCCGACTATTTGCGACAACCACATGAGGAAATACGACACTCATGTCGCACGGACAAAGTTTGGCCGCCGCGAAAGCCTTGATGGGTAAGGGTTTCGCCGATATGGAAAGCGCCAGGCGAAGATGTCGCTACAAGCCAAATGTAGGGTTTCGAGAGCAGAAAAAACGCCGTGCGACGATCAGATGCGCTGGTGTCGCCGCGTAATACCGAGTTTTCTCTGGCGGCTAGTCGCGTGTTATTCGTCAGTCGAAACGATAGTTCGCGCCACGCGCGCCGTTCGAGAGAGCATTGCGCCGGACAGCATCGATATCGCGCTGCCCGGTGGCACGAATTACGGGTTAATGCTTACTGGCTCGCGCCTGTGCCTATGCCCGCCTTCTTCTGAGCATTTTGCAGATCGGTCGGATAGTTCGGGTCGTTCCGCGACGGCTGATAGCCTGCGTCCTCCAGCTTCTTGAGCTCTGCATTCTTCTTTGCGCGAGCCTGCTTGCGGGCCGCTTTACGCTCGGCCTTGGTCGGCTTGGCGGCGCTGGCTCCGCCGGGTTGCGCGGTCTGTGTGTCCGTATCGGTCGTGGTTTGCGCGGCGGCGAGTGGCATACCGGCTGCGACCATCGCGGTAACCGCAAAGCCCAGCATGATCTTTTTGATGGCAACGCGCTTCATGGCTGACTCCCTCTTAAGTTGGCAAGTGCATTCAAGGTTATGTGCGACTCATCGTTCTTCGGCGGATCGTGCGCGATGCAACGCACGGTTCGCCGTTGAGAGCTTAATGCCAAACTGCATATGGCGCACTGATGCCTGTCAGTGCAGACGCCACCGCCAGTTTTTCCAGCATGAGCGCGCGTGCTGAACTATTGTTTAAGCGCGCCGGGAGCGCCACGGCATTGCGTTTGTACAAGACAGGATGCTCCCAGTGAGCGGACACCGTTCACAGGCGCGTATTATTTTGCATGCAACGAAGCGACATCAACTTTTCGAGGATGGAGAAAACGTGAAAACAGTCAATCTTTTGAAGACGCTCGGCATCGCATTGTGTCTGGCAACTGCATCGAGCGCCTATGCGCAATCGAGCGATGCGGCGCCGTCCGACATGACGGACTCCTCCACTGCGCGCACAAAAGCGGTGAAAAAGACGGACCGCAAACTCGGTCTCGACGTGCGCAAGGCGTTGGCAAAAGCGCAGGGCTTCGATGTGTCGAACGTGTTCGTGCGGGCTCGCGGCGGCGCAGTGACGCTAACAGGATCGGTGCCTGACGGCGCCCAGATTCCGCAAGCCGAGGACGTGGCGAAAAGCGTCGCCGGTGTGAAGTCCGTATCGAACAAGCTCACAATCGGCAACCCGAACGGCGGCGGAGGCTGATCGCCCGAGTCGTTCAGTGGCATTACGCCTGATTGCATCGGACGACGAAGGGTTGCGCCTTGCACTGCTCCCGCGCTGCTGTCGCCTATGAGGCGCTACCCTTTGTCTTGCTACCCTTTGTCTTGCCCACCATCTTCCTGGCCGCCCATTATCCTGATAAGTGAATCACACGCGCGGCTCTTCGCCTATACGCGTCGCCCATGCGACGACCGCGCATAACGCGCGAGCAACCACACGGCCGCTGCGCCCGCGGCAAGCAATGCTGTCTGCTGCGGATACATCGACGCCTGCGTGTACAGGCTCGACTCAAACACCCGGCGCTTCTGTTCGGAACGCTCGCGCAATGCACCATCGCCGCCGTTGTTGCCGGCCGCCGTGTGCGGCGGCTCCTGAGTCCGTTGCGACAATATGCCAAGACGGCCCATCACGCGGTCATACAGATTGGGCGCTCGACGCGCGAACGTGACCATTGCCGCCGATGCACCGCCGACATACAGATCGCGCACCGGCGTGGCCGCCGCATGCAGAATCGCCCTCGCGACAATATCCGGTGCATAGACCGGCGCCGGCAGCTTTGGCTGCACGTCGAGATGATTGCGGGCATGCTCGACAAACTGCGTATGAATGCCCGACGGCTTGATCAGCGTAACTGAAACCGGCACGCGCTCTTCCAGCAGTTCCATGCGCAATGCGTCGGTATAGCCCTTTACTGCGTGCTTCGACGCGACATATGCGGCCTGCAGCGGCAGCGCGACGTCCGACAGCTCGCTGCCCAGATTGATCAGCGCACCGCCGCGCTGCCTCAGGTGTGCGAGCGCAATCATCGAACCTTGCACGACGCCCCAGAAGTTCGTCTCGAACAACTCTTTCTGCTCGTCGATGGGCACGTCGGCGCAACGGCCGTAGATCGACGCGCCGGCGTTGTTGACCCACGTGTCGAAGCCGCCGAAGCGCGCAATGGCCTTGTCGGCGGCGGCCTGCAATTGCCCGGCGTTGCTCACGTCGGCAACCGCATAGTCGACGAGCGCGCCCTGATCGCCGAGTTGCCTCGCGAGCGCGGTCAGCGCTTCCTCGTCGCGGGCGATCAGCATCAACCGCGCTCCTTTGCTCGCGGCAAGACGCGCGGTAGCGAGTCCGATACCGCTCGTCGCCCCGGTGATGACGATGACCTGCTGACCGACCGGTTTGAGCTTCACTGTCATGGCGAATCCTCGGAAAGAGATGACGGGATCACGGCAGCGCACGTTTTTGGCGGCCTGTCCGGCGAGCTACGTCTGGATGCCGGAGCATCCGTCGTGCCGGGCCGCAGTGAGTCAACTACCGCTTGCTGCCGCCGCGCGCCAGTGTCACCGTCAGCACAACGACAGCAACGGTTATCGGAATGAATGGCGATCGAGAGCCAACGTAATATGCGCGCCCTTAAATCTTAATCATCGAATGCTTCAATGCGCGCAGCTTGTAGTTGCCGCAGCGTGGAGCAGCCACAAGCGCCGCACTATTTCCAATAAACAATATCCCCAGCGAACTCCACACGTACATCATGGAAGCGCTGAACGGCGAAGTCGAATCTGGAGCCAGTCACATGTTCCGTAGAACCCTGTTACCCATTCCCTTTGCCGCACTGCTGACGCTCACCGCTTGCGGCAACCACAGCATCAGTCCGGGCGCCTCATCGCCGGCCTCATCGCCGGCACCCTCGGTGACGGCACAGGATGCCCTGGCCACTGCCACGCCGATCAAGCACGTCGTCGTGATCTTCGGCGAGAACGTCTCGTTCGATCACTACTTCGCGACTTATCCGCAAGCGTCGAATCCGGTGGGCGAACCGCAATTCACGGCGGCTGCAGGCACGCCGGCGGTCAATAACCTCGCGAGCAACAACCTGATCGCGACCAACCCGAATGCGCTACCTACGTCGCCGAATACGGCAGGCCGCACGGTCGGTCTGGTGACTATCGCCGGGCTCGGTCTGCCCGCAGCGGATCTGTTGCCGTTCCGCCTCGACCGCTCGCAAGCGAACACGTCGAGTCAGAACCACGCATACGCCGCCGAACAGCTCGCCTATAACAACGGCGCAATGGACTCGTTCCCGCTCTTCACCGCAGCCGGTTCGACGATCGCGGGCAGCACCGGAGCATTCGCGACGAAGGGCCAGGTGCTCGGCTACTTCGACGGCAACACCGTCACCGCGCTGTGGAACTACGCGCAGCACTTTGCGATGAACCAGAACGCGTACACCGACACGTACGGTCCGTCGACGCCGGGCGCGCTTGCAGTCGTCTCCGGCCAGAACAACGGCGTGATCGTTTCGGGCGGCACGTCGGGCAACGCGATTCCGGATTCGGCCGGCGGCTTCACGATGGTCGGCGACCTCGACCCGACCGGTGACGTCTGCACGACCGCGGCGGGCAGCACGGTGACGGGCACGATGTCGTCGAACAACAAGAACATCGGCGACCTGCTCAACGCGAAGAACATCACGTGGGGCGGCTTCATGGGCGGCTTCAATCTGCAGACGGTCAACGCGAACGGCACAACGCGCTGCGCCCGCTCGACCTTCTCGCAGGTGCTCAACGCGACGAAGACCGACTACGTGCAGCACCACGCGTGGTTCCAGTACTACGCGAGCACGGCGAACCTTGCGCATACGCGTCCGTCTTCGACGGCCGTGATCGGTGCGGCTGATCCGCTCGACAACACCGCAACGCCGGTTCATCACCAGTACGACACCGACGACTTCTTTGCCGCGGTGAAGTCGGGCAACTATCCGTCGGTCAATTTCCTGAAGGCGCCGGCAGTCGAGGACGGCCATCCGGGCAACTCGGACCCGATCGACGAACAGGCTTTCGTCACGAAGGTCATCAACTTCCTGCAGCAGCAGCCTGACTGGAAGAACACCGCCGTGATCATCGCCTACGACGATTCGGACGGCTGGTACGACCATCGCTACAAAGCGCCTACGAGCTCGTCGTTCGACTCGACGACGCCGCAATCGGCAGGCGGCAAGACGGTGGCGGGCAGCGACAACCTGAGCGCGGCAGGCCAGTGTACGGCCGCGGGCGCAGTGCAGCCGCAGGGCGTGAACGGCGGCGCGGTGAACGGCCGTTGCGGTCCGGGTACGCGCACGCCGTTTATCGTGGTCTCGCCGTGGGCGAAGGCGAACTTCGTCGACGACACGCCGATCACTCAAGCATCGGTCGTGAAGTTCATCGAGGATAACTGGCTCAGCGGTCAACGCATTGGCGGCGGTTCGTTCGACGCCACTGCGGGCAGCATCATGAACATGTTCGACTTCTCGGGCTCGGGCAACAACGCGCCGCTGTATCTGGACCAGAACCTCGGTACGACGCTGGCGCAAGCGCCGGCAATCTGACCAGAGCTGGTCACGAGCCGTGCAGAAACTTGCGATCAGGCAACCCGCGTTCATGCGATGCGCGAGTATCTCGCGCGCATCGCTGACGAACGCGGTGTCATGACGCAGAGCACGGCTTGCAGCAAAGCGTAGTCGGCGTCGAGCCAGTGCATATGTACTGGCTCGATTTGCCCTTTTGATCGCATCAGAAGAACTATTGTCACGACCGCCATGAACCAAGCTCCAGACGCTGCCCTGCCGCCGACTCTTCCCGCGAGCGGCGAACCCGGTCCCGTTCTCACGCGCCGCTCAGCGCTCCGGCTGCTTGCGCGAAGCGCCGCCTGCATCGCTATTGCGGCCGTCGCGCTCAGCGCATATGCGCTTGTTTATCCGGAGCGGATGCCGGCCGCAGTCGGCGCGATCGTTGAAGACCTCACAGGCGCGAACCCTCGACCGGTGCATCTTTTGCGTCCGGCAAGCGCGCCACTGAGCGCGGTGGCACTGCTCGGCAAGGAGATATTTTTCGACCAGTCGCTGTCGGCTTCCGGCACGCAGTCCTGCGCGTCGTGCCACTCGCCGAAGAATTCGTACGCGCCGGATAACGCGTTTCCTGTTCAGCTCGGCGGCGCGCATATGACCGACGCGGGTTTTCGTCCGCCGCCCTCGCTCACCTATCTGTATCGTCAGGCGCCGTTCAGCATTGGTCCCGACCAGGGCGACACGGATGTGCCGGTGGATCTGACGCAACTCGCTTCGCAGGCAAGCGGCGTCGCGCGCGCGCAAAAGACCGCTCTCGCCGCGCCTGCCGCTCCGGCAATGGTGCCGCAGGGCGGGCTCTTCTGGGACGGCCGCGCCGATACTTTGCAGGACCAGGCAATCGGCCCACTGACGAATCCCGTCGAGATGGCCAACAAAACGCCCGAAGACGTCGCGCACAAGCTGCTGCAGACGAAGTACATCGACCAGTTCAAGCAGATGTTCGGGCCGGCCATTGTCGGCAATCCGAGCCTGCTGATTTCAGAGGCCATGTTCGCGGTGGGGCGTTATCAGATCGAAGATCCGTCATTCCACGCGTTCACGAGTAAGTACGACTACTGGCTGGAAGGCAAAGCTCGCCTCACGCATGCCGAACTGCACGGCCTGCAATTGTTCAACGACAAGGACAAAGCGAATTGCGCGGGCTGCCACCTGAGTCAGCCGAGCAAGGACGGCTTGCCGCCAGTGTTTACCGATACGCAATACGAAGCGCTGGGTGTGCCGCGCAATCAGGCCATTCCCGCGAATAAGGATCCAAAGTTCTTCGATATGGGGGTATGTGGGCCGTTTCGTGGAGATCTCGCGAAACAGACGCAGTATTGCGGCATGTTCCTCACACCCACGCTACGCAATGTCGCGAACCGCAAGGTGTTCTTTCACAACGGCGTGTATCACGACCTGAAGCAGGTTATGGACTTCTACAATCTGCGTAATACGTCGCCGGAAAAGATCTATCCGCGCGATGCATCGGGCAAGGTGCAAAAGTACAACGATCTGCCGCCGCAGTTTCACGCGAACGTAGATGTGTCCGACGCACCGTTCGATCGCAAATTCGGTGATCAGCCTGCAATGACGGATCAGGATATTCAGGACATTATTGCGTTCATGAAGACCTTGAGTGACGGGTTCGACGCTAAGGGATCGTGACTCTTCGCGCTGCGCGCGGTCATGCAAGCGCGCAGCGCCACGCGGCGCGTTGTTGTATGCTCTCCCGTTCCGCGATCTCTTCCCACTCTTCCCGATGGCCGATTTTCCGTTTCACGCCGTACTTTTCGATTGCGACGGCGTGCTCGTCGACTCGGAACCGATCACTAACCGCGTACTCACCGAGATGCTGGGCGAGTTGGGCTGGCACCTGAGCATTGAAGAGACGATGCGTATTTTTGTCGGCAAGGCGGTGAAGGACGAAGCGCCGCTGATCGAAGCGCGCACTGGCGTTGCGATCACGACCGACTGGCTGATGCAATTTCGCGCGCGCCGCAATGCAGCGCTCGAAAAGGAACTGACCGCGATACCGGGCGCAGCGACAGCGGTACGTTCGCTTCACGCATCATTGAAGGGACGAATCGCCGTTGCTTCCGGTGCCGACCGGATCAAAGTCGAATTGCAATTGGCCAAGGCGGAGATCCTGGACTGCTTCGAGGGACGCATCTTCAGCGGTCACGAAACACCGCGTAGCAAGCCGTTCCCCGATGTGTATCTCGCCGCGGCGGCGGCGTTAGATGTGGACCCGGCGCACTGCGCTATTGTCGAAGACACGGTGACGGGCGCGACGGCCGGCGTTGCAGCCGGCGCGACGGTATTCGGTTACTGCCCGAACGAATTCGGGCATAGCAGCGCTGCCGCATTGCAGGCAGTCGGCGTGGCTCAGGTGTTTCGGGACATGAACGACTTGCCCGGTTTGCTTGCCGCGTGGCGCGGCAAGGCGTGAATCGGCCTACTCGAACGCTGCGTCGATCGGCACGCGATATCCCACCGCGAGGCGGTTCGTTTCATTAGCCATGCCAACTACTGCGAGCAGTTCGCCAAACATCTCGTCGGTCATGCCCGCACGACGAGCCGCGGCCGTGTGACTCGCAACGCAATAACCACAGTTGTTCGTCACGCTTACGGCCACGTAGAGCAGCTCTTTCATTAACGGATCGAGCGCGCCGGGCTTCATCACGTCTTTCAGACTGTCCCACGTGCGCGCGAGCGTCGGAGGATGCTGCGCGATGTACTTCCAGAAGTTGTTGACGTCGTCGACCTGACGCGTCTGCTTGATATCGTCGTACACAGCTTTGACTTCGGGCGATGCTGCGGAATACTCCACGGCTTTCTGCTGACTCATGGGCTCTCCTGTTGTGATGCATGAAAGTGCGATTCGGGCTCAGTTCGGCATATGCGGCATCTATTGTGCGCGCATTTTGCCGAACTGGAATCGACTATTCCGGCATTCACACTGCCCTGTCACCCTGGCGTACGCGTCGCCGCAACGACCGCTGCGGGGGCGGCTGCTTGCAGGTGTTCACCGCCATCGCGAGGCGTCGGCTCCGGACGCGTGGAGCGCTCCGATTGCGCCAGCAACGTACCGACCGACGGGTCGATGGCGTCGGTGAAAGGCTTCGGATCCAGTCCGATTGCGAGTACCAGCAGCGCCATTGCGCCGAGCAACACGAATTCGCGCTTGCCGACATCTTTCAGGTTGCCAACACGCGCATTCGCAATCGCGCCAAAAATTACGCGCTTATACATCCACAACGTGTAGGCCGCGCTCAGAATCAGCGTAGACGCCGCCATCGCGCCGATCCAGAAGTTAAAGCGAATCGCGCCCATCAGCACCATGAATTCGCCGACGAAACCCGACGTACCCGGCAGGCCCACATTCGCCATCGAAAACAACATCACGAACGCGGCGAAACGCGGCATGGTGTTGGCAACCCCGCCGTACTCGGCGATCGCAGCCGTTTTCGTGCGATCGTAGAGCATGCCCGTGCACAACAGCATCGCGCCGGACACCACGCCGTACGACAGCATCTGCACGATCGCGCCGGCCTGACCGATACGGTTGAAGACGAACAGACCGAGCGTGACGAGGCCCATATGAGCCACCGTCGAATACGCAAGCAGGCGGCGCATGTCGGTCTGCACGAGCGCGAGAAGACTCGAATAGATCACCGCGACGAGCGACAGCGTGATTATCATCGGCGCGAAAAAGTGGCTTGCCTGTGGTGCAATCGGCAATGCGAAACGCAACAGGCCGTAGCCGCCGAGTTTGAGCATGCCGATCATCACGGCAGCGCCCGTGGGGCCGTCGAGGTGAACGTCGGGCAACCAGGTATGAAGCGGCCACATGGGCACCTTCACGCCGAATGCCGCGAGGAAGCCGAGAAAGATCAGTACTTGCGGCATGGTGCCAAGGCGCGTTTCCCGCCACAGCGCGAGGTCGAAGCTATGCGTCTGGCTGTACAGATACAGCATCGACATCAGCATCATCAGCGAGCCAAGGAACGACACGAAGAAGAACTTCACCGCGGCATATGACCGATTGGAGTGCCCCCATGTGCCGATCAGCAAATAAAGCGGAATCAACGTTGCTTCGAACGAGACGAAGAACATCATGCCGTCGAGCGACGTGAACACGCCCTGCATGAAACCGGACAACATCAGGAATGCGCCGAAGTACTGCGCAGTGCGCTCGGTGATCGACTCCCACGAGGCGACCACGATGATGATCGTCGTCAGCGCGGTCAATGCGACGAGCCACAGCGAAATGCCGTCGACGCCGACGTGCCACGCGATATCGAAAGTCGGCGACCATCTGACGTTTTCGACGAATTGCATCGACGTCGCTTCGTTGCGGAAATTCGCGACCAGCGGAATCACGGGAACGAAGCCCGCAAACGCGCCGATCAATGCGAGCCACCGCGTACGGCCGCGAGCCGTGTCCGACCCGGCTCGCAAAACGACGAGGCCGGCAACGATAGGGATCCAGATAAGCAGACTAAGGAGAGGCAATGGCATGTGCGCTGTCGAAAACTTGAAGTACAAAACGCCGCACCAACACTTTCCATTTCGAAAGCATTGAAGCGAATATGTAGGGTTCGGGGCCAGCAGGGGCGACGTGTGCAGACTTCGCTCGACTACACGTTTACCCGCAGTCGAACGACGAGGTGGGAGATTACCAAGATAAGAATAGTTTTGCAGCGCAACATTGCGCTCATGCCCTAGACAATGACTTATTGCGGTAGCTTCGCTTGCACAAGCCGGAAAAATGTGCACCTGCACAAACGGGCTAGGGATCCTTCGCGGTCCGGCAAATTTCCCGCAGAAGCGCGCTTTTGACGACCATTTGCGACCAGTTCATGACGTGCGCAATGGCGATTTCGTCAACAAGGCACACGGAATGCGTTCGACAGCGCCGCGCATGGGTCTTTTCGCGCACCGATCTGCAGGACCCGCTGTATTGGACAGAAATATTTTTTATGCAGGTGCACGCGCGGAACGAGGTGCCGTGTCAGGAAAAGCCGTCACCGGACGCAGGCTTCACACGAGGAGCGGATCCGCCGACGCGCCTTACAGAAGCCGAATATACTTTGGCGGCCAACACATCGAAGGCCGCGCATTCAGCGAGCGGATGCAGCCGCGTCGACCTCATTCTCCGGACCTTGCATGGTGTTTTTTCACGAAGGTGTCGTTCCCGCGCTCGAGTGCCGCGGGCTTAGCAAGACCTACGGCGCGGGCCGCGTCGTCCTCGCAAATCTCGACTTCACGCTCGCGCCCGGCGAATTCGTCGCGATCATGGGCGACTCAGGCGTCGGCAAATCGACGCTGCTCAATCTGATCGCCGGTCTCGATCAGGCGGACAGCGGCGATGTGATGATCGGCGGCCATGCCGTGTCGCGTCTCGACGACAATGCCGCGACGCGTCTGCGCAGGCAAAAGCTCGGTTTTGTGTTTCAGGCGTTTCACGTGCTGCCGCATTTGACACTCGCGCAGAACGTCGCGCTGCCACTGCTGCTAAACGAGTTGCCCTCTTCCGCGGCGCTCGACATGCTCGCGGCAGTCGGACTCGAAGGCCGCGGTGACGACTTTCCGCGGCAACTGTCTGGCGGCGAAATGCAACGCGTTGCTATCGCGCGCGCCCTGGTCCATCGCCCTACTCTGATCCTCGCCGACGAACCGACGGGCAACCTCGATCCCGATACCGCCCACGGCGTGCTCGCGTTGTTTCGTGCGCAAAGCAAGGCGACCGGCGCGGCCACGATGATGGTGACGCACTCGGAGGCCGCTGCCGCCGTCGCCGACCGCATCATGATTCTCAGCGATGGCGGCTTGCATGCCGCGTCGGAAGTGCCGGCGTCTTCACAGGCGCAACACGGCGCGCGAACCACTGCGCGTTCAACCGATGACGCCCGCTGATTCGCAGCGCTCCGCGCCCGGAGGCGGACACCGCATTCTTGCGCGCTGGCTGCTCGCCGCCGAATGGCGCAGTCATCGGGCACGCGCGCTCGTTGCGATCGCAACCATCGCGTTGGGTGTGGCGCTCGGTTACGCTGTGCAACTGATCAACAGCGCAGCCTTCAACGAGTTCTCCGCTGCGGCGCGCAGCCTCTCCGGCCAGGCCGATCTGCAGGTGCGCGGCGCTCAGCCGCTACTCGACGAGTCGATCTATCCGCGCCTCGCCACGCAAAGAGGTGTCGCGCTCGCGAGTCCCGTTCTTGCGCTAGACGTCACGGTGCCGGGACAGAACGCGGCTTTGCCTGTGCTCGGCATCGACGTGTTCAAGGCAAGCCGCATTGCGCCGGACCTGATGGGCGTGCCGTCGAGCGGACAGCCTTTCGACACGCTCGCGTCCGACGCCGTATTTCTCTCGACCGCCGCGCAAGAATGGTTGCACGTGAAGACCGGGGATCAGGTGGCGCTGCAGAGCGGCACGTCGATCGTGCACTTGCGTGTGGCCGGCGGCATCGTGAGAACAAGGCCGGGTCAACGGCTCGCGATCATGGATATTGCCGCGGTTCAATGGAAGTTCGGCAAGGTCGGCAAGCTTTCGCGCGTCGACGTGCAGCTTGAGCGCGGTGTCGACCGCGAGCGCTTCAAACGCGATCTGCAAAATGAGCTGGGCAGCCAATGGGTCGTTACCGAAGCGCGTGACGTCGAGAGCCGCACGGACCGGCTGTCGCGCGCCTATCGAATCAACATGAACGTGCTCGCGCTGGTTGCGCTTTTCACCGGGGCGTTCCTCGTGTTTTCGACGCAGGCACTCAGCGTGGTGCGTCGTCGCGCGCAGTTTGCGATGCTGCGCGTACTCGGACTGACGCGTGGCCAACTGTTGCGTCAGATTCTGCTGGAAGGCGCGCTGCTCGGCCTGCTCGGTTCGCTATGCGGCCTCGCGCTCGGTTATGCACTCGCTGCCGGCGCGTTGCGTTTTTTCGGCAGCGATCTCGGCGGCGGCTACTTTCCCGGCGTGCAGCCGCAGGTCGGCTTCGAACCAGTCGCAACTGCTATTTTTCTGACGCTCGGCATCGCCGTGGCAGTTCTCGGCAGCCTCGCGCCGGCACTGGAAGCGGCGCGCGCACGGCCCGCTTCCGCACTCAAGGCCGGTGCCGAAGAAGGCGCGCTCGCGCGGCTCGCCACGCCGTGGCCCGCCCTCTTGTGCCTGGTTATCGCCGCGCTTCTCACGCAGGCACCGCCATGGTTCGACGCGCCGATTGGCGGTTATGTGGCCGTCGCGCTACTGCTGATCGGCGGAATTGCATTGATGCCGCGGGTCACCGCCCTCATATTTGGCGTAGCGAGCCGGGGGTTCGCATCGCGCTCACGCGCCGGAGCGGCCAGTACGCTAGCGCTTGCGCGTCTCGCGAATGCGCCGGGTCATGCGTCGATTGCAATGGGCGGTGTGTTGTCGAGCTTCGCGCTGATCGTGGCGATGGCGATCATGGTGGCCAGCTTTCGCGTGTCCGTCGAAGACTGGCTGGTCCATCTACTGTCTGCTGATCTTTATGTGCGCGTCGCGGAAAACGGCGACACAGGCGGCTTGAGCCCTGCTGAACAGACGCGGCTTGCGGCCGTGCCGGGCATTGCAAGGGCGGCGTTCGCACGCACTTCACATATCACGCTCGATCCGGCGCGCCCGGACGTCGCGATACTCGCACGCGAGATCGACGCAACCGATCCGGGTGCAAATCTGCAAATGACGGGACCTGTGCTTACGCCGCGCGATCTGCAAAGCGCTGAAACACCTGTTTGGGTGTCCGAAGCAATGGTGGATCTATATGGTTATAGGCTCGGACAGCGTATCCGCTTGCCCATCGGCGAGCGCGCAAATGTGTTCGCGGTGGCGGGCGTATGGCGCGATTACGCGCGGCAGACGGGCGCGATCCAGATACGGCTTGCCGACTACCGTCGCCTCACCGCCGACACGAGCGCTACCGATGTCGCGGTTACCGTCGAGCGAGGTTCGAGCATTGAGCGCACGGTAGCCGGCTTGCGTGCACTGCCTTTCGGCGCGAGGCTGGACATCTCGCAACCGGGCGCCATTCGCGCGCGCACGCTCGTGATATTCGACCGAAGCTTTGCAGTCACATATCTGCTGGAGGCGGTCGCTATCGTCATCGGCTTGTTCGGCGTGGCCGCAACATTTTCGGTGCAGACGCTCGCACGCGCTCGCGAGTTCGGCATGCTTCGGCATGTCGGTGTGACACGCTCGCAAATTCTCGCGATCCTCGCGCTCGAAGGCGGCATGCTCACCGCGTGCGGTATCGCAATGGGTTTTGTTCTCGGCTTCGCGATCAGTCTGATTCTCGTATTCGTCGTCAATCCGCAGTCGTTTCACTGGAGCATGTCGCTGCATGTTCCGTGGACGATGCTGGCCACCGTTGCGCTCGTGATGCTCGCGTCGTCGTGTTCGACAGCGGTGATTGCGGGACGTGGCGCCGTTTCCGTGGATGCAGTGCGCGCGGTCAAGGAGGACTGGTGATGCGAGCTTTGCGCCGGTTATTGGCGCTTCAATCGATGGCGCTTCAATCCATGCATTGGGCGAACGCGGGGAACGAGGTTTCGGTCGCGCGTTTTCGTCGGACTCGGCCACGGGTTCCACATTTGTTCGTTGTCGGCGCGTTCGCCTTGTCGGCCAACATGGTCTTTGCCGCAACGCCGGAATTCGCCGCTGTCACGAAAGACCATCAGATTGTGCTGCCGATGGACACCGGCGCTCATGCCGATTTTCGCACCGAGTGGTGGTACGCCACCGGCTGGCTGACTACGCCCGATAATCGGCCGCTCGGTTTTCAGATCACGTTCTTCCGTTCGGCAACGGGACACGATGCCGCCGATCCGAGTGCTTTCGCGCCTTCTCAACTGATCATCGCACACGCCGCGTTGAGCGATCCTGCACTCGGCCACCTCGTGCATGATCAGCGGATTGGCCGCGAGGGATTCGGCCTCGCCTACGCGAAGCCTGCGAATACCGACGTCAAGCTCGACGCGTGGAAAATTGTTCGTGCCGCCGATGGCCGCTACGATGTTACCGCCGATGCCGGCGAGTTCGCGTTGCATCTCGAGCTAACGCCAACGCAAGCGCCTTTGATTCAGGGCGAACATGGCTACTCACGCAAAGGCCCGCGGCCGGAACAGGCCAGTTATTACTACAGCGAGCCGCAATTGCGCGTGTCGGGCAGCGTGAGGCGACCGGGCG
Source organism: Paraburkholderia sp. 22098 (assembly GCF_052045935.1). Lineage (NCBI taxonomy): Bacteria > Pseudomonadati > Pseudomonadota > Betaproteobacteria > Burkholderiales > Burkholderiaceae > Paraburkholderia > Paraburkholderia sp. 22098. Next base: position 662 of record NZ_JBQEPV010000027.1, on the reverse strand, counting down.
CCAATGGCGATTCATCGCATGGAGACACTGCCGTGACGGGCGTTGCATGGCTCGATCATGAGTGGTCGAGCACATTGCTCGACGCGAATTCGGTTGGATGGGACTGGCTGGGCGCGAATCTCTCAGACGGTTCGGCACTGATGGCCTTCAAGGTGAGAAGCCGCGACGGACATGCGATGTGGGCGCATGCTGCATTACGCGACCGCGACGGACGAGTGACAACGTTCGCTCCGAACGAGGTCGACTTCACGCCGCGTCGCACATGGCGCTCGCCGCGCACGAACACGTCGTACCCGGTGTCGATGTCGGTGCGAACCGGTGCGCTGACATGGCAACTCGATCCGCTGATGGACGACCAGGAACTGGACTCGCGCCAGTCTACTGGCGCGGTGTACTGGGAGGGCGCGGTGCGCGTGAGCCGCGATGGCGCGGATCTCGGGCGGGCTTATCTTGAGCTGACGGGTTATGCGAACGCACTGCGGATCGGCAGGCAGTGAGGCTGTAAGGTGGCCTCGCTGTTTTATCGCCGCGTTTTACCGCCGTGTAAACGCAGAAACCCCACCTTTTGTGGGGTGGGGTTTCTGATGCTGCTGGGGAGCCTGACGATTACCTACTTTCACACGGGCAATCCGCACTATCATCGGCGTGGAGTCGTTTCACGG
>NZ_JBQEPV010000026.1:0-52306 GCF_052045935.1 Paraburkholderia sp. 22098 | reverse complement strand
CAAACGCCCAAACGCCCAAACGCCCAAACGCCCAAACGCCCAAACGCCCAAACGCCCAAACGCCCAAACGCCCAAACGCCCAAACGCCCAAACGCCCAAACGCCCAAACGCCCAAACGCCCAAACGCGCCCAAACGCGCCCAAACGCGCCCAAACGCGCCCAAACGCGCCCAAACGCCCAACGTCCGCAGCCCACAGCCGAAAAATGCGCTCAACCCTCAGCACCCCACAAGGCCCGCTATTTTCACACCGCATCCAGCGCGGAGCAAACGCACCTGTCGCCAACCGGGCGTCAGAACGCTACATTCAGGCGCGCTTGGTCCCACGGCTTGTCCGCTCCACGGCTTTGTTATTCAGCATCGCAAACTATAATTTTTGGACACCTTCCATTGGGCGCGTTCGTGTCATTCCCCGCGTCATTCCCGCGTCAGTACTAGCGACCGCGCTGTCCGGGCGCCGCGTGCCGTGGCATCGGGAGCGGTGCGCTTCGGTTTGAGCCTTGTGCCAGCGTGGATGGTCATACATATCGATCAAGGAGACTGCCATGACCCGCAAATACATCGACTGCCGCGAGTTCCCGAGCGAAACGAACTGCACGGTCGCCCTGTCGGCGGATAACGAAGACGAGCTGCTCAACGCAGCCGTGCAACATGCCGTCAGCGTGCACAAACACGACGACTCGCCCGAACTGCGCCAGCAATTGAAGTCGCTCTTCCACGAAGGCACGCCGCCGGTGGAAGCGCCGCGCGCATGAATCGAGTGTTCTGGAAGAAGGAGCCACCGCGGTGACTCGCAGGGGAGGCGAGCGGCAAATGGCCGTTCGCGCGAGTCGCCGTGTGGGTTCGATATGTCCGCGATTCCTCGCCGGACCTCAGCTCGGATAAGCCTCGTCTACCTTGAGGCCCGCAAGCTTGAAGATGACCCGCAACGTTTGCGGTTTGATATCGCGCCGTGAAGCCAGCGTCGTCATCACGAAGTCGAGCACTTTCGCGTATTTGAGCAATGTCAGACACGTTTCCATGTCGACGCTCCCGTCCCGCATGACTTCTGCAAGACGAAGCATTTCGGTGGAGATGTCGCGGGCCATCTCGAGTTCAAGCTGCTGCTTTTCCGACCAGGCGGGCATGGCGGTGAGCTTCGCCATCATTTCCTGGAACTTCTGTTCGACGTTTCCGTTGGGTACCGTATCCATTGCTGCCTCTTCTATTATCCGGGCGCACGTTCAGTTGAGATCGCGGCGCGCTGCCGGTGACGTAACGTTCGGCCCATGTCACTGGGCCGCCCTCCCCACTTGCATAAGATCGTGTGTCCGTTACCACGACCGACAGCTTATTGTTATAGGCACCACGGCTTACGTTCTTGGGACTCGGGCGGCGCGAATCGGTTTCTGCGCCGTGCGTAAATGTCCCGCGTCGTGCCTTTGTTAGCAGGAAGTGTTCCAAGATTGCTGCACTTCCTGCAGGTTTTTCGCGGCTCTTCGGTGAGCGGGCCGCGGTTTGGGTAAACTGGCAGCAACTTCTTCCTTTTTCCGTCACCTGACGCACGTTCGCGTCGCAATTGACGCCGGTCCCCCACGATGTCCAGCAAAACCCACGAAATCCGACCGAACCAGTCCATCGAATTGCTCAAGGAGCTCCACATCCTGACGCGCGACGGCAAGATGAACCAGGACAGCCGCCGCAAGCTCAAGCAGGTCTACCATCTGTTCCAGTTCATCGAGCCGCTCCTCAAGGATCTGAAGGACCGGCAGGGGGCAATCACCCTTGTCGATCACGGCGCGGGCAAGTCATATCTAGGTTTTATCCTGTATGACCTGTTCTTCAAGGAATTTCAGGATGCCGCAGGTGGGGCGTCGCACATTTACGGCATCGAAACGCGCCAGGAGCTTGTCGCGCGGTCGGAGGAGCTGGCGGCGCGCCTCGGCTTCAAGGGTATGTCGTTCGTGAATTTGTCGGTAGCGGAATCTATTACGTCCGACCGCTTGCCGTCGCGCATCGATATCGTTACCGCACTGCATGCCTGCAATACCGCAACGGACGACGCGATTCGATTCGCCCTCGAAAAGAACGCAAAATATATCGTGGTCGTGCCGTGCTGCCAGGCTGAGGTGGCGGGCGTTTTGCGTCAGAATAAAAGTAAATCGCTCGCCAGTGCGTTGACGGAAATCTGGCGGCATCCATTACATACGCGGGAATTCGGCAGCCAGATTACGAATGTGCTGCGCTGTCTTCAGTTGGAAGCGCACGGTTATCAGGTCAGCGTAACCGAACTGGTCGGATGGGAACATTCGATGAAAAACGAGCTGATCATCGCCCAATTCAAGGACCTGCCGCGGCGGCGCCCGGCGGAGCGGCTCAACGAGGTCATGCAGACGCTCGGTATCGAGGAATTGAAAGAGCGATTCTTCGTTCCTGCTTGAATCACGTTTTCATTAATTTATTCCAGCCGACGAGCCCGATTCGCCGAAGCGTTTCCTGATTGCGCTCATAAATAGCTTCCGGATCGGGAAATGCCTGGACTGCGCGTTCAATACTCTCTTCTCTGAGTAGATGAAAAATCGGATAGGGCGCGCGGTTGGTGTAATTCTCGATATCGTCGGGCTCGGTGCCTTCAAACTGATAAGCCGGGTGAAAGCTGGCAATCTGGATAATGCCAGTCAGGCGAAGCTGCTTGAGCATTCTTTCTGCGAAGAACAACGCGTCGTTATATTGCAAAAAATCTTCTAGCGCCTGAGGCACGATCAACAGCGTGGTATCCACCGCGGCGGGGTCGCTGGCGGCGAGACCGTTGAGTTCGGTTTCGAGGTCGGCTAGCACACCTTCCAGATCGGTCGCGGCGCTAACCGCGTAGCGGATTTGTCCCTTCACATGAACGGCCTTTGCGAACGGACACAGATTGAGCCCAATTACGGCTTCCGTCAGCCAGTGACGGGTGGCGGCAACGACAGCGTCGTGCGATTCGGAGGACAACGTCATGGCAGGCTGCGAAAAGGGAAAAGACGGCAAAGAGCCATTTTAACGGTGCGTGCGCCACGCCAGTGCGCGACTGCCTCGGGCAACGCTGCGGAACGAAGCGGGAGAGCAAACGGCAGAACGAAACGGCAGAACGAAACGGCAGAACGAAACGGCGCAACGAAACGGCACAACGAAGCCCCGAAACAGCCGGAAGCCGGGCCACACCCAAGCTAAACACCAGCCGAACCAACCCGCTGCCGACTAACGCCCCGTTTTCCCGCCACACGCAGCGGCGATAAGCTGCGCGGCGGCTTTCGGCGCGGCGAGCACCGGACTCGATCCAGCACGGTAGGTCTGACTCGCCGCATACACGCCCTCGATCAGCAAAGCCAGGGAACTGGCGAGCATCTCAGGATCGTCGGCGCCGGCGGCGGTTGCTAACTCCGTCAGGCGTGCCAGCAACCGCTCCTTGTTCCGGAACACGAATTGCCGTGCCGGATGCACGGTATCGGGGAACTCCACCGCCACGTTCACGAACGGACAGCCGCGATAGCCTTCCGCCGACGCCCGTGCGGCGAGATCGTCGAAATATTGCTGCAGCTGCTTTGCGGGGTCTCCGGAGTGTTTCGCGAAGCTCGTCTCGACGTAGCCGAAGAACTGAGCGTCTTTGCGCTCCAAATATGCCATCACCAGATCGTCTTTCGACGAGAACTGGCGATACAGACTCATCTTGTTCACGCCGGCGCGCTCGACGACCGCATCGACGCCGGCCGCGCGCACGCCTTCACGGTAAAACAGTTCATCCGCCGCGCGTAGCAGATGCTGTTGCGCCTCCGGCCCAGTTGTGTGGCCACCGCGTGCTCGCCGCGAGCGGGACGAAGCCGAACTCCCCACCGTAGAGCCTCGCTTGGAGCTTTCGCTGTCAGACATGGGTGCTCCCGAATTCAATTGACGCCTTGACATGTTACCGACCGGTAACTAACATCGCAACACTATTGTGACTGATCTGTCACAAGTCCCTTACCGAAACCGTAATAATGCGAACGGCGCGGCGAGTCTGACGACGCCGACAGGAGAGCCGATGAACTGGGCAGCGAGACTGATAGGCAGGCGTTTTCACTACGGCTGGTTGACCGTGGCCGTGGTGTTTCTGGTGCTTCTGGCGGCGGCGGGCACGCGCGCTACACCAAGCGTGATGATGGTCCCGCTCGAACATCAGTTTGGCTGGAGCCGCGGCACCATTTCGTTGGCAATCTCGGTGAACATCGCACTGTACGGGCTAATGGGGCCGTTTGCGGCGGCGGCGATGCAGCGTTTCGGCGTGCGCCCCACGATGCTCATTGCGCTCGGCACCATGGCGGCGGGCGTCGCTTTGTCGTCACTCATGACGCACCCTTGGCAGATGATCCTGATCTGGGGCGTGATGGTTGGCGGTTCGACGGGCGTGGCAGCGCTGTCGTTGTCGGCGACCGTCGTGACACGCTGGTTCACCACGCATCGCGGACTCGTCATGGGGATTCTGACCGCCAGTTCCGCGACCGGCCAACTCGTGTTTCTGCCGATGCTCGCGGCGATCGTCGAGCACTACGGCTGGCGCCAGGTGGTGTGGGTCGTCGCGGCGGTTGCGGCGGTCATGCTGCCGCTGGTTGCGTTCCTGCTCCCGGAGCGGCCGTCCGACGTCGCGCTGCGCCCTTATGGCGAGCCGCACGACGCGCCGGTGAGCGCGTCGGCGACAAAACAGAATCCGCTTGCGATCGCCTTCGGCACACTCGCGATGGCGAGCAAAACACGCGATTTCTGGCTGCTGTTCTTCAGCTTTTTCATTTGCGGGGCGAGCACGAACGGCTACGTCGGCACGCACCTGATTGCGATGTGCGGCGATTACGGCATGTCGGAAGTGCAGGGCGCGTCGCTGCTTGCCGCGATGGGCATCTTCGATCTGTTCGGCACGACGCTCTCCGGCTGGCTCTCCGACCGCTTCAATAGCCGCGTGCTGCTGTTCTGGTACTACGGTCTGCGCGGCTTGTCGCTCATGTATCTGCCGCACGCTTTCGGCATCGACTTTTTCGGATTGCCGCTCTTCGCTGTGTTTTACGGGCTCGACTGGATTGCGACCGTCCCGCCGACCGTGCGTCTCGCGACTGACGTCTACGGCAAGGAGGCGGCTCCCGTGGTGTTTGGCTGGGTGGTCGCCGGGCATCAACTCGGCGCGGCGTTCGCGGCGCTCGGCGCGGGCATGCTGCGCGCGAGCCTCGGCACCTACACCGTGGCGTCGATGATTTCCGGCGGTCTGTGCCTCGTGGCCGCCGTCATCGTGTTGCGTATCAATCGTCCCGCCAAGGCGCCGCAGCCGCAGGCGGCCTAGACCGGTTACACGGAAAGACGCGGCAGCGCCCGCGCCTTTCCACGCTACGGAAAATCTATCCGCTCGCTTCATGCAGCGCGCGCGCCGAACCCCGGATATGCTATGTGACCTTCGGGCAGCCGCCCGCGATCATGAATTTCTACCGAGAGAAGCGCATGGCCCACAAACCCGCCCCTTCCGCAGTTGCCATTCACGAGCTGATTGCCGGTCGCTGGAGCCCGCGCGCGTATTCAAGCGAGCCGGTGAGCCGCGAGAATCTGCACGCTGTGCTGGAAGCGGCACGCTGGGCACCTTCGTCGTATAACGCTCAACCGTGGCGTTTCCTTGTGTTCGATCGCAGCGTCGACGAAGTCGCGTTCAAGCAGGCGTTCGCCACCCTCGTGCCGTTCAACCAGGCCTGGAACGCGCCCGCGCCCGTGCTGATCGCCGTCACCACACTCACGCGCACGAGCAAGGGCGAGGTGAACCGCTGTGCTCAATACGACGCAGGCGCGGCCGCCATGGCTCTGGTGTTGCAGGCGCACGCGCTCGGCCTCGCCGCGCATCAGATGAGCGGCTTCGACCCGAACGCATTCCGCAAGGCGTTTGACCTGCCGAACGACGTCGAACCGATCGCCTTCATTTCGTTGGGCCATTTCGGCGATGTCGAGAAGCTCGATCCTGTTTTGCGCGAACGCGAAAAATCGGTGCGGCAGCGTCTGCCGTTGGCGGAAATCGCCTACGGCGGCGGCTGGAAGAAGGCGTTCTGAGCGAGTCTGTCAGCTGCAACCGTTTTACAGGAACGCGCGGCGCAGACCGCGCGTTTTTGCGTCGACGTGTCTACGGCGCGTCGTCGGTTACGCTCGAAAGCGGCGCCGCCACATGTTCGAGGGATTTGCGCTCCGCGTCCACACCCCACACCGCCGCGATCACGGCCGCCGCGAGCATCAGCGCCGACCCGACCAGATAGCCCGAAAACACTTCGCTGCGTTGATGCGTGTCGATCAGCCGTCCGAAGAACGCCGGCCCGGCAATCCCGCCGAGTGCCGTGCCGAACGCATAGAACACGGCAATCGCGAGCGCGCGGATCTCCAGCGGAAACGATTCACTGACTGTCAGATAGGCCGAACTTGCCGCGGCGGACGCGAAAAAGAATATCACCATCCACGCGATCGTCTGGGTGACGACCGTCAGCATGTGTTGCTCGAAAAGGTAGCCGCTGACTGTCAGCAGAATCGCCGAAATAGCGTAAGTCGACGCGATCATCTTGCGCCGCCCGATCACGTCGAAGAGCCGGCCAAGAAGCAACGGTCCGAGAAAATTCCCGAGCGCGAAAGGCAGCAAATACCAGCCGATGTGGTCGCCCGGCACGCCGTAGAAATCCGTCAGCACCAGCGCATAGGTGAAAAAGATCGCGTTGTAGAAAAACGCCTGCGCGGTCATCAGCGACAGGCCGACCAGCGCTCGCCGCCGGTGCACATTGAACAACGTGTGGAACACTTCGCGCAGCGGCGTGTGTCCGCGCGCGCGCAGGCGCAGACGCGCGAGGCCATGCGTGGAAAGCGTGTGGCCTTCGTTGCGAAAGCGCGTTTCGATTCCGTCGACGATTGCGTGCGCGTCCCGCTCGTTGCCGTGGGTGAGCAGCCAGCGCGGGCTTTCCGGCACCCAGATACGCATTGGCAGCACGATCAGCGCGAGCGCCGCGCCGATGAAAAAGCACGCACGCCAGCCCCAGTCACCGGGCACCACGTGAGGGTCGAGCAGAATTAGCGAGCCCGCCGCGCCGAGCCCGGCGCCGACCCAGAAGGTGCCGTTGATCGCAAGATCGACCCAGCCGCGCACGCGAGGCGGCGTGAATTCCTGGATCGTCGAATTGATTGCGGTGTATTCGCCGCCAATGCCCGCGCCCGTCAAAAAACGGAACAGCAGGAAACTGGCGAGATTCCACGAAACCGCGGTCGCAGCGGTCGCGGCTAGATACAGTCCCAGCGTAATGAAAAACAGTTTCCGACGGCCCAGCCGGTCAGTGAGCCAGCCGAAGCCGAGCGCACCAAGTACGGCGCCGGCGATGTAAGCGCTGCCGGCGAGGCCCACGTCCGCATTGGTGAAATGCAGCGCCGGGCTCGCCTTCAGCGCGCTCGCAACCGCCCCGGCTAGTGTCACTTCAAGTCCATCGAGCAGCCATGTCACCCCTAGCGCCAGGACGATCAGCGTGTGAAAACGCCCCCAAGGCAGCCGGTCGAGCCGCGACGGCAGATCGGTTTCGATGGTCGCTGTTGTTTTGCGCTCGGCATCGGCGACAGGCGGCGCGCTCATTGCTGGAGGTCTCCTTGATGGCGATATTTTGCGGCGACACTTTGCCGGTAGATCAGGTTGAGTCAGCGCCGAATCGGGCACTCAGGCAGCAGGAGGCAGCAATTTGTATTCCGCAACGGCCCGCTTGCGCTTCTATTGGCAAGTTGATGCTGATCCGGCTTTCGTGATACAAAGCCGCTCCCCCTTCCTGTCCGCGCCAGCCGTTAGCGGCGATTCCTGCCATGAACTATTGCGCGATTGACTTCGGTACTTCCAATTCGGCCGTAGCCGTTCCCGACGGCGCTGCGCTGAGGCTCGCGCCGGTCGAGGGCGCCTACACGACGCTGCCCACGTCCGTTTTCTTCAATACCGACGAGGACACGCGCGAATTCGGGCGCGCGGCGCTTGCGGCGTACATCGACGGTTTCGACGGCCGCCTGATGCGCTCGATGAAGAGCATTCTGGGCTCGCCGCTTGCCGACAACTCGACCGATCTCGGCGACGGCTCCGCGATCAAGTACACCGATGTGATTGCGATTTTCCTCGACCATCTGAAGCGCTCTGCGGAAAAAAGCGCCGGGGCGCCGATCGATCGCGCGGTGCTGGGTCGCCCGGTTTTCTTCGTCGACGACGATCCGCGCGCCGATCAGATGGCGCAAAAGCAGCTCGAAGCGGCGGCGCGCGCGGTCGGTTTGCGGGACATTCACTTTCAGTTCGAGCCGATCGCCGCCGCATTCGACTACGAATCGCGTCTCACGCGAGAAGGGCTGGTGCTGGTGGCCGACATCGGCGGCGGTACATCGGACTTTTCGCTGGTGCGCGTCGGCCCCGAGCGGATGAAGCGGGTGGAGCGTAAGGACGACGTGCTTGCTCACCACGGCGTGCACGTCGCGGGCACGGACTTCGACCGCCGCGTCGAATTAACGACCATTCTGCGCGAACTCGGCTATCAGACGCTCGATCCGGAGGGCCGCGAGATTCCGAACCGCGTCTATTTCGATCTGGCGACCTGGCATCTGATCAACACCGTTTATGCGCCGAAGCGCGTCAGCGAGCTGGGGCTCATGCGGCACCTGTTCACCGAGGTCAAGCACCATGACCGTTTGATGCGCGTGGTGGAGCGGCGCCTTGGGCATGCGCTCGCGGCGCACGCTGAAGAAGCGAAGATCGGCGTCGCGGCGGGCGGCGAAACCGTGATCGACCTCGACGAAGTGGAGGACGATCTGCGTCTCGCATTCGACGAAGCTCAGCTTATCGAAGTGGGCCAGGAAGAAACACGCCGCATCGTGGCGGCTGCGCGCGACACGGTGCAGGCGGCCGGTGTTTCGATCCGCGACGTGAGCGCGATTTACTTCACGGGCGGCTCGACGGGGCTCGCGTTCCTGTCCGGCGCATTGGCGCAGGCTTTTCCGGATGCAGAAGCAGTATTCGGCGATCGTCTTGCGAGTGTCGCAACGGGACTCGGTATTCACGCGCAACGCGTGTTCGGATAAGCGGGAATCACCGCTCGCATACTGCGAAGATAATCACCGTTTGCAATTGAGACTGATATAAAAAAACCCCGCCTTGGCGGGGTTTTTTGCGTCCAGAAGGAAGCAGCGTAGCGCTTACACCGGCTTGATGTTCGCAGCTTGCTTGCCCTTCGGGCCCGTCTTCACTTCAAACGTGACCTTTTGGTTCTCTTGCAGCGTCTTGAAGCCTTCCGTGCGGATTTCCGAGAAATGCGCGAACAGATCTTCGCCGCCGCCGTCAGGCGTGATAAAGCCGAAGCCCTTTGCGTCATTGAACCACTTGACGGTACCGGTTTCCATATTACTTGTTCCTAAAGATGGTAAATAAGGCCGAAGCCCAATGGGTGCATGAAAATCAAGGAAGGGGGTAATGGGACCAACCGGAGTACCGTTGATGGGCGAACTACGAAAGACCAATTCACTCGCCGCTTGAAATCCTGCCCGAACGTTATACGGCGATTTCGAGAGAAGGTCAACACTCGGGCGGCAACTTTACAAAAATTCGCGATAGCGCAATGAAAAGTTGCTTACAAACCTTGCTGGACGGGCGTCTTTTTTGCTAGGGAGAACCCTGAGTTTCACTGCAGGCTCCGGGTGCAACCGTTAAACTACGCGCCCGCGCCGGTTGCACCTATGGATAACCGCCGCGCATACATGCGTGTCACCCGTTTTCAGCGCCACGAGCGCCGGTCGTAGGGTGCCGACATGGTTCTGAAACAGGAGAAGACGTGAAAAGTTCTATACAACGGAACATCGGGCCGTTCGCACTCATGCTGACCGGCCTTGGTTCGATCATCGGCTCCGGCTGGCTGTTCGGCGCCTGGAAGGCCGCGAAGATCGCGGGCCCGGCATCGATCTGCGCGTGGATTATCGGCGCTGTCGTAATTCTCGCTATTGCACTGACCTACGCCGAACTCGGCGCCATGTTTCCGGAGTCCGGCGGGATGGTGCGTTACGCCCGGTATTCGCACGGCGCGCTGGTCGGTTTCATTAGCGCATGGGCGAACTGGATCGCCATTGTTTCGGTGATTCCGATCGAAGCCGAGGCATCCATTCAATACATGAGCACGTGGCCGTACGAGTGGGCGCACGCGTTATTTGTCGACGGCTCATTAACTACGAACGGGCTGCTGCTCTCGGCGGCCCTCGTGATCATTTACTTCCTGCTGAACTACTGGGGCGTGAAACTCTTCGCGCGCGCCAACTCGGCGATCACGATCTTCAAGTTCCTGATTCCGGGCGCGACGATTCTCGGCCTGATGCTGACCGGCTTTCACAAGGAAAACTTCGGTGAAACCAGCACGTTCGCGCCGTACGGCTGGTCGGCCGTGCTGACCGCGGTTGCGACGAGCGGCATCGTGTTCGCGTTCAACGGTTTCCAAAGCCCGATCAACCTCGCCGGTGAAGCGCGCAATCCGGCCAAGAGCGTGCCGTTTGCGGTGATCGGCTCGATTCTGCTCGCGCTCGTGATCTACGTGCTGCTGCAGGTCGCGTATATCGGCGCGGTGAGCCCTGCCGACGTAATGAAGGGCTGGAGCCACTTCAATTTCGCTTCGCCGTTCGCGGAACTGGCGATCGCGCTGAATCTGAACTGGCTGGCCATTCTGCTGTACGTCGACGCGTTCGTCAGCCCGAGCGGCACCGGCACGACCTACATGGCGACCACCACGCGCATGATCTACGCGATGGAGCGCAACAACACCATGCCGAAGATTTTCGGCAACGTGCATCCGTTCTACGGCGTGCCGCGGCCGGCGATGTGGTTCAACCTGCTGGTCTCGTTCATCTTCCTGTTTTTCTTCCGCGGCTGGAGTTCGCTCGCGGCGGTGATTTCCGTTGCGACCGTGATTTCGTACCTGACCGGCCCGATCAGCCTGATGGCGCTGCGCCGCGCGGCGACCGACCTCGAGCACCCGCTGCATATCCCGGGCATGCAGGTGATCGCACCGTTCGCGTTCGTGTGCGCATCGCTGATTCTCTATTGGGCCAAATGGCCGCTGACGGGTGAGATCATTCTGTTGATGGTCGTCGCGCTGCCCGTGTACTTCTACTTCCAGGCGAAGTCCGGTTTTGCCGGCTGGGGCCGCGATCTGAAGGCGGCATGGTGGCTGGTCGCCTATCTGCCGATAATGGCGATTCTGTCGCTGATCGGCAGCAAGGAGTTCGGCGGCCACGGCATCCTGCCGTACGGCTGGGACATGCTGGTCGTGATTGCGTTCTCGCTCGTGTTCTATTACTGGGGCGTGCACAGCGGCTACCGCTCGGAGTATCTGGAAGAGCGTCAGACGCACGACGAAGTGCTCGAGGGAATCGGCGCGCATTAAGGCGCTGCCCGGGCCGTTCAAGGTCCTGCATGACGTAAAAAACCCCGCCTCAGTTCTGCTCAGGCGGGGTTTTTCGTTTTGCAGCGGTTTGCCTGGTCTGCGCTTGCGGCGCACGCGGCCATGTCGCCGATCAGGCTGTTCCAAACACGTAGTTCGTCATGGCAAGCGAACGCTGATACGTGCCGAGTGATTGAACCGTCAGCGAATAATCGTCGTCGGCCGCGCCTAGCGCTGCGAACACCGGCAGGAGGTGCTCATCGGTCGGATGCATTAGCACCGCGTGCGGCGCCTGACGGCGGTAGTCGAGCAACGCGTCGATGTCATGCGCGGCGAGCCTCGCTTCGAACCAGTCGGTGAACTCGGCGACGCGCGGGTCGGCATCTTCGGGTCGCGCGGAGAAATCCGCGGCGCGCAGATTGTGCGTGATCTGTCCGGAGCCGATCACCATCACGCCTTGCTGCCTGAGCGAGCGCAGCGCGCGGCCGACGCGAAAGTGATGTTCGGCGTCCAGGTGCGGCTGGATCGACAACTGGGCGACGGGCACGTCGGCGTCGGGGAACATCAGCAACATCGGCACCCATGCGCCGTGATCGAGTCCGTGCGGCTGTACGTCGGCGTGAATGCCGCTATCGCCGAGCAAAACGGCTGCACGTCGCGCGAGATCGGGCGCGCCCGGCGCCGGATACTGAATCTCATACAGCTGGCGCGGAAAGCCGTAGAAGTCGTGGATGGTTTCAGGTTCTGTCGATGCGCTTGCGACCGGCTGCGCCGTGCCCCAATGGGCAGACAGCATCAACACGGCCTCAGGCCGCGCCAATTGCGAGCTGAGCACGCCGAATTCAGCGGACGGCAGCGATGGGTCGATCGGCAACGTCGGCGCGCCGTGGGAAAGAAAAAGCGACGGTAAGCGGTTCATGGCAGCAGGGCGCCGGGAGGCGCGCTCGAAAGTTCGGTTACTACCAATATAGAGCCGCACCGCTGTTTGATAAACGGCCCAAATGGGATTTGATTCTCTTCCAGCGGTTGGTAATGATCGACCGCAAGCGCTGCGGGCCGTCATTCGCGGCAAGCGTGTCTGGAATCGTGAAAAAGGTGCCCGCCGCATGCCCGCACGCGAAGGCCGGCCAGGAATTACTCGTCAGCGCCGCGCAGTCCCGCCCACGCAGGCGACAAGGCGGGCCCCAGCGCGAACAGATCGAGCACGCGGGAAACAGTGTGATCGACCATCTCGTCGATGGTGGCGGGTTGGTTGTAAAAAGCAGGCAAGGGCGGAAAAATCACGCCGCCCATTTCGGTGACCGCCGTCATATTGCGCAAATGCGCGAGATTGAATGGCGTTTCGCGCACCAGCAGCACGAGCCGGCGGCGCTCTTTGAGGGTGACGTCGGCGGCGCGGGTGATCAGATTGTCGGATAGACCGTGAGCGACGCTCGCGAGCGTTTTCATCGAACACGGCGCGACGATCATGCCGTCGGTCGCGAAAGAGCCGGACGCGATGCTCGCGCCGACGTCGCGCACCGAATGGACCACATCGGCGAGTGGATGGACATCTTGCTTGCCCAGCTTTAACTCATGCTGAATGTTGAGCCACCCGGCGCTGGAAATCAGCAGATGGCTTTCAACGCCGCCGAGCTTGCGCAGCGTCTGCAGCAGACGAACGCCGTAAATGGCGCCCGTCGCGCCGGTGATCGCGACAATCAGCCGGCGGGGCGCCGCAGCGCGTGTTTCCATGGCTCGCGGCGCCTTCCAGGATCGGCTTTGAAGCAGACGGTCAGGCAGCGGCAAACAGTTGCTGCAATTCACCCGATTCGTACATTTCCATCATGATGTCCGAGCCGCCGACGAATTCGCCCTTCACGTAAAGCTGCGGAATGGTCGGCCAATTCGAGAACTGCTTGATGCCCTGGCGGACTTCGTCGTCTTCGAGCACGTTGACCGTCTTGAATTCATTGACGTTGCATGCCTTCAGAATCTGGATTGCGCGGCCCGAAAAGCCGCACATCGGGAACTGGGCGCTGCCCTTCATGAAGAGCACGACGTTGTTTTCGTCGACGATTTGCTTGATGCGTTGTTGCGTATCCATGACTGACCTTGCGGTTCCGGTATGTGTAGGGAATAGGCTGAAATGATAGCGGAAATCGCTTGCGCCGACCGACGGCCGCTTTGTCCATTTGCTCGTCGCGGCTATTGCGACGGCTGTGGCGGCTGACGCCAGGCTTTGTCAGTCAGCGAGCCGACCGCCGGTTATCCGCTCGATGCCTGCGAGGTCGCGCTTCGATTGGACTTGCGTGAAACCTTGCGCGACCAGAAGCGCGCGCACGGCTTCAGCCTGATCGTAGCCGTGCTCTATCCACAGTACGCCGTTTGCGGCAAGACGACGAGGCGCGCCCGAGATGATCTCCCGGATCGCGCTGAGGCCGTCGGCTTCGTCGGTGAGCGCGCCGCGCGGCTCGTAGCGCAGATCGCCCTGCAAAAGATGCGGGTCGCCGCTCGCGATATACGGCGGATTGCTGACGATCACGTCGAACCGAAGTGCCGCGTCCAGCGAGTCGTACCAGTCGCTTTGTGCGAATGTCACAGCGCCGCCTGGCCGTTTCGGATCGAGCAGGCGCGCGGCGTTGCGCGAGGCGACGGCAAGTGCCTCCGCCGAACGGTCGAGCGCGCTGACTCGTGCGTCCGGACGCATCGACGCGATTGCCACCGCAATCACGCCCGTGCCGGTGCCGAGATCGAGCACGCGCGGGCGTACGAGGTTCTCCATCGCGACGAGTGCCGTTTCGACCAGCAATTCGGTTTCGGGACGGGGAATCAGCACATGCGGCGTGACCTCGAAATCGAGCCCGAAAAATTCGCGGACGCCGACAAGTTGCGCCACCGGCTCGCCCGCTACGCGACGCGTTTGTAATGCCAGATAACGCTGAACCGATTCGCTATCGAGCGCTTCGTCTGCGCGCGTGATCAATTGCGTTTGCCGCCAGCCGAGCACATGCGTGAGCAGAATCCGCGCTTCCAGCGACGGCAGCGGCGAGGCGCGCAACAGCGCGGCGGGCGTGGCCGCATTGTCGCGATCGGCTGGGGCGTTCGACGTCATGGGTGCTCAGTCCGCATCGCCAAGCGAAGCGAGCAACTCGGCCTGATGCTCGCTGACAAGTGCGCCGATCAGTTCGTCCAGGTCACCGTCCATAATCGCGTCGAGGCGATACAGCGTCAGATTGATCCGATGGTCTGTCAGACGTCCTTGCGGGAAGTTGTAGGTGCGAATCCGCTCGGAGCGATCGCCCGAGCCGATCAGGCTCTTACGCGTGGCGGCTTCCTTTGCCTGCTGCTCGTGCGACTGCTTGTCCTTGATGCGAGCCGCCAGCACTTTCAGTGCGCGGTCTTTGTTCTTGTGCTGCGAACGGTCGTCCTGACATTCGACGACGATCCCCGTCGGCAAGTGCGTAACGCGCACGGCCGAGTCCGTCTTGTTGATGTGCTGGCCGCCGGCGCCGGACGCGCGGAACGTGTCGATCCGCAGATCCGCCGGATTGATTTCAACCTCGCCGATTTCGTCCGCCTCCGGCATCACGGCAACCGTGCACGCGGACGTGTGAATGCGGCCCTGCGTTTCCGTTGCCGGCACGCGCTGCACGCGGTGGCCGCCGGATTCGAACTTGAGCTTCGAATAGGCGGCTTCGCCAGCGATTCGCACGATCACTTCCTTATAGCCGCCAAGGTCGGATTCGCTTGCCGACATCATCTCGACCTGCCAGCGATTACGCTCGGCATAACGCAGATACATGCGCAAAAGATCGCCGGCGAAGAGCGCGGACTCGTCGCCGCCCGTCCCCGCTCGAATTTCGAGGAAGATGTTGCGGTCGTCGTTCGGGTCTTTCGGCAGCAGCATTTTCTGCAGCTCGCCGCCGAGCTGTTCCATCCGCTCGCGGGCCGCGCGGATTTCCTCTTCCGCGAACTCGCGCATGGAAGCATCCGCGAGCAGTTCCTGCGCGGTGGCGGCGTCGTGCATGGCCTGACGCCAGAGCGCGTATTGCTCGACAACCGGTCCGAGCTCGGCGTGTTCGCGCGTGAGCTTGCGATACTGGTCGAGGTTCGCTGTGATGTCCTCTCGGCTCAACAGGTCGTTAAGTTCGGCCAGCCGGGTAGTCAGCTGGTCGAGCTTGCGTTGCATGCTCGTTTTCATCAGGCGGGTATCGGAGCGGACTCCGGCAAGGACGACAACTAGGAAGTGGGCGGATGCCCAAGGGTAGAAGCACGTCGCGGGCCACTTGCGGGTGGCGCGGACAGGCGGCACCCGCGCCGCTAACGCTCCGTGGAACCGGAGTGTTTGTAGAACCCGCTCATCAATTCGATGAGCGTGTCGCGGTTCTCGCCGCTCGCGCGGTTGAGCGCGTGGGTCGGACCGTGGATCAGTTTGTTGGTGAGCGCTTGCGAAAGCGCTTCGAGCACAGCGGCAGGATCGTCGCCACGCGCGAGCATTTTCTGCGCACGTTCGACTTCGGCCCGGCGCAGCACGTCGGCTTGCGTATGCATATGGCGGATCACCGGCACGATGCTGCGCGCTTCGAGCCACTGCATGAAGTTCTGCACGCGCGTTTCGATGATCGCTTCGGCCTGCGCCACGGCGGCCTGCCGCGACGCATTGCCTTCGCGGACGATCGCGCCGAGGTCGTCGACGGTATACAAGAACACGTCTTCAAGCTGACCGACTTCCGGTTCGATGTCGCGCGGAACAGCCAGATCGACCATGAAAATTGGCCGATGGCGACGCGCTTTCACTGCGCGCTCCACTGCGCCGAGACCGATGATCGGCAACGTGGAAGCCGTGCACGACACGATGATGTCGAACTCGTGCATGCGAGTCGGCAGGTCAGACAACGGAATGGCGCGTCCGTTGAAGCGCTCGGCGAGCCGCGTGCCGCGCTCAGCCGTGCGGTTGGCGACCACGAGTTCGCGCGGTTGCTGTGCGGCAAAGTGCGTGGCGCACAACTCGATCATTTCGCCGGCGCCGATAAAGAGCACGCGCTGGTTCGACACCTTGTCGAAAATGCGCTGCGCCAGCCGGACCGCGGCGGCGGCCATGGAAACGGATTGCGCGCCGATCTCGGTCGTGCTCCGCACTTCCTTCGCGACGGCGAACGTGCGCTGAAACAACTGGTTCAGATACGTGCCCAGCGCGCCGGCTTCAGATGCCGTGCGAACGGCGTCCTTCATTTGTCCGACAATTTGCGTCTCGCCCAACACCATGGAATCCAGTCCCGAGGCGACCCGAAATGCGTGGCGCACGGCTTCAGACTGCGGCAACGCGTAGACGTGCGGCGCGAGTTCCTCAATGGGCAGGTTGTGATAACGGGACAGCCACTGGATCGCGGCTTCACGCACGGCCTGGTCGTCGGTCGCGCAGTAGAGTTCGGTGCGATTGCAGGTGGACAGAATCGCCGCTTCAGGCGCGGTGCGGGCCGTGGCTCCCAGCCAGACGCTTTTGAAAGTGTCCAATGC
This sequence comes from Paraburkholderia sp. 22098, assembly GCF_052045935.1. Lineage (NCBI taxonomy): Bacteria > Pseudomonadati > Pseudomonadota > Betaproteobacteria > Burkholderiales > Burkholderiaceae > Paraburkholderia > Paraburkholderia sp. 22098. Next base: position 35,383 of record NZ_JBQEPV010000026.1, on the reverse strand, counting down.
GGGCTTGATCTGTTCGAGCGGAAACGCCACGCGTTCGCGCAAGGCGACAGGCGCAGTGTGGTGATTGATTCCGATCGTTAGGAGCTGCATTCTGGGGAGCTATGGTTTACCTCGATATTATAGCGTTTTCACGATTCTTACATTGTGACGCCCGCTCAGCCGGGCGCGGCGACTCCTTCCGGCGGGAATGCGTCCAGTTGATAGCCATAGCCGTAGAGCGGCGTTAGCGAATAGCCCAACTCCGGGCGCAGTTCCAGCTTTGAACGCACGCGCGACGCATGGGTGTCGACGGTGCGCGACTTTACGTCGCGGCGGCGCGCCCACACCGTTTCGAGGATGTGCGCGCGCGACACGGGCCGCGACAGATTGGAGAACAGCAGCAGCGCGAAGCGGAATTCCTTCGGCGTCAGCGTGACCGTGCGGTGACGGAATGTCACGGCGAAGTTTCCGGTGTCGAACGCATAGCCGCGGATTACGTCGTGCCGGCGATTGGGCGGCCGGCGCAGTCCCGCGCGCCGCAGTAGCGCGTCTACTCGCGCGAGCATCTCGGGGCCGCGGACCGGTTTGGTCACGCAGTCGTCGGCGCCCGCGTGGAGCACGGCGACGATCTGGCTTTCGCGCGGCTCCGTCATCAACACGATGACCGGCAGGCTCGGCAGGATCGCGCGGGCGTGCGCGATGACGTCTTCGGCTGAGTGATCGCCGGCCCAGTTTTCGGTGATCAGCAAATCGAAGAACTGATCTGCGGCCTGTGCAAGGAAGGGGACGCTCGTAGTGAAGTGCTGACACACGTGGCCGCCGGCGAAAACAAGCCGGGTGACCAGTTTGGCGTGACTTGTATCCGGCTCGATAAGGGCAATTCGCATGGGCGCGTTGAGCTCGACGACGGCCGGGAACCAGGCTTTTCCGTAAGGCCTATAGCTTGCCTAACGTCACCCCGACCCCTAAACTCAACCGCTGTGCGGAAAGCGCCGTGCTGATTTTTTTGAGAAAGAGACAAAAATGCTAGCTGTCGTCGAGCCTCGCGCCCATAAGACAAATCCGAAACTGCGCGAGATCGGCCGCTAATGGGCTGGCCCGGAATCGTCGTGTTGGGGGCAGCAATCGGTGTCGCGGGGTGGTGGTTGCATCCGCTGCGCCGCTTGAACCGCTCTAGCCGCGCCCGCTTGTGGGTGGCGGTGCTTGCCGGAATAGTGGGCGCGAGCGTCGCGCGCATGGCCGGCAATGTGATTGGCCTTTTCCACGACGGTGAGACGCTCGAATGGCCCGTTTGCACGGCCATCGCCATGATCGCCGTTGCCGTGACGGTCGGCTCGCTTTCCCGTCGATGAATATTTGCAGGTGACTTCCATGAATGCCCGACTTCCCCATACCTCTCCCATTCCCGAACGGCTCGCCACGTTGCGCAGCGCGATGGCACGCGAAGGCGTCGCCGCTTACCTCGTGCCGTCGGCGGATCCGCACTTGTCCGAATATTTGCCAGGGCGTTGGCAGGGGCGGGAATGGCTTTCCGGGTTCACCGGCTCGGCGGGCACGCTCGTCGTCACTGCAGACTTTGCAGGCGTCTGGACCGACAGCCGCTATTGGGAGCAGGCCAACGCGCAACTCGCGGGCACCGGCGTTCAACTCATGAAAATGACGGGTGGCCAGCAAACCGCGCCGCATTTCGATTGGCTCGCCCAGAACGTTGCGCCCGGTAGCGCGGTCGGCGTGGACGGCGCGGTGCTCGGCGTGGCGGCCGCGCGGGCCCTGACTCAGGCGCTCACGGCGCGCGGCGTAAAGTTGCGCACCGACGTCGATCTGTTCGACGCGATCTGGCCGCAGCGTCCGACGCTGCCGGTTGCCGCCGTGTTCGAGCACGCGGCGCCGCATGCAAGCGTCGCGCGTTCGGAAAAGCTGGCGCAGGTCCGCCGGGCAATGGCGGAGAAGGGCGCGCGATGGCACTTCATTTCCACGCTCGACGACCTCGCGTGGCTGCTGAATCTGCGGGGCGCCGACGTCAGCTATAACCCGGTCTTCGTGGCGCACGCGCTGATCGGCGAAAACCGCGCGTCGCTGTTCATTGCCGACGGCAAGGTGCCGCAGGCGCTCGCCGAGGCTCTTGCACGCGACGGCGTCAGCGTCGAGCCATATGCGAAAGCCGCGGAGGCGCTCTCTGCGCTGCCCGCCGGCACGACGCTGCTCATCGACCCGCGCCGCATTACATACGGCTCGCTGCAATCGGTGCCGTCGACGGTGAAAGTAGTCGAGGCAGTCAATCCGTCCACGTTCTTCAAGTCGCGCAAGACCGAGGCAGAGGCCAGGCACGTGCGCGAGACCATGGAGCAGGACGGCGCCGCACTCGCGGAATTCTTCGCGTGGTTCGAAGGCGCACTGGGCCGCGAGACGATCACCGAACTCACGATCGACGAACGTCTGACGGCGGCGCGCGCGCGTCGTCCCGGCTTCGTGTCGCTGAGCTTTGCGACCATTGCGGGCTTCAACGCCAACGGCGCAATGCCGCACTATCGCGCCACTAACGAATCGCATGCGGTGATCGAAGGCAACGGCCTGTTGCTGGTCGACTCCGGCGCACAGTACTTGAGCGGCACGACGGATATCACACGCGTCGTGCCGGTCGGCACCGTCAGCGACGAACAGCGGCGCGATTTCACGATCGTGCTGAAAGGCACCATGGCATTGTCGCGCGCCAGGTTCCCGCGCGGCATCCGTTCGCCGATGCTCGACGCAATCGCTCGCGCGCCGATCTGGGAAGCCGGCGCCGATTACGGCCACGGCACCGGTCATGGCGTCGGCTATTTCCTGAACGTGCACGAAGGCCCGCAAGTGATTTCGCACTACGCGCCTGCCGAATCGTGGACGGCAATGGAAGAAGGCATGATCACCTCGGTCGAGCCGGGCATCTACCGGCCGGGCAAGTGGGGCGTGCGCATCGAGAACCTGGTGCTGAACGTACCCGCTGGCGAGACGGAATTCGGCGACTTCCTGAAGTTCGAGACGCTAACGCTTTGCCCGATCGACACGCGTTGCCTCGACCTGTCGCTGCTGCGCGACGACGAGCGCGCGTGGCTGAACGACTATCACGAGACGGTGCGCGCGCGTCTGTCGCCGCATGTTTCCGGCGACGCCAAGGCATGGCTCGAGTTGCGTACCCAGCCGGTGTGAGCGCCACAACTGCAACTGCAACCGCAACCGCATAGCTAACGGAGAGCGCATGGCCATCAAGGCAGTCGTGTTCGATTTCGGCGGCGTGCTGATCGACTGGAGTCCCGAATATCTTTACAGGCAACTGATTCCCGACGAAGCCGAGCGACGCTGGTTCCTGACCCACGTCTGCTCGATGGATTGGGTGATTCGTCAGGACGGCGGTCAGCCGATCGTCGAGGCGACGGAAGAACTCGTCGCCCGGTTTCCCGATCACGAAGCGCTGATCCGCGCGTTCTATGAGCGCTGGCACGAGATGGTGGCCGGCGTGCTGGAAGACGGTGTAGCGATCATGGAAAAGCTCGAAGCCGCGGAAGTCCCGCTTTTCGGTCTGACGAACTGGTCGGCTGAGACGTTTCCGTATGCATGGGAGCACTATCCGGTGCTGCGGCGCTTTCGGGACATTGTCGTCTCCGGTCGCGTGGGGCTGGTGAAACCCGATCCGGCGATTTTTGCGGCAATGCGCGAGCGGATCGACGCGCAACTACCAGGCGTCGAGCCGGGCGAACTAGTGTTTATCGACGACAACCCGAAGAACGCCGCAGCCGCCACCGCACTCGGCTGGCATGGCGTGCATCACACGAACGCCGCGCAAACAGAAGCGAAGCTGCGGGAACTGGGTTTGCCGGTCTGACCAGGCGAGTGTCGCTCGCGCGTCACGCAGGGCGCGACATGTGTAGCCCGTCTTTGCCGCCGTGAGCGCATGGGTGCCAGTCTCACCCTCGCGCTTACAGTAACGCGCTTCTTGTTGCACGAAGTCTACTGCCCGAGCAAATTCTTCAAAGCATTACCCAAGCCCTTCACGGTTTCTCCCGCGCCTTTTGCCACCCCTTCCACACTGACGCCCAGCGCTTTCGCGAATCCGGCGGCAATGCGAGTCGTCAAACCTTCCTGCACTGAGAATTTCGGATCGCGCAAGTTACCGTCCAGCACGAAGTGCAGCGTGATGTCGCCGTTGCGAGCCTTCAGTGCGGCGACGGCGGCTTTCGTCGGAATCGACATGAATGTGTCGAGCGGACTGCCGGTGTCCGCGAGCTGCAACTGGTGAACCGTGATCGTGCCCGGCGCATGCAACTGATAGTTGCGCACCGACGACTCGACGCTCAGATCGACCGTGCCGCCCGTCACTCGCGCCTCGGCCCCGGCTTTCTTGACGAGATAAGGATCGAGCATCACGACGTCGACGCCGCGCAGCGTGCTCGTCGTTTGCGAGTCCTTGCTGGCGATCTTGATCCATCCGCCGAATGTGACTGTGCCCGTGTGCGACGGCCCTTTGATCGAGCCGCTGACACTGACGTTGGTGGGCTCGGTGAGGGCCGGCAGATGAACGTTGTCGACCGTCGCGTTCGCGTTGCTTACCGTCACCTTGTAGGCGGGCGGACCGACGGTCATGTCGTAGAAGTGGAACCGCCCTTGCTCCAGGCTGATGTGATCGACCTGTTTTTCGCGCGGCGTTGCGCCCGCGGCGGTACCGCTCGCGCCGTCGTTCGCGCTCGTGACCGACTGTCGCAAATTCGGAAGCAGGCGGATCGTACCGGTTTGAGTACGCAGCACCGCCATATCGAAACCGCGCACGACGACGCTGCGGACATGCATGCGCCGCGCGAGCAGGTCGCGAATATCCGGCGTGATAGTGATTTCGTCGGCTCTCAATGGATCGCCGGCCGGCCAGCCCGGCGGCGCCTTCAACAGCACGTTGGTGAGATGAACCGAGGTCAGGCCGACGTCGATGCTTTGCGCGCTGCCCAGTGGACCGAGCGCCGCCACCACGCGTTCTTTCACTTCACGCTGCGCGTACTGCAGCACACCGAGCGCAATGACGACGAGCACGACCAGCACGCTGCCCACGGCAACGATCCAGCGTTTGCCCTTCGACATTGCCATGCTGTGCTCCTCGGTGCCGTGTGCGCGGCGTGGCTGTAACGGATGCGCGCGTCGTGGACGCGTGGCGCGAAACGACATATAGCACGGCCAGGTAAGCAATGGCTGTGCCCTGTCGGCACGTCGCCGACATGTGGCGTGTGCGGCTGCTATAGAGCCGATGTTTGCAGTCAGGGGAAGTGGAGTGCTGCCGACGCAAGCCGTTAAAAGCGACCTGCAAGAAGCGACCTGCAAGAAGCGACCTGCAAGAAGCGACCCGCCCGTCTCCCGACGGGCAGGCCGCAGCTACTTTCTACGCGGCGAGTCTAGCGCGTAATCGGCTTGTAACGCAGACGTTTCGGACGCGCGGCTTCTTCGCCAAGGCGTGCACGCTTGTCCGCTTCGTACTCCTGGTAATTGCCGTCGAAGAACGTAACTTGCGAATCGCCTTCGAACGCAAGAATGTGCGTGGCGATGCGGTCGAGGAACCAGCGATCGTGCGAGATCACCATCACCGAGCCGGCGAATTCCAGCAATGCGTCTTCGAGCGCGCGCAACGTTTCCACGTCGAGGTCGTTCGACGGTTCGTCGAGCAGCAACACGTTGCCGCCCGCGATCAGCGTCTTCGCAAGATGCAAACGGCCGCGCTCGCCGCCTGACAGATTGCCGACGATCTTCTGCTGATCGCCGCCCTTGAAGTTGAAACGGCCGATGTACGCGCGCGACGGCGTTTCATACTTGCCGACCGTCAGCACATCCGCACCGCCGGAGATTTCTTCGAACACGGTCTTCGAAGGGTCCAGTGCGTCGCGGCTTTGATCCACGTAAGCGAGCTTTACCGTCGGGCCCTTCACGATCTCGCCCGAATCGGGTTCTTCGCGGCCGGTGAGCATGCGGAACAGCGTGGACTTACCCGCGCCATTCGGACCGATGATGCCCACGATCGCGCCCGCCGGAATCTTGAAGCTGACGTTATCGAGCAACAAACGGTCGCCATACGACTTGCTGACGTTCTTGAATTCGATCACTTCATTGCCGAGGCGGTCGCCGACCGGAATGAAGATTTCCTGCGTTTCGTTACGCTTCTGGTAGTCCTGGCTGTTCAGTTCCTCGAAACGGGCGATACGCGCTTTCGACTTCGCCTGACGGCCCTTCGGGTTTTGCCGCACCCACTCCAGTTCCTTCTTGATCGCCTTCTGACGCGCCGATTCCGACGACTCTTCCTGCTTCAGGCGTTCTTCTTTCTGATCGAGCCAGCTGCTGTAGTTGCCCTTCCACGGAATACCGTGGCCGCGGTCGAGTTCGAGAATCCACTCAGCCGCGTTATCCAGGAAGTAGCGATCGTGCGTGACCGCGACGACGGTGCCGGGAAAACGCGTGAGGAACTGTTCGAGCCAGTCGACCGATTCGGCGTCGAGGTGGTTGGTCGGCTCATCCAGCAACAGCATGTCGGGCTTTTCGAGCAGCAGCTTGCACAGTGCGACGCGGCGCTTTTCGCCGCCCGACAGGTGCTCGATTTTCGCGTCCCATGCCGGCAGGCGCAGTGCGTCGGCGGCGATTTCGATCTGCTGTTCGGCGCTGCCGCCGTCGGTTGTCGCGAGAATCGCTTCGTACTTGGCCTGCTCGGCAGCCAGCGCGTCGAAGTCGGCGTCGGGCTCCGCGTAGGCCGCGTAGATTTCATCGAGCTTCTTCTGCGCGTTGAACACATCGCCGAGACCTTCCTCAACGGTTTCGCGCACCGTCTTGTTCGGGTCGAGCTGAGGTTCCTGCGGCAGATAGCCGATGTTCAGGTTCGGCATTGGCGTGGCTTCGCCTTCGATGTCCTTGTCCACACCGGCCATGATGCGGATCAGCGTCGACTTGCCCGAGCCGTTCAGGCCGAGCAGGCCGATCTTCGCGCCGGGAAAAAAGGACAGCGAGATGTCTTTCAGGATTTGACGCTTGGGCGGCACGATCTTGCCGACCCGATTCATGGTGAAGACGTATTGGGCCATTTGCTTGCGAGACGTTGGCGACGCCGGCCGCAAGGGGGCGGGCAGTCGCGGGTGGAAAGGTAACCGGTGCCACGGCGTGTTACGGCGACGTCATGGCCGGGCGGAGCGCCCGGCGTTGGCCGGCGCGGTGTCGAGCGCGGTGTCGAGCGCGGTGTCGAGCGCGGTGTCCAGCGCAGTGTTCTGTCACCGACGGCCGCGCGCGGGCCGTGTGCAGATGGCATTGTACTTCGGCATGAGCGCGCGGCGGCGGTGAGGCATGCGCGGTTGCGGGTTGCTGCGAGGCTGTAGGCGGTCTATAGCCAGCTGGCTACGCCGCCGTGTCTCGAGCATGTGCCGCTGTGATGTCGGCTGAAACTGTAGCTGCCGTCGCGGCAGCGCGCCGTCGCGCCTTCAGGCGCCTTGCCCGACAGCGACTTGGCCGGCGCATGGACCGTGTTGCCGTCGCGATTGGTGTAGGTGTTGTGATTGCTGAGGTCGGCTTCGTTTGGCGTCGTACCCGGCGCGACATACGCGAAAGCCGGCGACATGCCGACCAGCAGCGCCGCCACGACTGCAACGCCGCAGCGAGCGGTTTTCAAGCCAATGCATTGCATCATTTTTATGGGTTGTTGTTGTGGCCGCGTCTGTCAGTTCACCCGCCGCCCGCTTGCCGGATCGAAGAAATGCAAGTGCCGGGCGGGCAGCGCGACCTGCAGCGCTTCGCCGGCCGCCGGCCGGTGCGCGTGCGGCAATCGCACTGTCACGTCATGCTTGCCCCACCGTCCGTGCGCGAGATTATCCGCGCCGAGCAACTCGCATGAATCGACGGTGAGCGTTGTATGCGGCGCATCGGCCTGCCCCGGGCTCATGTGTTCGGGACGAATGCCGAGCGTCCACTCGCGTCCTCTGGCGACTTCGCGGCCAATCGACGCGACGCCGGCGAGCGGCAGCTGCGGACCGTTGCCCGCCACATCGAAAGTCGAACCGTCGTCGGACACGCGGCCTTCCAGCAGATTCATGCCAGGCGAACCGATGAAGCCGGCGACGAACACGGTTGCGGGCCGCTCGTAGACTTCGGTTGGCGCGCCGATCTGTTCGGCGTGACCCTTGTTCATCACGATCACACGTTGCGCCAGCGTCATTGCTTCGATCTGATCGTGCGTCACGTAGAGGCTCGTGGTCGCGAGCCGAGCATGCAGCCGCTGGATTTCGAGCCGCATTTGCACGCGCAGACGCGCATCGAGATTGGACAGCGGTTCGTCGAACAGAAACACGGCGGGTTCGCGCACGATCGCGCGGCCCATTGCGACGCGTTGACGCTGTCCGCCCGACAGCTCACGTGGCTTGCGCTGCAGCAGCGGTTCGAGTTCGAGAATTTGCGCGGCGGCGTTCACGCGCTGCGCGATCTGCGCCCGATCGACGCCTGCGATCTTCAGCGCGTAGCCCATGTTTTCCGCCACGCTCATATGCGGATAAAGCGCGTAGTTCTGAAACACCATCGCGATGTTGCGGTCTTTCGGCTCCAGCTCGTTGACCACTTTGCCGGCGATCGAGATGGTGCCTTCGGAGATCCGCTCGAGCCCGGCGACCATCCGCAGCAATGTGGATTTGCCGCAACCCGACGGCCCGACCATCACGACGAACTCGCCGTCGTTCACGTCGACGTCGATGCCATGCAACACAAACTGTTTGCCGTCGTAGGTTTTTTTAACGCCTTGCAGTGTCAGTGCAGCCATGCGGTTTTAGCCCTTCGTTTCGTGTCGTTTATGTGGTGCCTGTGCGGCGTCAGTGCATTGATGCGTTGATGCGCTGGCGAGGCGCTTTCATTTTTCCGCATCTACGAGTCCGCGCACGAACCAGCGTTGCATGGTCAGCACGACGGCGAGCGGCGGCAGCATGGCGAGCAGCGTGGCCGTCGTGACCAGATGCCATTCCGTTGCGGTGTCGCCCGACGCGATCATGCTCTTGATGCCGACCACGGCCGTCGTCAGCGACTGCTGGCTCGTAATCAGAATCGGCCACAAGTATTGATTCCAGCCGTAAATGAACGTGATCACGAACAGCGCCGCCATGTTGGTTTTGGACAGCGGCAGCACGACGTCCCAGAAGAAGCGCATGGCGCCCGCACCGTCGATGCGCGCGGCTTCCATCAACTCATCGGGCAAGGTCATGAAGAACTGACGGAAGAGAAACGTGGCAGTGGCCGAAGCGATCAGCGGCAACGTCAAGCCGCTATAGGTATTGCTGAGGTGCATCGACGATACGACTTGCACGGTCGGAAAAATGCGGACTTCGACCGGCAGCATCAACGTGATGAAGATCAGCCAGAATGACAGATTGCGAAACGGAAAGCGGAAAAACACGATCGCGAAAGCGGAGATCATCGAGACGGCGATCTTGCCGATAGCAATAGCAAGCGCCATGACGAGGCTGTTGAACAGCATGCGGCCGAAGGGCGCCGCCGCGTTCCCGCTGCCGTGCGCCCAGACCGTCGTGACGTTTTCGAAGAGATGCGAACTCGGCACCAGCGAGAGCGGCACGGTGAACACTTCGCGCTCGCTCATGGTCGCCGCGCAGAACGCGACGTACACCGGAAACACCACCAACGCGACGCCGAGTATCAGCACCGCGTGGCAGAAGAGGTCGAAACCGCGGCGGTTTTCGATCATGAGTATTGAACCCTGCGTTCGATAAAGCGGAATTGCACGACCGTCAACGCGACGACGATCACCATCAGAACCACCGACTGCGCGCCGGAACTGCCGATGTCGAGTCCCTGGAAGCCTTCCGCGAAAATCTTGTAGATCAGCGTGCGCGTCGATTGCGCGGGACCGCCGCCGGTCGCTGCGTCGATCACGGGGAACGTGTCGAAAAATGCGTAGGTGATGTTGATGACCAGCAGGAAGAAGCTGGTCGGCGACAGCAGCGGCAGTGCGATGCCGAAGAAGCGTCGCACGGGACCGGCGCCGTCGATGGCCGCGGCTTCGATCAACGAGCGCGGAATCGCCTGCAAGCCCGCATAGAAGAAGAGGAAGTTGTAGCTGACCTGCTTCCACACCGACGCTAGCACGACGAGAAACATCGCCTGTCCCGCATTGAGCGCGTGATTCCACACGATGCCGTACTTTGCGAGCGCGAATGTGACGAGGCCGATACTGGGGTTGAACAGAAACGACCACAACACGGCCGCAATCGCCGGCGCGACCGCATACGGCCAGATCAGCAGCGTCTGATAAGCCTTCGCGCCGCGCGTAACGCGGTCGGCGCAAACGGCCAGCAGCAGCGAAATGACGAGGCCGGAAACGGTGACGAGCGCACAGAAAATCAGCGTCGTGTTGAACGATGACAGGTAGAGCGGATCGGCGAAGAGTTGGCGGAAGTTGGCGAGCCTGACAAATTCGCTCGATGTGCCAAATGCGTCCTGGCTTTGTGTGGATTGCCACAGCGCTTCGCCCGCGGGCCACAGAAAAAACAGCGCGGTGATCGCCAGTTGCGGCGCGACGAGCAGGTAGGGCAGCAGACTGGTGCCGAAGCGGGAGCGCTTTTCCATCGAAGATTCCCAAGGGTTGCTGCAAGCGGGTTTCGACGCGATTGCGTCGAAACCCTGCCGACTGGCTTTATGCTTTTATTGCGCCGGGTTGCGGTTGTTCACCGCTATTGCTGCATGAACCGCATGGTCTACACGAGCTGCGCAGACCGATACTGCGATTAGCTGCCGGCTTTTTCGAAGCGCCGCAGCAACTCGTCGCCACGCGAAACCGCCGAGTCGAGGGCCTGTTGCGGCGTTTTCTTCTCACCCCACACCTGTTCGAGCTCTTCGTCGATGATCGTGCGGATCTGCGGCATGTTGCCCAAACGCAGACCCTTCGTGTACGGCAGGGGCGGCTTGTTGAGCATCTGCTTGATGGCCGTGTCGCTGCCCGGGTTCTTCTCGTAGAAGCCCTGTTGTTGCGTCAACTGATAAGCGGCGGTCGTGACCGGCAGATATCCCGTGTCTTGATGCCACTTGGCGGCAACTGGCGCCGACGACAGATACGACAGGAATTTCGCCACGCCCTTGTAGACAGCCGGGTCTTTGCCCGCCAACACCCACAAGCTCGCACCGCCGATTATCGCGTTCTGCGGCGCGCCCTTCACGTTCGCGTCGTAAGGCATCATGCCGGTGCCGAAGTTGAACTTCGCGTACTTCTTGATGGTGGCAAGCGAGCCCGACGAGTTCGTGATGATCCCGCAATCGCCGCTGTAGAACTTCGAGACGGGTTCGTCCTTGCGGCCAACGTAGGTGAACGAGCCTTCCTTCTGCATGTTCTGCAGGAACTGGATGTGCGCGACCTGCAGCGGCTTGTTGAATTCGAGTTGCGCGTCGGCGCCGTCAAATCCATTGTTCTTCGACGCAAACGGCGCGCCATGCCAGGCGCTGTAGTTCTCCAACTGGATCCAGCTTTGCCAGCCCGATGAATAACCGCACGCCATGCCGGAGGCTTTGAGCTTCTGCGCGTCGACCTGCAACTCGGCCCATGTCTTCGGCGGCTGGTTCGGATCGAGGCCGGCTTTCTTGAACGCGTCCTTGTTGTAGTAGAGAACCGGCGTCGAGCTGTTGAACGGCATCGAGATCAACTGGCCGCTTTTGGCGTCGCTGTAATAGCTTGCGATGGTCGGCACGAACGCTTTCTCGTCGAGCGGCACGCCGGCTTGCTTGAACACTTCCGATACGGGAATGACAGCCTTCTTCGCCTGCATCATGGTCGCGGTGCCGACTTCGTAGACTTGCAGGACGGCTGGCGCGTTGCCGCTGCGGTAAGCGGCGATGCCGGCGGCAAGCGTCTGGTCGTAAGTGCCTTTGAACACCGGCACGATCTTGTAATCGGATTGCGACGCATTGAACGCGTTGGCGATATCGTTCAGACGTTCGCCCAGAGCGGCTTCCATTGCGTGCCAGAACTGGATTTCGGTGGCGGCCTGGGCCGTCTGGCTGGTGGCCATGATGCCCGCGCCCAGCACGGCGGCAGCGGAAAGCGAACGGAACAGCGGCTTCAAACTCATCGATTAGTCTCCTGTGTCGATGGGAGTTAGCGCTTGAGCGCTTACTCCCATCCCATGCAACGCGGTCGATGGGAGTTAGCGCTTGAGCGCTTACTCCCATCCCATGCAACGCGGTCGATGGGAGTTAGCGCTTGAGCGCTTACTCCCATCCCATGCAACGCGGTCGATGGGAGTTAGCGCTTCAGTGCCTACTCCCATCCCATGCAACGCGATCGATAGGAAGGAGTTAGCGCTAAAGCGCCACCTCCCGTCTCGGCAAAGCAGATGCGGAAAAGGGCGCAATTGCGAATCGCGCGATTCTATTTGTGTTCGATGACAGTCCGGCGTCGCTTTTACTGTGACGCCGAATGCCGCAATTTAACATCGCATGTCATGAAATTGAAACATTTGCGGTTGCATCGAATACTCGGCGGGTTGGGGTGAGCCAAGGGTGACACCTGCACCCGCGCACAAACCCGGCGCGCTCAAGATCGACCGCACAGCATTGCCAGCCACTTCCAAAGCCCGCAAAAAAGCACAAAGCCCGCGCGAAGCGGGCTTTGACAGATGTAATACAGGCGGGAGCCGCGCGTAGCGACGCGGCCAAGTATCAGCTGTTAGGCGCTCGAGGAAAGCGCCGCGAGTTACACGTTGAACAGGAAGTTCATCACGTCGCCGTCATGCACGACATATTCCTTACCTTCGGCGCGCATCTTGCCGGCTTCTTTCGCGCCTTGCTCGCCCTTATAGGCGATGTAGTCGTTGAAAGAGATGGTCTGCGCGCGAATAAAGCCGCGCTCGAAGTCCGTGTGGATCGCGCCCGCCGCTTGCGGCGCCGTGTCGCCCACATGAATGGTCCATGCGCGTACTTCCTTCACGCCGGCCGTGAAGTAGGTTTGCAAGCCCAGCAGCTTGAAGCCGGCGCGAATCACGCGGTTCAGGCCCGGCTCTTCCATGCCCATGTCGGCGAGGAACACTTCCATATCGGCTTCGTCGAGGTCGGCAATTTCCGCCTCGATTGCCGCGCAAACGGCGACAACCGGCGCGTTTTCCGACGCCGCGTACTTCGTCACCGCGTCCAGATGCGGATTATTTGTGAAGCCGTTTTCCTTCACGTTCGCGACGTACATCGTCGGCTTTGCCGTGATCAGGCAGAACGGCTTGAGCGTGGCCTTTTCTTCGTCCGACAGATCGAGCGCCCGGACCGGTTTGGCCTGATCCAGTTGCGCACGCACCTTTTCGAGCACCGCGGCGTTCTTGATGGCTTCCTTGTCGTTGCCCGACTTGGCGGCCTTCGAATAACGCGCGAGCGCTTTTTCGACCGTTGCGAGGTCCGCGAGCGCCAGTTCGGTGTTGATGACCTCGATGTCCGACAGCGGATCGATCTTGTTGGCCACGTGAATCACGTTTTCGTCTTCGAAGCAGCGGACAACGTGCGTGATCGCATCGGTTTCGCGGATGTTCGCGAGGAACTGGTTGCCGAGGCCTTCGCCCTTGCTCGCGCCCGCCACCAGACCGGCGATGTCCACGAATTCGACGACGGCCGGCAGAATGCGCTCGGGTTTGACGATTTCGGCGAGCGCCTTCAGGCGCGCATCCGGCACTTCGACAATGCCGACGTTCGGCTCAATCGTGCAGAACGGGTAATTTTCGGCGGCGATGCCCGCCTTGGTCAGCGCGTTGAACAGAGTGGACTTGCCGACGTTAGGCAAGCCGACGATGCCGCATTTGAGGCTCATGGAAATCCTTCAGTAATTCAGTAAATTGCGTGATGCGCTCGACGCTGTGTGCAGGATTCGGGAAGCCTTCGCGTTTGGCGGCAAAGGGAACGCAGCGGAGCGGGACGCGACGCCAGAGCGGGTGTTGCCTCGACGATTCTGGGCGAGTTCTGTCACGGAAAACGCAATTGTAACCCGTTCCAATCAGCTTCTTGACGTGGCTTCAGAAAGCTGCGCGCCCGATCCGTCCCTCGCAACCCCGCAGCTATAATGCGCGGATGAACGCACACCATCAGACTTTCGATGCCGCCGTGATCGGCGGTGGGCTGGTCGGCAAGACCGCGGCGCTTGCGCTCACGCAAGGCGGATTGCGCGTCGCGCTGCTCGCGCAGCCCTGCGCGCCGCTCGCCGCCGGCGCTTCGTTCGACTCGCGGGTGTATGCGTTGTCGTCGAGTTCGCAGGCGTTGCTCGAGCGCTTGCGCGTCTGGCAGGCGCTCGACTTGTCGCGGCTCGGTCCCGTCTACGACATGCGCGTCTACGGCGACGCCCACGCCGAACTGCATTTCTCCGCGTTTCAGGCTTCGGTGCCGCAACTGGCGTGGATAGTCGAGTCATCGGTGATCGAGCGCGCGCTCGATGCGGCGCTGCGCTTCCAGCCTAACCTCACGTGGATCGACAGCCGCGCGCAAGCGCTCGATTTCACCGCCGACAGCGCGAGCGTCGGTCTTGCGAACGGCAGCGTGCTCGCGGCGGATCTGCTCGTCGGCGCAGACGGCGCGCATTCATGGGTGCGCGCGCAGATCGGGTCGAAGATGAACCGGCGCGACTACCGGCAGACTGGCGTCGTCGCGAACTTCAAGGCCGAGAAACCGCACGGCGAGACCGCTTATCAATGGTTCAAGGACGGCGAGATCATCGCGCTGCTGCCGATGCCTGACGGTCACGTGTCGCTCGTGTGGTCGGCGCGCACGGAGCACGCCGAGCGGCTGATCGCGCTCGATCCGGCACAGCTCGCAGCAGAAGTGGAGCGCGTGACGGGCGGCCAGCTCGGCGGCCTCGACTGCGTGACGCCGGCACAGGGATTTCCGCTCGCGTTGCAAATTGTCGATCGCCTGGTGGCGCCGCGCGTCGCGCTGGTCGGCGACGCCGCGCATCTGATCCATCCGCTTGCCGGGCAGGGCATGAACCTCGGTCTGCGCGACGTCGCCGCGCTTGCCGATGTCGTCGCAGGCAAGGAGTCGTTTCGCGATCTCGGCGACATGGTCCTGCTGCGGCGCTACGAACGCGCGCGCCGCGAAGACATTCGTGCGCTGATGATCGCCACCGACGGTCTGCAAAAACTGTTTTCCGTGCCCGGCCCGCTGGCCAAGATCGTGCGCAATAGCGGCATGGCTTTCGTCGGTGCGCAGCCGTTCATCAAGCGCTGGCTCGTGTCGGCCGCGCTCGGCTGAAAGGCGGGCCGCATTACGGCTTCTACCCGACTCTAACCCGGCTCTAACCCGGCGCGGCATGCCGAACCGGTGAGACAGGTATCATGAACGCACAGTTGCTGCGGCCTTCCCAAGCAAAGGAGGGCAACGGCATGAACGCACAACGCGCGCAGCGCGCGATTGAATCAGGAATTCAGCATGAAACGAACCTTCCGCATGGCGACCGCCATGCTTGCGATTGCCGCTGTCACCATCGGCTGCTCCGCGCAAGCCGACCAGTCCACCGACAAACTCAAGGCCACGTTGCAAACGCGTCTCGCGGACGTGACGATCAAGAGCGTGACCAAGTCGCCGATTGCCGGCTTGTATGAAGTGAACCTCGGCAGCCAGATCGTGTACAGCGACGCCAACGGCGACTACGTGCTGCTCGGCGACATGGTCGACACGAAGACGCGCAAGAATCTGACCGAAGCGCGCCTGTCGGAAACCAACCGCATCGACTTCGCGAGCCTGCCTTTCGCCAACGCGGTGAAGGTCGTGAAGGGCAACGGATCGCGCAAGATCGCGGTGTTCTCCGACCCGAACTGCCCGTACTGCAAGCAGCTCGAAACCACGCTGAAGTCGATCGACAACGTGACGGTCTACACGTTCCTGTACCCGGTTTTGTCGCCGGATTCGACCGCCAAGTCGAAGTCGATCTGGTGCTCGACTGATCGCGCGAAGGCGTGGGAATCGTGGATGCAAGACCATCAGGCGCCCACGGCCGCCGGCACTTGTGACACCGCCGCGATCGACAAGAATCTCGCGCTGGGACATGCGATGAACGTGGAAGGCACGCCTACCGTGTTCCTCGCCGACGGCCGCCGCCTGCCGGGCGCGGTGCCGGCCGACCGGCTCGACAAGGAAATGGCAGCGGTGCACTGACACACGCGGCACTGACCACACCGAAGGAGGCGCAAATGGCGCCTCCTTTCGCATCAAGCCCCCAACAATCAGCCAAAACCACCAATCGCCGCCGATGAAGCCGATCCGCTACACCATCGTTCCCAAGCAACCCGCCGCTCACCTGTTCGAAGTCACCGTCACCGTTGCCGATCCCGATCTGGCCGGCCAGCGTTTCATGCTGCCGGTATGGATTCCGGGCAGCTACATGGTCCGCGAGTTCGCGCGCAACATCGTGACGTTGCGCGCTTTCAACGACGCGGGCCGCAAGGTGCGTGTCGAGAAAACGGACAAGCACACGTGGCAGGCGGCGCCGGTAAAAGGCGCGCTCACGCTGCGCTACGAGGTCTATGCGTGGGATCTGTCGGTGCGCGCCGCGCATCTGGACGACACCACGGGTTTTTTCAACGGTACGAGCGTGTTCCTGGCGCCGCTCGGCCACGAGGAAGCGCAGTGCGTGGTCGATATCCAGAAACCGGAGGGCGCGGCGTATCGCAACTGGCGCGTCGCGACGGCGCTGCCGGAAGCGCGCGGCACGAAGCGTTATGGCTTCGGGGAATATCGCGCGCAGAACTACGATGAGCTGATCGATCATCCGGTCACGCTCGGCCGATTCGAATTGGCGACATTCAACGCGCACGGTGTGCCGCACGACGTCGTGATCGCGGGGCGCGTGATCGGGCTGGACATGGCGCGGCTCAGCGCCGACCTGAAGCGCATTTGCGAAGCGCAAATCGCGCTCTTCGAGCCGAAGTCGAAGAAGGCGCCCGTGGATCGCTATGTGTTCATGACGCAAGCTGTCACGGACGGTTACGGCGGCCTCGAACACCGCGCGTCGACGGCGCTGATCTGCAATCGAGGCGATCTGCCCGTGCAAGGCCGCGATTCCCTGACGGAAGGCTATCGGACCTACCTCGGCCTGTGCAGCCACGAATACTTTCACACGTGGAACGTGAAGCGGATCAAGCCCGCGGTCTTTGCGCCGTATGACCTTTCCGTCGAGAACTACACGTCGCTGTTGTGGCTGTTCGAAGGCTTCACCTCTTACTACGACGACCTGATTCTCGTGCGCAGCGGCCTGATTTCAGTCGACGATTATCTCGGCCTGCTCGGCAAGGTGATCGGCGGCGTGCAGCGCGGCAGCGGGCGACTGAAGCAGAGCGTCGCGGAAAGCTCGTTCGACGCCTGGGTCAAATACTACCGGCAGGACGAGAACGCGCCGAATGCCATCGTCAGCTATTACACGAAGGGCTCGCTCGTTGCGCTTGCGTTCGACCTGGCGATCCGCGCGCAGACCAACAATCGCAAGTCGCTCGACGACGTGATGCGTCTGCTGTGGCAGCGCTTTGGCCGCGATTTTTACCGCGGCAAGCCGGTGGGCGTCGACGAACGCGAGGTCGAAGCGCTGTTTGCGGAAGCGACCGGCGTGCACCTGGGCGAGCTGTTTGCGGAAGCGGTGCATGGCACGCGCGATTTGCCGCTCGAAACACTGTTGGAACCGTTCGGCGTCACGCTCGCGCCGGAAATCGACAAGAGCGGCAAACCGTCGCTCGGCGTGCGGGTGCGCGGCGGCGCGGACTGTACGCTGACGGCTGTCCACGAAGGCAGCGCCGCGCAGAAAGCGGGGCTCTCGGCCGGCGACGTGCTGATCGCGCTCGACGGCCTGCGCGTGACGGGCTCGAATCTGGACACACTGCTCGCACGCTATCAGCCGGGGGCGAAAGTGGAAGTTCACGCATTCCGCCGCGACGAGTTGCGCACCGCGCAGCTCAAGCTGGAAGGGCCTGAAGTGTCACGCTACAAGCTCACCGTCGCCGACCAGCGACCCGCCCCCCGCAAGGCGCGCGAGCGCTGGCTGACAAGCTGATCGTAATCCGCGCCGACGTCAATTCGCGTCGGCAGGCGGCGGATTGTTCTACCACTGCAACAATCCGTCGCTGCCGGACGGCTTTTTCCCGGATCGGTAAAAAAACACAATGGCTCCACTCGCGCAACACAGCGCGCCCCCCACTGGAGTCAACCATGACCACGATCCTGCAAATCAACTCGGCAGCCCGCTCGCAAGGCGCGAACTCGACGCTGCTCCTCAACGAGCTGACCGAAAAGCTGCAACAATCGAATCCGGGCGCGCAAGTCGTCGTCCGTAACCTGCAAGCCGAACCGCTGCCGCATCTGGACGACGCCATTCTGGGCGCGTTTTTTACGCCGGCTGATCAGCGTACCCCCGAGCAAGCCGCGATCGCCGCGCGCAGCGAAGCGCTGATCGCAGAACTGCAAGCCGCCGACATCATCGTGATCGGCGCGCCGATGTACAACTTCGGCATTTCGTCGCAACTGAAGACCTATTTCGACTTCATCGCCCGCGCCGGCATCACGTTCCGCTACACCGCCAACGGCCCCGAAGGTCTCGTGACGGGCAAGAAGGTCTACGTCGTTTCGGCCCGCGGCGGCAAGTACGTGGGCACGCCGAACGAGAGCCAGACGCCGTATCTGAAGAGCTTCCTTGGCTTCATCGGCATGACGGATGTCAACTTCATTTACGCCGAAGGTCTGAATATGGGCCCGGACGCAGCGGGCGCGGCGCTGGCTGCGGCGCGCGAAGCGATCGCGGCTGCTTGAGCCGGCTGACGAGTTCGCGGCCCAGGTTCGCTGCCTGGTTCGCGACTTGTGGCTTGCTGCTGAGGTTCGCAAGTTAAGCCGATTGCGAGCGTTGAAAACTGGAACGCCACGGAAATAGATTCCGTGGCGTTTTTGTTTTTTGCCGCTGGTTCTGCCCCGGTTTGCAGACAGGAGCCGCTAAGCCAGCATTTGCGCTTCGTCGGGCAGGCGCCAGTCGATCGGTTGGCGGCCATGCTCCACGAGATACTCGTTTGCCTTCGCGAAATGTCCGCAGCCGAGAAAGCCGCGATGCGCGGACAACGGCGAAGGATGGGGCGCCTCCAGCACGTAATGCGACTTGCCGCCGAGCAGCGCGCGCTTCGCCTGCGCATGTGCGCCCCACAGCATGAACACGAGACCGTCGTGACGCATCGCGAGTTCGTGAATCAGCAAGTCTGTGCATTTTTCCCAGCCGCGCTTCGCGTGGCTGGCGGCTGAGTCGCGCTCCACGGTCAGCACCGTGTTCAGCAGCAGCACGCCTTGCTTCGCCCACGTGTCGAGGCAACCGTGACAGGGCGGTTCGTGGCCGAGGCTTGCCGCAATTTCCTTGAAAATGTTTCGCAGCGACGGCGGTATGCGCACGTTCGGCGCGACTGAAAATGCGAGCCCATGAGCTTGCGGTGTGCCGCGATCCTCGCCGTGATACGGGTCCTGGCCGAGAATCACGACCTTCACTTCATCGGGGCTCGTAAGCCGCAGCGCGCGGAACACGTCGGTGGGATAAACGGTTTTGCCGGCCGCGCGCTCACCGTCGACGAAACGGCAGAGCGGCGCGTAGGCATCGCTTTCAATGAAAGACTTCAGGTGCGCTCGCCATTCGGCCGGTAGCGCGGCGAACTGCTCTTCGAGCGTGGGCGGCGTGCCGGCTGCTTGCTGGGATTGCGGCTGCGGCTCGGCGGAAATAGTGCCGGCCGGCGCTGCGGCGTCGCCGAATAACGATGCTTGTGACGGCGCGGAGCGGGGGCGGGATGCAGTAGTCATGGCGCAGAAGTGTCGCAGCAAACGCGGTGTGACTCAAGCCGAGGCGGCGGCGCGCACTGTAAGCGGCTAGAACGCGCGGCGATGAACCCGCGCTCAGCCCGCGCGCAATTGATAGCCGCGCTGCGCCTTGCTGATGTTTTCGGGCGCGAGGCCGGCGATCTGCTTGCCGAGTTCGCTCGAAAGCGCGTGCAGCGCGGCTTCGTCGCCGGACTTCAGTTCGAGTTCGATTTCCGAAATAGGCGCGCGGCGCAATTCGCCGTTCACTTCGGCCAGCACGTTGCCCTGGTCGATTGCGGCTTCAACCTCGGAGCCGTCGACGTTCACTTGCCACAGCGTGCGTGTGAAGTCCGTGCGAAACAGTTCGATCAGTTGCGGCGCAGCTTCGCGCAACGCTTGCGCGGCGGCGGGCTCGTCGCACTCGCGCAGCAACGCGTCAATTTCGAGCGCTTCGCCCGCGACGGGCATTTCCCATTCGTGACGGCTGTGCAAGCCGTTTGCCGCACTGCCTACCGTCTTGAACGTCTGCAGCCAGCCGTCGGGTGTATGGCGCAGGCGCAACGCGCTCTTCGAGGCTGCCAGCGTGAGTTGCGGCGTGTCGAAGTAGATATTCGACAGCTTGATCGCGCGGCCCTCGTTGCCAGTGCGCGCGACGAACCACTGCCCGGCCGCTTTCACTTGCGCGGCCGGCAGCAGCAACTTGATCTCGCGTTCCATGGCCATGTCGTGCTCCGCTGTGTGTGCGTTACATGAGCTGCGGTGTGCTCACGCCGCGCCCGGGAAGAACATGCGAGCAAGCTCCACGCCCGGCTCGTCCGCGCGCATGAATGCCTCGCCGACGAGGAACGTGTTCACGTCCATCGCGCGCAGCCTTTCGACATCGACGCGCGACAGAATGCCCGATTCCGTTACCACGATGCGGTCGTCGGGAATCGCTTCGAGCATGCCGATGGTGTTTTCGATCGACGTCTCGAAAGTGCGCAGATTGCGATTGTTGACGCCGATCAGCGGCGTTTTCAGCGTGAGCGCCTGCATCAGCTCGTCGCTGTCGTGCACTTCGACGAGCACCGCGAGGCCGAGCGAATGCGCAAGCGCTTCGAGGTCCTGCATCTCAGAAGTTTCCAGCGCGGCGGCGATCAATAGAATCGCGTCGGCGCCCATCGCGCGTGCTTCGACAATCTGGTACGGATCGACGATGAAGTCTTTGCGCAGCACCGGCAACTGGCACGCGGCGCGCGCCTGCTCCAGATACGCGACGCTGCCCTGAAAGAACTGCACGTCGGTCAATACCGACAGACAGGCCGCGCCGTGAGTTTCATACGAACGCGCGATTTGCGCAGGGACGAAGTTCTCGCGCAGAACGCCTTTGGACGGGCTCGCTTTCTTCACCTCGGCGATCACTGCGGCGAGACCGGCCGCATGTTTTGCGCGCAGAGCGCCGACGAAATCGCGAATATCGCGCGACGACGCTTCGAGGCGCAGCTCTTCGAGCGGCGCGCTTTGTTCAGCGGCGCGGACTTCTTCGCGTTTGACCGCGATGATACGGTCGAGGATGTCGCTCATATGAATCTCGCTACGTTGGTTGCTGCGTGATTAGTGCTTGAATTGCTGCGTGAAGCGGATCAGTTCGTCGACTTTTGCGCGAGCCTTGCCGCTGGCGATGGCTTCGCGCGCAAGCTCGATGCCGTTCGCGATCGACGACGCCACATTCGCCGAGTACAGCGCCGTGCCCGCGTTCAGCGTAACGATCTCGCGCGCGACGCCCGGCTTGTTGTCGAGCGCTTCGAGCAGCATTGCTTTCGATTCCGTGGCGTCCGCCACTTTCAACGTTCGATTCGACACCATCTGCATGCCGAAGTCTTCCGGATGGATCTCGTACTCGCGCACTTCGCCGTCACGCAACTCGCCGACTTGCGTGGCCGCGCCGAGCGACACTTCGTCCATGCCGTCCATACCGTACACCACGAGCACGTGCTTTGCGCCGAGGCGCTGCATCACGCGAACCTGAATGCCGACCAGGTCCGCATGGAACACGCCCATCAGCTGATTCGGCGCGCCGGCCGGATTCGTCAGCGGACCCAGAATGTTGAAGATGGTCCGCACGCCGAGTTCACGGCGCACCGGCGCGATGTTTTTCATGGCCGGGTGATGATTCGGCGCGAACATGAAACCCATGCCGGTTTCGGCAATCGACGCTGCGACTTGTTCCGGCTGCAGGTCGATATTCACGCCGAGCGCTTCGAGCACATCTGCGCTGCCCGACTTGCTCGACACGCCGCGATTGCCGTGCTTCGCGACTTTCGCGCCGGCTGCGGCGGACACGAACATTGTCGCCGTCGAGATATTGAAGGTATGCGAACCGTCTCCGCCGGTGCCGACGATATCGACGAAGTTCGAGTTGTCCTGCACCTCTACGTGCCGGGCAAATTCACGCATCACCGTGGCGGCGGCGGTGATTTCGCCGATGGTCTCTTTTTTGACGCGCAAGCCGGTAATGATCGCGGCCGCCATGACCGGCGAAAGTTCGCCGCGCATGATGAGCCGCATCAGATGCAGCATTTCGTCGTGGAAAATCTCGCGGTGCTCGATGGTCCGTTGCAGCGCTTCTTGCGGCGTGATTGTCATGATGGTATCTCGCTTCATCAGGCGGTGCGTTGGGCCGGCTTCGCTTTTGACTGCTTCACGAAGTTCTCGAGCAGCGCGTGGCCGTGTTCGGAAAGAATCGATTCCGGATGGAACTGCACGCCTTCGACGGCCAGTTCCTTATGACGCACGCCCATGATTTCGCCGTCTTCGGTCCATGCCGACACTTCGAGACAGTCCGGCAGCGATTCGCGTTCGATCGCGAGCGAGTGGTAGCGGGTCACGACGAAATGCTTCGGCAAATCCGCGAACACGCCTTTGCAATCGGTCTCGATCGTGCTGACCTTGCCGTGCATGATGGTTTGAGCGCGCACGACGCGGCCGCCGAACGCTTCGCCGATCGCCTGATGGCCGAGGCACACGCCGAGAATCGGCGTCTTGCCCGAGAACTCGCGCAGCACGTCGAGCGTGATGCCGGCGTGTTGCGGATTGCTCGGGCCGGGCGACAGGCAGATGCGCTCGGGGTTGAGCTTCGCGATTTCGTCCAGCGTGATTTCGTCGTTCCGATAGGTGCGCACGTCTTCGCCGAGTTCGCCGAAGTACTGCACCAGGTTGTAAGTGAACGAGTCGTAGTTGTCGATCATGAGCAGCATGGTGTGTCTCCGGTCAGAAGTCGCTATCGAGGCCGTCTTGAACCTGTTCCGCCGCGCGCAACACGGCGCGCGCCTTGTTCTCGGTCTCTTGCCATTCGGATTCCGGCACCGAATCCGCGACGACACCCGCCGCCGCCTGCACATACAGATTGCCGTTCGCGATCACGCCGGTGCGAATTGTGATCGCCAGATCCATTTCGCCGGTGAACGACAGATAGCCGACTGCGCCGCCGTAGAGGCCGCGCTTCACGGGTTCGAGTTCGTCGATCAATTCCATCGCGCGGACTTTCGGCGCGCCCGACAGCGTGCCGGCCGGGAAAGTGGCGCGGAGCACGTCGAAATTAGTCGTGCCGGGCTTCAGCTTGCCTTCAACCGAACTCACGATGTGCTGCACGTGCGAGTACTTTTCGATCACCATCTTGTCGGTGACGACCACCGAGCCGATCTGCGCGATGCGGCCCACGTCGTTGCGCGCGAGGTCGATCAGCATGACGTGCTCGGCGATTTCCTTCGGGTCGTTCAGCAGTTCAGTGGCGAGTTCGGCGTCGCGTTCCGGTGTGTTGCCGCGCGGACGCGTGCCGGCGAGCGGACGAATCGTGACGATACGATCTTCGCCGCGCTTTTCCTGGCGCACGAGAATTTCCGGCGACGCACCCACCACGTGGAAGTCGCCGAAATTGTAGTAGTACATGTACGGCGACGGATTGAGCGAACGCAGCGCGCGATACAGCGACAGCGGGTTGTCGCGATAGGGTTTCGTCAGACGTTGGCCAACCTGCACCTGCATCAGTTCACCGGCGGCGATGTATTCCTTCGCCTTGCGCACGGCGGCGAGATAGTCGTCTTTCGCAAACTCGCGGTATGTCTCGGTGCGCACACTCGCCGAGGTGACCGGCGGCTCGACCGTTGCGCGCAAACGCTGACGCAGTTCGCGCAGACGCTGCTTTGCCTTCGTGTAAGCCTCGGGCTGCGTCGGGTCGGCGTAGATCACGAGGTACAGCTTGCCCGCGAGGTTGTCGATCACCGCGACTTCCTCGGTCAGCAACAACTGGATGTCCGGCAGATTCAGATCGTCTTTCGGCGCGCTATGCGCGAGCTTTTTCTCGATGTAGCGCACCGCGTCGTAGCCGAAATAGCCCGCGAGGCCGCCGGCGAAACGCGGCAAACCCGGCCGCTGCGCGACCTTGAAACGGCTTTGAAACTGCTGGATGAACTCGAGCGGATCGCCCTCGTGCGTTTCGACAACCTTGCCGTCGCGTACCACTTCCGACACGCCGTTGCGCGTGCGCAGCAGCGTGCGCGCCGGCAGGCCGATGAACGAATAGCGGCCAAAGCGCTCGCCACCCACTACCGACTCCAGCAGGAACGAGTTAGCGCCGTTGCGCTCGGGTTGCGCGAGCTTCAGATACAGCGAGAGCGGCGTTTCGAGGTCGGCGAGCGCTTCGGCGATCAGCGGAATACGGTTGAAGCCCTCGTTGGCGAGGGACTGGAATTCGAGTTCGGTCATGTTCCGATCCTGTACGTAGGTCCGGCGGCAGCGTGCGTCGGACAAAGCGGGGCATTGCGCGGCCGGTCAGGCGTTCGTGCGTTTTTTCGATGATGAACCGACCGGCGCGATTTTCCCATCGACGCGAGCACGGAGTTCCAGCCACGCACGTACTTTGCAGGTACACGCAGGCGGAATCAGCCGATGCAGCGAAACAGAACGATGGAAAAACGCGTGAGCGCAGCGAAGTAAAAAACGGTTGCCGAAGACGAGCTTCAGCGTACCTCAGGCGAGGTTAGCGCGACCAGCGACGCCAGGGCCAGGCTCCCCGGTCGATGCTAATCAGACTCCGTTTTTTATTCAGAAACATGAGGATGAAGGACTTTTCAAGTCGTGGATTGGTGCGCTGCGATCGCCTTGGCGGCGTCCAGCAGCGAGGCAACTATACCATCGGATTTTATTGTTTGTATAGCTTGCCCATGGTTGTAGCCATAGGGCACGGTGAGCGTCGCCATGCCTGCCGCGCGGCCCGCCAGCGCGTCGTTTTCCGAATCGCCGATGGCAACCGTGGCGCGCGGTTCCACTCCGAGTTGCGCGGCGGCGGTGAGCATGGGCAGCGGGTCCGGCTTCTTTTTCGGCAGACTGTCGCCGCCGAGCACGACGCTGAAGTAGTGTGCGAGCCCATATTGCTGCAGCAGTTCGAGCGCGAAGCGATGCGGCTTGTTGGTCACGCACGCCAGCTTCAGACCGGCGTCGCGCAGCGCGGCGAGGCCGGCTTCCACATCTGGATAAAGGCGTGTGTGCAGGCCGTTGATCTTCGCGTACTCGGCCTGATAAATGGCGAGCGCTTCGTCAAAACGGTCCTGCGCGTGCTCTGCTTCGAAGCGCGGCGCCAGCACGCTGCGGATCAGATGCTCGGAGCCTTTGCCGACATAGCCGACCACTTCTTCACGCGACGTTTCGACTGCGTCGAGTTGCGCGAGCATGCCGTTCAGGCCGGCGGTGAAATCGTCGGCGGTGTCGACCATCGTGCCGTCCAGGTCGATGATCGCGGCTTGCAGGCGCGGGCCGTTGACAGTCGGGGCAGGGAACGAAGCGGTCATGTGGCGCGAGTGTCAGTGCTGAATGTTGGCGAGCGCGCAGCGCATCTTGTCGATCACGACCTTGTGATCCGGCTGGCCGAAAATGGCCGAGCCAGCCACGAAGGTATCCGCGCCGGCCGCCGCGATTTCGGCGATGTTGTCTACTTTCACGCCGCCGTCCACTTCCAGATGAATCTCGCGGCCGGTGCGCTCCTTGTACGCGTCGATACGCTTGCGCGCTTCGCGAAGCTTGTTCAGCGCTTCCGGAATGAACGACTGGCCGCCGAATCCCGGGTTGACCGACATGATCAGCACGAGGTCGAGCTTGTCCATTACGTGATCGAGGTAATTCAGCGACGTGGCGGGGTTGAACACGAGGCCCGCCTTGCAGCCGTGGTCGCGAATCAGCGACAACGTGCGGTCGATGTGGTCCGAGCCTTCTGGGTGGAAGCTGATCAGATTCGCGCCCGCTTTCGCGAAGTCCGGCACGATGCGGTCGACGGGACGCACCATCAGGTGCACGTCGATCGGCACGTCCACGTGCGGACGGATCGCCTCGCACACGAGCGGACCGATGGTCAGGTTCGGCACGTAGTGGTTGTCCATCACGTCGAAATGAATCCAGTCGGCGCCGGCGACGACGACGTTGCGCACTTCTTCCCCGAGGCGGGCGAAGTCGGCGGACAGAATGCTGGGAGCGATTCGGAATTGCGTCATGGCGGCGGGCGGATGCAAGCGGGAAAGCGTCATTTTACCGTGTTGTGTCGCGCACGCGCGAAGCGGCGGGCGGGCGCCGGAACGACGCGCGGCGCAGCCTCGGGCTTGGGCCGCGAGGATGGCAAAACGCCTTAAGCGTCCCTGGCCAAAGGATATGTCCGGTTGCGGGCATGTCGCGCATGACGCAGAATGCCAATCCATGGCGCTGCGTCGCCAATGACCGCTTAAGCCATTGGCACTCGGGCTTTCCAGCGATTTTGTCGCCCCGTTTCACCAGATTGGAATCAGGATGAGCCAGTACGAATTCAGCGTGTCGGCGCAGGTGCAATTCCTGCCCGAAGAGTCGGTCCCGGAGCGCCGCCAGTATGCGTTCGCCTATACGCTGACCATCCGCAACACCGGTCAGGTGCCTGCACAATTGATCGCGCGGCATTGGGTGATCACGGACAGCGACAAGACCGTGCAGGAAGTGAAGGGTTTGGGCGTGGTCGGGCACCAGCCGTTGCTGAAACCCGGCGAGCAGTTCGAATATACGAGTTGGGCGGTCATTGCGACGCCGGTCGGCACGATGCGCGGGGAGTATTTCTGCGTGGCCGAAGACGGCGAGCGTTTCGACGCGCCGGTGCCGGAGTTCATTCTGCGCATGCCACGCACATTGCATTGAACCGTGAGCGCGGTTCACGGTCTTTAACGGTTCTATGCGCGCCGTGGAATGCGTGAATCGGCGCCGCTTCAGCGCGGTTCTTGCGGCTTCTGTGTTTCCTTGCTGCTGGCGCGCGCCGCTTTCTTTTTACCAGACGACGTCCACACAACGATGAACACGAGCAGGAACAGCGCGAGAAGCGATTCCAGCGCGAAGATGAGCATCGGGTATTCGTCGAACAGATCAGACATGGCGGTTTCCATTAAGAACGAACATTGTAGGCGTTTTGTCCGCGCGACCGGAGCCTGGCTCAGCGCGCTTTCAGTGGCGGCGATTCTCGCCGCTTGCGGTGGCGGCGGTGCGGTTCGCCCTGTGGTTTCGCCGCCCACGGGCGCGGCGATCATTCCCGGCCAGATCTCGGCGACGCGGCTCACGCCGGTGGCGTGGCAGCAGGTTCCTGGCTGGCAGGACGATTCTCTGATCGGCGCCACAGCGGCGTTGCGGCAGAACTGCGTGAGGCTTGCGCGCCAGGCGAACTGGGCGCGGGCATGTGCGGCGGCGGCGCAACTCGACGATCTCGACGCCACCAGCGCCCGCGCATTCTTTGAAGCGTATTTCACACCCTTTCAGCTAGCGAATACCGACGGCACGCTCGACGGACTCGTCACCGGTTACTACGAGCCGTTGCTGCGTGGCTCGCGCACTCGCCACGGCGTGTATCAGACGGCGCTTTATCGTTGGCCTTCCAGCTATCGTCCTGGCGCGGCGATGCCGCCGCGGGCGCAGCTCGAACGCATGGGCGTGCTCAACGGCAATGAACTCGTGTGGGTGGACGACCCGATCGAAGCGTTCTTCCTGCAAGTGCAGGGTTCCGGGCGCATCGTGATGGAAGATGGCAGCGTGATGCGCCTCGGTTTTGGCGGCACCAACAACCAGCCGTATAAATCCATCGGACGGTGGCTCCTGGATCGCGGCGAACTCACGCCCGCGCAGGCCACCATGCAAGGCATCAAGGCATGGGCGCGCGCGAACCCGAATCGGGTCGATGCGCTGCTCGATACGAACCCGCGTTTCGTGTTTTTCCGCGAGATGCCGTCGGCAGAGGGCGTGTCCAAAGCCGGCGCCGATGGTCCTATCGGCGCTTTGGGTGTGCCGCTGACGCCAGAGCGTTCCATTGCCGTCGATCCGACCTCGATCCCACTTGGGACACCGGTGTTTTTGCAGACCACGCGCCCGCTGACGAACTCGCCGATGAACCGTCTCGTGTTTGCGCAGGACACCGGCTCCGCGATCAAGGGCGGAGTGCGCGCAGACTACTTCTGGGGCCTCGGCGACGACGCCGGCGATCTCGCCGGCAAAATGAAGCAGGGCGGCCGGATGTGGTTGCTGCTGCCGAATTCCTGATCTGGACTACGGCGCGCGAAGCCTTGCCGGAGGTGGCTGTCGCGCGGCGGTCCGGCTTGACCGCCGCTCCTGGCGCGGCGCAGCTTTGTGCGATTCCCGACGCTCGGCTTAAAGCCGCGACTTGCGCTTATCGACTACCCGGCGCGCCTTGCCTACCGAGCGTTCAATCCCGTTCACCGCAAGCACATTCACCACAGCGCTGACGCCGATCAGCGCTTTGATGTCGTAGGCCAGCGCCTGCTTGGCCGTGTTCAACACGGACGTGTCCGGCGCCGTTTCCGGACAAGGCTCCACGTTCAGCGTCAAAACGTCGAGCGGGCCTTCCCTGGTGAGTACGATCTGATAGTGAGGCGCGAGCGCGTGCTGCTTGAGCAGCAACTCCTCGATCTGCGTGGG
Organism: Paraburkholderia sp. 22098; assembly: GCF_052045935.1. NCBI lineage: Bacteria > Pseudomonadati > Pseudomonadota > Betaproteobacteria > Burkholderiales > Burkholderiaceae > Paraburkholderia > Paraburkholderia sp. 22098. Next base: position 6,634 of record NZ_JBQEPV010000026.1, on the reverse strand, counting down.
AAACACGTTGACCCCGCGCACGATCATCATGTCGTCTGAGCGGCCGGTGATCTTTTCCATACGACGCATGGTGCGCGCGCTGCCCGGCAAGAGACGCGTGAGGTCGCGCGTCCGGTAACGGATGATCGGCAACGCCTCTTTGGTCAGCGACGTGAACACCAGTTCGCCCAGTTCGCCGTCCGGAAGCACCTCGCCCGTTTCGGGATCGATGATTTCTGGGTAGAAATGATCTTCCCAGATGGTCGGGCCGTCTTTTGTCTCGACGCATTCCGACGCCACGCCGGGGCCCATCACTTCCGACAAGCCGTAGATGTCGACAGCGTCGATGCCCATGCGCTTCTCGATTGCGTGACGCATGTCGTTGGTCCACGGCTCCGCACCGAAGATGCCTATGCGCAGCGAACAACTGGCCGGGTCGACGCCCTGGCGTTCGAGTTCGTCGGCGATCGAGAGCATGTAGCTCGGCGTCACCATGATGATGTCGGGCCGGAAGTCCTGGATCAGTTGCACCTGTTTTTCAGTCTGACCGCCGCCGAACGGGATGACGGTGAGGCCTGCGCGCTCTGCGCCGTAATGGGCGCCGAGGCCGCCCGTGAACAGGCCGTATCCGTAGCTCACGTGAACTTTGTCGCCGGGTTTGGCGCCCGCGGCGCGGATTGAACGCGCAACCAGATTCGCCCACGTGTCGATATCGCGCGCGGTGTAGCCCACCACAGTGGGCTTGCCGGTCGTGCCCGACGAAGCATGAATGCGTGAAATTCGGTCTTGCGGCACAGCGAACATTCCGAACGGATAGCTGTCACGCAAATCTTTTTTCGTCGTGAATGGAAAGCGGGCGAGGTCCGCAAGCGTGGTCAGTTCGCTCGGGTGGACGCCAGCTTCGTCGAACTTGCGACGATAGACCGGCGAGTTCTCATAAGCGTGGTTCAGCGACCATTTGAGCCGTTCAAGTTGAAGCGCACATAGCTCGTCGCGGCTGGCGGTCTCGATGGGGTCGAGGGGAAGGGCGGTGGTCATCGAATGTCTCCTTGCTGCTTCAATGCTCAGGTCTGATATGCGTTGCGCTCACGCGCGAAACCAGGTGCGGCGTTCGCCGACCGCGCCCTCTGCGGGGGCTCGGTTGCCGGTGTCACCGATCAATGGCGCTTTGGACTGGCGACTCTTGCGAGGAGCGTCTTGCGTGCGCCTCTTTGCCGGTCATGCCGACACTCCTGCGTCTTAGTCCGGTGACGCCCCTGCCGTGCGGGATGCTATCGGCGGGATCACATTGCCTTTGATCTGCGCCGATTTGCCGCGAAACATCGCGATCGTATCGCCCGCACGATTGGTTACTCGAATATCGTAAATGCCCGTGCGCCCGCTCAATGTCTGCTCGACCGCCTCTGCGGTGAGCACGTCGCCACCATGCACGGGTCGCAGGAATTCGATCGAGCATCCTGACGCGACGGTGTTCAGGTTGTACGAGTTGCAGGCGAACGCAAAGGTCGAATCGGCGAGCGTAAATATCAGGCCGCCATGGCAGATTTGATGGCCGTTCAGGAAGTCGTCCCGTACGGCCATGCGCAAACGCGCGTAGCCGGCGCGCACTTCCATGATTTCGAGACCGAGCGCGCGGCTGCACGCATCGTTTTCGTACATCGCGGCGGCGGTTGCGCGGGCGAGTTCGTCGGGCGTCATTTCGGCGGGATACAAAGGTTGCGTCGACATATCAGCGGCCCTCGAAACGCGGTGAGCGTTTTTCGACGAAGGCTTGCACGCCCTCTGCATAGTCGTGCGAGGCACCCAGTTCGCGTTGCAGATCGCGTTCGAGATCCAGTTGCTGATCGAGCGTCTGAGTTGCGCCGGCGCGCATGGCCTGCTTAATTGCGGCGATGGCGCGCGTCGGTTGCTGCGCGAGTTGCGCCGCCAGTTTGGCTGCGGTGGCCGCCAGTTCCTGATCGTCCACCGTTTGCCAGATAAGTCCCCAGCTTTCGGCTTTTTCGGCGCTGAGTTTGTCGCCGGTAATGGCGAGTCCTAATGCGCGTGCCATGCCGACACGCTGTGGCAAGAACCAGGTGCCGCCCGAGTCCGGCACGAGGCCGATCTTCACGAATGCCTGGATGAAACTGGCCGAACGAGCCGCGAGCACGATGTCGCAAGCGAGCGCAAGGTTTGCGCCGGCGCCCGCAGCTGTCCCGTTGACTGCCGCTATGACGGGCAACGGCAACGCTTGCAGTCGGCGGATCAAAGGGTTGAAGTGCAAGTCGATCAATTCGCCCAGATCGGTCATCGCGCCGGGCGTGAAGTCGAGGTCGGCGAGGTCTTGTCCTGCGCAGAATCCGCGCCCCGCGCCGGTCAGAACGAGAGCGCGGGCACCTGAGGTTTCGACCTCGTTGAGCGCCGCGTTCAGCTCCTGATGCATCGCGCGCGTGAAGCTGTTCAGCTTGTCCGGGCGGTTTAGCGTGATGGTTGCTACGCGGCTCGCTGCGTCGATGTCGAGGCCGATCGCTTCATATGCCATTGGGTGTCTCCTCAAAGTCTCTTTTTGCCAGGCTGCAGCGCTTACGTAAGGGGTCAAAGCCGTTCGATTACGAGCGCGATGCCCTGGCCGACGCCGATGCACATCGTGCAGAGCGCAAATCGGCCGTTGCTGCGTTCCAACTGATGCAGCGCGGTCGTGACAAGGCGTGCGCCCGATGCACCCAGCGGATGGCCGAGCGCAATTGCTCCGCCGTTGGGATTGACGCGCGGGTCGTCGTCGCGCAGGCCGAGCATGCGCAGAACCGCGAGGCCTTGCGACGCGAACGCCTCGTTCAACTCGATCACGTCCAGCTGATCGAGCGTCATGCCCAGTTGCCTGAGCAGCTTTTGCGTGGCAGGTGCCGGCCCAATGCCCATGATTCGCGGTTCGACGCCCGCCGTTGCCATGCCCACCACGCGTGCGCGACGGCGCAGGCCATATTGGTCGGCCGCCTGTTGACTGGCAATGAGGAGTGCGCAAGCGCCGTCGTTCACTCCCGACGCATTGCCTGCGGTTACGGTGCCGTCGGGGCGGACTACGCCCTTGAGCTTGGCCAGGCTTTCGAGCGATGTTTCGCGCGGATGTTCGTCGAGCGTCACACGAATCGCATCGCCCTTTTTCTGCGCGATTTCCACGCCGACGATCTCCTGTGCGAGCGTACCGTCGCGTTGCGCGCGGGCAGCCTTCTGCTGGCTGGCCAACGCGAATGCGTCCTGATCGGCGCGGCTGATCCCAAACTGCTCAGCCACATTCTCCGCGGTCTCAGGCATTGAATCGACGCCGTACTGACGTTTCATTAGCGGATTGACGAAACGCCAGCCAATCGTCGTGTCGTGGATTTCCGCCTGCCGCGCGAATGCGCTCGCCGCCTTGCCCATGACGAACGGCGCGCGAGTCATGCTTTCGACTCCGCCGGCGATCATCAACTGCGCTTCACCTGCCTTGATTGCGCGCGCGGCTGTTCCGACGGCATCCATGCCAGAGCCGCACAGACGGTTTATTGTCGCGCCGGGCGCGTCTGCCGGCAGTCCCGCGAGCAGCGCCGACATGCGAGCGACGTTACGGTTGTCTTCGCCGGCCTGATTGGCGCAGCCGTAGATCACGTCGTCGACGGCACGCCAGTCCACGCCAGGATTGCGCTCGATCAATGCCTTGATCGGCACGGCGCCGAGGTCGTCGGCCCGGACATCTTTCAGGGCGCCGCCGTAGCGGCCGATGGGAGTGCGAATCGCGTCGCAGATATAGGCGTCGTTCATAAGGTTCCTGCTGGGAAGACCGGCGCGCGGGCCGATCGGATGTCTCATGTTAGTTGGCGCGCACGGCGTGGTCCATTCGACCAAACGGCATAGGACACGCCGTGCGTTTGTCTTATGACGTTCAGCCAGCTACCGCCGGCGCGGCTTTCGGTTCAACATGAACGCGGCTCTGAATTACACGGAAGCGATTCGCGACGAAGGCCGCATCGGCGAGCGCGGCATTTGCAGCCGGATTCGCGCCGGTGCCATGAAAGTCAGAGAAGGCGGCCGACTGATTGACGAACACACCGCCCGTCAAATTGATCGATAGCGCGACGCCGCCGCGAATCGACGCCTCGTGTGCCTGGTCGAGCACGGCTTCGTCGGTGCTGTAGACGGACAGGGTGAGTGCGCCGTGCTCGGCTGCGATGGTGCCGGCGAGATCGAGGGAATGAGCGGTCGAGTCGGCGGCGATAACGAACGATATCGGGCCGAACCATTCCTTGGTGAACTGCTCGCCGTCGGTTGCAGCGTCGAGTTGCAGCACGAGCGGAGTGCGCACGCGGGCACCGGCGAAAGCCGGGTGCTCGAGCGCCTGGCTTTCCACCAGTACGCGGCCGAGCCTGGTAGCTTCGTCAACGCGCTGGGCGACGCCTTCGTTCTGAATGGCGCCCAGCAGTTCCACGGCGCGGGCTGGGTCGGCAACCAGTTTCTGCACGGCACCGGCAATGGCCTGAGCGACTTCGTCGAAGCTGAGCGTGCCTTCCGCAGTCTGGATGCCGTCGCGCGGCACGTAGATGTTTTGCGGCGCGGTGCACATCTGGCCGGAATAGAGCGCGAGCGAGAAGGCAATGTTGCGAGCAACGGCTTTGATGTCGTCAGCCGAATCGATCACGATCTGATTCACGCCGGCTTTCTCGGTGTAGACCTGCGCCTGATGCGCGTTGCGCTCGAGCCACGTGCCGTTTTGCGTGCTGCCGGTGAAATCGATCAGTTTGATCTCCGGGCGCACGGCGAGGCTCTGGACGATCGCGCCGTCGTTCGGTTCAGTTGCTAGCAGCGTGACGACGTTTGGATCGAAACCGGCTTCGCGTAGAACGTCCCGCGCAATTCGCACGGTCACGGCGAGCGGCAGAATTGCGCCGGGATGTGGTTTGACGATCACGGCGTTGCCGGTTGCGAGGTCGGCGAACAGACCCGGATAGCCGTTCCACGTCGGGAACGTGCAGCAGCCGAGAACGAGCGCGGTGCCTCGCGGTACGATCGTGTAGCGCTTCTGCATGGCGAGTGGAGGGTTCTTGCCTTGCGGTTTTTCCCAGTGGGCGTCGGCGGGGATGCGGCGCAATTGGTCCCACGCGTACACGACGGCTTCGAGCGCCCGGTCCTGCGCGTGCGGGCCCCCGGCCTGGAAGGCCATCATGAAGGCCTGGCCGGTTGTGTGCATCACGCTATAGCCGATCTCGAAGCTGGCTCGATTCAAGCGCGCGAGAATTTCGAGCGATACGCCGATCCAGGCTTGGGGGCCTGCAGCGCGCCAGTCGCGTTGCGCTTCCGCAGCGGCCGCCAGCAGCGCGTCGGGATCCGATTTAGGGTATCGAATGCCGAGCGGAAATCCGAACGGTGATACTTCGGCGCCAACGGTTTCTCCGGTCGACGGTTGGTCCAACTCGAACGTGGCGTTCAGATGCGCTTTGAACGCGGCTTCGCCGTCCGCGTTGGCTGTTTCCCCGTACACTTTCGGGCTGGGCATTTCAGCGAAAGGGCTCCAGTAACCGCGCGTTTCGACCGCGGCGAGCGCCTTTTGCAGCGTGTCTTCGTGCTTGGTGAATAACGGATGTGTCATGGCAGAGGGCTTGGTGTACGTTGGGGAAAAGCCTGTCTAATAATTGACCGACCGGTTGGTTGGGGAATGTTAGCATTATTAAGATGGCTGCGCGAAGCGTTTTCGCGCTCGATTAACCACTAGGAGGCGGCATGGTTTACGAGAACATTCTGGTCGAAACGCGCGGGCGGGTCGGCCTCGTCACGTTGAATCGCCCTAAAGCGCTGAATGCTTTGAATGATGCTTTGATGGACGAGCTCGGAGCGGCACTGCGCGAGTTCGATGCAGACGACGCGATTGGCGCGATCGTGTTGACGGGCAGCGAAAAGGCGTTTGCGGCGGGAGCCGACATCGGGATGATGTCGACCTACTCCTATATGGACGTCTACAAAGGCGACTACATCACACGTAACTGGGAAACGGTTCGCTCCATTCGTAAGCCGATCATTGCAGCGGTGGCGGGGTTTGCGTTGGGCGGCGGCTGCGAACTGGCGATGATGTGCGACATGATCTTCGCCGCCGACACGGCGAAGTTCGGCCAGCCGGAAATCAAATTAGGAATCATGCCGGGTGCCGGCGGCACGCAGCGCCTGCCGCGCGCGGTCTCAAAGGCTAAGGCAATGGACCTGTGCCTGACGGCGCGTTTTATGGACGCCGCTGAAGCAGAGCGCGCCGGATTGGTATCCCGCGTGATTCCCGCCGCGTCTTTGATTGACGAATCGATCGCCGCGGCCGCGACTATCGCCGAGTTTCCGCTGCCGGCAGTCATGATGGTGAAGGAGTCGGTCAATCGCGCGTACGAAACGACGCTTGCCGAAGGTGTGCATTTCGAGCGTCGCCTCTTCCATTCGCTCTTTGCCACGGAAGATCAAAAAGAGGGGATGGCGGCGTTCGTCGAAAAGCGCAAACCGGTTTTCAAGCACCGTTAATACGCTTGTCAAAATAACGCTTGCAAGGCGCTGGCCGGCTCGCTAGAATCTCGCTCTTTCGTGCTCCGGACGCCGGGGCACGGGAAGCGGGAAAGCCAGTAGTGGCAAGGCTTCGAGCGGTGGCAGCAGGTTCAGGCAGTAACAGAAA
>NZ_JBQEPV010000025.1:0-69396 GCF_052045935.1 Paraburkholderia sp. 22098 | reverse complement strand
CGACCGACTAGGCCTACCCCGTCTCTCCTGACCTCAACTTCCCGAACCGCCCGGTGCGGGCCCGCATGCCGGGTGGTGTGGCAGGGGCGTAGCCTGTTGGCTACCCCCTATGCCGATTGTGCGACGCCGTTGAGGAAACGCCAGCCGCGACGACGGTTTCATCAGACGCTGCACTGCAAGCCACGCGCCGTCGCCCAATGTGTGGGATGACACATTGGCGACGCCGCGCCAAGGGTACCGTATGCATGAAGAACCGGAGTCAACGCCATGCAAACTACGCTCCTGCGCTATACCGATCTGCCCATCACCGACCGGGCCGCATTCGAACTGGTGTGCGCGCGGCACGGCTTTGCGCCCTCGCATTTCGACGTCAGCATTTGCGCCGATCCCGCCGATGCTGCTCATGAGCGCCTCGTCACCGTGCGACGTGGCGGCTGGGCTCAATCGTATTACGACCGCCAGGGTCAATGGGTCAGACAGTTCGAGGCCGATCTGACCTGCCGCTTTTTCAGGTGACGGCGACGGCGGGAGCCCGGCATCGGGGTTGCGTCATCAGTCTGAGACAAGGCGAAAATCATACCGGCGTGACGCCAGCATCGCGCGGCTTCACGCCAGCACCAGACGCACGCCTACCAGCGTGAGCGTCGCCGCGAGCAGATTGCGCAGCAGCGCATCCGGCGCGCGCGCGGAGAGCATGCTGCCCACCGCGATGCCCGGCAGCGAGCCCACGAGCAGCGACAGCAGCATCGACCAGTCGACCGAGCCGAGCAGCCAATGGCCCGCGCCTGCGAGCAGCGTAAGCGGTACCGCATGCGCGATGTCGGAGCCGACGATGCGGGTTGTCGGCAGCATCGGATAAAGCAGCAGCAAAACGGTCACGCCGATTGCGCCCGCACCCACCGAAGTCAGCGATACGAGCACACCGAGCACCGCGCCCGTCAGCATGGTGAGTCCGAGCGTGCGTCCCTGGCTGGGCGTGCGTTGACGGTGCGCGCCCAACGCCGCGAGTTGCGGGCGGAACACGAGCGCGACTGCCGTCACCAGAAGCGCGATCCCGAGCACGATCTGGATCAGTCGGCTCGCGCCCGGCGTGTCCATCCCATAGCGGTGCAACAGCACCAGCGTGACCGTCGCGGCCGGCACGCTACCGGCGGCGAGCCGCAGCGTCACCTGCCAGTCCACGGAGCCTTTCAGGCCGTGCACCAGCGTTCCGGTCGCCTTGGTGGCGGCCGCGTAGAGAAGGTCAGTGCCGACTGCGGTCGCCGGGTGTACGTTGAACAGGAGGACCAGGATCGGCGTCATCAGCGAGCCGCCGCCAACGCCCGTCAGCCCGACCAAAAAGCCGACGAACAGGCCGGAGGCGGAGTACAGCAAATCGATATGGGGAAGAGCCATTGATGAGACCGCTGGCGGTCGGTGGATTGACCGTGGATTGACAGTTAGAGCACGGGCGGCGCGCGTGTTCCCCACCGCCGACGCAGGTCGGCAGATCGGGCATCAGGCAACGCTCGGCGCAGCGAAAGCCGCTATTGTCGCAAAACTGACGCGCGAGCGTACGAACGGCGCGGAACGCGCGCGCCGCGGCCGTCCGCGCGAGGCTTAACGCGCTGCTCAGCGCTCAAAGCGCGCGACGAATTTCGACGACGCCAAAAGCCGCGAGCATGATCCCGACGAGCCGGTCGATCGCGAGCCGCAATTTGCTGCCGATAGCGTGCCGCGCGAGCGAGACCACCGTCACGAGAAAGCACCACCACGCGATCGAGCCGCAGAAAACGCCGCCTACCGTCGTAAGCGCAATCGTCGACGAAAACGCGCCCCGAGGCGCCAGCGTCGTGAACAACGCGGCGAACATGATGACCGTCTGCGGGTTGGTCAGCGTGAGCAGCAAGGAACTCGCGTAAGCGCGCAGCGCCCCCGTGCGGCCCACTTGCGCGAGCTTGCCGTTCCCGTTCGCTTCGCCGTTGGCCGCGTCGACCGGAGGCTTTTGCAGCAGCGTGCGCACGCCGAGATACAGCAAAAACAATCCGGCTAGCAGATGCAGCGGCCGGTCGTATGCCAGCATGAACTGCGAAATGCCGACGAGCCCGAGCGCCGCGATCAGACCATAGAACGCGTCGCCGCTCGCAATGCCCAGGCCGATCGCGAGTCCGGCGCGCGGGCCGCCCGTCAGCGTGCGGCGGATGCAAAGCATACCCATGGGCCCGACCGGCGCGGCAATCGCAAGGCCGACGCCGGCAGCGGTAATGAAGAGGCTGGTCATGGACATGGCTATTTCCGTGAAGTGGTCATGGTCGGTAGCGATACAGTCGCCGGGCGGGCCGCATGCATCGCAAAACATTTAGATAATGTGTCGGCATCCGCGAGCATCGCTCAGCATAGCGAGCCCGCAAGCCGCGAGCAAGCGGCCAGCGGTCCAGGAGCAAAGCCAGCGCGCAAGCGCTGCGCATGAATCGACCGTGGATACCCTGGCATCGGGTCCGGCACCGCTTTACTCGGGCATAATTTTCCCCACTCTAACTTCGGAGCCATCCCGCATGTGGCAGATCGATCAGGTGACGTTGCGCTTGTTCATTGCCGTTTGCGAGGAAGGCACGATCGCACGCGCCGCGGAACGCGAGTTCATCGCGCCGTCGGCGGTCAGCAAGCGGCTCGCCGATCTCGAGGCGCTCGTCGACGTCGCGCTGCTTTCGCGCAGTCAGCGCGGTGTGCGCGCCACTGCCGCCGGCGAGGCATTGTTGCGGCATGCACGGCTCATCATGCGCAGCCATGAACGCATGCAGGCCGAGCTGAGCCAATATGCAGCCGGCGCGCGCGGCCATGTTCGCGTGCTGGCGAACGTGTCGTCGATGGTCGAGTTTTTGCCCGAGGCGTTGTCCGAATTTCTAAAGGCGAACCCGCAGATACGCGTGGATGTCGAAGAGCGCGTAAGCGCGGAAATCGTTCGGGGCCTCGAAGAAGGCGTGGCCGATCTCGGCATCTGCCGCGACGTAGTGCCGATGGGAAGTCTCGACGCGCTGCCATATCGAGCCGATCACCTCGCGCTAATCGTGCCGCGCGGCCATCCACTTGCCGGCGAGGCGGCCATCGGCTTCGAGCAGACGCTTGCGTTCGATCACCTCGGGCTCTCGTCGAATGCGTCGGTCAATGCGCTGATGCAGCGGATCGCGGCTGAGAAAGGACGCGAACTCAACTATCGCACCTACGTGTCGACCTTCGACGCCGCCTATCGTTTTATCCAGGCCGGCCTCGCGGTAGCCATTCTGCCGGGCGAGGCGCTGCCCCGTCATGCCGCCGACGAGTACGGGATCGTCGCCGTGCCGTTGCGCGAAGCGTGGGCCGAACGGCGCTTCGTGATCTGCGTGCGCGACCGCAACGCGCTGACGCTCGCCGCGTCGCATTTGCTGGAGCACTTGCTGCGCATGGTTTGAGGCATGCGCAGAGGTAGCGTCCCGACTTCCGGTCCGCTGCGGAACCAGGCGGCTCAATCGCTCATCAATATGCGATTCAAGCGACGCGCATGGCCGCGCAGGTCCGCACGTCGCATCCTCTGAAAAGCCCTTAAGGGTTTCCCCTTTGCGACGGCGCATGCCCGTCCCGCTTGAGTCGCCGGCCATCGTCAACGGCGATGGAGTGCTTCGTCAACGCAGACTTTGCGATGCGGCGTCGCGCAGGCACGCTGTGATCCGTGCTTCATTTCCCCGCATTTTCCGCAGGATTCAAAACATGAGTGATATCAGGGAGCGCGTCGTCGTGACCGAGGTCGGCATGCGCGACGGTCTGCAAAGCATCGCCCAAACGATGCCCACCGAATCCAAACGCCGTTGGATCGACGCCGCCTATGCCGCCGGCGTGCGGCACATGGAAGTGGCTTCATTTGTGCCGGCGAAGCTGCTGCCGCAAATGGCCGATGCCGATGAGGTCATCGCCCACGCGCTGCGTTATGGCGATCTGATCGTGACCGCACTCGTGCCGAACCTGAAAGGCGCGCAACGTGCGCTCGAAGCGGGCGTGCATCGGATCGTCGCACCGATCTCGGTGAGCGCCGCGCACAGCCTCGCGAACGTGCGCAAGACGCCGGCCGAAATGATCAACGTGTTTGCGGCGATGCGCGAGGCGATCGACAGCGCGCCGGCTGCAGGCGCGCGGCGTGTGGAGTTGATTGCCGGTTTGTCGACGGTATTCGGCTGCACGCTGCAAGGCGCGGTGCCCTATGAAGACATCGCTGCGATTGCAGGCGACGCGGTGCGTGCAGGCGCCGATGTGATCGCACTCGGCGATACGACCGGCGAAGCGACGCCGCGCCAGGTCGGCGAAATTATCGAAATCGTGCGCGGCGTGGCGGGCGACAAGCTGCGCTCGCTGCATCTGCACGACACGCGCGGCCTTGCGCTCGCCAACACGTTGGTCGGACTGCAACACGGCATTCGCGAATTCGACGCGTCGCTCGCCGGGCTTGGTGGTTGTCCGCACGCGCCTGGCGCAACCGGCAACGTCAACACCGAAGATCTCGTCTTCATGCTGGAAAGCATGGGCTATGAAACCGGCATTGACCTCACGCGCCTGATCGCGTCGCGTGCAGTGCTCGCCGATGCGTTGCCCGGCGAGCCGCTTTACGGCTATCTCGCGCGCGCCGGTTTGCCCACGCAGTTCGCCGCTTCGAGACAGATCGAATCTTTACCCTCTTCGTGCTCACAGGTGCTGCAATGAACGCCCATTCCGCTACCGCCAGTTCCGCCACTGAAGCGCCGCAGCAGAGCGCATTGCCGCTTGCCGGCATTCGCGTGATCGAGTTGTCGCATATGGTGATGGGCCCGACCTGCGGGATGATTCTCGGCGACCTCGGCGCAGAAGTCATCAAGGTCGAGCCGCCGCGCGGCGACGGCACGCGCCGTTTGCTCGGCACCGGCGCGGGTTTTTTCCGAACCTTTAATCGCAACAAGAAGAGCGTCGCGCTCGATCTCGATAGCGAAGCGGGACTGGCTGCACTTCACAAGCTTGTCGATACCGCCGACGTGTTCGTCGAAAACTTCAAGCCGGGCCGCATGGCGACGCTCGGTCTCGACTATGCGTCGCTGCGCGAGCGCAACCCGAAGCTGATCTACGTATCGCATAAGGGCTTTCTCAATGGCCCGTATGAACATCGCCTCGCGCTCGACGAAGTCGTGCAGATGATGGCGGGCCTCGCGTACATGACCGGTCCGGTGGGGCGCCCGCTGCGCGCGGGCAGTTCGGTCAACGACATCATGGGCGGCATGTTCGGCGCGATCGGTGTGCTCGCGGCACTGCACGAACGGCATGCGAGCGGGCGCGGCAAGGAAGTGCAAAGCGCGCTCTTCGAAAACTGTGTGCTGCTGTCCGCGCAGCACATGCAGCAGTACGCCGCGACCGGTGTGCCGCCGGCACCGATGCCTGAGCGCATCAGTGCATGGGCCGTCTACGACGTCTTCACGCTCGCGAACAACGAGCAGATGTTCATTGCCGCGACCGGCGACGGCCAATGGCGCGCATTGTGCGCGATTCTCGGCCGCGGCGATCTGCTCGCCGACCCGCGCCTCGCGACGAACAACGACCGCGTGCTCGCGCGCTCATGGTTGCTGCAAACGCTGGGCGACACCTTGAGCCGTTTCGAAGGCGAGGCGCTCGTGCCGCTGTTCGAGCGCGACCACATTCCGTTCGCGTCGATTGCGAAGCCCGAAGAACTGTTCGACGACCCGCACCTGAAAGAAAGCGGCGGCCTTGCTCGCCTCACGCTAGACGACGGCAGCGAAACCGCCATGCCGTTGCTGCCTATTTCGATCGACGGCGCGCGTTTGCAGCCGCGTCAGCCCATCGCGAAGATCGGCGAGCACACGGTGGCGGTATTGCGCGAGCTCGGTTATGACGAGGCGCAAATCGCGCTGTTGAACAACGACTCGAACCGGGCGCCACGCGAGGCTGCGTAATCCGCAGCGCGCACAGTCAATCAAGCTTATCCGGCGCAGACCGGCATTCAAGGAGACAGACGATGAAGTCGTCGAATCAGACGGTGTATGCGACAGCGGTCGGCGATGCCGGCGCCCTCGGCTTGCCTTCGGGCGCAGGTGCGTCGGCGGGCAGCCGTGCAGAAGAAATAGCGCTGGGCGGCGCGCGCATTTCGGCGCGGCTCGACCGCTTGCCGGCCACGCGTTCCATCTGGAAGCTGGTGATGTTGTTGAGCCTCGGGCTCTTCTTCGAACTGTACGACCTGATGTTCTCGGGCTATATCGCGCCAGGGCTCGTGCGCAGCGGCATTCTGACCGCGACGACTCATGGCCTGTTCGGCACGAGCGGCGTTGCGAGCTTCATCGCCGCGTTGTTCGCGGGACTCTTCATTGGAACCGCGGCTTGTGGCTTTCTCGCCGACCGCTTCGGGCGCCGCGCAATTTTCACGTGGTCGCTGCTTTGGTATACGGCGGCGAACGTCATCATGGCGTTTCAGGACACGGCGCTCGGGCTCAATCTGTGGCGTTTCATCGCGGGCATCGGCATAGGCGTGGAGATCGTGACGATCGGCACCTACATCTCCGAACTCGTGCCCAAGCACGTGCGCGGCCGAGCGTCTGCGTGTTCGCAGGCAGTCGGTTTCTGCGCAGTGCCGATCGTCGCTTTTCTCTCGTATCTGCTGGTGCCTCATCAGTTCTTTGGCCTGGACGGCTGGCGTCTTGTCGTGTTGACCGGCGTGGTGGGCGCGATCGTCGTGTGGTGGATCCGGCTCGGTTTGCCGGAGAGCCCGCGGTGGCTCGCGCAAAAAGGCCGGATCGACGAAGCGGACGCGATCATGACGCGGCTCGAAGCGCGAGTCGAACGCGAATACGGACGAGCGCTGCCGGAACCCGCACTGCCCGAACCGGTTCGGGCCCGCGCAGCGTTCCGCGATCTGCTGGTGCCGCCATACCGCAAGCGCACGCTGATGCTCATCATCTTTCATGTATTCCAGACGATGGGCTACTACGGCTTTGCCAACTGGATTCCGACGCTGCTGATCAAGCAGGGCATTACGGTGACGACGAGCCTGATGTACGCAAGCATCATCGCGGTGGCGGCGCCGCTCGGACCGTTGCTCGGCTTGCTGATTGCCGACCGTTTCGAGCGCAAGACGGTGATCATCTTCATGGCGGCCGTGAACGTGGTGTGCGGCCTGCTGTTTAGCCAGGTGCGCGAGACGGTGCTGCTGGTGAGCCTCGGCGTGTGTCTCGTGCTCGCGGGCAACATCATTTCCTATAGCTATCACGCGTACCAGGCAGAACTCTTTCCGACGAGTATCCGGGCACGCGCAGTGGGCTTCGTCTATTCGTGGAGCCGGCTGTCGGCAATGTTCTCCGCATTCGTGATTGCTGGTTGCCTGAGCCGCTTCGGCGTAAATGGCGTGTTCGTGTTCATATCCGGTGCGATGGCAATTGTGATGCTCGCTATCGGCACGCTGGGCCCGAAGACGCGCGATGTCGCCTTGGAGGACATCTCGAAGTAGGGTCTTTCTTTGGTTCTTGCCTCGCGTATAGACCGCCAGATGCCGCCGCTTTCATCGCCCGTTTCGCCAATGTGCGGTAGCGCTCATTAACGCTCGTCAGACATTTGGCGAAATGGTGTAATGGATCGGCCGGCCTATTCGGTCTCCAGAAGAAATTCACCGCCCAAGTGGGCGATACCGCTCATTTCGAAGCCGAAGAAGTCTTGGACTTGGCGCAAACTTGCAGGATCTTGGGTGTAACGTTTTCTCGCGACGAGAACCGGTGCATTGGCCGGTCGCGTGTTGCGGAAAGGGCGCGCGTTGTAAAGGCGTGCGCCACATACAAACTATCGGATGAGAGCGCCCGGCGTGCCGTTGTTCGCTGGGCCGACTCATCTATCCGCTGCAAAATGGGCGGTCATCAGAGAGATAAATCGTGAGGATTCTTCAACTGGTTCACGCACCACGATTGTCCGGGGCAGAAGTACTCGTAAAAGGTCTTGCGATTCACCATCAGCGTGCCGGACACGAAGTCTGCATGACTTCGCTGTTGCCGCAGCAAGACGACTTCGTCGCTATTCGAGCCGAGCTCGCGGCGGCGGGTGTCATGTGCCGTTTTCCCGATGTGCGGCACGGCAGGATCGGCAAACTGCTGCACCTGTATCGCGTGGTGCGCGAGTTTCGCCCGGATTTCATCATTGCGCACGCGACGCTTGCTGCGCTGTACGTGCGTCTGTTGCCGGTGCACACACCTATCGCATGGGTGATGCACTCGGGCGTCAACGACTTCGAGAACGGTGCGCTCAAGCGCGCCGAACGCCTGCTATCGCGCCGGGCGAGAGCCATCATCGGCGTCTCGCAGCAGAATATCGACGACTATATGCGCGAAATCGGCCGGCATCCTTCGATGGTGGTCATTCCCAATGGCGTCGACGCGTCGCTATTCGCCGGACACGACAGTTCGCCCGCACCCGACAGTGCGGTGCCTTCGAAGCAGATCGTTCAGCTCGGCCGATACATAGAAGGAAAGAGTCAACTGGACACGGTTCGCGCATTCGAGCGTGTACTTCAGGTCGAACCCGAAGCGCGTTTGCTGCTGTGCGGCGTGGTCGAGGAACTCGATTATCACCGCGCAGTGGTGTCGCTCGTGAGGCAACTTGGTCTGGAGAGCAAGGTCAGCGTATGCGGACCGCGCTCGGACGTTGCCGCGGTGCTGCGCTCCTCGCGCGTGTTCGCCATGCCATCGCGCTTCGAAGCCCAGAGCATAGGATTTCTGGAGGCGCTCGCGTCGGGAATTCCGGTCGTGGCGAACCGCATTCCTTCATTCGGCTTCGCGAGCAATCTGGCCGGCGTGAATCTCGTCGATACGACGGACGTCGACGCCTATGCTCATGCGCTCGTCAAGGCGTTGGAAACGCCGCGCGCGCACCGGCAACTCGCGGGTTATACGCTGCACGACACCGCGGACCGCTACATGTCGATCGTGCGCAAGTTCGCTCAGCCGATGCAGGTATCGGCCTGAGTCGCCCCTGAGTTCATTCTGAGCTTAAGGACCGGCGCGCCACGCGTTATTGCGCGAGCCGGTCGATTCTCACTGTCTCCGAAAACAGCCCTGGTAGCTCGCCGAGATCGTGCGGCGCGCCCAGGGCAAAGCCGTTTTCCAGCGGATAGCGCGATAGCGCCGGTGCGCCGCCAGTGAAGTAAAAGTCGCCGAGCGTCGCGTCGGTTCTGCGGTAAAGCACGAGTGCCGCGCCGTGCGTGTCGCGCACATAGCCAGGGAATACATCCGACCACGACATGCCGCGCAACGAAGCTACGTGCACCGGCGTCGCTGCGGATGCAGCGAGGTCGAGTGTGGCGATGTCGATCAGCGTGTCGGCGTCGGTGCCATTTACACGCGGCGTGACCAGCACTAGCGTGTCGCGATCGTCGCCGCGCGACGACGCGACCGTCGTCTTCACGAAGCCCGGCACGAAGTTAGCCGGCAACATTCTGCGTTCGCCGATGCTCATCCGTGCCCCGTCGTTGGAGATGATCGTGAGCGACACGCGTTCTTGCGCCGTCTCCATGGCGACGAGCGACGAGCGCGAGCCCGCGTTGCCGAACGGCAGCAACGCAGCGTTCTGTGCAAGGCCTTGAGCTTGCGCGACGAGCACAGGGGCGGCGCCACGATCTGCAGAGCCGGCAGATGACGCGATCCACAAGTCAAGGCCGCTGTCTGCGCGCTTTTGCGCAATGAGCACACTGGCTCTACGCGTGCCGGTGAAATCCGCAGCCACGTATTGCTGAGCAAGTTCGGGTTTAAATGCCGCGTCCGTTTGCAACCAGAGGCGCGGTGCATCGAAACGATCGCCCAAACTGCGCAGTAGCCAGAAGGCGGTACCGTTCTCTCGCGCAGTAACGACCATCAGGTCAGCCTTGCCATCGCCGTCGAAGTCGCCGAGCAGGAAACGCGCGCTGTCGAAGCACAGTTTGTCGCCCGCGCAGCTCGGCGCGGTGGCGTCCGGGTCGAACGGCACAGCGGCTGCATACCAGAGCGTCGGGAGCGCGGCTTTTTCGAGCGACGCTGCGTAGACGTTGAAGCCGGGACCATCGTGCTGCCGCTGCACATAGATTGCGGATTGTGCTCCCGTGCCCGTCACGTCTGCGTACATTGCGGTGGCGAGCCGCAGATCGTTTGCCTGGATGCGTTGCGTCGTGGCCCAGCGGTAACGCGTGGTGAGCGCGGTGCAGCCGCGCATTGTCAGCTTGCCGTCGTTTTCACCGAGGCAATGGCGCATAGGCGTGTAGACGAGGCCGAAGTCCCACGGCGTCCAGCGTTGCGCAAGGTCCCACTGATCGCAGCTTTCCGAGCGCAGATAGCCGTCGCGCTCGGCGATGCATTGCGACGTCGCCGCGCTGACAAGCGCCGCATTGCGCGCGTTGCCGGGATAGACCGGTACCGGCTCCCATCGCCATTGCTGCATGGCGGATCCATTGCATGCGGCGAGCGTGGGCGCACGGCCGGGCCCGTTTGCAGTTACGCAGCGATTCGTCGCGACATTGAATAGCTGTATGGGACGCGCCTGGAAGTCCGGCACGCGGCGATCGCTGCGATCCGCGAATGCATAGCGCCGCGCGATCCAGTTGCCGTCCCACTGAAACTCGCCGAATACATGCGACGACTCGCTTCCGTCGATCGAAAAATAGCTCGCGACAATGTCGCGCTTGCGCTGCACTTCGGTCGCGGGAACATTGGCCGGCCAGCCGCCCGTCGGGTATGTCACGTGATAGACGATCGGCACGCTCTTCGCGAGAGTCTGCGCAACATGACGCGCAATGCGTGCGGCAACGATGTGATCCGGATGTTCGACAAATGGTACGGTGTCCGGATTAAGCGTGTAGATCAGCGTAGCCTGAGCGAGAATTGCCTTCAATGTGGCCGACAGCGTGTCGCGGTCGTATTTCATGCGCCCCGAGCCGTCCGTGCTCATCGGATACGAGAAAAGCGTTGCGCGCTGCTCCCACAGCAAGCCGAGCGGCTGGCGTCCGCCGCGCACGCCTCCGCCGGGCAGCCGCAATTCGAGCAGGCGAACCTGGGGCTTTGCTTTCAACACCATTTGATGCACGAGCTTGCCGGCAATCTCAACGTTCGATTCGCTCCACGCGTCAGGCACCCCCGCCATGCGCGAATACGCGAGCCGGGAGGCCCGTTCGCGCGTGAGTACATAGGAGAAGTTCGCACCGTTTGCGCCGCCGATCAGATGCACCGTAGTGATGCACCATCCGGCATCCAGACGCTCGCTGATCGCGGGATCGACGAAGAGCAGATCGTCATCGAGATGCGCGACGACCGTGACGAGTGTGCCCGCCTTGCAGGCGGCTGCGCGCGCTGTCGCCGGGAACATGGCGAACACGAGCACTGCGAGCACCGCGACAAGCGCAATGCATGATTCCCGAACAGAACTGGCTACTGCTGATCGCATGTCGATTCGAGCCGTTAAAAGTGGGCTCGATCATACTGCAATGGTCTGACGTTCCACGTTGCCGGGATAACACTGCGCGCGACATGATTGCCCGCGCTTCGCCGATGCGTATATGTCCGCGCGATTAGCGGAAGTACGCCTTGGTGTTTTCGTGGACGTCCGGGTGAGCGAGCAGCTCGGCCGGCGTGAGCCACAGATAGTCGCTGTGCTGATCGGGCCGCCCGATCTGCTGCGTGTTGCCGGGCGACAGCGCATAGGCGAGCACGATGTAGTGAGTCGACACGCCGGGCTCTGCCGCGAAATTGTCGCTGTAATGATGTTCGAACACGCCTTCGAAGCGCGCGGACGAACGCGCAAGCTTTGCGATACCTAGTTCGGCGTCCGCAATGCGCGCGAACGCGGCGTCGAGCGTTTCATCTTTCAGAATGCGGCCACCGGGCACAAACCACGTGCCGCGCGCGGGCCGGTTCCGGCGATGGCCGATCAGGATTCGTCCGTCCGCGTCCCTCACGATCAGATCGATCGCGACGAGTGGCGTTAGACGAACAACGTCGAGAAAGTCGATCTCCGTCAGCATTTCAGTTCCTTAAGCGAAGGTGCGATGTCCGGCGCGACTTTTCTGTTGCAAGCGGCCGGATGGCTAATGATCGCTAGTAATCGCCGCGGTTGTCATCGTCGCGGGTCAGCTTCTCGGCTACATAGGCGAACAGCAACAGGAGCACGAGTGTGCCCGCCGCCGCAAGCACAAACGCGCCGGCCACCGCCGCGAGTAACAGCTTGATCCATGCAACGCCGTTCATTGGGCGGCTCCAGCGCGTCGATAAGAATGCTAGCTTTACCGGCGCGGAGTTTTTGTGCGCTACCTAGCTATCGCGGCGGTTTCGCCGCGCGATGTCGCGTACCGATCGCGTCATGCGTCCGGATCTCTATCGGGCAACGTAGCCTTCCGGCGCAGTCACCGCGTCCTTGAACACGTCGGCGTTCCCCGACAGCACATAGAGAGGCGCGGGCGACAGTTTCAGGTTCGCGACGCCGTCGCGATACAGTACGGCCGTTGCGTTGCCCATCATGTCGAGCGCAGTGACTTCGCCGCTCGTGCCGGGTGCGTCGACACGCAAGCGGTAGTCGACGCTTTGTCCCGCGTTGAAACCGGTTTTCGCGCTCCATCGGCCGTTGTCGTGAGTCCACAGCGCAGTCACGATCTTGCCGCCGCCAAGCCGTCTGAACGCATATGCATGGACACCTGCTGGCAGGCCCTTCAAAGGCCCAAGCGTATTGGTTCCGTCGATGATGCGTGTCATTGCCGCGACCGCGAGCGCCGCGGGTTTTGGGCTGATCCGCGAGGGACCATACGCGCCTTTCGCGTGTTCGAGCTCGAAGAAGATGCCGTAGCCCGGCGCGGCATCCGGCATGTCCGCGAGATAGAACACGTAGGTCATGTCGGCGCCCTCGCCGAGCAGGATCAAATGCGTGCGGGCGACAACCGCGGCTTGTGCGTACAGCACGTCCGCGCCTGGATAGTTCTTACCGTACGATTCGCCGATGTCGTAACTGATGCCCGTTTCGGTCACGAAGAGCGGCGCGCCCGGCTTCAGGTATTGACGCATTTCGTGGCGCAACGCACGCATTGAAGCAGCCAGTGCTCCGGATACGGTGCCCTCATTGCGTGTGTCGGCGACACGCTCCGGCGGGTGCGATGGCGTCGTGCCGATGTCGTAATAACCGTGAACGGTCATGCCGTCCATATAGCGGCCGATGCCTAGCGGACCCAGACGGCGCATCCACGTCACGTTGCCCTGCACCGATGAATACGTGAGCCCCATGACCACCGCATGCGGGTCTGTCTGATGGATGCCTTCCCACACTGCCTTGTACATCGCGACGAAATTTGCGTCGCTATCGCGCCATGGCAATCCGCCATCCGCGTCGGGCTCCCACGTCACCTGATAGTAGTTGTCACGCTGCTTCGGAAAATACGTGGTGCGGACCCGGTTCGACTCCGCGCCGACCTTTGCCATGTAGTCCTTCATCCGCGCGAGTGAAGTAGGTGCGTAGCTATGAGTCTCCTTGCCCGTGGTGCTTGCCCACTTGGGGATGCCGTCGAGCTGGATCAGACGCATGATGTCGCCGCGCTGGAAGTACGGCGTTAGCTGCTTCGTCGCGGGATTGAAGGTGCCCGGCTTATCGGGCTCCTCCATATACCAGTTGCGATTGTCGTTGGCCCACGTCAGGCCGAGCGCGGTATAGACCGGACGGTAGCCGTCGCCGTCGCAGCAATGCTGGCCGGGCGCGAGATAAGCGGTGCCCTGGCCGCCGAAGCGGTGCAGGTCGTCGTAGGGAAACCGCACCGGGGGCAAGGCCGGCGCGGTATCGGGCAGTACCCCGAAGGTCGCGATTCCTGCGGGACGTGTGCCGCGCGATTCGAGCTGGCCTCGCGCACGTGCGAGCGAGGCCGACACGGCAAAGTAGCCCGCCACTGTAGATGAGCAACTTAGCGTCGCCGACGTCGTGCCCGCCGCGACGCCGAAGCTCCCACTTGCACGCACAACGTTCCACGTGTCGCGTATCTGCCAGTTGAGCGTGTCGTTTTGCGGTGCGCGCGCGGTGATGACGAGCGTGAACGGTTTCGACGCGGCGAAGAGGCGCGTGCCGTCGCTGGGCGTGTCGGCTTCGATGAGATCGCCGTTGGATGCCGCGCGCGTCTGCGATGACGGTGCCCAACAGCGCAGACCTTGACCCGACGGCGCTTTAAGATCGGCTGGCGCCGCGGATGCGGCCGCGGCCGCAGCGGCTGCATTGCATTGAGCCGGGAAGCACCACAGTAGCGTGACGACGGCGAAAAAGAGGGCGGCGGGCCGCGTTGGAGCGCGCGCTCCGGATAGATCGCCCAAGCTCCGCGTTGCGCCGTATTTGCTTCGATTCGACATACATTCCCCCGTGCGTTCGCGGCGTATGTGGACGCGCGAACGTCGTCAAACTGCTAATTCACCAGGTCAGAGCCGCCTCGGTGTAGCGTCCGTTTCGGCGTGTTGCGGAAAGCGCATAGTGCAATTCCGCAATTTCGTGGCGGTTTTCGCCGGTTTGCGGTCTCGCGCCTTACGCTTCTGGTCCGTCATTTGCGCTGCCGCGTTATCAGATGTTATTTCGATGTTTCAGGTCTGAAACATTAATCGGCATCTTTATATTCAAGTCGCCCAATAAGAACAAATTAAATAATTTAAGTGAGCAGTAACGCGCCTATATTAGACACTTCTTTGCGATTTTGAAGTGCGCGGTGTCCATCGAACTCGCGAAGGTGCGCAGCAGGTTGGGCGGCGAGCCTTGGCGTGGAGGAGAAATCATCTGCACATCGCGCAGCAACCGGCAAAAACAGCTTTATAACAGCGACCGGCGCGCGCGGATTGGATTGTAACCGCCCTTTTTTGAGTCGTGATCCAGTGTGCGGTGGCGAACGAAATGCGCTCCTGCTTTGCACTAACATTCGCACAACGCCAATTCAATGATATGCGGAATCGGCAATTAATTCGGTGCAATTCGGTGTCGGCAGAATATTGCCGAAAATCACCGGCGAGCCACCCCTGTCAATGCGCCAACATGTCAACACTATCGGTCATGGCGGCTAAATACTTGATTTAGGGTGGCTATGATGCACTGCTCGGAGTCGGCCCGTAGTGGCCGTGACGGTGAAGGAAGCCGTTTTCTGGTGAGGATAGCTATGACCTGCGCGAGTCTCGAGTCAGCAATGCTGCGCTGGGTGCACGCACCGAACAAAGGGATGCGTCGCATCGCGATATTGATGTTCAACGACTGCTCGCTGCAAGGCGCCGGCGTCGTAGCCGAAGTGTTTCAGGCGGCGAACGATCTCGCGTCCACGGGCTCCGGCGGCTGTTCTTATGACGTGTGTTTCCTGTCGGCAGACGGCGGCATGGTGACTTCATCGTCTGCTCTGCGAGTGTGGACGGATGGACTCGACGCGAGACATTACAGCGGCTTCGACGCGTTGTACGTGGCCGGCGGCAAGGGTGCCCTGGCCGCTGCGAAGGACGAACGCCTGATTGCCTGGTTGCGCCGCGTGCGTCACAACACAGGGATGATCCGGCCGATCGCGGAAGGGCGCGCACTGCTCGACGCGGCATACGTGCCGGACGCAACCGGCGGCAACGAGTTGCGCGAGCCGTCGGCACTGCCGCGCCAGACCGAGCAGACCGCCGACGCAGGCGATCGTCTCGAGTCCATGCGCAGTGCGCTCGCAATGATCAAGCGCGATCTGGGCGCCGCGACCGCGCGCACCGTTGCGGAGCGTTTGCTGGCCGATTCGTGCTCGAACCTCGGTCCGCTGCTGAGCGAAGACGGCGCGCTTACGCCGGGTGACAAGGTCCGCGCGGCGGCGCGCTGGCTGCAGGAAAACTGTCAGCAGTCGATTTCGATTGCCGACGCTGCCCAGTTCGCGGCGATGAGCGAGCGCAACTTCCTGCGCCGCTTCAAGATGGAAATGGGCATTACGCCTTCGAGTTTTCTGCTGCACGAGCGTCTTGCAGTGACGTGCAGTCTGTTGACCGAGTCCGAACTGCCGGTCGACAAAATCGCGCGACGCACCGGCATGGGCAACGGTGACAGGCTCGCGAAGGTGTTTCGCAAGCGAATGAGAATTTCGCCTACGGAGTTCCGGATTCAAAGCCGCCGCATGGTGGGTCAATAGCTTCGACGGCGCGAGCCGGGCCCGCCTGATACGCGCAGTCGCCACGTCTGCTCTGGCGTTATTGAAGAATCATAAGGATTACGAATATGTTGACTCAGGGAACCGAAAACGGCGCGTCTTCCAATGCGAGTGGCGAGGCAACCGGCGCGCGTTGCACGCGCATCGTCCCCGTCATCCTTGCGGGCGGATCGGGCACGCGGCTGTGGCCGGTGTCGCGCGAGAACTATCCGAAGCAGCTTATCGACGTGGTGGGTTCGGATTCTCTGCTGCAAGCCACTGCGCGGCGCATGAACGGATTCCCGTCGAACTGGCAGGTCGACGCTTCGCCCATCATCGTTTGCGGAGAAGAGCACCGCTTCGTGATTGCCGAGCAGTTGCATGAGAACGGTGTCGAGGCCCGCCTGATCGTCGAGCCCGCTCGTCGCGATACGGCGCCCGCCCTTACGCTCGCGGCATCGCTTGCGTGTGCGGACGGTAAGGACGGCATTCTCGTCGTGATGCCGGCCGATCATTCGATCGCGGATCTCGGCGCATTGCAGGCCGCGCTGGAAAGCGCAGCGCTTTACGCGGAACGAGGCGCGATCGCGACGCTGGGCGTGCCGCCCACGCGGCCGGATACCGGCTTCGGCTATATCCGTATCGGTGCCGCGTTGCCCGACGGTGGACATGCGATCGACAGCTTCGTGGAGAAGCCAGCGGAGGAACTCGCTGCGAAGTACGTTGCCGCGGGAACGTACTGGTGGAATAGCGGCATCTTCATCGTGCGTGCGAGCGTGTGGCTCGATACCCTCGCGCGCCTCCAGCCCGAGATGCACGCTGCATGCGAGCGCGCGTTCCGTGACGGGCGCAGCGAAGGCGCGTATTTCCGGCCGCTCGTTGACGCGTTCCTCAGTGCGCCTGCCGATTCGATCGACTACGCCGTGATGGAGCGCCTGACCGATACACCGGACGCAAATGCGACCGAGGCCGCTCACGCAGACGGCGCATCGCCGGCGGGTGTGGTCGTCAGGCTGGAGGCCGGTTGGTCCGATCTGGGTTCGTGGGATGCGGTGTGGGCCGCGATGGAGAAAGACGCCAACGGCAACGCAGGGCGTGGCCGCGTGACGTTCGAAGGAGCGGTGTCGAGCTACGCGCATTCCGAAGGACGCCTTGTTGCGTGCGTCGGCACGACGAATGTGGTGGTCGTCGAAACCGCTGACGCGGTGCTCGTGGTGGACCGCTCGCATGTGCAGGACGTCAAGGGTCTCGTGTCGCGCATCAAGGCGCAGCACGCACCGGAAGCCGATGCGCATCGCAAGGTGCATCGCCCGTGGGGTTTTTACGATTCGATCGATCACGGCGAGCGCTTTCAGGTGAAGCGCATCGTCGTGTCGCCCGGCGCACAGCTTTCGCTCCAGCTGCATCATCACCGCGCGGAACATTGGGTCGTGGTGCGCGGCACGGCGCTCGTCACGCGAGGCGAAGAGCAATTCCTGCTGAGCGAGAACGAGTCGACTTACATCCCGCTCGGCACGCGCCACCGGCTCGAAAACCCGGGCAAGGTGCCGCTCGAAATTATTGAAATCCAGTCGGGTACTTATCTGGGCGAAGACGACATCGTGCGATTCAACGACAACTACGGCCGTTGCTCATAGGCAGCGGGCCGGACGGGTTGCGAACAGGAACGGCCAGTACGAGGTAAGGAAAATGCGCAAGTTTCAGGATTTGCTCGCGCGAATGTTCGATGTCGCGTTGGTGCTGGCGGGTGCGGCGGTAGCGTCGCAGATCCGCTTCGATTACCTCGCTCAATCTGGTTTCTATTGGGCGCTGGTGATGTTTGCCGCTGCCTTCGCGCTGGCGATCTTTCCCGCGTTCGGCGTGTATGAATCGTGGCGCGGCCGCTCGAAGCTGATGCTGGCCGGTCAGGTGTCGCTTGCATGGCTGATCGTGCAGGGCAGTGCGCTCGTGCTCATGTATTCGCTGCATCGGATCGACTTCGTGTCGCGTTTGTGGTTCTCGTACTGGACTGCCGTAACAGGTGGCTTGCTGATCTCGTACCGGCTCATCACGCATGCGGTGCTTGCGCGAGCACGCAGTGCGGGCATGAATCTGCATCAGGTGGCGATAGTAGGGAGCGGCTCGCAATGCGACGCGATCATTCGCCGTATCGAATCCGCACCCACCACGGGCTTTCGCGCGACTGCGGTCTACAACACGAGCCCGGAGAAGTCGCCAGTCACGAGTACGCGGGTGCCGGTGTTCGACAGTGTGGATGCGCTCGCTGAATACATCCGCACGAACGATGTTCACGAGTTGTGGCTGATGTTGTCGCTCTCCGAAGAGCCGTTGATCTGTTCGCTCGTCAGCGAGTTCCGCGACGATCTGGTGAACATCCGTTTCATGCCCGACGTGCGCAGCCTGGCACTCTTCGAAGGCAGCGGCGTGATCGACCTTCTCGGCGTGCCGGCGATCAACCTGGTTGCGTCGCCGCTGTCGGCGAACTCAATGCTGAAGAAGGAGATCTTCGACCGCCTGTTCGCGGCCGCCGCGCTCCTTTGTCTCGCTCCGGTTCTGGTTGCGATCGCCATTGCGGTGAAGCTGTCTTCGCGTGGGCCGGTGTTTTTCAGGCAGAAGCGCAAGGGTGCGGACGGACGCGTATTCACCATCTACAAGTTCCGTTCGATGCGCCTGCACACCGAAGAAAAAGGCACCGTCAAACAGGCCACGCGCAACGATCCGCGCGTGACGAAGGTGGGTGCGTTCCTGCGCCGCACGAGCCTCGACGAACTGCCGCAGTTTTTTAACGTATTGCGTGGCGACATGTCGGTCGTTGGACCGCGTCCTCATGCGCTCGAGCACGACGACCTCTATCAGAAAGTGGTCGCGGGCTACATCAATCGCTATCGGATCAAGCCGGGCATTACAGGTTGGGCGCAAATCAACGGCTTTCGTGGCGAGACCGACCGCATAGAAAAAATGGAACGTCGCGTCGAACATGACCTCTACTACCTGGGGCATTGGTCGTTCGCACTCGACATGCGGATCATCGGCGCGACGATTGTTGCCGGACTGGTGCATCGAAACGCTTACTAGTTGTTAACAAAGCACGCGGGGCGTCGCCTTATCTGGGGAACGCCGCTCCCGCGCAAGGAGGAAATGTTATGAGCTCGCTTGGTACACGCACGGGAAGTCTTACGGTTTTCGCCATCGCTGCATTGCTCGCGGGCTGCGCCGCCGCGCCTGGTCAGCGGATGGACACACCGGCCATGCTTCAGGAAACAGGTGGCGATTTCAGCACCGAACCCGCGCAGCAACAGACGATACCGATTACCGATATCAATCTGTCGCTGGTGCGCAAGATGCGCACCGAGCAATCTACTGCCGCATTGCCGCCCGAAACACTGGCGCTTTTCGGCAAGCCGACCCCCTATCGCGTGGGCCCCGGCGACGTGCTGCAAATCGTCGTGTGGGATCACCCGGAACTCGCGGCAGCTTTGGGCCAGCCGGCGCAGAACGGCAAGACGACCGACGCCGCATCGGGCTTTCTCATCGACGAAAAGGGCGATGTGCAGTTCCCGTACGCGGGCACGGTGCACGTGGCCGGCAAAGACGTCGGCACGATCCAGAAGGAACTGTATAGCCGCCTGAGCAAGGTCTATCAGAAGCCGGAAGTGACCGTGCGTGTAGCGTCTTTCCGCGCTGCGCAGATTTACGTAGACGGTGAAGTGCGCACGCCTGGCACGCAGTCGATCAACGACATTTCGATGTCGCTCACGAGCGCGATCAACCAGGGCGGTGGCTTCAGCCCGAATGCCGATCGCAGCCGCGTCGAGCTGGTTCGTAATGGCGTCACGTATCAGCTGAACATGGACGAGCTGCTCAAGCGCGGACACAACCCGTCGAACATCTATCTGCAACCGGGCGACGCGATCCGCGTGGCTTCGCGCGAAGACAGCGGTGTCTATGTGATGGGCGAAGTGAACAAGCCTGCGACGATCACGCCGATGCGCAACGGTTCGCTGACGCTTTCGCAAGCCATTTCGGATAGCGGCAGCTTCGATTCGAACACAGCCGCCACGCGGCAACTGTTCGTGATCCGCAACTCGACGAGCGATTCGCCGCAGGTCTATCACCTCGACGCAACCTCGCCGGTTTCGATGATTCTCGCCAACCAGTTCGAGCTGCAACCGAAGGACGTGGTGTATGTCGGTCAGGGCGGACTGGTTCGCTTTAACCGTGTGTTGAACCTGCTGCTGCCGGCAATCAATGCGGCTGTGACTGGTGCCGTGCTCGCGAAATAACGACCCTATAACGTAAATCAGAACCGCCGGGTTCCGCTGGGTGACCAAAATGGCAATCAATTTCGAAAACCGCTACACCGACGTGTCCGGACCGGACGAGCTTCATCTGTCGGACTATCTCCGCACGATCGTGCGGGGCTGGCGCACCATTGCTATGGTGACGCTGATCGCGCTCGCGCTGGGGTGCGCGTACGCTTTCCTGGCCCCGCCAACGTATCGAGCGGATGTGTTGTTTCACGTCGAGGACAAGACGGCGAATGCCAACGCGAACGGCAAGGACTCCTTGCCGCCGCTCACGGGGATGTTCGATACGAAGCCGTCGACCGCGGCCGAAATCGAGCTGCTCAAATCGCGTCTCGTGACCGAGGAGACCGTTAAGAAGCTGCATCTCGACATCACCGCTACGCCGCGCTATATGCCGGTTATCGGCAGCCTGATTGCCGGGCTCGTGAACGGGCAGTGGGGCTTCAAACTGCCGCAGTTCATCAATCTGTCCGGCTACGCATGGGGCAATGAAAGTATCGCGGTGTCGCGTTTCGACACGTCGAAAGAGATGTACGACACGACGTTCACGCTGATCGCCGGCAACGACCGTTCGTATGTGCTGCGCGACAAGAACGGCATTGCGATTCTGTCTGGCCACGTTGGCGAAACGGTGGAAACCGACACGGCCGACGGTCCGATCGCCCTGCGTGTCGATTCGCTGACCGGCGCGCCGGGCTCGCAGTTCGAGTTGTCGCGTGCATCGACGTTGAGCACGGTTGATCGTTTGCAGAAAGCGCTCGTCGTGCAGGAAACCACGCTGCAGTCCGGCGTGATCCGCGCGAGTCTCGAAGGCGGCGACAGCGCGTTGACCGCAGCGATCGTCAACAGCATGGCGCGTGAATTCGTGCGCCAGGACGTTGCGAGCCGTTCGACGGAAGCCGAGCACATGCTCGCATTCCTCGATCAGCAATTGCCGGGCTTGCGCAAGGAGCTGGACGACGCCGAACAGCGCTACAACAAGTTCCGCAATACGCACGGTACGGTGGATCTTGGCGAAGAGAGCCGCTTGCTGCTTCAGCAGATCGTCGACAACAAGACCAAGCTGCTGGACCTGCAAACGCAACGTGCGGAGATGTCGCAACGCTTTACTGCGAACCACCCGGCGGTCGCGTCGCTGGATGCGCAAATCGCAGCACTGCAGGGCGCGCAGACCAATATGAACCGCAGTGTGTCGGTGATGCCGGACACGGAGCAGACCGCGTTGCGTCTGTTGCGTGATGTGCATGTCAATACCGAGCTCTACACGAACCTGCTCAATAGCGCGCAACAACTGCGCGTGGCGAAGGCTGGTCAGGTCGGCAACGTGCGGGTGGTCGATTTCGCCGAGGCGCCGGATGAGCCGGTCCGTCCGAAGCGCGTGATCGCAATCCTGATCGCGCTTGGCGGCGGCCTCGTGCTCGGCATCATGCTGACCTTCTTCAAGCGCGCGATGTACGGCGGCGTGGAGCGTCCGGACGAGCTCGAAGCGGTGCTGGGCGTCCCGGTGTTCGCCGTGGTGCCGCGCAGCCAGACGCAGTTGCGGTTGCAGGAAAACGTCATGTTGCGCCGTCGCGGCTTGCATGTTCTCGCCCAGCAGGCACCGGAAGATATCGCCGTCGAAGGCGTGCGGAATCTGCGTACCTCGCTGCAGCTTTCACTCGACCACGCACCGAATAACGTGGTGATGATCACAGGTTCGCGGCCCGACGCGGGCAAGTCGTTCCTGTCGGTGAATCTGGCGGCACTGGTGGCGTCGGCAAACAAACGCGTGCTGGTTATCGACGGCGACATGCGGCGCGGTGACGTGCACTCGCATTTCGGCATTGCGCATCAACCCGGTTTGTCGGATGTGCTGAGCGGCGGCGATCTGGCGTCGATGATCCAGCGTGACGTGCTGCCGGGTCTGGACGTGCTGGCGAAGGGCACGCTGCCGTCGCATCCATCCGAACTGCTGATGAGCTCGCGCTTCGAGTCGATGCTCGAAGAACTGAAGGCGCGTTACGACCTGGTGATCATCGACACGCCGCCGGTTCTTGCGGTGACCGATTCGACGCTGATCGGCAAGCATGCGGGTACGACACTGCTGGTGGTGCGCCATGGCCGTCATCCGGTGAATGAAATTGCGGAGACCGCCAAGCGTCTTCGTAATGGAGGCGTCGGACTCAGAGGTGTATTGCTCACTGATGTGCCGCAGGAAGGAGCATTCCTCGGTTCCGGTTATCAGGGCGGCTATTACGGATACGACAGTATCGCGGGTTGAAAAGACAGTATCGCGGGTTGAAAGACAGTATTACAGGTTGAAGATCGGGGCTGAGTTTTCTCGCCACAAGTACTAAAAAGTTCAAAAGGGGAAGCTTCATGAAACGCAAGGTCGCGCTGATCACGGGGATCACGGGGCAGGACGGGTCGTATCTTGCCGAGCTGTTGCTCGCTAAGGATTACGAAGTTCACGGCATCAAACGCCGCTCGTCGCTATTCAACACAGATCGAATCGATCACCTGTATCGCGATCCACACGATCCGGAACAGCGGCTCTTTCTGCATCATGCGGATTTGACGGATTCCACCAGTATTCTGCGCGTGATTCAACGCGTGGAGCCGGACGAGATTTACAACCTGGCGGCGCAAAGTCACGTTGCAGTATCGTTTGAAGAGCCGGAATACACGGCTAACGCGGACGGTCTCGGCACGCTGCGTATTCTCGAGGCTATTCGCATCCTGGGACTCCAGAACAAGACGCGCTTTTATCAGGCGTCGACTTCGGAACTGTATGGCCTCGTCCAGCAGGTGCCGCAATCGGAGACCACGCCGTTCTATCCGCGCAGCCCATATGCAGTGGCGAAGATGTTCGCGTACTGGACGACCGTCAACTATCGCGAGGCCTATGGCCTTTATGCATGCAACGGGATCCTGTTCAATCACGAATCGCCCGTACGCGGCGAGACCTTCGTGACGCGCAAGATCACGCGTGCCATTGCACGTATCGCGGTCGGCATGCAGAAAACGCTGTATCTCGGCAATCTTTCCGCGTTGCGCGACTGGGGCCATGCGCGCGACTACGTCGAGATGCAATGGCGCATGCTCCAACAGGAGCGGCCGGAGGATTATGTCATCGCCACTGGTGTGCAGTACAGCGTGCGTCAGTTCGTTCAGCACGCTGCCGCCGAACTGGGCGTTACCGTGCGTTTCGAGGGCACAGGTGTCGAGGAAATCGGCATTGTCGAGAAGGTGGAAGGGCGCGAAACCAGAATGTCGCCGGGCGACGTGATCGTGCGCGTCGATCCGCGCTACTTCCGGCCGGCGGAAGTCGAGACGCTGCTCGGCGATCCGTCCAAGGCGCATGCGCAGCTCGGATGGCAGCCGACCACGTCGTTCGCTTCGCTCGTCAAGGAGATGGTTCGCTCCGACTTTCAGATTGCACGTCGTGACGCGCTCGTCACGCTCGCCGGTTTCACGGCGCTCGAACATCACGAGTGACTGCGATGAACAAACATTCACGCATTTTCGTCGCGGGGCACCGCGGCATGGTCGGCTCTGCGCTGGTCAGACGGCTCGCTGCCGCGGGCTATACCAACGTGATTACCCGGTCGCGCGTCGAACTCGATCTCACGGATCAGGCAGCCGTGAACCGCTTCTTTCAGGCGGAGAAGATCGATGTCGTGCTGCTGGCCGCGGCGCGCGTGGGCGGCATTTTTGCCAACGCGTCGCGGCCGGGCGAGTTCATCTATGAAAACCTGGTGATCGAAACCAACGTGATTCACGCGGCGTATCGCGCACAGGTGGAACGGCTCGTCTTTTTCGGATCGTCGTGCATCTACCCGAAGCAGTGTCCGCAGCCGATTCGCGAGGAATATCTGTTGACCTCGTCGCTCGAGCCGACCAACGACGCGTACGCGATTGCGAAGATCGCGGGCGTGAAGTTGTGCGAGGCGTACAACTGCGAATACAACACGCAATACGTGTCGTTGATGCCGACCAATCTGTATGGCCCGAACGACAACTACGACCTGAACAGCAGTCACGTGTTGCCGGCGCTTTTGCGCAAGGCGCATGAAGCGAAGCTGAACGGAGCGGACACGTTGACGGTGTGGGGCTCGGGCACTCCGCGCCGCGAGTTCCTGCATGTCGACGATCTGGCAGCGGCCACGTTGTTCGTGCTTGAAAACAACGTGACCGAAGGTCTCTTCAACGTGGGCGTCGGCGAAGATCTGTCGATTCGCGAACTGGCGGAATGCATTTGCAAGGTGGTGGGTTTCGAGGGCGAACTGGTGTTCGATGCGTCGAAGCCGGATGGCACGCCGCGCAAGCTGCTCGACGTCTCGCGTCTTGCGAAGATGGGCTGGCGCTCGACGATCGGACTCGAGCAGGGAATCGCATCGACGTATCGGGATTTCGTCGAATCGTATACCGGGTCGGCGACTACGGCTGCCATGCAATGACGCCTTGTCGAGGAGCTGCATAAAAATGTCTGCATCAGTCACCATCTTCCACAACGTCGTATGGTCGCGTCACAAAGGTGTCGTCTTTTCTGCGCTGCACAATATTTCGGCATCCGGAGCAATTCGCTATTCAATGGTCCAGATCGCCGATACCGAGCACGACCGCATCGGCTTCTCCGATGTCGATTATTCGTACCATCGGTATCCGATGCAAAAGCTGTTCGACGGCTGCTACGAAGACGTGCCGACAATCAAGATGATCGCCCGGCTCACATGGGAGGTGCTGAAGGCCAAGTCCGATCTGATCGTGCTTCCCGGCTATCACCGTCCGGAATATTGGGCGATGCTTGCGGCGTGCATCGTGACGGGCAAGCGGCGCGCGGTGTTTTGCGATTCGACAGCGCGGGATCGGCCGAAGAAGCTCATTACGTCGATTCCAAAGCGCGTGTTCTTTTCGCTGTGCGACGGCTATTTCGGGTTCGGCGAACGCAGCCGCGATTATCTGCTGTCGCTCGGCGCGAAGCGGGAGAAGATTTTCGTGCCGTGCCAGGCGGCCGCGTTGCCGGGCTCGTTTTCTCCGGAACGCGCGTTAGTGGAGCGCGTCGCCGCGCGCGCCGGCAATCCTCCGGTTTTTCTGTACGTGGGACGTCTGTCGGAAGAGAAGGGCATCGGCACGCTGATCGAAGCGTTCGCCGGCCTGCGCAAGCGTATTCCTGCAGCACAGTTGCGCATTGTGGGCACGGGGCCGATGGCCGACGCATTGCACGCGAAGGTCGCGGAACTGCAACTGACCGGTGCGGTGACTTTCGCCGGCAGTCTGCAGGACGAGCCGCTCACGCGGGAGTACTACGGCGCGACGTGCATGGTGTTGCCGAGCTATAGCGAGCCGTGGGGCCTCGTGGTAAACGAGGCGCTCGCGCACGGTTGTCCGGCAGTGGTCAGCGAAAGCTGCGGCTGCGTGCCGGAACTCGTCGTCGATGGAGTGAGCGGCTATTCGTTTACCGCCGGCGATGTTGCCGGATTGCAGCGCACGCTCCTGAAGGCGATGGAGGCTTTCGCCGATGCGAGCGGCACCGCTCACCGGTGCATGGATGTAATTCGTCGTTTCGATCCGCCTTCTGCAGCCGCCAATATTGCCCGGGGCTGTGCGCTGATGCTGAGCGATTGACGGGCGTCGCGGCGTCGCCGCGAGGTCGGGCATAGCAGCCTTAAACACGTTCAGACACGCACAATGAAGATCCTGATCTACGGCCTCAATTACGCGCCCGAACTCACGGGGACTGGCAAGTACACGGCAGAAATGGCCGCGCTGCTTGCGAGCCGGGGGCATGACGTCCGCGTGGTATGCGCTCCGCCTTACTACCCGGATTGGCGAGTTTCCTCGGGGTACACATCGTGGCGCTATCGTCGGGAAGAGCGCGACGGTGTCACGGTATGGCGCGCGCCGCTATGGGTGCCTTCACGCCCGACCGGCGTGAAGCGGATGATTCATCTGGCCAGCTTCGCGGCAACCTCTTTGCCGTTGCTCGCGTTGCAGGCCTTCTGGCGACCCGATGCAGTACTGTTGATCGCACCGACCTTGATGTGCGCCCCCGCGACGATCGCGCTCGCTAAGGTCGCCCGCGCGAGCGCGTGGCTGCACATTCAGGACTATGAGGTCGACGCCGCCTTTGAACTCGGCCTGCTCAAAGGCTCGCGTGCCGCGCGGATCGCGCGCTGGATCGAGAGCCAGTTATTGCGCCGCTTCGATGCAGTGTCGTCCATCACGCGGCAAATGAGCGCGCGTGCGTCGACAAAGGGCGTCGAGCCTTCGAAGGTGGTGTGCCTGCCCAACTGGGTCGACGTGTCAGCGGTGTTCCCGCTGTCGCGGCCGAGCGAGTATCGAAGCCTGCTCAACATATCCGACGAGCAGAAGGTCGTTCTGTACTCGGGCAACATGGGCGCGAAGCAGGGTATCGAGACGCTTGCGGAAGCGGCGGCCTCGCTCGCGTTTCGCCCCGACGTCACGTTCGTTTTCTGCGGTAGTGGCGCCGCCAGAGAGAACCTCGTCAAGCGCTGCGCCGCGTTGCCGAACTGCATCTTTCTTCCGCTGCAGCCGGTGGAGCGCCTGAACGAACTGCTTAATCTCGCGGACATTCACGTGCTGCCGCAACGCGCCGATGCGGCCGATCTGGTGATGCCGTCGAAGCTGACCGGCATGCTCGCGAGCGGTCGCGCGACGATTGCGATGGCACGGCGTGGCACGGCGCTTCACGAGGCGGTGCATTCGCGTGGCGTAGTGGTGCCGCCGGATAACGTGAAGGCGCTGGTCGGCGCTATCACTGCACTCGCAAACGACTCGCAGCGGCGGGCAGCACTCGGCCGCGCCGGGCGTGACTATGCGGAGAGCACGCTGTCGCCGGATTCGACGATCAGTACGTTTGAAGAACGCGTGGGAATGCTGTGCCGCGCGGCAGGAAGAAGGCGTGCGAAAGCGAGCAAGACGTATTTCGACGCAAGGCCTTCAGCGGTGGCGGTGCCGCACGCAAAGCCGGCTACTACGGAGGATGCCGCGCCGGACTGAACCGGCATGCGGCCTTCTCATGAATGCGCGATCACCACGGCGACCGGTAGACGGAGCGCTTACCCGTTGCGTACGGGTCGGTGTAGGCGGCCTTGGCGGCGCCGTCGGGCAGCAGCTTGTCCGCCGCGCGTTGGCCGGGGGCCGCGTCGGCCACCCGCAACTGGCCGTTGGCTGCGGCAGGCGCCTTGCGCTTACCCGCGGCGCCCTGCTGACCGGCTTGCTCGCCTCCGATAACAGTCATGCGTTGCTCGTCCATCAACGCCGCGCGGCGTGCGTCGTCGATGTTGCCGCCTCGCGCATCGGCGGCGCCGTATCCGTCGGGCGCGCCGAGCAGCTTCTGCTCCCGCTTGCGCTGCACGGCGCGGCGATCGATGGGAGCTTGCTGGGGCGCGCCATAGCCGGTCGGCGCGGTGGCGGTCATTGCGGGTGCTCGCGCGGGCGCGGCGTTCTGGGCGAGCGCGGGTCCTGCGCACGCGGCGGCAAGGACGAGCATGCAGGTGGCAGTACGTTGAAGCGAAGTGGTCATTGTGGTCCCCGGGTTAATACAGTTGTGGTGAAGATATCGTGCGCCAGAATCCATGCACGTAGCCGCCAAAACGCTTGCCTGGACCGACACGTTTGAACGCACCTATGGCGGCCAATGCCACTCGCAGAAAAATGATCAGTATCCCTGTGTATATCAGCAGGAAAGCAAGGTATGGAGGAGCATGATGGGCAACATTGCTGACGATCCGCGGCTCGCATGTGCGCCGCAAGCAGAAAGCGGCGCCGCCGGGCGCCGCGTCATCGACCTGAGTCTCGCCGGCAAGGGGAATTACCGCGCGGGGCGCAGTGCGCTCGTAGAGCTCATCTGGTTCTTCGTGGAAGCGTGCGTGATCAACAACAAGCTACTGCCGTTCTCATTCGTGCGAGTGGCTTTGCTGCGCCTCTTCGGTGCAAAGATCGGTACAGGGTGCCGTTTCGTGCATCCATTGCGCGTGAAGGCGCCATGGAATCTCGAGGTCGGTGACAAGTGCTGGTTTGGCGTCGACGTATGGATCTACAACCAGGCACCGATTCGCATCGGCTCGAATGTGTGCATCTCTCAAGGGACGTTCCTCACGGCCGGCTCGCATGACATGAGCACGACGATGGACCTGCGGGTAGCGCCTATTGTGATCGAGGACGGCGTGTGGATCACGTCGAAATGCGTCGTGCAAATGGGCGTGACGATCGGCCGCTCGGCAGTCGTCACGCCGCTGTCGGTCGTACATCGTTCGCTTGAAGCCGAGGGCGTGTATGGCGGAAATCCGTGCCGTTTTTTACGGAAGAGGTTTCTTTCGTGACCTGAAGCACAGAAGTAAAGCCGCAGCGTTTATACGCTGAGGAGACCGACGTGGTGGCAACCGGAGAAATGGCACATCCGGTCACGGCATGTGGGCGCGTTGCTCGCAAGCCGCTCGCTTGCGAGCCAGCGACGCCCCACAAACATTATGAAGAATACGGGAGCTGCGGATGTTCATCGATACTCGCAATGTCGAGCAAAACACGGTCATTGAAACGACGGTTTGCATCATCGGGGGAGGGGTCGCGGGCATTACGCTCGTTCGTGAAATGTCGCGGATCGGCGTGGATACCTGCATGCTTGAAAGCGGCGGCCTCGTTCCCGACGAGGAGACACGCGACCTCTATCGCGGCGAGAACGCCGGACTGCCGTACCGGTTCGCGGACGGCTCGCGCAGCCGCTACCTTGGCGGCAGCAGCAACTGCTGGGGCGGCTGGTGCCGCCCGCTCGATCCGTGGGACTTCGAGAAGCGCGACTGGATTCCGCATAGCGGCTGGCCGTTCGGTCTGGACGAGCTCGCGCCATACTATGCGCGCACGCACGATCTGCTGAAGCTCGGCCCTCAAACCTTCGACCCCGCCTACTGGGAGCGCGAGATCGGCCGCCCGGACGTGCGCCGCATTCCGCTAGGCACCGGCGATATGCGCGACACCGTCGCCCAGTTCAGCCCTCCGGTGCGCTTCGGCAAGGTGTATCGCGAGGAACTGGCGCGCTCTACGCGCGTGCGCGTGTTTCTGTACGCGAACGTTCTGAACATCGACGCGGATGCTCAAGGCACGACGATCACCCGAGTGCAGGTCGGCACGCTCAGCGGCCGCAGGATGACCGTGAAGGCGCGCATCTTCGTGCTGGCCACGGGCGGAATCGAGAACGCGCGCCTGCTGCTTGCTTCGAACAACGTGCAGGCGGCGGGACTCGGCAACGCGAACGATCTGGTGGGACGCTACTTCATGGATCACCCGCGCATGATGTCGGGGAAAGTGCGTTTCCTGCCGGGCGTTGCGCGCAACAAGCTGTATGACATCAAGTACCACTACCAGAACCCGGCTGTCTCGGCACACGGAACGAAGATCTCTTCTCAGTTCGCGCCGAGACCGGAGATGATGGAGCGCGAAAAACTGCTCAATTCTCGCGTGTGGCTTTATTCGCGGTGGTACGGCGAAGGCAGTGCGGGCTCCGAGGCGCTGATCCGCTGCAAGGAAGCGCTGATGCACAAGGACCAGCCGGGGCGCAGCCTGAAGGCGGACATTGCGACGATGGCGGCGCATCCTCTGCATACGGTGGGATATGGCTTGACGCGGCTGCTACAGTGGCCGGCGCTGATCACCGACGTCACGCTGCAGGCAATCGTCGAGGCAGTACCCGATCCGGATAGCCGCGTCACACTGAGCGCCGATAAACGCGATCAGTTCGGCATGCCGCGCGTGAAGGTCGACTGGCGCCTCGGCGACCAGGTGAAGCGTACCTTCGACAAAACGTTCGACGCGCTCGCGAAGGAACTGCGGCTCGCACGCGTCGCCGAAGTCCAGCTCGATGCGCCGCTCGAAGGCAGGGCCTGGCCGCAAAAACTGGAAGGGACGTGGCATCACATGGGCACGACGCGCATGCATGATTCGCCGCGCGAGGGCGTGGTCGATCGCGATTGCAAGGTACACGGCATCAGCAATCTTTACATTGGCGGCAGTTCGGTGTTCCCGACTGTCGGCGCGAACTTCCCGACCATTACGATCGCCGCGTTGTCGTTGCGGCTCGCCGGCCACCTGGCCCGGCAGCTCGACGTTCCGAACATCGTCGGCAATACGCGCGCGGAAGCGGCCAATAGCGGTGTTACGCCGGCGCAGTCGCCGGTAGAGACGCTGCCGATCGCGGCCTCGACGTTGACGCCGTTGATGAAGGAGCAGTGAACCGGCAGTGCAATGAAAAGGCGACGGCGCGGTGAACGCGGCGTCGCCTGGAATAAAAAGAGGCGGCGCTTATATAAGTGCCGCCTTTTTTTTGGATGTCAGC
This sequence comes from Paraburkholderia sp. 22098, assembly GCF_052045935.1. Classification (NCBI taxonomy): domain Bacteria; kingdom Pseudomonadati; phylum Pseudomonadota; class Betaproteobacteria; order Burkholderiales; family Burkholderiaceae; genus Paraburkholderia; species Paraburkholderia sp. 22098. The sequence continues at coordinate 38,630 of NZ_JBQEPV010000025.1, read as the reverse complement.
GAGCCTGCTGAGTTGCTTTGCGAAAAGCGGGGAGCGTGGCCTTCTCTGCTTCGTCGTGGTGACCGCCTCTCGTTTCAAGCAAGGTGGTCAACGCGCTCACCATGGTTTCGATCCTGAAGCGGGCGTTGAATGTGCGCGCGGCTTGCACACGCATCGCTTCACGAGCAGCGTCGTCCAGTTCCAGCCAGCGAACCAGGCTCTTTTCGGTGCCCTCGACGGTGTCCGGTCCGATCAGCCCAGCGCCGTCTTCTTCGATTTCGCGCCACACGTTGACCTTATCGGAGATCAACGCGGGCAAACCGCAGCCGAGTGCCTCGGCCACCGCGACGCCAAAGTTCTCCTGATGTGACGGCAGCGCGAATACGTCGCTTGCGTGAAAGGCTCCCCACTTCAGATCGCCCTGCAGCATACCCGGCAAGCTCATGCGATGCGCGATCCCGGCAGCCTGCGCCTGAGCGCGCAGACTCGCGGCCCAGCCGGTTTCATCCGGGCCGGCGATCACGAGATGCAGCCTCTCGTCACGTTTGGCCACGCGCGCGAATGCGTCGATCAGCAGATCACAGCCTTTTTTCGCGTGCACTCTGCCGAGAAACAGCACGACGCGTTTGCCGCGTGCGCTGGGTACTGCCTGCAAAAACGCTTCGCGTACCGGCGCTGCGTCGACCTTGGGCACCGTTGTTCCGAACGGCACGATGCGCTCGCGAGCGCGATAGAGCCAGAACGATTGGCGGGCCCTGGTGCGTTCTTCTTCGGTGGTGAAGATCACAGCGCGCGCGTCGCGCAGCACACGATACTCAGCCCACGGCCAGTAGAGCCACTTCTTCAGATGCTTGAGCGGATACGCCTCTTTGAACCACGGGTCCAGCATGCCGTGCGTGTACACGTAATACGGCACGCCGCTGTCGTGCAGCGCTTTCCATGTCGCAAAACCGTGGTATTGCCACAGGCCGTGCACGACGACGGCGTCGAAGCGCTTCGCATGATTCGCGAGCCACGGCGCGAGATAGGCGCTATAGCTGTAGCGGTTGGTCGTGGGTCCGAACGCATGAACCGGGAACGGAAAAGCCGCGAGGTATGGATCGTCCGGGGCATCGCAGGTGGCAACTTCGACTTCATGACCGGCATCCTGCATGGCCACGCCGCTACGGCGAACGCCTTCAACTGGACCGCCGGCGCGCGGATCGACGCTTGCAAGCACGTGTAGGATTTTCATCGCGCGATATCCGGTCGGTTGGAACCCGGCAGGCGTGCCGTCTGCGACATGCCCAGCGTGCTGGCGACATCCGTGCGGCCCATGCCTGGCTGCATGCGGCGCGGTATGTCTGGCGAGGCGGCGGCCCGCATGCGGCGCGCGGCGTTCATGCGATTCGCGCGTGCCGGCAGCGCGCGCTGCAAACGCGTGTAAGTGGCAATCATCAAACCGAGTCCAATGCCGAATACGAGCCCCGAAAAGCGAGGCCCAAGTGGATTGCCGCCAATAGAGGTGGCCGGCAGCGCGGCGAACAGCATGATCGCGCGGCCGAGTATTGGCAGCATGGGCGCATCGGGTACTACCGAGCGCCAGTAGCGATAGGCGAAGAAACAGAGCGCGAGCGCGCCGAGTGTGGCGAGAGGCATCGCGATACCGAACACGAGCCCGCCCGCGAACAGCTGATAGACCCAGAAGTTGTGGCCCGCAGCCCATTCGTTGATCGCGTAGAAATCCTGCTTGCTGAACTGGCCTGCAAGGTCCGGCAGGTAATCCGGCGAATAACGGTAGTAGTGCCCGTAGCCCGCACCGAACAGCAGCGTTTCCGGCGAGGCGGTGACCTGGTCATACTGGTCACGCATTTCTGCCAGACGCGTGATGGTGGTCGGATCCTTCCCGGAGATGGTTGCTTCCGCCACGAAAATGCGCTGCGTCCAGTGCTCCGCGACATTGGGAACCGCCAGTACCGCGATACCCGCCACGCCCGCCAACACCACGACAACCATGAGGCCACGAGCGACGGCACGCCAGATCTGCCGCATCGACGGCGCGCTGAGTGCCATTGCTATCACGAACAGAAGCACCGTACCGACCAGCAGGCTGCGAGTCACGCTCAGCAGTTCGACAATCACGGTGCCGGCAAAGACGGCGATGGTGAACGGCGAATAGCGTTTGGCGACCACGAATTCGTGAAGCAGCACGCCTTGCAGTCCGAGCAAAGTTACGGAGATGATGCGAAAGCGCGCGTCGTCCAGGCCGCCGCTCGTCGCGAGACCATAGACGAAGGTGAACACGAGACTGACTACGTTCGCCGCGAAGAGCGCTTTTTCGAACTGCGCGATTCTTTGCTCGCTCCACGGCCTGCAAGCGACGAGATAGCCGAGCAGAAAAAGCATGAACGGCAGCAGCACGCGTAAATAGTTGCCGCCGTCGTTATCCTGGATGAGTTGCGCAACGACACTACCGAATACGCACAACAGCAGGCTCGTGGTGACGATCGTGCGAAGCCGGGAGCGCTCGTGAAAGCGCGGTGCAATGAGCAGGAGGGCGAGCCCCGCTGCCACTGCTGGAGCGACGAATATGAATTGGGCGAAATGGCCCGTGGTCGCGTTGGTGGCCTTGTAGTCCAGCGCAAGCGGTAATAGAAAAATCCATATCCAAGGTGCTGCATACTGATGGCGCATTCTTTTTTCCTCCCCGTCGCCGTTTGCCGTCGTCTAAGCGGACGGTCTCGCGTCGGGTCATTGTGAGCGCAACTTTGTGCTTGCGGATATCGCAAATTGCTGTTCGTCTCCGCCTGCCTGGATTCTGGCGACAGTGGAAAGGGCTATGCCTGCAAGACGCACGCAAGCTCTCGTTTATTGTCGGTGAATGCCTTGATCTTGGCGGTCGCTTGTACCTGCCGACACCGAAGATGCAAAGACGGGGGATGCGACCGAAAAAACGGAAAGGGGAAAACAAAATGAAGCTATTTGGCGGGACGGGACCCGCGAAAGCCGGACGTGCGATCGAACTCGACTTCGTTCGTGGCATCGCGATCATTGCGGTGATGGGCTTTCACTTTCACGCTGTTCATACCGACAATGTACTCCTTCAGATTATCGAGTATCCACTCAAGAACTTTGGACGAGAGGGCGTCAATCTCTTCTTCACATTGAGCGGCTTTCTCGTCGGAGGCCTGCTGCTTCGGCAATACGCTGAAACGGGTCATGTCGACGCGCGCCGCTTTATCGTGCGGCGGATGTTCCGTATCTGGCCCGCGTATTACGTTCTGATTGTTTTCCATGTGCTGGCCGGCCGGCATCCGTGGAATACATTTCTTTTCCAGAACATGACGCATCTGCAGAATTACCTCGGCACTTCGATCACGCAGACATGGAGTCTCGCGGTTGAAGAACATTTTTATCTCGTGCTGCCGGCGCTGCTTCTACTTTTCTCACGCTTGCGACTCGGCGCGTGGACGATCATCGGCGTACTGTCGGCAATCTGTGCGGTAACGCTCACAGCGCGTTGCTTTGCGGTGGCAGGCGGCGACCTGCAAGGGGCGTTTGCTTATACCCAGTACCGCATCGACAGCTTGCTGATTGGCGTGATCCTGTCCGCGATCTACTGGATGAAGCCGGGCATCTATCACCAGATCGCTAAGCGCAAGTGGCTGCTGATCGGGAGTGTCGCGCTGCTATGTGCATGGCTCGTATTGGCGACGAGCAACATCGCACTCGACGAAAGCATTGGATACACGATCCAGGCACTCGGTTTTGCCGCGCTGATCGTGCTGGTTCTGGAGTACTCGGGGTCGCTGCGCACGACATGGATTTATCGCGGCGTGGCCTGGGTGGGTCTGTATTCGTACGGAATCTACTTGTGGCACTCTCTCGCGCTCGCTCCCGGCGACATGGTGATTCGCAAGGCCACCGCGCTTGGATTCGCCCCCAGCGTCATCTGGATCGTTGCGCTCACGGCGCAGTTCGTCATTGCAATCGTGATTGGTTATGTGACTACGCGCGCAATCGAATATCCGTTCCTGCTGATGCGCAACGCGTTGTTTCCGGAAAAGCGCAGCAGCTCGGTGCGCGAGGAAGTGCCTGTGGCCAGCGGGCAGTTGTCGTGAGTAAACGCATGATGTGCGCCGGCGTGACCGGCGGCGCACATCATGCGGATGGCGGTTAAATCACGCCATCTGTTGCAGCAAGGTTTGCTTGAATTCGCCGAGCGTATTCCGCGACAGTAGATTGTCGCGCGACGATGCCGTTGCATGTTCGTGCGGCCACGAAGTCATTGTTTCGGCAATGGCCTTGCCGATCGACGCGGAGCTCAGGTCGCTCAGTATCGGTCCCAGTTCGCAGCGCCTGCTAAACCAGCCAATCAGCCCGTCTTCTGTTGCGATTACCGGCTTGCCGAAGCGGTAAGCCTGCACGAGCACGCCGCTCATGCCGTAATGGCCTTTATAACCGAGCCATACCGCGTCGCAAGCGGAGAACAGATCGCGCTCCATGTCGATGGAGATAAACGAATCCAGCACGAGCGGCGCGGGCGTCAGACTGCGAACGTGATTGCGCATGAAGTGCCGCGTGACTGGATCCTGTTCGCCTGCAACGATCAGCGTGGGGGCGCTCTCGAGACGCGTCATCGCATGAACGAGTTCGTAGATACCTTTGCGCTCGGTAATCGCACCGTACACGAGCAGGTAGCGTTGCGCGGGATCGAGCCCGAGCCGCTCGCGCGCGAGTGCAGGGTCTTCCGCGCGTTCATCCGGGAAAGGGTCGGCCACATACTCGACCTTTGCACTGTCTTTCGACGTATTGAGCGCCGCCCATTCCGGCAAAGTGGGATCGATGCTCAGTAACGTGCGCAGTCCCGGCGTGCGAACCGCGCGTTTGAACAACTGTGCCTTGATGGCGTTGACGAGCGGACGATCGGGCGCCTTGATGCCGACCTTGTGATGATGAAACGTCGAGCGCATCGTAATGCCGACCCATGGCGTCTTGCCGAACGGCGAGCCGAGAAACGGCAGTCCATTGAAGAAATAATCGGCATAGGGCACGACGACCAGCCGGATCGACTGAGTGCGGCTGAGAATGCGATATGCACGCTGGAAATAGTTGTGAAAGCGCCAGTACTGATTGCGCTCGCGCAAACGGTGAGTGCGGCTTTCGTCCGGATCGACAAAGGCAATCTGCTGATCGGGGCGGTTGGCTGCAGTGATCTGTTTGGCGAGCCGGTGATCTTCGTTGGCGCATTCAGTGACGAGAATGCACGGATAGCCGGCCTCTGCGCAGGCTTGCATCGTCCACTCGGCATACCGCCACCGGTGGCCGGTGAGATTGGGCTCCACGATCAGGACAAAGTCAGGTTCGATCACGTCGGTAGGCATAGTGAAAATAGGCGTGCATGGGTGGACGAATTGCGTCAGCGGGTTCTCCGCAGCGAGCGGAAATGGCCCGAGCCGCGGGCTCTGCCGTGGCGTCAGATGAATAACGGTAGCACTCGCCACCGCATGAAAAACACCTATCTCTCGCGTTGTGTGGGTAAACGTACTACCAGACAAAGGCTTGGGCCGAAGCCGCCTGGTTGATGGCGGTTGACGGCGAATGTCTCGCGGTATGGTCCTGCTTACGGTGATACATGAACCGTCGCCAGCTTGCTGGCGGGACCAATTCCAATCAGGCGCCGCGGCGTTCACAGCGAGTCACGACACGCTGGTTAAACCGCTGCAAAGCGCTGCAATTAGACGGAGAACCAGCTTGCGGGCGATCAGGCTTCCCGCGCTCTCGATAGCCAGCAGTTTCGGCGCGAGCGCGGCGACATGGGTGTTATTGCAACAGTTCGCGGTGCGTGGACTGGTGGCCATCAAATTTCTTGCGATCGGCCGGATGCTCGGGCCGGCGGCGATCGGCAGTGTGAGCGTGGCTTTGCTCGCGGTCGCAATTGCCGAGGCGCTATCCGACACGGGACTCGCGCAGGCAGTCATTCAAGGCGAGCACGCACCGACGCGCTCGCAGCTCGGCGCGGTATGGACCACACTAACGGCGCGTGGTTTATTGATTTCGCTGTTACTGGTGGCGCTCGCGCCGTTACTGAGCAGTCAGTTTCATCTCGACGGATCGCTCGTGCTGGTCCAGCTTGCCGCGTTGCTGCCGCTGTTGCGCGGGCTCGCGTCGCCGACCTATTACGTGGTCCAGCGCGAGCGGCGCTTTCAGCATATTGCGGGCGTTGAGGTGGCCGCGGCCTTTGTTGACTGCTCGGTCGGCCTTGCGCTCGCTTATCTCGGCGCGGGCGCCGCTTCGGTACTGATCGGCCTCGTCGCCGGCGAATCGCTCAAAAGCGTGCTGACGTGGGCCACCATGACACCCAGGCCGCCGGTGCGCCCGGTGTGGTCCGGCATTGGCCAGTATGTCGGCTTCAGTCGATGGATCTGGGCGAGCAGTGTGATCAACCTGCTGCTCAACCAGTTCGACAAGGTGGTGGTCGGCAAGCTGCTCGGACCCGCGCAACTCGGCGGCTATCAGATGTCGTCGCGTCTCGCGCAGATGCTGCTGGCCGATGCGGCGATCGCGATGTCGCAATACCTGTTTCCGACTTTTGCCGCGCATCATCGCCGCGATCCCAAGGCGGCGTCGCGCCTCATCAGGGTTTATCTGCTGGCGGCCGCAATCGGGCTCGCCGCGTTTGTCGAGGTGCTGCGGCTGATCGCGGAGCCAATGTTCTCGCTGATTCTCGGCGCGGCCTGGCTGCCCGCGGTGCCGCTCTTCAGAATACTTGTCATCAACATGGCAATCGGCGCTTTGATTGCGGTGCTCGTTTCGTATTTGCGGGCAATCGGCGATGCAAAAGCGACTGTGCATGCGTCGGCGATTCAGGTCGTGGTGCTGCTGATCAGCGCGCCGCTCGCGGTCCGCTGGTGGGGCGTGACTGGTATCGCATGGTCAATGACACTGGGCCTCGGCTGCGCCGCGGCGTGGATGCTTTATAGAACCTTGAGAGCAAGGACTGCATGATGCGCGTCTTCCATCTCGTACTGGCGCCGCGCTTGTCCGGCGCTGAAGTGCTCGCGAAAGACCTCGCGCTCGATCAATGCGCCGGGGGCATGGCGGTATGCGTGGGGTCGCTACTGCCTGCTCATGACGACTTCGCTTCGCTGGCGAGCGAGTTGCAGGCGCACGGTGTGCAGTGCTGGTTTCCACAGAAACGGCACCACGCGGCACGCAAACTGTGGAATCTGTTCGTCGCGGTGCGGCGGTTCCGCCCAGACGTGATCTTCGCGCATGCGACTATTCCGTCGTTCTACGCGCGTGCGTTGCCGCTGGGCGTGCCTGTCGTCTACGTGATGCATTCCGCGACCAACGATTTCGAGCGCCCGTTGTTCCGGCGCATCGAACATCTTCTGTCGGGGCGCGCGAGCGTCGTGATCGGCGTATCGCAGCAAGGCGTCACGGACTACATCCAGGCAATCGGCGTGCATCCGTCGATGACGGTGGTGCCGAACGGCGTCGATCTTGCGCGCTTCGCATTTACCGACGGTGCGCAGCGAGCTGCAAGTGTTCCGCAGATCGTTCAGATCGGCCGATACGCGTCCGTCAAAAATCAGCTGCTGACGGTGCGGGCTTTCGGGGAAGTGCTCAAACAGATCGACGACGCACGGCTCGTGCTGTACGGCGTAGTCGAGGACCCCGACTATCAGCGCGCGGTCGTTGCGCTCGCAACGGAACTGGGCATCGCAGAGCGTGTCGTGGTCGCCGGGCCGCGCAGCGATGTGGCGACCGTGCTCTCCGAGTCGAACGTTTTCGTCATGCCTTCGCGTTCGGAAGGGCACAGCGTCGCGTTTCTGGAGGCGTTGGCTTCGGGCGTGCCGATCGTCGCGAGCAGGATACCGGCGTTCGCATTCGCCAATGGTTTCCCCGGCGTTCAATTGGTCGATACCGACAACGTGAGCGGTTACGCCGACGCCATCGTAAAGGCGTTGAGCGAGAAGCGCGTGCAAAGATCGCTTGTGGGGCTCACGCTGAGAGACACGGCCGAGCGATATCGCGCGATCGCGCGACAAGTGTGCCCGGCAGTGTCGGCGCGTTAAACCTCGAGCCGGGTGCGCTTTAATGGTGCAAGTTGATGTCGCGTGTATCGGCCGCGGTTTCGGTTGTCGGCTCGATGGTCCGCGCACTATCTAGCGCCGACTCCTGTGCCGCAAGTGTCATCAGATGCCGCGCTTCCTTGCTGCTCGAATCGATACCGAGTGCGCTGCCTGCATTGAGCGACACGCAATCCCACCGGCCGATGTGGCCGCAGCCTCGGGCAAGACTCAACAATGCGTCGCGCTGCTGTTCGCGTGTATTGACGGCCGCGCGCAGGTTCTGAGCGTCGCGGCTTTGAGGTTGTACCGCGATCGCCGCGGCGACGCGCGCTTTCGTCGCAGATAGATTATTGTTCTGAAGGCTTGCACGCGCGGCACGCAGATGCCGCGCCAGGTCGGCACGCGCTTTTTCTTCTGGGGTGAGCGGGGGTGCGACATCCGGATTGCGTTTTGCTTGCGCGGATGCAGTCGTGAGAGCGGCGGTGGCCGGCGCAGCGGACGTGGTCCCGGCAGCCGAAGCGGCCGGCGCAGTGCGGCGCGCGGGCAACGACGCGAACGCGGCTGACTCCGCGGTCGATGCCGCTGGCAACCTCGGCGCCGTGTCGACGCGCGGAGCGGCAGTGACCGCTGTCGCGCGCGCAGGCGCAGCAGTCTCAGGACGCTGCACCGCCAGGACCGGCGGCGCGCTCTTCGGTCTGCTGATCGCACCCGACACCGTTATGGGGTCGCCGTCTGCATCGCTGTCCTGATTGTGTATGAAGCCGACGTAGACCGCCGAAGCCACGATCAGAGCGGAGGCGGCCAGAGCCAGCGGCTCGCGCATCCGTTGATAGGTGCTCTGCACGATGGCTGCATCTTCCACCACAGCATATGGATTGGCGAGCGCACGTGTCGGGCTCCAGACTCTTCGCGCCGGTAGGCGCCGTGCTTTCGGTGGCCGCGCGTCGGTGAGTCGCACGGTCAGCGTGGGCACCATCGCGCCGTACGCAGGGACGCTGCGCGCATGACATGAGGGGCAGGGAGCGTCGCGGCTCACGAGCGGCGCGCCACATTGTTCGCATTCCGAATAATGGTTTTGGTCTCTATTCATGTCGTTATATCCGCGATGTTGCCGAAGGCGTGCGGCGCGCTCCCCGTAGCCGGCGTAGTGGACGCCGCAAGCATGCTTGCGGCGAAGGCTCACTGCGCAACGACATAGCCTCGTGCCTGCATGCATGCGCCGTAGGCGGCCCAGTAGCGGGTCATGGGTGGCTCGGGCGCAGGTAGTGGCGGCAGGGCGGCGGTGCCCGGTTGCGACGCGCCCGCAGCGCTTGCCGTGGTCGCTGGCTCAGAGGCGGGCTGCTGCACGATTGCCGCGGAAGGCGGCAATGCGGCAGATGCAGCGTGCCCCGCATCCGCGGTTTTGGGTGCCGCTGGAACTCCACTGGCGGGTGTCGCACGAGTCGCAGGCGCGCCATTGCTCGCTGTGGCGGCACCGGGTTTCGGCGCCGAAGCGGCGTTGGGCGCGGCCGGCGCTGTGCCATCAGGCAACGCGGGACCAGCAGGCGCGGCTGAGAACGTGCTCGGCGGTAGCGGCGGACGCGATGGTGCGCCAGTAGAAGACGTCTTGGTTGCCGTTGGCTTTGGCGGCGGCATTTGCGCCTCGCGCACGGTGTTGACTTTGGTTTCCTTATTCGCAGACGCGTAGCACAACGCACTGTCGACGCTGCGCTGATACGCGGTTTGACTTCGAATGGGGTAGATGAGCGGCTGCCACGCTTGGGCTGCGTTGCTAACCGCCAGTAAGGCCATCAAGGTATAGGTTTTGTATCCCATCGCAGTGGCTCCCGCAGCGATGTTGAGCCGTTAGCCGGCAATTGCGCTTCGCGGTGCGTTCTAGTCGCTCGATTGTCGCCGCAATGCGGCGGCTCACTGCCCGCGAAGGCTGCTTTCTTCAGCGTACCACTCTGGTGCGTAATATCAGTGCGTTGCGTAACACACGAAAACGCCATGGTGCAGTCGAATCAGGACAGTCGCCAATGGTCTTTCGCCTGGGTTAAACACTACGCAATACGCGTACCTGTGTGACGCATTCTTCGAAAATTGCTAAGTTGCTTCTGGCGATGCGGCTGAAAACGCCGATCAAATAATTCTACACGCAACAGTTATGGCCTTATCCGCCGACGAATAGAGCTTTTACGTTTTCCGCGCAATGCGGAGGCGAGCTTTTCGTACAGAGGCTGATTGCGAAATGCACAGGCTCTTCACGGCAAGTACGGTTTCAATTGCTACTTATTGAAGCGAGCCCCCCTTGGTTGCAGTTTTGAAACGTTTATAATTCTCCCGCCGAGACGCTCAGTAACTAATGCCGCAGCGTTCTCAACAGACATCGGCTCTGAGTAATTTTTCCTTATTGGCCTTTGCGCCGAGCATTCGCCGCAGGGCCGCGCTAATGGCGCAGATTTTCAAGGCGTTTGTCGCTTGCTTCGTTTCTGCGGCCAGTCTGTGATTCATGTGGCGCACGTTACACCAACGAACAGATTGATCGTTGATGAAAAGCCATCTGGCTGAAGTGGTAGGTTAGGCATCCTAATCATTGAATGTTAGGAACGGCGGCGTTCGCACAGCCGTGATTTTTGTTTCGCACCGCGCGCATAGGCACAGCCGCGCCGGCCTTCGATCGTCCCGCGTTTGATGCTGCAAGACGGACCACATTGCGTCCGGGGGACAGCTTTTCTCTCACATCCAATAAGACAAAGGCGTGACGGCGCTGCCGATCCTGCCTACTTTTTCGGGGATAACTTCTCTTCACAAAGACAGGGACATGGTTAGATATTCGAGGTTGGTAGGAATCGCGGCGACGACGGCGCTGACATCCCTGGGTGCTCAAAGCGCGCAAGCGCAGCCAAGTACGATTACGGTTGCGGGTCAACAATTCAAGCTGTGCGCACAAGAGAACGGCAAGTGCTCGTTTCTCGGCACGGCTTCGGTAGTGTTCGGCGCGGTCCCGCCCGATTCACCGTCGACAATGCTGACGAGTCCCCGTACGTTCAGTAACGGCGTCGGGTGTTATGTCGGCTCCGTTTCGCAGGCCGATCCCGCGTTCGGATACAACAAGGCGTGCTGGATGAGAGCCGCGGCAGCGACGCCGTCACCTGCGCCTGCACCTGCACCTGCACCTGCGCCTGCACCTGCACCTGCGCCTGCACCTGCGCCTGCACCTGCACCTGCACCTGCACCAACGCCCACTCCCGCGCCAACACCGACACCCACTCCCGCGCCGACACCGACACCAAGCACTACGCCGTCTTCGTCTGCAGCGACGACTACGAGCGCCGCCATCTCATGCGGCAACCCGACGCAAACGGCGGGCGGAACTGCTAACGGCGTGATCAGCGCCGACACGCCGACCACCGACGGTCTGCGCGTGTTTCCGAACAATGCCGCGTTCAAGATCGCCATTACGACGAACGCACCGAACGCCGACACCGTCGTCTGGTCAGTGGCGGACTCGAATGGCGCAATCAAGACGCAGGGCAGTTTCGCCGTGAGTTCGGGCGTGCAGACCAACACGCTGTCATGCAAGTCGACGTGGGCCGGCTACGGCGCGCTGACTGCTACGTTGCGCTCCGGCGACGGCACGCTGCCCAGGAGCGGAACGCGACCGGTGGGCATCGCAACGTTCGGTGTTCTGCCCGATCTGAGTTCCGCGATCGGAACGGTCGCCTATGCGCATCAGGATCAGCACCGCTTCGGTATGCAGGGCTTCAACGGAAATATCGCGGCACTGCATGCGCTCGGCATCTCGTGGACGATCGACGATCGGCAAGTGTCGGCGATGGAACCCAACGGTCCAAACACCTACACGCCGAGCGTGAACGACCTGGATCCGTTCTATAAGGCCAATCCCGATCAGATGCGCATTGTGCGTCTCGACGGTTTGCCTGCGTGGGACTCGAAGACGGGGCAGTTCAACGACAGCTATTACGCGCCGTCGAACATGCCGGAATTCCAGAACTTCATGGCAAGAGTCGGCACCGATACGAGCGCAATTCGCGCCGCAAACTATCCGAACCAGCAGAAGAACTACTATCAGGTAACGTGGGAACCGAGCCTCGGCTGGGCAGACAGCGACGCGAATTTCGTTGCCATGTACAAGGCCGCATACGAAGGTATTCACTCGACAGATCCGAACGCGATCGTGATGGGTACGGGTAATCCATTCGCCGCGAATTGCGACACCTGCACGACCGGATATTTGAAGAAATTCGGTGCGCTGGGTCTGTGGAATTACATCGACGCCGTGTCGACGCATGGTTACTGGAACGCCGGCACTTATCCGGCACATCCGCCGGAATTGCAGGACTCCGACCCGGACCCGGCGAACCAGGCCAACGCGCTCGACAACCAGATGACGCAATTGCGTTCGGTGATGCAAGCGGGCAAGCCGAACATGAAGCTCTTTTTCACCGAAGCGGGTACCAGCTACGATCCGGGCCTCAGTTATGGTCCGACGGTGCCGTCGCAGAACCAGTTGTTCGCTCACGCGGCAGTCGGCGTGCGCGCACACATCATCGTGCTCGGCGGCGGCGCGCAGGTCACCACACTGTTCTACGGCCCCGACTATCCGGGCGAAGTGGGCTACGGCTCGTTCTTCGATCTGAACAACGCGCAAGGTGCATTTGGCGCGACTAATCTGTCGCCAAAACCGGAGGCAATGGCATTCGCCACGATGACCCGCGTACTCGACGGCACTAATACGCTCGGTCGCGTAAAGGGCACGCCGTCGGGCGCATTTGTGTACGCGTTCCAGCAACTCGGCAACGGCAAAGTGGTGACCGCCGCATGGGCGCATAGCAACGCGCAATGGCCGGCAAGCAACGGCGTGTACAGCCAGACCTACTCGAGCAGTTATACGTTGCAGGTCGACAATGCGGGCACGTCGGGCAATGTGACGAAGATCGATGGGTACGGCAATGTCAGCACGCTTCCTTATAGCAACGGTTCAGTGACGCTGACGCTCACCGAAATGCCGCAGTACATCGTGTCGAATAACGCGACGGTGGCGAAAAACAATTCGACGGTCCCGCTCGGTTATACCGGCCAGTAATCGCGCCTTAATAAATGCACTGAGTCAATTTCGACGCGCGCCATTGAACATGGTGGCGCGTCGATCTGCATTTGTTGGGATCACAGCGATCTGCGAAAAGTACTGAATGTAACGCTCGTCTATTTCTACCGACGTCGGGCCGGCAAGCACATCAGCGCCAGCATGGGTGTTGCGATGCTGAGCCTATTTGTTGGGTCGGCGCGCTCTTCGCCGGCCGGCCAAACGTTCTATTGTCTGGAATGCTTGCATGGACACGCTGAGTACAAGAAAGATGCATAGCACCCGTGCGACGGAGAACGCGCGCTTGATCTTCAGGGTCATCGGAATCGTCGTCAATGCCGTACTCCACAGAGATTAAGCCAGGCGAACTCAAAAAAATGGCAAGCAAGCCGTCAACGCGTCACCTTCGCGTCGAACCTTCCGGCCTGGTTGCGGCGCCTTGTTATAAGTAAGTCGCCTCCTGACGTTGAGATGAGCAAACCATTCAGTGCGGCTAGCTATTCCCGCTTGCCTCGAAACGGTTAGAGCGAGGCGGCCATCCAGCAGCGTGGTCTGCCTGTCTTTTCGCCTAAGCATACGTTGCCGTTCTAGCCGTGGCCTGCCGTTGTCTAGATCAATCCAACGGCCTCGGGGTCAGCTGAGCGTGCGCCCCATTGCCATGGCACCGTACTCTCCAGCAAGGCGCGGACCAAGCATAAAACGAAACGTCGCCTTAAGGTAATAATATTATTTGACGGTACTTGTTACTGTTGTTTGCAATACTTACCGCGCGATGTGTCCTTCCGCACGGAGCGGGACATTTTAGGCTCTTATCGTCACGCAAGGTTTCCGCATTCTACTGTTTGCTACTCGAAAGATTCAGGCAAACCTGCTTGCCCGCTGTGCTCCATCCCGTTTTGCGCAATACGCTGCTTGCAATAACAGTAAGCCATCCCTGGTTGCTTGTTGGTCGACAAGCACGAATCCGAGAGAGTTGAAAGTCTCGCGCTAATTCGCGAGCCTGAATTTGCGTGTTCGCGTTAAGTGGTACCAATCCCTTGCTTTGCTTCGCGTTTTGCGGCTCCAACGCAGTTTGGCGTCGGCATGAAATAAACGCGGCGTCGTGGAATCGGCGATTTCACGACACTTCGCATGATTTATAAGTTATGCAGATTAATTTTCGCATTTTGCGTTTTAAAACGAACGCAGGCTCCCAGGTCATTGGATAAATTTGGCGCGTACCTGGGCGGCGAGCACGGTGGATAACTTGGCAAATCGTTAATTGGCGCGGGAGCCCCATGAGAATCGTTCACGTTACCGAGGCATTCGGAGGAGGCGTTCTGTCGATGCTCACGGAGCTTTGCAACCGCGCAGCGGCAATCGGCGCGCATGTCACGGTCCTTTATTCGACGCGGCCGGAAACTCCCAAGAACTTCATCGAACTGTTCCACCCCAAGGTCGACCTCGTGCACGTGTCCATGTGCAGGGACGTCCATGTCCGCAAGGACTGGACGAGCGTGTGGGAACTCGCCAGACATATGCGGCGCTGCGATCCGACAGTGATCCACCTGCACTCGTCGAAGGCCGGCGTGTTGGGGCGAGCGGCCGCCAGAATTGCGACGCAAAACGCGAAGGTTCTGTACTCGCCGCACGGCCTGGCATTCTTACGTCGCGATGTCTCTCGCGCGAAGCAGCTCGCGTATCTGATGTTCGAGCGCATGGCCGACATGATGGGAGGGACTGTCGTTGCGTGTTCACCCGGAGAGTTGCGCGAAATTGAAGAGAAGGTTCGAGTGAAGGACGCAACGCTGATAGAGAACGGTGTGGACATCAGCAGTATTCCGCTGCGCAAGAATCGCGAGGACGAAAATGTCGTCGTCGGAATGAATGGCCGTGCGTCGTTTCAGAAACACCACGAACTCTTTATCTCTCTCGCGAACACGTTGCACGACGCAACCACCAGGTTTGTCTGGATTGGCGGCAATAGCGAAGAACTGCCCGACGCGAGTCAGGCGTCGGCGCTCACGTGCAGCGGCTGGCTAACGCGTTCGCGCGCGCTTTCGTTGATGTCTGAGCTCGACGTCTACGTGCAGACTTCACGCTGGGAAGGCATGCCTGTAGCGCTGATCGAAGCGCAGGTAGCTGGCATTCCAGCGGTCGTGACCGACGTGGTCGGCAACCGCGACGTGGTGGTTCACGGCGTCACGGGGTTCGTTGGGTCGGATGAGGAGATGCCGGGTTACCTGAAGCAGCTCCGTGGCGACCGGAAGCTGAGGGAACAGATGGGTGCGGCCGCACGTGAGCTCGCGGTGGCGAAGTTCTCGATGGACACCATCTTTCACAGATGGCTGAACACCTATGAGTCCAGCGGAGAAAAACACGTCAAGGAAGTACTGGACACCCATTCAATTGTCCCTTGCGATATCCAGCCCAACCCGGACAAGTCATTGTAGTTCCGGCGCACGATCTGAACGACTAGTTGAACGCACCAACGATTTACGGGGACCAACCGTGTACAAAATCTTCTTGCTACATCCCGGCCGGGCTAATTACCCCGAACTCGTGGCATATCAGGACTACTACGCCGCACGCGGTGTCGATGTGGTCGCCGGCACACTAAGTGACTACAAAGCGCTTGCGGATAAGGCAGATTTTCTCGTGTGGGCGATCATGGGATTCTATCCGAAGCAGCTGGCGTCCGATTTCGTCATTCACGACTACAGGTCGCTCTCAGTGGGCGGCTCTGCTGGCCTGAAAGACATCGCAAAGCGATATCTGAACGCGCGGCCCAACTTGCGGATCTTCCAGAATACGCGCCAGCAAAACATCATGAAGTTCAATGACGACGTGCCCTCGGTGATCCTCCCAATGGGTGTTCCGAAATGGATCTTCGAGGTGCCGCAACAACCGCCTGATGCCGAGGATATCGCCGACTTTTGCTATATCGGCGACATGAGCTTCGAGCGGGGCTTTCATCTCGTCATTGAGGCATTTCTTGAGAACTTCCGCGAGGTGGATGCTTCGCTGCTGCTCGTCGGCAAGCCAGAGCCACGTCTTTACGAGCGGTACGCCGGTAAGCGTGGATTGGTGTTCGCTGGCGCGTTGCCACAGCGCGAGGCACTTGGCCTGGTTGCAAGGTCGTCGATTGCGGTGTCGTATTTCCCGTACCACCGTCCGCATTGCTACCAGACGCCGACCAAACTTCTCGAATACGCTGCGCTTGGAAAGAAAATTCTGTGCAATGACTCTCCGTCGAACGTCGCGTGCTGCGAGGATTTGCACATCAACAGCATCATCACCAGCTCCTCCATTTTCACCGGTATGACCGCCGCCACCATCGAGACGGCGAAGCCAAATCAAAGGGCGAATTTCACGCAGCTCGCGTGGGACAACGTTATCGAGAAATCGAACATCAATAGCTATATCTCGCAAAAAATAAACTTTAGCCAGTAGGACGCAACGCCTTCGCAAGCAAAGAGTTCGTCGACCACGTGGGTGCCGAGTGTGAGCAACGGAGGTAGGAAAAAGTGAAACTGTTTATTTTGCATACGGGCAAGGCGAACTATCCAGAGGTGGCCGCGTACACGGAGTATTTCGAAAAGAACGGCTATTTCGTCAACTCAGGCACGATGGCTGACTACCGGAAAATTGCGGATCCGCACAACTATGTGCTCTGGTGCATCATGGGCTTCTACCCAAAGAGACTGCCCTCCCGCTACGTGATTCACGACTACCGCTCGTTGTCGGTGGGCAGCTATATCACACTGAAAGACGCGGCGAAAAAGTTGCTTCAGCCGCGTCCAAATCTGAGAATCTTCCAGAACGAGTCAATGCAGAAGCTAATGGACTTCGACGACAGCGTCGAAACCATTCTGTTGCCCATGGGCGTGCCCGACTGGATCTTCTCCTGCAAGGGCTCGCGTAACGGGGCGCTGCCGACGGGAACGTTTTGCTATATGGGCGAGATCACCCGTGAGAGGGGCGTCGATGATTTTCTTGCAGGTTTCGCGTCCGCGCGGCGCGGTTCCGAAACCCTGGTACTTGTCGGTGCCGTGGAAAAGGAGATTGCCGACGCTTATCAAGGAGCGCCTGGCCTGATATTCACTGGAAAACTACCGCAACGGGATGCTCTCGATGTAGTAAAGAACTGCGAGTACGCCATATCGACGATTCCGTACTCACGCCCCTATAACGTCCAGACTCCGACGAAGCTGCTCGAATATGCCGCGTTGGGCAAAAGGATCATTTGTAACGACTCACCGTCAAACCTCACTGCGGCGGCCGCATTCGGGATTCTCTGCAAGGTAACGGGGCCCGACATCTTTGCAGGAATAGGTCAGCTGTCGGATGAGACGGTGCCGGCCAACGACCCTTCCAGTCTCGAACATCTTCGGTGGAATAACGTCATTGCGTCATCGGGAATCGACCGCTGCCTGAACGCCGCGCTGCGCGTTCATTGACCATCGTGGGACCTGAGCCATCTGCGCTCTGGCTGGCCGAAATGGAAGCGGACGCCCCGGGTCGCGGCGACATGAGGCGCGTCCGGCTCGCGCTCCAATCGCGATGAAAGCAGCAGATACATTAAGAGCGGCGAAATCGGCGACAGGTGACGGAGAAACGACCCATAGTCGGGTTCGAAGATCGCCTGAGTTGCAAGAAAGCTGACGATGAAGCAGAAGCACAGCTTCTCAAAGCGAGCAGGCGCTGCGACCGCACCTCTTTTCTGATACCGCGAGAACATCGAGGCGAGAGTAAAGAACGTGCATATTCCACCGATGGTCTGTGTCGCCACCCCCGAGAGAACCAGCGGCAAAGGCAGCAGAAAGGTGCCCAGAATAAGCATGGCATTGGTCACGTCCGAGACCATATTGCCGCCGGGAATGATCTGCACGATAAGCGAGCCGACCTCGCTCGGATCTCTCGACTCGTTGACCATCTGCCGTGCGAAGTCCAGCGTTTCGCCATATTGCATACGAAAGTTCGCGGCTACGCACGCGAACAGAATGACAGCCAGCAATGCTAGAAAAGGCGGCCTGCGCAGAACAGCGGGCCCGAAGTACAGAAACAGCGCTGGCGCTAACGTGATGGCCCAGTAGGTGCGAAAGAAGATCGCAATGAGCGCGACGCAGACTGTGAATACGACAACGATGAACCGCGAGTCCTTGCACTGCAGGATGAAGAGAACCGCTAGCGATATAACGATCTCCTTCGAAGGCATACCAATGTAGACCGTCTGCGCAAAGAGCCAGAAGCAGGCCAGCAGGAATTCCATGTACGTTAGCGACGTCACTCCTGAGCGCCAGATCGCAAGCGCGAGTCCGACTGTTGAAGCGAAAAATCCGATCAACGATATTCCCGGCGTGCTAATGCCGAGGGACCGGAAGGTCCACGCAAGGTTGTCGAAGGAGTCGCCAAAGGCCTCGAAGCGGCTAACCGTCAGCATTCGTTCGAGGATAACTTGCTCGTCGAGCAGGAACTTGGCCGGCAGCACCGTTTCATGGGCGATGGAAACGAAGCAAAGAAGGGCGAGTAGAAGCAGCCAGATCGTCGCCGACACACCGGGACTCGCGCTTCGCCCGATCAGCCCGGGTACTTTGACAATACGCACGTTCACCCCCTTAGATTGCAACCGAATCCCGCGGCTTGATGCTCATGCCGCCTTTCGCCACGTTCACCGAATAGTAGATGCCGACGCATGCCACAAGCGTTCCCGATAGGCTGAGAAGCAGAACAACCGACATAAAGTTCAGCTTGAAGACGCTCGTGAAGGCGAAAATGATAAATATGCTGACAGCGCTCATCAGTTGAATCACCAGATCGAACTTCTGCTGCTTGAAGACGATAAATACCTGCGCAAGCGAACCGAACACGGCCATCGTCAGGAAGTACGGCGAAAACAGCATGTAAACGTGCATCGACTGCTGCCAGAGGTCTCCCATCTTGAAGTTGATGATGAGCGCGAGACCGAGGTAGCCAGCCGCAATGAGCACCACGCTCAGTGGCATTAGAACCAGAGAGAACGATGTTGCCGGATTCCTTGCGCCGCGCACGTCCGTTCCTCTTTCCACCAGATCGATGAGATCCCGTCGGAACACCGCGCCGAGGCTCTGCGACAGGAGAGACGCAGGAAAATAGCCGACGCGATAGGCAAGAGCAAACACGCCCGCGTCGTGGGGCGCGAAAGCGAGTGGCATGAGGATCGCGATTGAATAGATCACGACCGAATTGAGCGACGTTGTCGGCAGCGAGAATTTGGCGTAATCGAGTTGCAGCCGGGAGAACTTCAGGCACTCTGGCGAAAGCATCGACCGGGAGGTGAAAAGATAGCCAGCCAGCGGAACGGCGGCTGAAGCAAAAAACACGAAGCTGTACACCGCGAAAATATCCGGCCCGCTCCACGGGTGTCTGGCCACCATCATCAGCGCAACGAATGCCGCCGCAAATGCGACATTCGGAAATGCGCGTTGCACGGCGATGCTCACGTACTTGCGCTCGCTTGCCAGTGCAGACGACAGTGCCTGCTGGAGGAATACACCGCTCGCCAGCACCACTACGGTCAAATACTTCTGCTCGCCACTGACCACCGCGACGGCGGCGAGCAGCAGTGCGATCGCCATGGCGACGCAACTCGAACTCACCAGCGCGCGAACGGCAAGCGTTTTATCCGCGGCCATACAGGCCACTTCGAGCCGCAAGCCCAGAACCGAACCGGCGAAAAGGCCAATCGCATTCAACTGGCTGAAGTAACCGAGCTCGCTCGGCCCGCAGAACTTGCCAATCAGTATGACCGCAATGAAGTTCGCGGCCTGACTGAGCACAACGCCCGCGATGCTAACGACCGAATGCTTTACATTAACGATCATCTTCTATTCGGAGTTCGGTTTGACAGAGCCGTACCGGTTATGCCGCATCGGCCACACAGGCTTTCCGCGGCATGCGCTCACGCACGGGTCAACTGCCGGATTTGGAGTCGCCCGAGGCGGTCGCGTACTGATACGACAGATATCGGTTACGGCCTGCATGCGAACCCAAGCTGTAGCGATAGGCGGCGGGATGGAAGGCGTTGAAGATCACGCCTTTGACTTCCACGTTCGCATGCCTGAGTTGCTTGACGGACTCGCGTACTTCTTCGACCGACGTCGTGCCAAAGCGCGTTGCGAGGAACACAGTGCCGCAGCGGTGCGCCAATACGGCGGCATCGGATACCGCGAGGACAGGCGGAGTATCGATCAACACCATGTCGTATCTGTCGCCTACCGACTCCAGGAGGCGGGACATTGCATCGCCCATCAGAAGCTCCGCGGGGTCGGACGGTGTAGTACCGTTGGGGAGGAAGTCGAGTCCGGGCGCTACGTTACGCTGCAGGGCGTCGTCTAACGTGGCACTCTGCGTCAGAACGTCCGCGAGCCCTGGTTGCGATTCCTTGCTGAAATACTCGTTCAGATGACCCCTGCGCAAATCAGCGTCGATTAGCAGCACACGCTTGCCCGATCCGGTCATCACGGCTGCCAGGTTGGCGGACAGAAATGATTTGCCGATCTGTTCGCTCGGACCGGTGAGCAGCACGCGATTGTTTCCCGCTTCCAGCATTGAAAGCTGCAGCACAATGCGCAGACTGCGTAGACTCTCGACAGATGGATCTCCCGGAGAATGCGTGGCGAGCAACAGCAACCCCTCGTTCCGTTTTGGCGATTCATGCTCGAGCGCTGCTTGCGTGCGCGAAACCGGCACGGTCGCATAGACAGTCAAACCAGTTTCCTGCTCGATGTCCTGAGGATTTGTCACGCCGCCGCGCAGTATGTGGCGCATGAAGGTCACCACTATTCCCAGGACGAGGCCGAGTGCTGCGGAACCTGCGATCAGCAGCGGCTTATTAGGCTTGATCGGCTCCTTCGGTACGACGGATCGGTCGAGTAGTCGCACGGTGCCGACTTTGCCTGCCCGCACGAGTTTCAACTGCTGCATGTTGTTGAGCATGCCGACGTAGAGATCGTTATTGACGCGCACATCGCGCATCAGGCGCAACGACTCCTGTTCCAGTTCCGGCAGTGACGTCATTCGCTGCGAAACAGCGGCCTCTTTGGCGCTCAAGGCCGCAAGCTGTTGATCGACGGCACGAACCGACGGGTGCTCACTCGTGAAAAGTGCGGTGAGTTCGGAGCGTTTCTGCTTCAGCGCCAGTGCACTAGCCTGTAACTCGATGCTTTCGCGCAGATAGGTCTTGCCTTCCTCGCTGATGTCGAATGTGCCGCGCTTCATTCGCAACGCGTTGTAGCTGCGCTCGGAATCTTCAAGTTCGCTTTTCAGTTGGGGGAGTAAGTCGCTGAGAAATGCGAGCGATTTTTCGGCCTCCGCTGCCTTGCGCGCGATGTTTGCCGCGACGTACTCGTCGCCGATGTTGTTCAGGATCTTCGCGGTCAGCTGCCGGTCGGTGCCTGTCAGCGACGCGCCAATAATGCCGCTCTGCTTGCCTTTTTCAACGATGAACAGCTTGTCTTGCAGGTTCTCCAGCGTCTTCAGTCGCGAGTTCCTCACCAGCAGCAATTCCGTGCCGGGATTCGCATTGAGTGCCTGCACGCGCAGCGTTATCTTTCCCGTGCTCTCGTTGGAAACGATCGTCTCGCCGACACGTCCGTAGATCGGCGCGTCAAGCTGCTTCTGTTCGACAACATAGCGGCCTCCGCCGAGCGAGGTCAGCTTGAAGTCGTCGCCTTCGAGATCTTCTGGAACATCGAACGTCCCTACGTTGATCGATTCGCTGCCCCACGCATAGCCGCCAGCTCCGAGCAAGCCGGGCTGCGACAGGCCTTTGTTCCAACGCGCAATCCAATTGCCGATCAGTGGAAAGCGCTTCGGCTCCGCGCTTATGTAGAGTTTGAGATTGTCGACCGCATTTCCTACCACCATGCGCGAGCGCAGTACCTCGATCTGAGCGGTGGTTTCTGTTTTGACGTCGAAAAGGCTTGATACGTCGCCAAGCAGACTCTTGGTATTGGTGGGGCTCTCCTGTTCTACCTGCAGGAGAATATCGGACTGGTAAACGGGCGGTGCGAGAAGACTGTAGGCCACGCCCATTGCAAGCACCATGCTCGCGATTGCCAGAACGAGCCACCGGTTCGCCAGGACTACGTCAAGGTAACGGACCAGATCAACGTCATTCTGGCGGGAGCCGGCAGCCTGCGATTTTGGAGAAAACTCGTTCATAAGGAGCCCATCATCGAAGAGGTTTAACCGACCACCCGCACACATGGATGTGCAGGTGCTGATGCCAGCAAAGTTACGTTGCCGCACGCTATTCGTCTGCGTATCGGCGTGAAGCGTCGCGGCCCATACTTTCCGCCCGAGTTGCGAGCGTCGTTCGAACCCCTGAATATGCCGACGAAAGTCTTTCCATCGCTTCAATGGAAGAGGGCGGCAAACAAGGCTCATACATTGTCGGAATGCTGCGACTCGTCAGACGCCGATCGTGCCTGAATGAAGCCGGGTCGCGTGTAGAACGGTGTGAAGGTGGACTAGCGCGTAATGCGCACCAGTCAGCACTGCCAAAGTCTGGGGTGCCATTTTCGACGCGTATGTTCGCGAGCGCACAACCTGAGCGGGATCATTTGCGCTGCATAGGCGCAGCACCACTGTGCATAAGATATGAATATGCGCTTTGTCGGCGACGGTATTCGCGAAAAGTAAAACCGTTAGAGGTGAATGCAGGCAAGCAGCGTCTTTGTGGTTAACCGCACGTTCGGGCCTTATTGGGAACGGTATAAGGAAGCGCTCAACCCGTGCTGTATCTCGTGACTTGAAGAGGCGACATGAAACCGAAGCGACTAATGCGCACGATTTTTACGCACGCCATTCTTCTCAGCGGCTTACCAGCGCTCACACGCTTTCTACTGTGGCGAGACCGGGTTGCGGTACTTCTTTATCACGATCCCGATCCAGCCACGCTTGATTCACACCTTGCGTATTTGAAGCAGTATTGCGACTTTGTTCCGATGTCCGAAGTGAATGCGCCTGGAAAAGGTCGCCAGCGCGCGGCGCTCACATTCGACGATGGCCATGTTGGAAACGCTGCGCTGTTGCCGATTTTCATCAAGCATGGCGTTCGTCCTACTATTTATATTTGCAGCAGCGTCGTGGCACATGAGCGCACTCACTGGTGGCTCACGCCGGGCGCCCAGCATGCGGGCGTCAAGCGTCTGATCAAGCTTCCAAACGCGCAAAGGCTCGAAGAGCTGGCGCGGTACGGGTTTCAGCAAAATGCACGCAGCGACGAAGCTCCGGTCAGCGGACTCAGCGAAGACCAGATACAAGCGATGCTGCCGTACGTGGATTTTCAGTCCCACACGCGTTTTCACCCGACGCTCACACGCCTCGACGATCAGGAGTGCATCGAGGAACTCGCGCAATCGAAGCGTGAGGTTGAAGAGCTTACCGGGGCACCCTGCGAACACTTCGCATATCCCTATGGCCGGTATGGGTCGCGCGAAGTGGCGATGCTAAAGGCGACCGGATACAAGAGTGGACGCACTACAGCAGTCGGTTGGAACGACGAAAAATGTGATCCGTTTCGTCTGAGCGCATTCGACATCGAAGACGATTCGTCATTGCCATGGTTTGCCGCGCAAATGACCGGAGTGCCGCTCGCGTGGCGAAGGCTCCCTTTGGGCGCGATGAAGTCGATATTGATCAGGACGTTTCACTTCGCTCGTATCGGCAAGCCGCAGACGAATGCCGGTTAATTGATCGGTAGGGGCAGTGGGTGATGTCATCATCGCATCGCGGCAGATGCTGAGGTCTTCTCGACGGCAACATTTGTACTCGAACCTGCGGGAAAAATTTTGAGCGAACAGAGGCGCAACTTCCTGACGAAGTTAACCACGACCGCAGGCGCGGCAGTGGCGGGATACTTTTCGGCTAAACCGGCAACTGCGTCGAATGCAACAAATACACGCGGGCCGAGTGGCGAAGCAAGCGTGCTGGACTTCATGTCGCCCGAAGCACGCACTGACGCACGCTCTGGCGCGCCGTCCGTCGATCACAGCGCTGCGATACAAGCGGCATTTAGCAGCGGTGCCGCAGTCGTGAATGTCCCTGGCGGGCACGTGTTCAAGGTGACGAAGCCGCTCAGGATTGAGAAGGCAATTTGTGTAGTCGGCGGCGGCGAGTTGCGATTTATAGCCGGCATCGCCAATGCAGCGGCGATCACGGTGACTGCTCAAGGCTGTGAATTCGACGGAGTCTATCTCACGAACCCGAACATGCTTCAGTCGAATAGCGGCGAGCGCAACGTCGGCATCATGTTTCGCGCGAGTCTCGGCTCCGTGACGCGCTCGACCATCCGCTATTTTCAGAACGGCATTCAGGTTGAGTCGACGGGCGAGTACCACGACTTCATCATCGCCAATAACAGGATTATTGACTGTATCGGCGCTGGTGGCGGCCCCACGCAAAAGTCCACTTATGGCGAGGATCGCGGCGACGGTATCACGGTCTGGGGTTGCGCAGCGACGATCACCGGCAATCTCGTGACAGCCAGAGCCGGTCAGGACTGCCGCATCGGGATACACATGGAAGGGCTGGCGAACTACCATGCCGACTCTTTCCCGCTGCAGGACAACATGTGCACGGTAGTGGGCAACGTCGTGCGAGGTTCGTTCCGGCGCAGCATCGTGACGGAGAACGTCAATAACTCGACCATTACGGGCAACACCTGCGAGGGCGCGAAGTGGTGGGGCATAGCTATCGTCCGATCGCTGGCGTGCTCGGTCACGGGTAACACGGTGATATTCGACCGCGCCGCAACCGACGGCACTGGGTCCGCATGGGACCCGATTCACGCAGGCATTGCCGTGTATGGCGGAGCCGTGCAGTGCGTCATATCGGGCAACACGGTCGACCTCACGCGCGGTCACGCGAGAGCCGCAATTTGCTTGATAGGCTCGGACACCGATAATGCGGTCTCAGTGGAGCAGCGGGCGACGACAAACGGCACGGCTCGTGTGACGCTGACATCCGCAAATCCTGCGGTTCAACTCGGCCAACTCATTACTGGGCCTGGCGTGCCGTCAGCAACCTTCGTTGTGAGCGTTGCTGAAACTGCGCTGGTTGCGAGCAACCCGATACGTTCCGGCTCGCCGTTATTGACTTTCATATGGCACGAGCGCGGACAAGGCACAGCTGTCACCAATAACAGTGTGCTTTGTAATGCTGCGGATGGCGCAATTGGCATTCTCGCGCTCTACCAGGATTCGCCGTCGATTCTAGGCAATAACCTGCGCTACATGGGCGCGCACGGAATCCATTGTCTGGACGTGTCCGACCCGGTAATCAACGGCAATACCGTGCTCGGTCAAGAGAGCCCGAAAAATGGCATCTATCTGGAGTCGAGCGCGACGGGGGCCGTGGTAGTGGGAAATGTTGTCGAGGGTTTTAGCGGGCCTGGAGGAAGTGGAATTGCGGCGGCAAATCGCGTTGGCGGTGTTGTGTCGGCCAATCTCGTGCGCCGTTGCGAGACGGGCATGAATCTGAACGGCTGCACCGCCATGTCGGTTACCGGGAACAGTGCAATGAGCTGTGGCACGAGTTATTCGCAGGCACGCGGTGCCGGCATGCTCCTGGCAAGCAACGCCAGTGCGGGCTGAGAAAATAACATCGCGGCACGCGAATCAATATAGATCACGGCAACGCTTCGCATTGCCGGATTCTTTCATTTGGCCGAAGTCCAGAGCCGCCGCGTGTGGACAAGTTTCACGTCACGAAGCACCAGGAAGTGTGGGGTACTAAACAAACCGTCGTCGCCGTCTTCGCATACGATCGAATGCCGTCGACGTTAATCGCTGCCTCCAAACACGTAACCGGTTCGCCGCCTCCGGAACCGAAGCAACGTAGCGATCGCCGACTCACCCGACGTGTTCATTGACTGCCGCGCCAAACGCTGTTTGCGAAGGCGAGTGTGCAGTTCTGTGAGCTTTTGCGGAGGACGACGCCTTGTTTGATCCGAAAGCTCTCATGCGCGCTGAACCTGGCGAGTCCCCGCCGGTTGAAAGATCGTCACGGCGCGTCTTCCTGCGTGATGCCGCAATGCTTGCACTCGCGGCGGCGCCTTTGTCGTCGTACGCACAGCATGGGACGTCGGGGCTCGTCACTCCGCCAGTTCGTCTGGAAGACACGCGGCTGGTCGATCAGACCGGTACAGAGCGATCGCTGAACAGCATGCTGCTAGATGGCGTCACGGCAGTTCAAACCATCTATACCGGATGTAGTTCTGTATGTCCTCTGCAAGGAGCGCTATTCAGCGGGGTGCAGCAACGGTTGGCACAAATTCGTGGACGTTATCCGGTTCGATTGCTCTCGATCGGGATCGATCCGCTGTCCGACTCACCGTCCGCGCTGCATGAGTGGCTCAAGCGTTTTCAGGCCGGGCCAGCATGGACTGCTGCGACTCCGACACTGCGAGACCTCGACGGAATGCGGATGGCACTTGCAGGTAGCCGCTTGCCGCTCGGCAACATTGCGGATCATGCAACCCAGATCTACTGCTTCGATGCAAGCGCGCGGTTGCGCTGGCGCAGCGCGGATCTTCCACGTGTAGACGAAATTTGCAATGCGCTGGGCGCATTGGGGCGCGCGTAGTTCAACGTTAACTGGAGCAGAGATCATGGCGCCAATTCCGTTTGTCAGATTCATCTGGCTCTATGCAGGCAGATGCGTGAATGCACTTTGCGTCGCCGCTATAGCGTTCGCGCTTACCACGTTTGCGACCCGCGTAGAGGCGCAAACGGTAGGTCCGATCACGCTCAGCGGTATGAATCTGTGCGCGGACGTTGACTCTGCATCGACAACGGGTGGCGCCTCGGTCATTTCCTGGGGCTGTTCGGGCGGTGCAAATCAGCAATGGCGGCCCGTACCCACCGGATCTCAGTTCCACTTCGTAAATCAGAACAGCGGCCTGTGCATGGACGTGACAGGTGAGAGCTTGAATGCTGGTGCCGCCATTATCCAGTGGGCGTGCAACGGTCAGACGAACCAGACATTTACTGCGAAGCCGCAAGGCAACGGCTACGCGATCGTCGCTGCGCACAGCGGCATGTGTCTGGCGGCGCAGAGTCTGACTGGATGGGGTCAGCAAATCCGGCAGCAGGTATGCAATGGGAGTGCTCTGCAGACGTGGCAGTTGAGCGGCCTGAACGTGAAGACGTTGCCGTCGAAGTGGTCGGCGCCCGTCGGGGTGCCGATGGTTCCCGCGGCGGCCGCCAATCTTCCCGACGGCAACGTGCTGGTGTGGTCGTCGGATATGCTTCTCGACTTTACGTCCGGTGAAATCACGCCGGGAAAGACCTACACCGCGGTCTTCAACCCGACCACGGGAACCAACAAGCAGGTGCTGGTCAGCAACACCGGGCACGATATGTTCTGCCCCGGTATCGCGAATCTGCCGGACGGCCGCTTGCTGGTGAACGGGGGATCGAGCAGCTCGAAGACGAGCATCTACACGCCTTCGACCGGTCAATGGTCGTCGAGCAACCTGATGAAGATCCCACGCGGCTATCAGGGGACCGTTACGTTGAGCAATGGGAGCGTATTCACGCTCGGTGGCTCATGGAATGGCGGCGAGGGCGGCAAAAACGGCGAAACGTGGACGTCCGGTTCGGGCTGGCAAATCAACGGCGCGATACTCGCCGACTACATATTGACCCAGGACGCGGCGGGCATATTCCGCGCCGACAATCACGCGTGGTTGTTCGCAGTGTCCAATGGACGCGTTTTCCACGCCGGCCCGAGCCAGGCCATGCACTGGTTCGACACCGCGGGTAACGGCAACGTGACCGATGCCGGCAAGCGCGCGAACGATACCGACGCGATGAATGGCAACGCGGTCATGTACGACATCGGCAAAATTCTCGCAGTTGGTGGTGCGCCAAGTTATGAGCAGTCGAATGCGACGTCGAATGCGACGCTCATCGATATCAGCACCGGCACAGCGGTTGCCACCGCGCTGCCTCCGATGAGCTATACGCGGGCATTCAGCAGCAGCGTTGTGTTGCCGAACGGGCAGGTCGTCGTGGTGGGCGGTCAAGCCTTTGCGCAGCCTTTCTCGGACGACACTGCTGTGCTGACTCCGGAGTTGTGGGACCCGGCGACGAAAGTGTTTTCGCAGCTCGCGCCGCAAGCCGTGCCGCGGACGTATCACAGCGTTGCGCTGCTGTTGGCGGATGGCCGCGTGCTGAGCGGAGGCGGGGGACTGTGCGGCGGCTGCGCGACTAACCACACGGACATTGAAATACTTACGCCGCCGTATCTACTCAATGCGGATGGATCGGCAGCGACACGGCCGACCCTCAGTAACGTGCCGGCTGATGCACAGCTCGGCACTTCCATCGCCGTGAAAGCGAGCAGTGGTGTCAAGGCATTCGCGCTCATGCGCCTGTCGTCCAACACGCATGCTGTAAATAACGAGCAGCGACGCGTGCCGTTGAGTTTCACGGTAGGTACGGCTGGTGAATTCATTCTGAAGATTCCGGCCGATCCCGGTGTTGTCGTGCCTGGCTACTACATGCTCTTTGCGTTGAACACCAACGGTGTGCCGAGCGTGTCGCGCACGCTGCGCCTGCACTGATGATTACGTCGACAACCTTGCGCCGGGCGATTCGGTTGACGATCTGCCTGGCGATACTAAGCAATGCGCATTTCGCGCATGCCGACCTGAGCTGTTCGCCGGGCGATATGGGCTGCGCGATTTTCACCGGGCAACGTGCGGCAGTAGCGCACCTGCGCGACGACAATCAATCGCTGCCGGAGTGGACCACGCGATGCGTGAATTGTCACACACGGACGGATCCATCGCCCGGCTTTGCACCGCCCCTTACTCGTGGCTACTTGCTCGATGCAAGAAGCCGCCGGGGCGGGCCGCCCAGTCGGTACGATCCCGTTGCCTTCTGTCGGGCAGTCAAAGACGGCATAGATCCGGCAAGCGTGGTGTTGCGCAAGTCCATGCCTCATTTCGAGCTATCGAGTGCCGAGTGTGCAGCGCTTTGGCGCTTTGTTACTAACCCGTAGTGCGCTGAACGCATAGCGCACATGTCGCCCACTGGCCGACATGAGGTGGACGCCGGGGCCAACATAGCTTACTGCTTATGGGGCGCGTGCTCGAGCATCGCATCGGCGATACGATGATCGCCGTTTTCCTTCAGCGCTTCGGCCGCGCCCTCGATATCGCGTGCGTCCTTATTCTGGCTTAGCTTGCTTTTGCCCACGAGCCGCGTGATCTCGATCTCCAGGCCGACAATCGCTTTGAGCATGGTGTCGATATATTCGCTCGGCGCATCTCCCATTTTCCACGGACGAGGCTGGCCCGCCTCATGTGTGCGAGTCAGGCGCGCCAGGACGCCTCGCACGTATTTTTCATCGTCGCGAATCGTGATGCGGCCGTGCGCGTGCACCACCATGTAGTTCCAGGTGGGCACCTGTCTGTGCGTTTCCTGCTTGCTCGGGTACCACGTCGGCGAAATATAGGCATCGCCCGCATGGAAGACGACGAGTACTTCATCGGCGTTGGCCACGTCCTGCCACAGCCGATTGTTTCGCGCGACGTGCGCGTGCAGCACGCCGAATTCGCCTTCTTCCGGCGCTAGTTCGAACGGAATGTGATTAGCGTCCAGACCGCTCGTGCCGTGAGTGATCAGCGTGCCGAAGGGATTGTGCGCGATGAACGCATGCAGCACGTCTTTGCGCGCTTCGTTGAAATGGTCGGGTACGTACATGGCTGCTCCGGTGAGTTCTGTACGCAGTGTGCGCCAAAACTCGTGTCGCCTGTAGAGCCAGCTTCGGGCGATTTCTTCAGGCCAGAGTCTCAGCGCCGCGTGTCGGTGTCTCGTGAAAAAGAAATGGCCTCCCGCCAGAAAGCAGCGGGAGGCCATTTCGTACATCGAACTCGGGCAGGCGGATCAGCTATCTGCGTGGCCCGACGTAAAGTTCGTGAATGCGCCGTACGGCGGATTCAGCGCGGTCCCGTTGGTCATAATGCCGAACGTGTTGTTGCCGCTGTCGAGCACGTAGTACATGACGGACTGGATGTTGTGCGTCTTGCGAGCCGCATAGAACGAACCCAATTGCGACGTAATGTAACTCGCTCGATATGTTTGCGACTGCTCCGGGCCAGTGTTCCACTCGGTGATGAAGAACGGCACACCGTATCGGGCCTTGCAGTATGCAGGCAGGTTGATGCCCGGACCCGCGCCATCGGTACCGATGTTGAAAATGTCGCCATACACTTCATAGTTGTGCCATGTCGTGATGTCCCAGCGCACCTTCGGATAGCCGCCGCTGCCGTCGGGTTGCATGCCGTCCCACAGCGCGTCCGAGGCGCCGACGTCGGCGACGCAGAAGTTGATACCGCATTTCGCGCCGGGCTGCGCGGCTTTCACTCCGTCGATCATGCCGCGCATTGCGCCGCGCATGGTGGGCCAGTTTGCGTTGTTAAAGTCGAGGGCCTTCGTTCCTGCGTTCGTCGAATCGATGATGATCGCCCTGTCGCGCGTCAACTCGTTTCCGCATTCATAGAACGTCACGCCGTACGGCTTCAACGCGTTGGCGATTGTGAATGCCGGTCCATACGTAGCGTTGTACGCAGCGGATTCGCCTGCGAGCAGTCTGCCGCTGCTGTCGTAAAGACCCAGGTTGACCAGCACGAGCAGCGTCATACCCGCCGACTGGAACGCCTGTGCCAGTTTGACTACAGCATTCAATTGATTCGGATCTGCCGTGCAGCCGACGCGGTAGCTCGTGCAGCCCAAGCCCTTCAGGATCGATATGAGTTGTGTCGGCGTGTACGTGTAATCGAAGTGGCCGTTAATGCCGAAGAAGCTTCCTGCGGTCGCAGCGGTGGCAATGCGCGGATCGCTACATGGCAACCATTGGGCGGCCACCTCTGCATTCGCGTAGAACTGTCCGCTGGTGTTGCGGCAATAGATCTTGCCGCCGTACCAGAGCACCAGCGACACGTTGTAGTTGTTGCCCACAACTGCGCCGTTCCGGGAGATAACACCGTTGGTCAGCGTCCACACGGCGCCGGTCTTGTCGACAATGTTGGGAGCCGACGGCATCGTCGTGCCGTCCGGCGACGTCGTGCCTTGGCGCGGGTCACTCGTAGACTGCCACGTCGATCCAGTCCACTGGTAAAACTGTGAGCTGGTGTTCTCAACGTAGATGTTGCCGTTGAAGCACAGCGCGAGAATCACGTTGTAGTTGTTCCCGGCCTTCGCGCCATTGCGATAAGCGACGCCGCCCGAAAGAGTCCAGGTGGCGCCCGAGCCGTCGATCAGGGATGTCGCCGGCGGCATCGCGGCGCCGTTCGGCGACGTGCCTTTGGCCGTTGCGTTCGTCTTTTGCGCCGCAGAATTAGCGGTAATTGTGCCGCCTTCTTCCGCACCACCGCCGCCGCATGCGCTCAAAATAACACTACCGCTCAGTGCCGTCAGTGCGCCAATAAACTGTCGTCTTTTCAACATTTTGAATTATCCGCTATCGAAAAAACCCCGAAAAAATTTATAAATTTGATTTTGTATTTTGTTGATTACTGATCTTGAAACTAGAAAATCTTTGTTTTTATTCGCACTACTGATCGTCTATAAAATCTCAGTGCTATTTGGTGCGTCACGCCGTGCGTCTGCCGAACCGGTTTGCGCCGCTTTAATGAACGAGGCGGTTCAAACAAACGCGCACGAGCCAGTCGAAACGGCCGGGCCGATTCGCGCGTCGGGGAATCATCAACAGTGGGGTCAACCGAACTGTTTGCCGGAACCGCGGATCAGAACGGTGTCCGTGCAAACGTTTGCCGGGAAGCGAACCCGCAATCCGTAAAATTTGCGGGGTTGCTACTGCGAACGGGGTAGATCTTACCCGCAAGACTCGTCGGACAAAACGAGAAATAGCAAATTCCCGCCAGAAAGCAAGATCGTTTCCGATTTGGCGGGTTGTCCCAAATAAGTTTTACTTTCTCCTTATCGTATGGGGACTGGTCGCCCTGCATTTTTTTCGCTTTGACCCTAAGAGACGGAGGTCATATTTTCCGCTTTCATGCGCGTCAGCTTAGCTTCCCGCCGCCACACCCTCGCGTGGCAAAAACGACACGAATGCCTATGTTCAGCACTTTCGGACACGGGCGCCCGCGGCTCCTGTGAGATTGGCGCGTTCTAAGGTGATGCAACTTCGCAAAACGATTTGGCGCATGCTAAGCTGAACTTAAAGATGGAGCGTTAATTCACCCAATACTGGTTTAGGCGTTTGAATGGTGGGCATCGTAAATGTCCGGGTATTCGCCTGAGCGTGTTATTTTCGCGCGTGAAGCTTGACCGGAGATTGTCGAATGTCGCAGGTCAATGACGAAACCAGTTACGCGAATGGAAAAGACGAAGTGAAAAGACGGCCGCGAGTGTTAATGTGCCCTTTTAGAAATCCTACAAACCGCTACATCGACATTCAGAAGGATCTATATAGATCCGCCGGCTACGATGTGTTCCCGCTGTCAATCAGGGGACTGCTGAGCGGCGGGTTTGCCGATCTGTTCAAGCCGGAGAACATGCTCGTATTTCATTGGCTTGAATACCGGGCGTTCAGGCGTCAGAAAGGCACGGCACAACTTAGCGTGACCGGCTGCCTGCTACTGGCGTTCTACTGTTCATTGATGTTGATCGGGCGAGCCAAGGTCGTGTGTTTCGTACATGATCAGGCAGTGCACGATACGGTCGGCTTCAACAGGCGCCTGTCTATGCGGATCATTGCGCTCGTGCATCGTCTTGTCGATGTCCGTGTTGTACACGCGCCGGATTTTCAGGCTCGCTACCGTGCGCAGTATTTGCCTCATCCGCTCTATTGGGACGCTCCCGGCCATCCGTCAGGTACGGCGAAGCCCCGCGGCGCGGCGCCGCTTTATACGATGCTCGGCGTGATTCGTCCATATAAGCAGATCGACGCGGTACTCGACGTTTGGCCGGGCGATTGCAAACTGCACGTCGCCGGCCACGGCACCGAAGCTTATCTCGCGACGCTGAACGAAATCATCGACAGGAAATCGCTGCGAGAAGCCGTGCGCATCGATTCGAAGTTTTTGACCGACGCAGAGTTCGCGCAAGGCATTGCGCAGAGCGACGTGTTGATCTTGCCGCACGCGGCCGACTCCATGCTCGTCAGCGGCGTCTTCTTTGAAGCCATTGGTCTCGTGCCGGTTCTGATCGCACGATCGACACCTTTCATGGCGTGGGCCGCGCGGAGGTTCGACAACGTCATGCTGTTCAATGACGTAAGCGAGCTTCCTGCGATTCTGAAGTCGGTCAATGAGTCGTGGCAGACCATTGCCAGCAATGCGGCCAGGCGCAAAGCTGTCGACGAGTTCGGGTGGAACGCCTGCTCCCGGCAGTACGCGCAGTTTTTCGAGTCGGTCGTAGGGCATACGAACGCTGTCGAAAAACCGGTCACTGAGTGACGCTGCGAGCCGGTAGCGCGTTGTTAGGTTCGTTGGTACGTTCTTGGTTAGCGGAGGCCGTGTTAGTCCCGGCTGTTATCCGCTGCGGCTCTATAGCGCCAAGCGGCTCGCTTGCGGCAAGCCGCTTTTGCTATCGCGCGAGTGACGCCGTCTTTGTCGCGAAGATATCGACGTAATTGAGTGGATCGTCGCGCCATTTTGTAATTGTGCTCCGCAGGCGCGCTGCGATTGTTCGCATGGGTTCCGTCTCGGCTGGTATTCCCGCCTTTGCGTCGGTTTCTTCAACCTTGCCGTAAGTGAAGTGCTCCTCGAGAAACTGCAGCACGACGTTGGGATCGCCCCCTAACCGGGCCATATGATATGGCGACCATTCCACGAGAATCGCATCGGCTTTCGCAAGGGTCTTGCTGCCGCCAGCAAAGACATAGGGCTCCGCACCCTGTGTGTCGACTTTCGCAAACACAGGGCCGGACAACTGAATAGGAAGATCATCCAGCCTTGCGCAGCGCACTTCGATGATCTTGCGACCCACCTCGTTCTGTTTTGCCGGAAGGTTGGTTTCGAAGTGAAGGCGGTGGTCGCCCAGATTGCCGTCGGCAATCTCGAAGGGCAGTACTTCCTCGCGTTCGTGCAACGCGAGTTGGAAAGTCTCTATGTTGGGTGACGGGCAATTTTCCGCAATGTTGCGCAGAAGATTGCGGTAGTTGACCGGTTCCGGTTCGAACGCATAACACTTCACGCGCTCGTTGTGCTGCGCAATCGGTATGGTCGTCATGCCGATGTTCGCGCCGATGTCGAGATATGTTCCTCCCGAACCGGCGAAGAACAATTTCAACTTGTCGGAAAGCTCAGGCGCCCAACGCCCGGTCTCGGCGTATTTCTTTAGAATGCTCAGATCATTCGAACTGCTGACCATCGTGCCGTACTGTCCATTTGCCGAGAACCGCACAACATTGAGCTTCCGTGAGAGGCTGGACAGGTAGAGATAGCCATACTCTCTCGCGAGCGAGTTATCTTCCAGGAGGGACTTTGCCATCACATGCCGAAGCCTCAAGGGAAGCATCGAGGTTACAGCGCCAGCGGCGGAGAGAACGAGTTTCTTCATGAGAAACAGAATACAGCAACCCTATCTCCGCAGCGTTTCTACATCTCCTCGCTTTCGGCAAAGGCATCAACGAAATCGGCCAGGCCTGGTCAGCGGACGACACAACCATAAACGCAACGCCGCGCTGGTGACGCAACAGGGGACGTGGCCGCCGGACGAGCGACGCGACTTTAAATAACGGATGATCCAGCATTGTGTCGCGAACCCGCCGGCCCATGTATCAGGCGGTGCGGAAAACCGATACGGCGGTGCGCAATTGCTGCGCTTCATGTTCGAGAGAGCCGGCGGCCGCAGCCGCCTCTTCGACTAACGCGGCGTTCTGCTGCGTCACTTCGTCCATCTGCGTGATCGCCTGATTGATCTGCTCAATGCCGCGGCTCTGTTCGTGCGAGGCCGACGCAATCTCGCCCATGATGTCCGTCACCCGCTGAATCGCGATGCTGACCTTTTCCATGGTTTCCCCTGCGCTCGCGACAAGTTCGGCTCCTGCCTCGACCCGCGATCCCGATGCCTCGATGAGCACCTCGATATCTTTGGCGGCGCTCGACGATCTTTGCGCGAGACTTCGGAAGATGGGGCAATCGTGTCGGCTGCGCCTGCGTTAGCGGCGGTCGGAAGATCGATCTGACTCAACGGGCCTCTTGCGCGACGGGTATGAGCAAGAACGCCGCCAAGAACGTAAGAACGAGTGTTCGGAAGATGCCGAGACGTACGAAATTGGGAAAAGGATCGAGGGCGTCGATCGCGCAGTAAAAGTTGTCAGTGAAAGTAAGCACCAGAAATCCGGGGCATCCAACGGGCTATGCTACCCCTCGATGCGACTTCCTAAGCTTCTTACAAAATAATGAACAACATAGATTCGTCTATCGAGACATATCTGTCCAACATACACTTCAGTCATTTCGCAACGCAATCCATAGAAGCCATCGCCGATCTTTACACCTTCAAAGGGCTCGTACTCATTCCCGTGTTGTGGTGGATGTGGTTTCAGCAGGACGAACGCCGTGAATGGCGGCGAGAAATGGTTCTCGCGACGCTTCTCGGTGGCGTCGTGGCGCTTTTCCTCGGAAGACTGCTGACTCACTGGTTGCCGTTCAGAGTGCGCCCCGTCTATAGCGCCGAACTGCATCTGCATTTTGCAGGTAGCGCTATTAAGGACGCACTGCTGACAAGTTGGAGTTCCTTCCCAAGCGATCACGCGATGCTATGGATGGCGGTCGCCACCGGCATCTTCCTTGTGTGGCGGGGGATCGGTGGACTGGCGATTGCCTATACCGTGCTGTTCATTTGCGTTCCGCGCGCCTACCTGGGCTTTCACTACCCAACCGATTTGCTGGTGGGCGCCGCCGTGGGAATCGGAATTGCCTATGTCGTTACGCGAGATGCGATCCGCGTGCGCTACGCGACTCCGGCACTGCGATGGATCGAACGCTGGCCGGGGCCTTCAGCGATGCTGGCATTTATTCTGTGCCTCGAACTCGTTACGCAGTTCGACGAACTGCGCAAGCTGGCGAGCGGTGTGTTCAAACATCTATGAACCACGCACTGCGGTGCCGCGCCGGGAGCGTGCAGGCGGTGGCGCCCGAGCGAGTGGACCGCATCCAAACAGGTTCATCGACGCGACCTGCGTCGTTGTGATCGACCGGCCGCTCAGAAAGGCGGAGCAGTCGCACGAATGTCCATTTGACGGCTTTGCCTCCAACAATTGCTTGAGACAACACGGATCGCTACTCGCACGAGGGCGAGGGCGAGGGCGAGGGCGAGGGCGAGGGCGGGGGCGAGGGCGAGGGCGAAACCACACCGCCGGAACCGGCAAGTGTGGTCAGCGCTAAGCACCACATCTACTCGATAAGTTCAAAGAAAGCCGATCGAAATCCAAGGAACGAAGGCTATCGCGATCAGCCCGAGAAGCAGCATGCCGAGATAAATCCAGATGCGCTTGAGTCCCGCTTCAGGCGATACCTCACCGATGATGCACGCCGCGTAATAACACAGGCCGAAAGGCGGCGCGAACACCCCGAGTCCCATTGCGAGCACGACGACCATCGCATAGTGCACTTCGTGTATCCCCAGCTGATGTGCAACTGGAAACAACAGCGGCCCAAACAGCACGATGGCCGGAATGCCTTCCAGCACGCTACCGAGCACGATGAACGCAACGATCGATACCAGCAGGAAACCGGCAGCACCGCCCGGGACTCTCGTCATCATGTTGGCGAGGTCGTGCGAGAAACCCGACTGCGTCAACGCCCAGCCCATCCCACTCGCCGCCCCCACGATGAACAGAATGGCACCGGACAATGCCGCCGTCTGCAGCAGCATCGGCATGATGGCTTTCCACTTCAGGCCGCCGCGATAGATCAACAGGCCGATCACGAGCGAGTAGGCAATGCCGAGCGTCGATACCTCCGTCGCGGTCGCGATCCCTTCGACCACCGCGCTGCGGATCAGGAATGGAAGCAGCAGCGCCGGCAATGCGATCACGAAGGTACGGCGCACGTGCGACCAGGGTGCCCTCACCGCTCCCGCGCGGCTCTCGTCCGTTTCGTCCTCACGCCCTGCACGCCACCACGCGACGACGCCCAGCACGAAAGCAAGCACGATGGCCGGGAGGATGCCTGCGGTAAATAACGCCGCGATCGATATGCCGGTCACCGATGCGATCGCGATCAGCACTAGCGACGGTGGAATCGTTTCGCTCATCGCACCGGCCGCCGCAAGCAGCGATATCAGTTCGCCGTCCTTCATTCCGCGCTTGCGCATCTCCGGGAAAAGCACGGGCGCAACCGCCGCCATGTCGGCCGTCTTGGAGCCCGAGATCCCCGATATCAGCAGCATCGCGCCGAGCAGCACATACGACATGCCGCCCCGCACGTGCCCAAGCAGCGACGCGAGAAACGCCACCATCACGCGCGCCACGCCCGTCACATGCACGAGTTGCCCGAGCAGCACGAACATCGGCACGGCGAGCAGGATCAGCGTGCTCATGCCTTCGTCCATGCGTCCGACCACCACGCTGAGCGGTGTCGATGTGGTCGTCAGCAAAAAGGCGCTCGTCGCGAGCGAGAACGCGAAGGCGATTGGCACACCCGCCATCACCCCCGCACCGAGGAGGCCGACGAAGAACACCAGCAGCGCGCCCTGGCCCATGTGCGTCAAGGGTGCCTTGGCAAGGTAGCACCCCAACGCAATCAGCAATATCAGCACAATCGCACCGACGATGTGGCGTCGATCACGGCGCGCCAGGCGCAGCCCGCAACTCACCAGCGCCGCCGCGCAACCGAACGGAATCGCCAGTGCCCTGACCGAGCCCGACCAGCCGAGCGCCGGCGTCTCCACGAACGCCTGGTCCTGCACATAGTCGAACGCGGGATGCATGACAAGCGCGAAGAACGCGGCCGCAGCAGCGACCGCCAGCGTCTCGGCCCATGCCTGCGCGCGCGGTGTCACGTGCGATACGAAGAAGGTCAACCGCATGTGACACGAACGCTGCACCGCAAGCGCGCTGCCCAGCATCGCAAGCCAGAGGAACAAGATCGACGCGAGTTCGTCCGACCAGATCAGCGGTTGGTGAAACACTGCACGCGCAACGATGCCGATGAACAGCAGCGCCACCTCGCCCACGACCGCCGCCGCGGCGAGCACCTCGATCCCTCGCCGCAACCAGCGTTCGATGGCGGTCTCGCCGTGCGCCTCGCGCACGAATGCGGGCCCCGGCACTTCAAGATTGTGTGCCGCGCTCATGATATTTTCCCCGTCACCGCTTCGAGGGCACTCCACGGGCCACCGCCGAACTTGTCGCGCCATTGTGTATAGAAGCCGCCCTTCGAGAGCGCTGCGCGAAACGCTTCCCTGTCCGCGGGCACGAACGTTAGTCCCTTGCCGGAGAGTTGCGACTTCAGCGACGTATTCAAACGCGCGACGTCCGCGCGCTGCTCGACGCTC
>NZ_JBQEPV010000024.1:0-73278 GCF_052045935.1 Paraburkholderia sp. 22098 | reverse complement strand
CCTCCCCACGCTCGGTCGCCCTCACGCAGTTGCGCTTTGCTTCGTTCGCTGTGGTCAGCTCACGATGGGACTTGCACCCACAAGATTGCGCCCATGCTGGGCGCACAAAGAAAAACGCCACGGCATGCCGTGGCGTTTTTTATTCAGAACACAACGTGCCGCGCTACGGCAGCGCGTGCGCCGGTTCGCCGGGGCTGCGACGATACGACCACACGAGCATCGCGATGCCAACGAGGATCATCGGCAACGAAAGCCATTGGCCCATGGAGAGACCCATGGCGAGCAGGCCCAGGAAGTCGTCGGGCTCACGGGCGAATTCGACCGTAAAGCGCGCGAGGCCATAACCGATCAGGAACACCGCCGAAATAGCGCCGAGCGGCCTTGGCTTACGCGAGAAGAAGAACAGCACGAAGAAAAGCGCGACGCCCTCGAGCGCGATCTCATACAACTCTGACGGGTGACGCGGCAGCATGTGATATTGCGCGAAGACTTCGTTCAGCTTCCATTGCGCGGCCAGTTGCGGATGCGCGGCGAGCCATGCGGCGTCGTCGGGCGCGGCACCTGGAAAGAGCATCGCCCACGGCGCCGACGGATCGGTCACGCGCCCCCACAACTCGCCGTTGATGAAGTTGCCGAGACGCCCTGCCGCCAGTCCTGTCGGCACCATCGGCGCGACGAAGTCGGTGACTTGCAGCCACGAGCGTTTGCGCTGATAGGCGAACAGCACCATGGCGAGCGTCACGCCGAGGAACCCGCCGTGAAACGACATGCCGCCTTCCCACACCTTGAAGATGTCGAGCGGATGCGCGAAATAAAAGCTCGCTTTATAGAACAGCACGTAGCCGAGCCGGCCTCCGAGAATCGTGCCGAGCACGCCGTAAAACAGCATGTCGTCGATATCTTTGGGTGTCCAGCCTTGCGCCGCGACGAACGGCAAACGCAGCCGCAGCCGGCCGACGACGATCGCCGCGATGAACGCGACGAGGTACATCAGTCCATACCAGCGCACGGCGAGCGGCCCCAGATGAATGGCAACGGGGTCGAAATTCGGGTGAATGAGCATCGTGTTGTTATGGGCAGTTCGGGTTCAAAAACTAGTTTGTATCGATAAGGCGCGGCTTGCGCCGTCTGCGTTGGACGGCTGCGCATGCAATGCGTTCGCCGCAGTCACGTTAATTACGGTGCGCGGGCAGCTTGCCCATCGGCACTCGCCGCATGCGCCCGCACGATTTCGATGAAGCCCGCCAGCACCGGGCTCACTTTCGCGGTTCGCCACACGAGCCCGGTTTCGATAGCGGGCACCGACTCGGACAACGGCCGGTACACGACGCCGGTCCGGCGCAGGTTACGCAACGATTGCGGCACGAGTGCGACACCCATGCCGGCCGACACAAGGCTCACGATGGTCTGCATCTGGATCGCCTCCTGCCCGACCCGCGGCTGAAGCCCCGCCACGCCGTAGCAATCCATAATGATGTCATAAAAGCCAGGCGCCAAACGTCTTGGGAAGATGACGAGCGGCGCATCGGCAAGCTCACGCAGGCTGACCGGCGTGTCGAGCCATTCCGCATGCGGGTCGCCGCCACCGCCCGCAGCGCCGCCACTGGCCGCCACGCGCGCCGCCGTGTCGGTCGACATGGCGATCACGAGCGGCTCGCGCGCGATCGGCAGCCACGAGAGTTGCGCGGCATGGCGAGACGGCACG
The DNA here is from genome assembly GCF_052045935.1 of Paraburkholderia sp. 22098. Classification (NCBI taxonomy): domain Bacteria; kingdom Pseudomonadati; phylum Pseudomonadota; class Betaproteobacteria; order Burkholderiales; family Burkholderiaceae; genus Paraburkholderia; species Paraburkholderia sp. 22098. The sequence continues at coordinate 71,573 of NZ_JBQEPV010000024.1, read as the reverse complement.
GGGGCAATCACGAGCCCCGCGTCGATGCGTCCGGCGACGAGTTCGTCCACCTGCACGTCGCTGGTTGCTTCGGTGAGTTCAAGCCGCACACGCGGATAACGAGCGCCGAAGTCGCGCAGCAAAAGCGGTAACAAGCCGTAGTCCGCCGTCGAAACGAATGCGAGCGACAGCACGCCCGCCTCGCCGCGCGCGAGGCTCTGTGCAAGCGGCCGCAAGCCCTCCGCAGCCGCCAACAGACGCTGCACCTCGGGCAGCAGATCCGCGCCCACAGGCGTCAATTCAACGGACCGCTTGGTGCGCGCGAACAGTTGCACCCCAAGCGTTTCCTCCAGCGCACGGATTGCCTGCGACAGAGGCGGCTGGGTCATTGAAAGGCGCGCGGCCGCGCGGCCGAAGTGCTTTTCTTCGGCGACGGTCACGAAATAGCGCAACTGGCGCAGGTCAGGAACGGCAGGCAGCATGATTAATACATTTTACGACCTATTCGGCCGTCAATAATATATTGGACACGCACATCGCAAAATTGCATTCTTGCCTGACGGGTCCGAACTACACTGGACCGACCAGCAAAACAAACAGACCGGAGATCCTCATGCCCTACAACCGTCGTTCGAAGAACATCACGCAAGGCGTGGCCCGTTCGCCGAACCGCTCGATGTACTACGCACTCGGCTATCAGAAAGAAGATTTCGACAAGCCGATGATCGGCATCGCCAACGGCCATTCGACCATCACGCCGTGCAACGCCGGTCTTCAGCGACTTGCCGACGCAGCCGTCGCCGCCGTCAAGGGCGCGGACGCGAATCCGCAGATCTTCGGCACGCCGACTATTTCCGACGGCATGTCCATGGGCACCGAGGGCATGAAGTACTCGCTCGTGTCGCGGGAAGTCATCGCGGACTGCATCGAGACATGCGTGCAGGGCCAATGGATGGACGGCGTGGTCGTGATCGGCGGCTGCGACAAGAACATGCCGGGCGGCATGATCGGCCTCGCGCGCATGAACGTGCCGGGCATTTACGTGTATGGCGGCACGATCCGTCCGGGCAACTGGAAGGGCACGGATCTGACGATCGTGTCGTCGTTCGAAGCCGTCGGCGAATTTACGGCGGGCCGGATGTCGCAGGAAGACTTCGAAGGCGTCGAACGCAATGCGTGCCCGTCGACGGGATCATGCGGCGGCATGTACACCGCCAACACGATGAGCTCGTCGTTCGAGGCGCTCGGCATGTCGCTGCTCTATTCGTCGACAATGGCCAATCCCGATCAGGAAAAGGTCGACTCGGCCGCTGAATCGGCGCGCGTACTTGTTGAAGCCGTCAAGAAAGATCTGAAGCCGCGCGACATCATCACGAAGAGGTCGATCGAAAACGCCGTGGCCGTGATCATGGCGACCGGCGGCTCGACCAATGCCGTGCTGCACTTTCTGGCAATCGCGCACGCGGCGGAAGTCGAGTGGACCATCGAGGACTTCGAGCGCATGCGCAAAAAGGTGCCGGTGATCTGCAACCTGAAGCCCTCGGGCCAGTACGTCGCCACCGACCTGCACAAAGCCGGCGGCATTCCGCAAGTCATGAAGATCCTGCTCGATGCGGGTCTACTGCATGGCGATTGCATCACCATCACCGGCAAGACGCTCGCTGAAGAACTGAAGGACGTACCGGCCAAACCGCGCGCGGATCAGAAGGTGATCTTTCCGATCGATCAGGCGTTGTACAAGGAAGGCCACCTCGCGATCCTGAAGGGCAACCTGGCCGAAGACGGCGCGGTCGCGAAGATCACGGGCCTGAAGAACCCGGTGATCACGGGTCCGGCTCGCGTATTCGACGACGAGCAAAGCGCGCTTGAAGCGATCCTCGCCGACAAGATCGTTGCCGGCGACGTCGTCGTGTTGCGCTATCTCGGCCCCAAGGGCGGCCCGGGCATGCCGGAAATGCTGGCGCCGACTTCGGCGATCATCGGCAAGGGTCTCGGCGAAAGCGTCGGCCTCATCACCGACGGACGCTTTTCAGGCGGCACCTGGGGCATGGTGGTCGGTCACGTCGCACCCGAAGCATTCGTGGGCGGCACGATCGGCCTCGTGCACGAAGGCGACTCGATCACGATCGACGCGCACAAGCTGCTCCTGCAACTAAATGTCGACGACGCCGAACTTCAGCGCCGCCGCGCCGCATGGCAGCAGCCGCAACCGCGTTATACGCGTGGCGTGCTGGCGAAGTACTCGGCTCTCGCACTGCCGGCCAACAAGGGCGCCATAACCGGCTGAGGCAACGAGCCAGGACCGCACTTGCGGTGACCCGAGAGCCTGAAGACCGGTCAAGCCCTACGTAAAAGCGAAAGGGGCGCACGAAAAACCGTGCGCCCCTTTCCTTTTATAATGTTCTGACCACAAGCCGGGCTACCGCACCGGCGGAGACCAGAATGAAATCAATGTCGTGTACGGTGCTTGCAACGGCTGTTGCATTCGTGACCATGTCGATCGGCATCATCCCGGCCGCGCATGCCGAGGCGCCCACGGGACTTGCGCTTGCCCAACAGCAGAACTGCATGAGCTGCCACTCGGTCTCACGTCCGTTCATGGGGCCGGCGCTGCACGATGTCGCCGCGAGATATGCCGGCCGCGAAGACGCCGCTATCTATCTGAAGCACAAGATTCTGGACGGCAGCACGGGCGTATGGGGCCCGGTGCCCATGCCCGCGAATACGCAACTTACGCCCGATCAGGCGGCTGCGCTGGCGGGCTGGGTGCTCACGCTTAAATAATCCTGGCTGATTGGTTAGCCTGGGCGTGAGCGGAACTCCACCGGTCGCGCCTCGCTCGGGGCACCGCTGCATCGACTGTCACGCGCCGCCCGATCGACGGGCAATCTCCGCTTCAACCGCTTCGCGTACCCAACCGGTCATCTGGTTCTCAAGAGTCGATACGACTTCACGCGTGACCTGATCGACGAGCCGCGTCGCGTGCTCTTCGACAGCGCTGCGACAACGTGCTTCGATGACGCCGCGCCCTTCGCCCGCGAGGAATCCCGCGACCCGCTCACGCAGCCGCTCGGCGATGCGTTCGGCATCGATATCGGATTGGCCGTGCGTGTCCGCTTCCTGAGCGATATCCGGCGGCACCGAGGCGGCTGCTTCAAACGGCGGCGGCGGTTCCGTCCGATCAAACGTGGCTGCGGACGCTGCCAGCGCGTCGTCATGCGTATGGTCGGCTTCGGCCGAAACATGCGGCCGCGGTTTGTTCTTGACATGAGCGTGATCGGCCGTCGAACGCGCCTTATCGGTTACGGCAGCGTTAGCCGCAGTCCCCAAAGGCTGCGGCGCAAGCACCGGCTCCGGCGCACGCGTTTCTTCCGGTGTGAGGACCGGCTGCGGCGCGAGTTCGGGCTCCGGGGTGACGTCCGGCTGACGAAGCGTTTCCGCTTCACGCAGCGGCGTTTCCGCTGGCGCAGCAGCCGGAGCAGCGGCGCCGGCCTGCGGCTCGCGACGTTGGGCCACATGGCCCGGCACCAGCACTTCGCTCAGAACCGGGATGGAGTTATCGTTGGGATCGGACACCTGCGCCCTCCGTATTTGAGTCGTAGCGAAAGCAGGCCGCGTATGCGCCGAATCGCCTCGACAGGGCACAACGCGACGCGGAACGGAAACCTAACCGCCCTGCTTGTAGTTGTTCAAAGCATAGCCGCGATCGCGATAGAAGCGGTAGCGTTCGCGGCCCGCAGCGAGTTCGTCGTGTGCGTTACCGACCACTTCCAGCAATCTTTCGAAGCGCGCGAATTGCGCGGGCACGCTCGCGCCCAGATTGAGCAGCACCTGATGATGAGGGACGTCGTCGAGATTCGTGGCCAGCACGATCGGCGTTTGCGCGGCGAGCGGCGTGCCGGCCATGCAGTGCGGCACGAAGTCGAGCGCGGAGAAGGTCCACAACTGTTCGTCGAAAGCGCGCAGGCGCTCCGGCTCGGCCACGACGATGGTGGGCTGTCCCGCCTGATACGCCTTGCGCACCAGGCGGCATGCATACAGCAGCGAGTCGCCGACGTTCGAGTGAAAATCGATTCTCGTCATGGGCGACTCCTGCTGGCGCGCGGTGCGATCGCTCGGGCACGTGCCAAGCGTGCCACGCGTGCAACGTTACTGCGATGCGTCATTGCGCGGCGCGGTCGATCAGGAACTGCGCGAGGAGCGGCACCGGACGACCTGTCGCGCCCTTCGCCGCTCCGCTCTTCCATGCGGTGCCGGCGATGTCGAGGTGCGCCCACGGATACGCGTCGGTGAAGCGCGACAGAAAGCACGCCGCCGTGACGCTGCCCGCCGGACGCCCGCCGATGTTGGCCAGATCGGCGAAATTCGACTTCAGCTGTTCCTGATACTCGTCGTCGAGCGGCAGGCGCCAGGCCGGGTCGGATGCCTCACGCGATGCGTCGAGCAACTCGCCCGCGAGCGCGTCGTCTTTGGAGAAGAGGCCGCTGTTGTGATGGCCGAGCGCGATGATGCAAGCACCCGTCAGCGTGGCGATGTCGATCACCGCAGCGGGCTTGAAGCGTTCCGCATAAGTGAGCGCGTCGCACAAAATCAGGCGCCCTTCCGCGTCGGTGTTCAGCACTTCGATCGTCAAACCCTTCATGCTGGTGACGATGTCGCCCGGCTTGGTGGCCGTGGCCGAGGGCATGTTCTCGACCGCGGGAATGATGCCGACCACGTTGATGTTCAGGCCCATTTCGGCGACGGCGCGCAACGTGCCCAGCACCGAACCGGCGCCGCACATGTCGTACTTCATCTCGTCCATGCCTTCGCCTGGCTTGAGCGAAATGCCGCCCGTGTCGAACGTCACGCCCTTGCCGACCAGCACCACCGGCGCGGCCTTCGCGGCGCCGCCCTGGTACTGCAGCACGATGAACTGCGCGGGTTCGACCGAGCCGGCCGTGACCGACAGGAACGAGCCCATCTTCAGCGCTTCGCACTGTTTTTCGCCGAGCACTTCGACCTTCAGCTTCCAGTCTTTGGCAAGCTTCTTCGCCGTGTTCGCGAGATAGGTCGGCGTGCAGACGTTGCTCGGCAGATTGCCGAGGTCGCGCGTGAGATCCATGCCGTTGGCAAGCGCCGCGCCCTGCTTTGCCGCGAGCTTGGCGGCTTTCTCGTCGCCTGTATTCACGCTGAAGACAATGCGCTTCAGTGCGCGCGCAGAGTTGTCCGGCTTGCTCTTCATTTGCGTGAACTTATAGGTCAGTTCGCGCAGCGCGAGGATCGCGGCGCGCACGCCCCAGTCGGCCGTACGCTCGAGAATAGGCAGTTGGGCCAGCGTGAAGGTGACCTGCACGACCTTCGTGGCGAGCAGCGCGCGCCACGCCGCGCGCACGGCTTCGCCATAGGCTTTCTGACTGAAAGCGTCCTGTTTGCCGAGGCCAACGAGCAGCACACGCGACGCGCCGATACCCGAGACTTCGTGCAGGAACAGCGTGGTGCCCGCTTTGCCGTCCATGTCGCCCGCCTTGATGATGCGGGTCAGGAGGCCCTTGGTGGCCGCGTCGATCTCAAGTGCCGCGCCCGAGAGCGTTTGCGACTCGAACACGCCGATTACGATGCAATCGGATTTCCCGGTGAGGAAACCGTTTGACGAGCCTTTGGTCCAATCACAGGCTTTTATGCTAAAGTCCATCGCGCTTGTCCTCGGATAAAATCTGGGCTTAGGATGAAAGCCGCAATTATCCGCTATTTTTCCCGCGGCGGCTGCACCGGAGGCGTGACGGGAAGCAACCCGCGCGTCGCTGAGAGCGCCCCCTCTCGTCATCAATAATGATCTTCGAACGCTCCCTCCAGCGCGAACTCGCGTATACGGCTGGTGCCGTGTTCATGGTTCTCCTCACGCTCGTGCTGACCACGATGATGATCCGCATCGTCGGCTTCGCGGCGCAGGGCGAAATCGACCCGCGCGACGTGCTGGTCCTGATCGGGCTGACCGTGATCGGCTATCTGGCCATCATGCTCGTCGCCACCCTGTTCGTGTCGATCCTGTTCGTGCTGACACGCTGGTACAAAGACTCCGAGATGGTCGTGTGGCTGTCTTCGGGCGTGAGTCTCACGCAGTTCATCAAGCCGATTGGCATCTTCGCCACGCCGATCATCATTCTCATCATGTTCTTCGTGTTCGTCGGCTGGCCGTGGTCCAACCAGCAGAGCAAACTGATCCGCGCGCGTTTTCAACAGCGAGACGAAGTTTCGCTACTCGCGCCCGGCCAGTTCCGCGAATCGGCGAGCACTCACCGCGTGTTCTTCATCGAAAAGATGTCGCCCGACCAGGGCCATGTGGAGAACGTGTTCGTGACGAGCACGGAGAACGGCAAGGTCAACGTGGTCGTGTCCAAGAACGGCCACACCGAAACGCATAAGAACGGCGACCGCTTTGTGGTTCTGGAAAACGGCCGCCGCTATGAGGGCGAACCGGGACACCCGGATTTCCGCATCATGGAGTTCGAGCGTTACGGCGTCAAAATCGAGAGCCAGCCGGTCGTCAATACGACGAGCACCACCGGCACGCCCACGCTCACGCTGCTGCGCAATCCGACCAGAGACAATCTCGCAGAGTTCGCATGGCGCGCCGGTCTGCCGCTCATCGCGATCAACCTGATGCTGCTCGCCATTCCGCTAGCGCATCAGAACCCGCGGCGCAGCCGCACGATCAATCTTGTCATGGCCGTGCTGATCTATCTGACCTATTCGAATCTGTTGAACGTCGTCCAGTCGTGGATCGAGCAAGGCAAGATGTCGTTCGGGGTCGGGCTCGTGAGTCTGCATGTGATCGTGGCCGCGGTTGTCGCGTTCATCTTCTGGCTGCGCGTGCGCAACCGGCCGCTGTTCACGCGGGCCATGTTCACCCGTTCGCAGGGAGCGTGACCGATGCGCATCTATGAAAGGTACTTCGCGCGTCAGATCTATCTCACGTTCATCTTCATTCTGTTCGCGTTTTCGGGCCTGTTCTTCTTCTTCGACCTGATTAACGAACTCAATTCGGTTGGCCACGGCAACTATAAATTCCAGTACGCGGTACTGCGCGTCGCGCTGCAAACGCCGTCGCGTTTCTACGAAATCATTCCGGTTGCCGCGTTGATCAGCGCGATCTACGTGTTCGCGCAAATGGCGGCGAACTCCGAGTACACGATTTTCCGCGTATCCGGGCTTGCCACCAATCAGGCCTTGCGCTCCCTGCTGAAAATCGGCATTCCGCTCGTGTTTCTCACGTATCTGATCGGCGAAGTGGTCGGTCCGTACACGGATCAGTTGTCGGAGCGGGTGCGGCTGGAGGCGCTGGGGTCGTCGGTATCGAGCAACTTCCAGTCGGGCGTGTGGGTGAAAGACACGCTCACGGCGCGCGCGGACGGCGAGCAGGTTACGCGCTTCGTGAACGTCGGCGAACTGAAGCCCGACGCGACAATCAGTAACGTACGGATTTACGAGTTCGATTCGAAGTTCCGGCTATCGAATGTGCGCATTGCGAAGTCCGGCGTATATCAGCCGCCGGGGCATTGGCAATTGACCGGCGTAACCGATACGCAATTAATCGACGTGCCGCCGCCTCCGGGCACGCCGGCCGACGCGCTCAATCCCGTGTATCGTGCAAAGCAGGTTGCGCTGCCTGAATATTCGTTGCGCTCGGAGCTTACGCCGCAGATTCTTTCGGTGCTGCTCGTGTCGCCGGACCGCATGTCGATGTTCAATCTGTTCCGCTATATCCAGCATCTGACCGAGAATCATCAGGACACGCAGCGTTATGAAATCGCGCTGTGGCGCAAGGTGCTGTATCCGTTTGCCGTGTTCGTCATGCTGGTGCTGTCGCTGCCCTTCGCGTATCTGCATACGCGGGCCGGCGTGGTCGGCATGAAGGTGTTCGGCGGGATCATGCTCGGCATGAGCTTCCAGTTGTTCAACACGCTGTTCTCGCATATCGGCACGCTCAACACCTGGCCCGCGCCGCTAACGGCGGCAACCCCGGGGCTGGTGTATCTGGTGCTGGGTCTCGTCGGGTTGAAATGGGTTGACCGGCACTAGGAGCCTTTGTCATGGCTACACATGGATTGGTGTTGTTCGGGCATGGCGCGAGAGATGCGCGCTGGCGCGAGCCATTTGAGAGGCTGGCGCAGAAGTTAATAGCCGCACGAGCGCACGATGAAGACGCGCAGGCAGTGAGCCTCGCCTTTCTCGAATTGATGGAACCGGATTTGCCCACGGCTATCGGACAGCTTGCTACGCAAGGTTGCGCGCTCGTCACCGTGGTGCCCGTGTTCTTCGGGCAAGGCGGACATATCAGGAAGGATTTGCCCGAGTTAATCGAGCGGTGCCGGGGGCTCTACCCGGCTGTCGAAATTCGCTGTGCGGTGGCGGTCGGCGAGGACGAAGCGGTTCTGGACGCAGTTGCAGCGTATTGTTTGCGGCAGGTTTGAGAAGGCTGTTCGCGCCGCCGATTGGGGCGCACGTTCGAACCGGGCCGAGCATCGCCTTGAATCGGAAACGCAGTCGAAAACCTAAGCCGCCACTAACATCCCACTCGCAGACTGAAGCGCGCTGATCTGCCGCTCAGCAAACGCCTCCCCAATCATCACCAGACTCGGCTGCGAAGCATCCACCCATCTTTGCGCTTCGCCAGCAGCAAGCTTTTCGAGCGTCAGCGTCAACATCCGCTCACGCTCGGTACTGCAAGCCTCGACAATCGCGACAGGCGTGGAAACGGGCTTGCCCGCATCGATCAATTGCTGCGCAATCTCAACGCCGCTATCGCGGCCCATGTAAAACACGAGCGAATCGGCGTTCACCTGCTCGCGGATTTCGTCGGAGCCCGGCGCGCGGCTGAACGTCGCCAGCGCGACACTGCGCGATACGCCGCGCAAGGTCAGCGAGCGCTTGAGCGAGGCGGCGCTTGCCAGCGCCGCCGTAATGCCGGGCACGACCTCATATTCGATGCCGGCCGCCTCGAGAGCGCGCATCTCCTCATCGGCGCGACCAAACAGCATCGGATCGCCGCCCTTCAGGCGGACCACCACCTCGTGCTCCAACGCGGCATCCACGATCTGCTTGTTGATGAACTGCTGCGCCGTCGAGAGTTGTCCGCAGCGCTTGCCCACCGCAATCCGGCGCGCGCTGGACGGCGCGTAATCGAGCATCGCGGGCTCCACCAGCGCGTCGTGCAGGACCACATCGGCGGTCGCGAGCAGCCGCGCGCCGCGCACCGTAATCAGGTCCGCAGCACCCGGTCCAGCACCGATCAGATAAACCTTACCCATTTGCCTCAGCCTGTTCGTCAGGGGCGTTCGCGGTGCGCGGCTGCGCCAATCATTTACGCGGAAAACGCCCGGATCATCCCGGCCGCGACCGTGTGATGAGTCGCTTCGTCGATCAGCACGAACGCACCCGTGCCCTGATGCGAGTCATACACGTCGCACACCAACGGCTTTTGCAACGTCAACGCTACGCGGCCGATATCGTTCATCGCCAGTTCGCGGCGATCGGTCGACTGCGACAGCGTATGCACGTCGAGCACTTCCTTGATCGCGCCGATGCGCGCGAACACCGTATTGGTGGTCTGCTTCAGCAGATACTTGCGTTGCGTGGAAAGCGGCGTGTCGTCGAACCAGCACAGGTCGGCTTCGAGTTTCTTCGCCGGCTCCGGAGCCGCTTCGCGCAGAACGAACGTATCGCCACGCGACACGTCCACGTCTTCCGCGAGACGGATCGTCACCGTTTGACCGGCGAACGCGCGATCCACCTGCGCCGTGCCGCCGACCACCGGCGCGATGATCTCCGCAACCGTCGCTTCGCGGTTGGCCGGCAACACGACGATCGTGTCGCCCACCTTGACCTCACCCGCTTCCACACGGCCCATGTAGCCGCGGAAATCGTCGGCCTGGCTGCCATCCTGACGCGCCACCCATTGCACCGGGAAACGCAGCGCCTGGCCCGTCGGCACTTCGACCGGCAACGCTTCGAGCAGATCGAGCAGCGGCTCGCCCGCATACCACGGCATGCTTTCGCTCGCCGTCACGATGTTGTCGCCCTTCAGCGCCGACACCGGCACGAAGCGCACGTTGCTCAAGCCGAGTTGGCGCGCGAGATCCACATACGCGTCGCGAATCTCGTTGAACCGCGCTTCGCTGTATTCGACCAGATCCATCTTGTTGATGGCAACGATCACGTGCTGCAAGCCGAGCAGCTTGACGATCGCGCTATGACGCTTGGTTTGCGGCAGCAATTGCGCGACGCCGTCGACGAACGTCACCCGCGTTGCGTCGACCAGAATGATCGCCGCGTGCGCGGTCGACGCGCCCGTCACCATGTTGCGCGTGTACTGCTCGTGGCCCGGCGTATCGGCGATGATGAACTTGCGCTTCGCGGTCGCGAAGTAACGATAGGCGACGTCGATCGTAATGCCCTGCTCGCGTTCGGCTTCGAGGCCGTCGGTCAGCAGCGACAGATCGATTTCGTCGCCCACGGTGCGCTTGTTCTTCGCGCGCGACAGTGCGGAAAGCTGATCGCTCAGAACCGCTTTGCTGTCGTACAGCAGGCGGCCGATCAACGTGCTCTTGCCGTCGTCCACGCTGCCAGCGGTAATGAAGCGAAGCACGCCGAGGTCTTCCGGTTGATGAATATTCATGATTGCATTGCCTCGTGTGCTTAGAAATAACCCTGCTTCTTACGCTGTTCCATCGCGGCTTCGGAGACCTGATCGTCCATCCGCGTCGCGCCGCGTTCCGTGATTTCCGTCACGGCCGTTTCGGCGATGATCTTCTCCAGATCGTCCGCGTCGCTCTCGACCGGGCACGTGCAGCTAATGTCGCCCACGGTGCGGAAGCGCACCTGTGCCGTTTCGCTGACTTCGCCTTCGCGCATCGGCGTGAGCGGCGTGACCGGCACGAGCAGGCCATTGCGTCGCACGATCTCGCGTTGGTGCGCGTAGTAGATCGACGGCAGTTCGAGCTTTTCGCGAGCGATGTATTGCCACACGTCGAGTTCGGTCCAGTTCGAGATCGGGAACACACGCAGATGCTCGCCGTTATGCAGACGGGCGTTATACAGGCTCCACAGTTCCGGGCGCTGCGCTTTCGGGTCCCACTGGCCGAACTCGTCGCGGAACGAGAAAATGCGCTCTTTCGCACGGGCTTTCTCTTCGTCACGGCGCGCGCCGCCGATCAGCGCGGTATAGCCGTGCTGTTCGATGGTTTCGAGCAGCGTGACGGCTTGCGCCGCGTTGCGCGAATCCGTTTCGCGGCGCAAACGCACCGTGCCGCGCTTGATCGAATCTTCAACGTGACCGACCACCAGTTCCGCGCCGATCTCTTTCGCGCGACGGTCGCGGAAGTCGATCACTTCGTCGTAGTTATGACCGGTGTCGATATGCACGAGCGGGAACGGCAGCACGGTCTTGCGATTTGCGCCGATGCCGAAGGCCTTCAGCGCGAGCGCCAGCACGACGACCGAGTCCTTGCCGCCCGAAAACAGCAGCGCGGGCTTGCTGCATTCGGCAACCAGTTCGCGCAGGATATGAATCGACTCGGCTTCGAGCCAATCGAGGTGATCCATCCGGTTCGCCGTGTTGGCAAGCGGAGCGTTGACAGTGGAATCGAGCGTGGTGCTCATGTTTGGGTCCTTCGTTGATTCGCTTGTCGAGCGGTTGCCCGTGAAAGCGCTGATATTCAATTCGGTATGTGCGGCGTGAAGTGGCAAAGCCAAGTCCTCGACGCAACACAATTCAGGCAATGCATCAGGCCGGAGCGTTCTCGCCGCGGTCCACTGCAATCGGCGTAATCGTCGTGATATGAAGTCCGCATTCCTTCGTGTCGCGCGATTCCCACCACCAGCGGCCGGCCCGGCTATCTTCGCCCGGACGCACCGCACGCGTGCAAGGCTCGCAGCCAATGCTCGGATAACCGCGCGCATGCAGCGGATTCACCGGCACGTCGAACGCTTTCAGATAATCCCAGACCTCAGCCTCGGTCCAGTCGGTCAGCGGATTGAACTTCGCGATGTTGCGCGCGGCGTCGTGTTCTTCCTCGTGCAATTCGGCACGCGTCACCGACTGCTCCCGACGCTGGCCCGTCACCCACGCGCTGACGTCCGACAGCGCACGGTTCAACGGCTCGACCTTGCGGATTTCGCAGCAGCGCTTGCGCAGATCGACGCTCTCATAGAAAGCATTCAGCCCATGCGACGCGACGTATTCGTCAATCGCGGCAGCCTGCGGATGAAACTGCTCGATGTCGTAGCCATAGCGCTCTTTCACACGATCGATCATGCCGAGCGTCTCGGCATGCAAGCGGCCGGTATTCAACGAGAAGATGCCGATCTTCACGCCGCGCGACAAAATCGCATGCGTGAGCAACATGTCTTCGGCGGCGAGACTGCTTGCGAGCTTGACGTTCGAGTGACGAGCAGCGATCGAATCGAGCAGCGCGTCAAGGCGCTCGACCTTCGCGGCGAGTTCCGGCGTGAGCGATTGCAACGAGGCGGCGCTCATGCCGAAGCCTTCTGCGAAGCAGAGGACGAAGCAGCGCGGCGGCGGAACAGCGGCGCCGGTTCGTCGAACGCGCCCTGGTATTGCACAGTGAAATCGTCGAATGCTTTCAGCGCGTCGCTGATGTCCTTGTCCGCGCGCACCGCAAAAGCGTCGAAGCCGCAACGGAACATCAAACGCACCTGGTCGCGCAGCACGTCGCCGATCGCGCGCAGTTCGCCCTTGTAGCCATAACGCTCACGCAGCAGGCGGCCGATGCTATAACCGCGGCCGTCACGGAACACCGGGAAGTCCACGGCGATCACTGCAAGCCTGTCGAAGTCGCCGGCAATGTCCGCCGGCTCGCTGTCCGGCGCGAGCCACACGCCCAGTTCAGCGCCGCTGCGCGAAGCGCTCAACGCATCGCGCTCTGCCTTCCACAACGCGAGCGGCACCAGCACGCGGCCAGCCGGCAGTTCGTTCACCGCAGGCAGCGAGCCGTCTTCCGCCGGGCGCACGAGCGTCCAGTCATCGTTGACGATCGCGCGGTTCTTGATGATAGAAGCCATCTGTTCTGTATCCTTTGCGCGGTTACGCGTGAGCCGGTTGACGCGACGCGTACACGCGTTCCTTGAACGGAGCCATGCCGATGCGGGTGTACGTGTCGATGAAACGCTCGCCTTCATGGCGGTTTTCAACGAACGTGTCGATCACCTTCGTCATCACGTCCGGCATTTCTTCCGCCGAGAACGACGGGCCGATCACGCGGCCCAGCTGAGCGCCGCTTGCGCCTGTACCTTGCTCGCCGCCGAGCGTCACCTGATACCACTCCGAGCCGTCCTTATCGACGCCCAGAATGCCGATATTGCCGACGTGGTGATGACCGCAAGCGTTGATGCAACCCGAGATGTTCAGAGATACGTCGCCCAGGTCGTACACGTAATCGAGATCGTTGAAACGTTCCTGGATGGCGAGCGCAATCGGAATCGACTTCGCATTCGCGAGCGAGCAGAAATCGCCACCCGGGCACGCGATGATGTCGGTCAGCAAGCCGATGTTCGGCGTTGCGAAACCTTGTGCCTTGGCCTTTTCCCACAACGCGAACAGGTCGCGCTTTTTGACGTTCGCGAGAATCAGGTTCTGTTCGTGCGACACGCGGATCTCGCCCAGCGAGTACTCGTCGGCCCAATCGGCGACCGCTTCCATTTGCGCGTCGGTGGCGTCGCCCGGCGCGACTACGCCGTTCTTCAGCGACAGCGTGACCGCTGCATAGCCCGAGACCTTATGCGGACGCACATTGCGCTCCACCCAGCGGGCGAACGCGCGGTTTTCCAGCAGATGCTTTTCGAACGAAGCGTCCGTGTCGGCCAGCTTCTCGTACACCGGTGGCTGGAAGTATTGCGACACGCGATCCAACTCGGCCTGCGTGAGCGTCGAAGGGCCGTCCTTCAGGTGCTGCCATTCTTCCTCGACCTGCGCGGCGAACTTCTCCGGGGAGAGCGCCTTCACGAGAATCTTGATGCGCGCCTTGTACATGTTGTCGCGGCGGCCGTAGCGGTTGTACACACGCAGCACGGCTTCGCTGTACGTCAGCAGGTGTTGCCATGGCAGGTCTTTGCGGATCACCGCGCCGACGATCGGCGTGCGGCCCAGACCGCCGCCCGCCAGAATGTCGACCACGAGTTCGCCCTGAGCATTGCGCTTCACATACACGCCCATGTCATGAATCTGCACGGCGGCACGGTCTTCGTGCGAACCGGACACGGCGATCTTGAACTTGCGCGGCAGCCACGCGAATTCGGGGTGGAACGTCGACCATTGACGCAGAATTTCCGCCCACGGACGCGGATCGACGAATTCGTCCGGCGCCACGCCCGCGAACTGATCGGCGGTGATGTTGCGGATGCAATTGCCCGAGGTCTGAATGCCGTGCATCTGCACCGACGCGAGCTTGCGCAGAATCTCCGGCGTTTCCTCGAGCTTGATCCAGTTGTACTGGATGTTCGAACGCGTGGAGAAGTGGCCGTAGCCCCGGTCGTGCTCGCGCGCGATCTGCGCGAGCATGCGAAGCTGGTCGCTGCGCAGATTGCCGTACGGAATCGCGATGCGGTGCATGTACGCGTGGCGCTGGTAGTACAGGCCATTCTGCAGGCGCAGCGGACGGAACTCCTCTTCGCTCAATTCGCCCGACAGACGGCGGCGAACCTGATCGGCGTACTGCGCGACCCGTTCATCGACGATGGTCTGGTCGTACTGATCGTATTGGTACATTCGGGGACCCCAATTTTTTTGCGTTACCGCGTGACACGAGGCGATCCGGTTTCGCCGCGCTCTGAACATCTGTGTTTGTCAGCTGGATCGAGTCAGGGTTTAGACCTATCTCTCATTTGCTTATAACAAATACAGATATCCATATTGAAAAAGATGGACAGATCGTAATAAACTCGCCTTATATTTCAAACGACTAAAAAATTCTTTTGATATGCGGAGAGGTTATATATGAACCTGCATCAGTTCCGCTTCGTCCGCGAGGCTGTGCGGCAGAACTTCAACCTGACCGAAGCAGCCAAGGCGCTGTATACAAGCCAGCCAGGCGTTTCGAAGGCGATCATCGAGCTCGAGGACGAACTGGGCGTCGAAATCTTCACGCGCCACGGCAAGCGCGTTCGCTCGCTCACCGAGCCGGGCCGGATCATTCTTCAGTCGGTTGAGCGGATCTTGCAGGAAGTCGAAAGCCTGAAGCGCGTCGGCAAAGACTACGCGGCGCAGGACCAGGGCAACCTCGTGATCGCCGCCACGCATACCCAGGCGCGCTACTCGCTGCCGGCCGCCATCGCCGAATTCAAGAAACGCTTTCCCAAGGTCCACCTTTCGATACTGCAAGGAAGCCCGACGCAGGTCGCTGAAATGGTGCTGCACGACCAGGCGGACCTCGCCATTGCGACGGAAGCGATCGCTAACTATAAGGAACTGGTCTCGCTGCCGTGTTTCCAGTGGCACCACGTGGCGGTAATGCAACCGGACCATCCTCTGCTCGACCGCAAACTTCTGTCGCTGGACGATCTGACCCAATATCCGCTGATTACTTACGACAACGCGTTCGCCGGCCGCACCAAGATCAACGAGGCGTTCCGGCTGCGCGGGCTGCATCCGGACATCGTGCTGGAGGCCATCGACGCCGACGTGATCAAAACGTACGTGGAACTGGGCCTCGGCGTCGGCATCATGGCGGACATCGCATTCAACGCCGAGCGCGACCGCCATTTGCGGGCAATGCCGGTCGGCCACCTGTTCGGCAGCAATGTGACGCGAGTCGCGCTCAAACAGGGCGCGTATCTGCGCAGCTATGTGTACACGCTCGTCGAACTGCTGTCGCCGAGCATGAACCGCAAGCTGATCGAACAGGCGCTCAAGGGCGAACACGAAACCTACGAACTTTGAACTCACCACCGCTTCCTGCTATCCCGCTACGGAGACCCATCGATGACGTCGCATAACAACAAACTTCGCGGCCTCGCCGCTCTCGGCGCTCTTTTGTTCGCCACCGCCGCGCACGCCGACATCAAGGTCGGCATCGATCTGTCGAGCACCGGCCCCGCCGCGGTGATCGGCATTACGAGCAAGAACGCCATGCTGATGTGGCCGGCCACCATCGCCGGCCAGAAAGCCGACTACATTTTTCTCGACGACGCCTCCGACCCCGGCGCCGCCGTGCGCAACATCCGTAAGCTGATCAACGAAGATCACGTCGACGTGATCGTCGGCCCGAACATCACGCCCGCGGCGATGGCCGCGCTCGATCCGGTCGCCGAAAGCCAGACGCCGATGATCACGCTGATCGGCTCGGCGAGCGTCGTGGAGCCGCAGGAAGGCAAGAAGGTGTGGGCGTACAAGATGGCGCAGACCGACAGCGCGATGGCCGACGTGATGACGCGCTACATGTCGAACCACAACGTCAAGACAGTTGGTTTCATTGGTTTCGCGGACGGCTACGGCGAGAGCTGGCTCAACGAGTTCAGCAAATTCGCGACGCTGCGCCACATTCAACTGGTCGCGACGGAGCGCTATAACCGCACCGACGCGAGCGTGACCGGCCAGGTTCTCAAGCTGATGGCCGCGAAGCCCGACGCGATCCTGATCGCAGGCGCCGGCACGCCGACCGTGTTGCCGCAGCGCACGCTGATCGAGCGCGGTTTCAAGGGGCCGATCTACCAGACGCATGGCATCGCAACGCCGGAATTCATCAAGCTCGGCGGCAAGGACGTGGAAGGCACGCTGTTCCCGACGCAGCCGGTCGTCGTCGCGCGCACGTTGCCGGCCGATCATCCGGCGAAAAAGGCGGCGCTCGCGTTCGCGAACGAGTACGAGGCGAAGTACGGGCCGGGCAGCGTCACGCAATTCGCGGGCGATGCAGCGGGCGTCTATCCGCGTTTGCAGGACGCGGTGACGCGCGCGCTCAAGACCGCGCAACCGGGCACGGAGGCTTTCCGCGTGGCGTTGCGCAACGAACTGGAACACGCGCATGAACTGGTGGTGCCGAACGGCGTCGTCAATACGAGCGCGAAGGACCACGTAGGGCTGGATCAGCGCGCGAGCGTGATGGGCATCATCAGGAACGGCAAGTTCGTTTATCTGAGTCAGTAAGCCTTGTTCTGCGCGTGCACGCTCGAGCGGCGCCGCGGGTGCAGTCTCGCGCGCCGCAACCTCCGTGTACCATGCTGACGGCCAGCTTGCGGTGAGCGCGGGCTCAGGCTAACTTGCCAATTGCGCGACGAGCGCGCGGCGCGCCTGTGCCTCAGGCCACCGGCTCTCGGGCCACCGCCGAATCCGCGTGTATCGCCAATCCGTGAAGTCCGTCAGATCGCGCATGCTAAAGACCAGAAAACGCATCATCATCGCCGCCGTGGTTGCCGTCGTGATTCTCGCCATCGCGATAGCCCAGGCGATCAGAAAGCGCGAGACGCCCGCCACCACGGCGGACACGGCACCTTCCGTGATCGAATTCTCTGCCGACGATCTCACCACGGTCAGCCGCCGCTCGCTCGTCCAGACGCTGCCTCTTACCGGCTCCCTGCGCGCCGTCACGCAAGCCGCCGTCAAATCGAAAGTAGCCGGTTCGGTACTCGAAGTCGCCGTGCGCGAAGGCGACGCCGTGCAGAGCGGCCAGATTCTCGCGAAGATCGATGCGCGCGACTACGTGGCGCGCGCCGAGCAAAGCCGCGGTCAGATGGCCGCGATGGTGGGGCAACTGGACATCGCAAGGCAAACGCTCGAAAACAATCGCGTGCTGGTGGAGAAAGGCTTCATTTCGAAGAACGCGTTCGACACTGCGCAAAGCCAGTACGAGATAGCGCGTGCGAATCTCGATGCGGCGCGCGCGGCGCTCGCGTCGTCGAATCTGTCGCTCGCCGACACCGTGGTGCGCTCGCCGCTCAATGGGCAGATTGCGTCGCGTTCGGTCGAGCCAGGCGAAAAGGTCGCCGTGGATACGAAGCTCTTCGACGTGGTCGATCTGCGCACTCTCGAACTCGAAGCGCCGGTGCCGGTCGGCGAGATCGGCCGCGTACGGATCGGCCAGCCGGTGCAGATCATGTTCGACGGCATCGACGGGCCGGTACAAGGCGCAATCACTCGCATCAATCCCGCCGCGCAGCCCGGTTCGCGCTCGATCATGGTGTATGTCCGGGTGGCGAATCCTTCAGGCACGTTGCGCGTGGGCATGTTCGGCACCGGCACTATCTCGGTCGGCAGCAGGGAAAACGTGCTGGCGGTGCCCGCCACCGCCGTGCGTACCGACGCCGCGCGCCATAGCGTCTATGCGCTCGTCGGCGGCAAGCTCGTGGAACAGCAGGTGCAGACCGGAATCACCGGCGACGCCGACGGCGGCACGTGGACCGAGATCGTCGGCGGCCCGCTGGCCTCGGGCCAGCAGATCGTGAAGAACAATCTCGGCTCGTTGCGCATCGGCAGCACCGTGCATATGGTGCCCGCGGCGGGAGCCACGGCGCCTGCATCCAGGCCGGTTCCAATTCCAGTTCCGAGCCCAGCCCCAGCGCCGGCGACCGGCGCGCCCGGCTCCGGCCAGCGCTGAGCGGAGCCCTCGCCCATGTGGTTCACCCGCATCAGCATCGGCAACCCGGTGCTCGCCACGATGATGATGATGGCCTTCCTCGTGATAGGCCTCTTCTCGTATCAGCGGCTCAAGGTCGATCAGTTCCCCGACATCACGTTCCCGATCGTCGTCGTGCAGACGGCGTATCCGGGCGCATCGCCCGAATCGGTCGAGTCGGACGTCACGCGCAAGATCGAAGAAGCCGTCAACACGATCAGCGGCATCGATCAGATCACGTCGCGTTCGTACGACGCGCAATCGGTCGTGATCGTGCAGTTCGATCTCGCGGTGGATGCGGTGCAGGCCGCGCAGGACGTGCGCGACAAGATCGCGCTGATCCGCCCCGACCTGCGCGACGGCGTCAAGGAGCCGCGCGTATTGCGCTACGACCCGGCTGATATGCCGATCGTGACGGTTGCGGTCTCGAATGCGCCGGGCGCGTCGCTGTCCACGCGCGATCTCACCACCGTCGCCGATCAGATCGTGCGCAAGCGGCTGGAGACCGTGCGCGGTGTCGGCTCGGTGTCGCTTGTCGGCGGCGTGAAGCGGCAAGTGCAAATCGACGTGGACCCGCAGAAACTGCAGGCGCTTTCGGTCGGCGTGGATCAGGTGATCCGTGCGGTGCAAAACGAGAACCAGGAGATTCCAGCCGGGCCGCTCACGTCGAACAGCGTCGAGCAGACGGTGCAGGTAAAGGGCCGCTTCGAAACGCCGGCTGACTTCAAGCGGATCATCGTCGCCCGGCGCGGCGCGCAGTCGGCGATCCCGACGGCTTCGTCCACCTCGCAGCCGGTGACGCTAGATCAGGTCGCCGATGTGATCGACGGTCAGCAGGAAGCGGACAGCATGGCGCTGCTCAACGGCCGGCGCGCGTTGTTTCTGTCGATCATCAAGGCGCAAGGCGAGAACACGGTCGACGTCGCACATGGCGTGCGCGCGGAAGTCGCGCGCTTGCAGCCGCAGTTGCCGCCGGGCGTAAAGCTCGACATCACCGACGACTCGTCGATCAACATCGAAGAGAGCGTCAATGAAGTGAAGCGCACGTTGTTCGAAGGCGCTTTGCTGACGGTGTTCATCGTGTTCCTGTTTCTGGGCTCGTGGCGCAGCACGGTCATCACAGGCCTTACGCTGCCGATCGCGCTCATCGGCACGTTTGCAGTGATGTACGCGTGCGGCTTCACGATCAATGTCATTACGCTGATGGCGCTGTCGCTATGCGTGGGCCTTCTGATCGACGACGCCATCGTGGTGCGCGAAAACATCGTGCGGCACGTACAACTCGGCGCCGACCATCGCACGGCGGCGCTCGACGGCACAAAAGAAATCGCACTGGCGGTGCTCGCCACGACCTTCTCGATTGTCGCGGTGTTTTTGCCGGTCGGCTTCATGGGCGGCATCATCGGCCGCTTCTTCCACCAGTTCGGCATTACGGTTGCCGCCGCCGTGCTGATTTCGATGTTCGTCTCGTTCACGCTCGATCCGATGCTCTCGTCGATCTGGCCGGACCCCGATCTCCACGACGCGGATACAGGCCGCAAAGGCTATCGTTACGGCCGTTTCGTCGAACGCTCGCTACATCTGTTCGACAAGCAGATTGCGCAGCTGAGCGCGCTCTATCAACGCCTGCTCGGCTGGTCGCTCGAACATCGGGCGATCACGCTCGTAGTGGCCGCGGCGACTTTTTTCGGCAGCCTGTTTCTCGTGCCTTTTGTCGGCACCGAGTTCGTGCCGAACGCGGATTTCTCGATCACGAAGATCGGCTTGAACACGCCGGTGGGCACGTCGCTCGAAGCCACGTCGAAGAAGGTCCAGCAGGTCGAGGCGATTCTCGCGACTTACCCTGAAGTCCGCTACACCTATGCAACGGTCAACTCGGGCAACACACAAGGCAAGAACAACGCGCTCATTACGGTGCGGCTGAAAGACCGGCGCGACCGCACACGCGGCGTGGCCGAACTGAATCAGATGTTCCGCGCGCGTCTCGCATCGGTGGCGGGTGTGACCGTGACCGAAATCGGCATGCCGGACGGCGCGGGAAGTACCAAGGCGATCCAGCTCAGCTTGCAGGGCGACAACATGGACGAACTGCGGCGGCTCTCCGAAGCGGCGCAGGCTCGCATGCGCAAGATCCACGGCCTCGTGGATCTCGATTCGAGCCTGAAGGCCGACAAGCCGATCGTCGCGATCAATGTGAAGCGCGAACTCGCATCCGACCTGGGTGTGGGTGTGGCGGATATCGGCACTGCATTGCGGCCACTGCTTTCGGGCGACGCGATCAGCACATGGCGGGCGCCCGACGACCAGGACTACGACGTCAGCGTGCGCTTGCCGCGAGAGCAACGCGAAAGCATCGACGATCTCTCGCGGTTGATGATCGCCACTAACCGCACCGACTCGAACGGTGCACCGGTGCTCGTGCCGCTGCGGCAGATCGCGGACATCGTCAAGACGACCGGCCCCGACGTGCTGAATCGCCGCGACCTGCAGCGCGAGGTCATGCTGACCACGAACGTGAACGGCCGCTCATCCGGCGAAGTCGCGTCGGACATTGCGAAGACGCTCGACGCGATGCATCTGCCCGCCGGTTACCGCTACCGCTTCGAGGGTTCGACCAAGAACATGAACGAGTCGCTGGTGTTTGCAGTCGAGGCGCTCGCACTCGCGGTTATTTTTATCTACATGATTCTCGCCTCGCAGTTCGCGAGCTTCGCACAGCCACTCGCGATCATGGCGTCGCTACCGCTTACGCTGATCGGCGTGCTGGTCGCACTGCTGCTGTTCGGCAGCACGCTCAACATGTTTTCGATCATCGGCTTCGTGATGCTGATGGGGCTCGTCACCAAGAACGCGATCCTGCTCGTCGACTTCGCAAACCAGGCGCGGCGCGGCACGCTGCTCGACGCCTCGGGCAAAGGCCGCGTGATGGAGCGGCGCGAGGCGTTGCTCGAAGCGGCACGCGTGCGCTTGCGACCTATTCTGATGACCACGCTCGCGATGATCTTCGGCATGCTGCCCCTCGCCGCTGCGCTCGGCGAAGGCGGCGAGCAACGCGGGCCGCTCGGGCAGACAGTGATTGGCGGGGTGATTACGTCGTCGATATTGACGCTCGTCGTCGTGCCTGTCGTGTACACCGTGCTGGAAGATTGGGCCGACTGGTTGCGACGGAAGTTGCGGCGCCGCGCGGGCTGAGCCGCAGGGCGTCGGCGAAATTGTTAAAGTAACAGTCTTTCCCTGATCAGCGGTCCCACACCATGCGCACTACGCGAGCCATCCACGCTGTCGAGCGCTTGAAAACGCGCAGCGGCAATCCGCAGTTCGCCGCGATCAGCCTTTCCGGCGGCCTCTTCT
Organism: Paraburkholderia sp. 22098; assembly: GCF_052045935.1. NCBI lineage: Bacteria > Pseudomonadati > Pseudomonadota > Betaproteobacteria > Burkholderiales > Burkholderiaceae > Paraburkholderia > Paraburkholderia sp. 22098. The sequence continues at coordinate 49,641 of NZ_JBQEPV010000024.1, read as the reverse complement.
ATCTCGTCGACAAATCGGGCGGCACCGACAAGAAAGTCTCCGATCCGCTCGGGCTTGACGACTTCGTCAAGTTTGTCGATGCATACGGTCCGCAAAAACCGCGCAAGGCGAGCAAGCTCGACATTGCGTTCGAAGCCCAGATCAAGAAGAGCAAAGGCGGATGAAGCGTAAAGCCGCGCAGCGACCGCATGGCTCTACGACTTCTCGATCTCGCGCCATTGCCCGTCTGCAGCACTGCTCGCGAGCACCGCATCGATAAAGCGCAGACCGGCCACGCCGTCCTCCACCGTCGTGAGCAGCAGGCTTTCCGCCGGCAACGCGCGGCCCTCGTCCAACGCTTCGATCTGCAACGCGGCGTCCTTATACAACTGCGCGAATGCTTCGAGATAACCTTCAGGATGACCTGGCGGCACACGCGTCGCATGAATCGCGCTCGCGCCGCTTACGCGTCCACGCGTCAGGCGTTCGGCTGCCCCGCCGAGCGGTGTGAACCACAGTTCGTTGGGCTGCTCCTGGTCGAACGATATGCCCGCTTTGGTCCCATAGACGCGCAGACGTAAAGCGTTCTCCGCGCCGCTCGCGACCTGGCTCGCCCATAGCATGCCGCGCGCGCCGTTCTCATAACGCAGCATCGCCTGCACATGATCGTCGATGCGGCGCCCCGGCACGAACGTGTGCAACTCGGCGGAAAGCGCGGCAGGCGTCATACCCGTGACGAAAGCGGCAAGGTGATACGCATGCGTGCCGATATCGCCGAGACAGCCCGCCGGGCCCGCTAAAGCCGGGTCCGTGCGCCAGCCGGCCTGCTTGTTCAAGCCGCCCGTTTCGATCGGCTCGGCCAGCCAGTCTTGCGCGTATTCGACCTGTACGACGCGTATCTGCCCAAGCTCGCCCGCTTCGACCAACTCGCGTGCATGACGCACCAGCGGATAGCCGGAGTACGTATGCGTCAGCGCGAAAAGCTTGTTCTTCTGATGCGCGAGTTTGGCGAGCGCTTCGCCTTCGGCAAGCGAAATTGCAAGCGGCTTATCGCACACCACATGAATGCCGGCTTCGAGAAACGCGGTGGCAACCGGCGCATGAAGATGGTTCGGCGTCACTATCGCGACGGCGTCGATACCGTCGTCGAGCGCTGCTTCCGCTCGCGCCATCTCCTGCCAGTCAGCGTAGCTTCGCGCAATGCCCGCCTCAGCGGCGCTCGCTCGCGCGCGTTCGGGATCGGACGACAACGCGCCGGCGACGAGTTCGAAGCGATCGTCGAGGCGCGCCGCAATCCGATGCACCGCGCCGATGAACGCGCCCTGTCCACCGCCGACCATGCCCAATCTGAGTCTTCTGGATGGCATCTTGTCCGCTCCTTTTGCTTACCGCTGGCTCACCGTTGCGATCAGCGCCCTTAAATGCCGAGCACGCGCTTCAACTGCGCTGCATCGACGCCGCTGCCCGCGAAATCGTCGAATGCATGCTCGGCCACGCGAATGATGTGCTCGCGGATGAACTCCGCGCCTTCGCGCGCGCCGTCATGTGGATGCTTGAGCGCGCATTCCCATTCGAGCACCGCCCAGCCCGGGAAGTCGTATTGCGCCATTTTCGAAAAGATCGCGCGAAAATCGATCTGGCCGTCGCCGAGCGAGCGGAAGCGCCCCGCGCGATCCACCCAGCCGCTATAACCGCCGTACACGCCTTGCCTGCCGTTCGGCCGGAACTCCGCGTCCTTCACATGAAACGCCTTGATGCGCTCGTGATAGATGTCGATGAACGCGAGGTAGTCGAGTTGCTGCAGAACGAAATGGCTCGGGTCGTAGAGGATATTCGCGCGCGGATGCTGTTTTACTCCATTCAGGAAGCGCTCGAAGGTCACGCCGTCGTGCAGATCCTCGCCGGGATGAAGTTCGTAGCACACGTCTACACCCGCTGCTTCGAAGGCATCCAGAATCGGCGTCCAGCGGCGCGCGAGTTCGTCGAACGCGGCCTCGATCAAACCGGTTGGACGCTGCGGCCACGGGTACACATACGGCCACGCAAGCGCGCCGGAGAACGACACGTGCGTGGTCAGCCCCAGGCGCTGCGACGCCTTCGCCGCCAGCTTCAATTGCTCGATGGCCCACTGCGTTCGCGCTGCCGGGTCGCCACGCACATGCGGCGCGGCGAAACCGTCGAACAATGCATCGTAAGCGGGGTGCACGGCCACGAGCTGCCCTTGCAGATGCGTCGACAACTCGGTAATCGTGACGCCAGCGTTATCGACCGTCTCGCGCAGTTCGTCGCAGTACGCCTGACTCGACGCTGCCTGTTCGAGATCGATCAGGCGCGCATCGCACGGCACCTGAATGCCCTTGAAGCCGAGCCCCGCAGCCCAGCTAGCCAGATGCGCGAGGTTGTCGAACGGCACTTCGTCGCCCATGAACTGAGCGAGAAAAATCGCCGGACCTTTGATGGTTCTCATCGTATGGTTCCTTTAGCGGGGTGCGCTGTCTCACTACGCGCCCCGCTGCCAATAGACGGTGCAAAGGCTCAGAACGGCGAGTCCGGGAAATAGAACTGCTGCGCGTTCTCCTTCGTGATCAGCACCGACGGAATGATCGTGGTGGCCGGCAGCTTCTCGCCCTTCAGGCGGGCTTCAGCGGTGAGCTTGATTGCGTCGTAGATGAATTTCGGCGAGTACGACACGTCCGCCTGGATGCGCGGTGCGCCGTCCATCACATTCTTCACCATGCCTTTCGAACCCGCGCCGCCGAAAACGATCTTGACGTCGCTGCGCTTCGCCTGGTCGATCGCCTTGAGCACGCCGACCGCCATGTCGTCGTCGGCGGCCCAGACGGCGTCGATGTGCTTGAAGCGCGTCAGATAGTCCTGCATGACCTTGAACGCGTCGTCGCGATTCCAGTTCGCGTATTTCGCGTCGAGAATCTTGATGTTCGGGTAGCCTTTCAGCACGCCGGTGAACGCGGTCCAGCGTTCGTTGTCGAGCGTCGTCGGAATGCCGCGCAGCGCGACGATGTCGCCTTTGCCGTCGAGCGCTTTCGCCAGATATTCGGCGGGAATTCTGCCGAACGCGGTGTTGTCGCCGGCCACGTAGGCGTCCTGCGCGCTGGTGTCCGTCAAGCCGCGATCCACCACCGTCACATACACGCCCTTCTTTTTTACCTGCGCGACCGGCTGCGTGAGCGAAGCCGATTCGAACGGGAAAATCACAAGCGCATTGATCTTGTTCACCGTAACCAGATCCTGCAACTGGTTTGCCTGTTCTGGCGCTCCGGCCGCTGTCTTCACGATGACTTTCAGATTCGGATGTTCTTTCTCGAGATCGGCCTTCGCCTTGTTCGCCCACCAGACGATGCCGCCCGTGAAGCCGTGGTCGGCTGTCGGAATCGCGACGCCCAGCGTGACCTTGTCATCGGCTCGTGCAGCGCCTGCCGTGCCCAGTATCCCCAACGCCAGCATGCCGGCGCCGATCGCTCGAATGACCTGCTTCATGGTTGTGTCTCCAATTTGTGCTGTTGTGAGGCGTTCGTGCGCCCCTGCCATTGTGTCGCTTTGCAGCGCTACACCTACCGCCGTCCACGTTGAACGAACGCGACGAAGATAATCACCACGCCCTGCACCGCCGCGTTCAGATACACGCTGATGATGCTGGTCAAATTCAGAATATTGGCAATGACCGACAGCAGAATTGCGCCGATGACCGTGCCGATCACGCGTCCCTCTCCGCCCTTGAGCGCGGTGCCGCCCACCACCACCGAAGCAATCGCTTCGAGTTCCCATAGCAAACCGGTGGTCGGCGTCGCCGAGCCGAGACGCGGCACATACAGCACGGTGGCCACGCCAACGCAGATGCCGAGCAGCACATACGTGACGATCTTCACGGTATCGACACGTATGGCCGCATAACGCGCAACCTGTTCATTCGATCCGATCGCCTGCACATGACGTCCGAACGCGGTGCGATTCAGAATCAGCGCGCCGCCCGCCGCCGTCACGAGAAATACCCAGATCGGCACGGGCACACCGAACAGACTTGCGTAATAAACGGGACCATAAAGATCGGATAACGAATTATCCAGCGTCAGCGCGCCGCCATCGGCGAGCCATGTCAGCACCGCGCGAAAAATGCCCAGCGTGCCGAGCGTGACGATGAACGGCTCGATGCGCCCCTTGGTGATCAGCAGCCCGTGCGCGCAGCCGAACAGTCCGCCCAGCACGAACGCGAATGCGATGCCAAGCGTCACGATGACGAGCGGCGCAAAAGTGTGGCCGCCGACGCCCGCCGCAAGCCCGTTCATCAGCCAGATCATGCTGCCCGCGATCAGCGCCGCCATCGAGCCGACCGACAGATCGATGCCGCCCGAGATGATCACGAACGTCATGCCCACCGCGATGATGCCGATGAACGACGTGCGCGTCAGCACGTTCATCATGTTGTCGAGCGTCGCGAAATCGCGATTCAACGCCGTGCCGACGATACACAGCGCGACCAGACCGACGAGCGGTCCAAGCGCATACAGTCGATGCGCGAAGCGCAACGCGCGGCCGGATTGCACGGCTTCAGTGGGTGCCGGTCGCATGGGCGATCAACTCCTCTTCGGTCAGATGGTCGAGCGTCAGCGTGGCTTGCAGGCGTCCCGCGCGCATGACGGCGACGCGATGGCACAAGCCGATCAGCTCGATCAGTTCGGATGAAATGACGATCACCGCGCGGCCCTGCGCGGCGAGACGATGAATCAGGAAATAAATGTCGCGTTTCGCACCGACGTCGACGCCGCGTGTCGGCTCGTCGAGCACGATGACGTCCGGCTCCGGCTGTAGAAACTTCGCGAGCGCGAGCTTCTGCTGGTTGCCGCCGGAGAGCATGCGCGCGCGGCTCGACAGGTCGCCCGTGCGGATGCCGAATTCGCTCACCGCGCTTTTCAATGCGTCGCGGCCCGCTTTCATGTCGAGCAGCGGATGCGCGTAACGTTCGAGCGTCATGAGCGTCACGTTGTCCTGCAGGCTCAGGTTCACGTGCAGGCCCTTGCCTTTGCGGTCTTCGCTGAGATACGTGAGGCCGTGGCGCATTGCTTCGCGTGGACTTTTCAGATCGACGGGACGCCCCGCGATTTCGATGCGTCCAGCCGTGCGCTTGCGCAAACCGATGATCGCTTCGAATGCTTCCGTGCGCCCCGCGCCGACGAGCCCCGCGAAGCCCAGCACTTCACCGGCTCGCACGTCGAAGCTCAGATCGTCGACCCATTCCGGCACGGCGAGCCCTTGCACTTTCAGCGCGACCGGCGCGGCGGCGGATACCGTGATCTTCTCGGGGAACATGTCGGACACGTCGCGGCCGACCATCAGGTTGGCCATCTGCTGCCGCGCGAGCGCCGCGGTTTCATTGCGCGCGACGAAGCGGCCGTCGCGCATCACGATGACTTCGTCGGTAATGCGCTCGACTTCATCGAGCTTGTGCGAGATGTAGACGATGGTCACGCCATCGGCCTTCAACTTTGCCATCAGCGTGAAGAGACGCTCGGTTTCGGACGGCGTGAGCGTTGCCGTCGGCTCGTCCATGATGAGCAGGCGGGCGCGGCGCGACAGCGCTTTGGCGATTTCCACCATCTGCTTTTCCGCGACGATCAGTTCGCGCACCTTCGTGTCCGGCACCTTGTCCAGTCCGACCTGTGCGAGGTAACGCGCGGCGTCGGCGCGCATCGCTGCATCGTCGACGAACCAGCCGCGCCGCTTCTCGTGGCCGAGATACATGTTTTGCGCGATCGTCAGATGCTCGGCCAGATTGAATTCCTGATGAATCAGCACGATGCCTTGCGCTTCGGCGTCGCGCGAACCGGCAAAGTGTTGCGCATGACCGTCCACCAGCAATGTGCCCGAGGTCGCGGTTTCATAGCCGGCGAGGATTTTCATCAGCGTGGACTTGCCGGCGCCGTTCTCCCCGAGCAAACCGTAGATGCGCCCCGGCGCGAGATCGAAGCTCACGCCATGCAGCACGCGAACCGGGCCGAAGTCTTTGCGGATGTCGTCGAAGCGGATAGCGAGGCTCATGAGTCACGTGCTCCCGCGAATCACGAGCCGGTGCGGCAGCAGCACGCCCGGCACGTTGGCGAGCGGATTGGCGAGCCGCTGCAGCAGAAGGCGCGCGGCGGTTTCGCCCAGTTCGCGCATGGGCTGCGCGATCGTGGTGAGCGGCGGATCGATTTGCGCCGCGATAGAGATGTCGTCGAATCCGACCACGGCGACATCGTCGGGTACGCGCTTGCCGACGCTTCGCAAGCCGTGAAGCACGCCCGTCGCGAGCGTGTCGGACACGGCGAAGATCGCAGTAGGTGCGTCGGGCGGCAGCATCAGCGTTGCCGCCGCCGACGCGCCCGCCTCGTAGTCGAGGCTGTTCAGGTTCATGCGCCAGCCATCGAGCGGCGTGATGCCGGCGTCGGTCAGCGCATCCAGATAGCCTTGCTGACGCTGCCGCGCGTACAGATAGTCGATGTCGGAATTGATGAGGCCGATGCGCCGATGCCCGCGAGACAGAAGGTGCCGCACGGCGTCGCCTGCGGCCCGGTAGTTGTCGATGCCCACATACGGCACGCCCACCGCCGGATCGAACTCGCAGCAGGCGACCCACGGCAGCGCGCCGGATGCATCGCTTTGTGCCTGCTGGATCGTCGCCGGGTCGAGACAGATCGCGCCGTCGGCGCGGCGGCGGCGCAGCAGGTCGAAGTAGCCGCGCTCGCGGCCGGCGTCCGCGCCCGTGTCGCAGAGCAGCATGAAGTAACCGTGCTGGCGCGCAACGCTGTCGATGCCGCGGACGATCTCGGCGTAGAACGGATTGCCGAAGTCGGGGACCATGGTGAGCAACAGGCGGCTTTCGGCGGTGCGCAGATTGCGCGCGAGTTCGTTGACGCGGTAGCCGCTCGCGTCGACGGCGGCGAGCACCTTGTCGCGAGTCGCGGGGCGCACGTTCTCGTGGGCATTCAGCACTCGTGACACAGTCGCCACCGACACGCCCGCCTGCCTCGCCACGCCCGCGATAGAGAGCCCTTCCGCCGAACGCGACGCCCGCGAAAGCGGTTGCGGCCGCGACTCGTTGCCGGTCGCGGACACCGCTGCGGGCTTCGCTTTTGATGTCGATCTGGACAAGGCAGCGGTTTCCGAAAATGTAATCGATTACATTTTTTAGCGAACGAGTGTGGAAGTGCAAGGCCGGATTGCTAGGGATTTACACGGGGGCATCGGCGAAAAGCGCGCGGCGACGAACACACGGACCCCGTGACGAATGCGCGAACCGGAGCGGCGCCTGCGAAAGCCCGCTCGGCGCGATGCCCGCCTCGGCCCGGACTGCCGGCACCATTTGGTACAATCCCGCAGTTACCCTGCCGCGGCTTGCGCATCGAGTGTTAGTGCTGACATCAGCGGGCTCTCCGCCGAAGCCGCCGCGCAGTGGGAAAATCGCAAAACTCGCCAAACCAGAACCGCCAAACCCACCATGAACATCGAGCAAGCGCGTTTCAACATGATCGAACAGCAGATCCGCCCCTGGGAAGTGCTCGACCAGGACGTGCTGAATCTGCTGTCGATCGTCAAGCGTGAAAACTTCGTCCCCGCCGCATACCGCGATCTGGCTTTCGCCGACTTCGAAGTGCCCCTGCCGGCCGGTCAGCATATGCTGGCGCCGCGCGTCGAAGCGCGCACGCTGCAGGAACTGGCGGTGAAGAAACATGAGAGCGTGCTCGAAATCGGCGCCGGTTCCGGTTACATGGCGGCGCTGCTCGCGCACCGCGCGCAACACGTGCTGACAGTCGATATCGAACCGGAACTCGCGGAACTTGCAAAGAACAACCTGATCGCGAATGGCGTGCTGAATGCCGAGGTCGCGACCGGCGACGCCGCGCGCGGCTGGGCCGCCGCTGCTCCGTACGACGTGATCTGCGTGTCGGGCGGACTGCCCGTGCTGCCGCAGGAAATTCTCGAACACCTGAAGATCGGCGGCCGTCTGGCAGCGTTTGTCGGCACCGCGCCGGTCATGAAGGCGCAGATCATCACGCGTATCGACGAAAAGCAGTACCGCGTTGCCGACGTGTTCGAAACCTACGTCGAACCGCTCGTCAACGCCGTGCAGCCGCCGCGCTTCAAGTTCTGATTCGCGTGTTTTTCACGGACGGCCGGCGCGCCGCCGTCCTCTGAACGGAAGTCTCGCTGATGCAAAACCTGACCGCTCCCGCACTTGCCGAATGGCTCGCCGACACATCGCGCCCCGCACCCGTGCTGCTCGACGTGCGCGAGCCGTGGGAAATCCAGACGGCGGCGATGGCCGGCATCGTGTCGATTCCCATGCGTGAAATTCCCGCGCGCAGCGAAGAACTCGACGACGACGCGCAGATCGTCTGCATCTGCCACCACGGCGCACGCAGCGCGCAGGTCGCGATGTTCCTCGAATCGCGCGGCCACGCGAACGTCTTCAATTTGCAAGGCGGGATCGACGCATGGTCGCGCCAGGTCGACCCGTCAGTTCCCACTTACTGAGCCCACGGGCAATGAAGCGTCAGCACGCGCCGCTCCTGGCGTCTGCTCTGGCGCTTGCTTGCGCGCTTGCCTGCGTGTTGCACGCGCCGCTCGCGCAAGCAGTCGATCTCTCCCAACTCTACGACGAAGCGCTCTCCAACGACGCGCCTCTGCAAAGCGCGCGCGCCGCGCTCGCCGCCAATAGCGAGGAACTGCCGCTCGCACGCGCGAAGCTGCTGCCGCAAGTCTCGGCGTCGCTCAATGGCAGCCGTCAGAGCACCGACTTCGGCGGCGGCTTTCCGGCGTCGTATGGCAACACCTACGGCTATGTGGTCTCGCTTACGCAGCCACTCATTCATGTGGACAGCTGGTACGGCTATGCGCAAGGCAAACTCGCGGTCGCGTCCGCGCAGGCCTCGTTCGCGCAGGCGCGCCAGGATCTGATCGTGCGCCTTGGCGAGGCGTACTTCGACGCGCTCGCCGCGCAAGACAGCGTTGCCATCGCGCGGTCGCAGAAGGCGTCGATCGCGCAACAACTCGAATCGGCAAAGCGTTCATTCGAAGTGGGCAACACGACGATCACCGACACGAACGAAGCGCAGGCCAAATACGATCAGGCAGTCTCGCAGGAAATCGCCGCGCAGAACGATCTCGCCGTCAAGCTGGCGGCGTTGCAGCAGATCGTCGGGCATCCGGTCGAGCATATCGACGGTCTCGCGGCCGGGGCTCCGCTGCCGCCGCCCGTGCCCGCGGACATCAACCAATGGGTCGATGCGGCGAGCGACGCGAACTATCAGGTCGTACTCAGACAGATCGCGCTCGATAACGCGCAGCGTGAAACGTCGAAGGCGAAAGCCGGCCATCTGCCGACTGTCGATCTGGTTGCGAGCCGCTCGCATAGCAGCCTGGGCGCGGCGGGAGCCGGCAACTTCGGCGGGAATTTCGGCGGCGGCTTCGGCAGCGGCGCGAATACGCCTTCGCCCGGCACGCCTGCGCTGGCAGCTGAACTCGGCAACCTGGGCTCCTCGTACACGAACAGCACGATCGGCGTGCAGGTCACGATTCCGCTTTTCGCAGGCGGCGCCACGCAAAGCCGCGTTCGCCAGACGCTCGCACTCGAAGACCAGGCTGCCGCCGATCTCGACACTGCCCGGCGCAACGCGGCGCTCTCCGCGCGCCAGGCGTTTCTCGGCGTGGTCAGCGGGCTCGCGCAAGTGCGTGCGCTGCAGACTGCCGAGCGCTCCGCGCGCACGTCGCTCGAATCGAATCTGCTTGGCTATCAGGTCGGCGTGCGTATCAACATCGACGTGCTGAACGCGCAAGACCAACTCTTCTCCGCGCGGCGCGACCTGGCAAAGGCGCGTTACGACACGCTGATCAATAGTCTCAAGCTGAAGGCCGCCACTGCGAACCTCACCGATCAGGACGTCTTGCAGCTGAGCTCGCTGCTATCTCCCGTCGACGATGGCGCATTGACCGCGCTGCCACAAGCGCCCACAGTGCCGCATCCGGGCGCCGCGGCGAAGGGCGCGGCGGGCAAGCTCGGGCGGCGGGGTTTGCCCGGTACGGCCACAACGCAGTAGCCGCTGCTGCAGTTCAAAGCCGGGCTGATCCGCGGACTGATTCCCGGACTGTACCGTTCACCCAGCATATAAATCGCTCGCGCTTTCGCGACGACTATCCACGCATCTTCCTGCAGAACGGGACCCAACTGGGCGGCCTCACTCTCGCACTTGTCGTCGCGTGCGGCCGCTTTGAACCCTCTCCCATCTTTCTGAATGTCATCGGGGCTTAACTTGAGTTACTCAAGATCCGTTCCCATTCGATCTCTCACAACCGACATCAGGAAGCCTATGTTGTTCCAACCACCCGCACGCCGCCCGTTATCGGCTTTCGTTGCTTTATGCACCCTGCTCGCGCTGGGCGCGTGCGGCAGCAGTGACGACCTCCAGAGCAGTGCGGCCGTCGCGCCCGCCCCGCCGGCGGATCCTGGATTTGTGGACAGTGCCTCCATTCCTCCCGTGCCGGCATTCGTCGACAATGCCGCATCCAATCAAAGAAACGACGCGCACTTCGCGACCCTCGATACGAATGCCGGCGTACGTGTGGTCGCGCGCTTCCTCGACCTGTGGCAGCCGTCGACGATGATTGTCGACGCCGGAGCGTCCGCGCCTGCAGTCGACGGTTTCCCCGCCGTGGTTGCCTCCACATGCTCGGGTCTCATCAACTCAGGCACAGCGTGCGGCACGGTCCTCAATGCGGCCGTGTTGAATCAGAACACGCAGTTCGTCGTCAACGAGACGGTCTCGCGCACCCAGGCGCAAGCGGACGCAGCGTATTTCGACGACCGCCGCAACAAGGGATACAGCGTGACAGACGGTATGGGACCGTTGACCGGCGCATGGCTCGGCCTCACGCAGCAGACCACCACTATCACCTCGATTCCCGCGAATGCGACCACCACGCTGTACAACGACGCAGGCAACAACACGGGCGTTGGCCGTCCGGCCAATGCCGCGTTCGGCACCGTAGTGGACTTTGTCAACGCAATGAGCACGAACGGTTCGACGGAACCGGCGAAGCGCTTCTACAAATACGCGAGGCCGTACCGCTGGAGCAGTTCGGTGGTGGTCGTGCCGACACTCGTGCCGGCCGAAAGCACGACGCCCGCCACCGATGGCGGCTTCATCAGCGGCCATACGGCGGAGGCAATGCGCGACTCGATGGCCATGGCTTACGTGGTCCCGCAGCGCTTCCAGGAAATGATGAGTCGTGCGATGGAACTCGGCGAAAACCGTATCGTCGCAGGCATGCATTCGCCGCTCGACGTGACAGGTGGACGTATGCAGGGCCTGGCGGTTGTGGCTGCCAATCTGTATAACCCGGCCAACGCGTCTTTGAAGGCCGCCGCCTACGCGCAGGCCCAAAGCGCTTTGATGACGCAAACCAGCACGACGAACAACACGTTCAACGCGTTCGCGCATTCGGGCACGACCGCGACGGACCGTTTCGCCGACTACACGGCCAACCGGTCGGACTACTTGCGCCGGATGACATTCGGCTTCGCGCAAATCGAAGCGACCGACGCAGCGCCGGTGGTTCCGAAGGGTGCGGAACTGCTGCTGGAAACCCGCTTTCCGTACCTCAGCGCGGATCAACGCCGGGTCGTGCTGAAGACGACAGAACTTCCGTCGGGGTATCCCGTCATGGACGATGCCGAGGGATGGGGCCGCCTGAACATGTTCGCAGCCGCGGACGGCTACGGCGCGTTCAACGGCAATGTGATCGTCTCGATGGACGCGACACAAGGCGGCTTCAACGCGCTCGACACCTGGCGCAACCCGATCTCGGGCGCGGGCAAGCTTACCTTGCAGGGAACCGGCACGCTGAGGCTAGCCGGGGCCAACACGTACTCGGGTGGCTCGCAGATTGCAGGCGGCACGCTCGAAGCCGACTCTGCGTCCGCGCTTGGAACAGGTGACGTGTATCTAGGTGCGGGCTCGCTGGTCGTCAATGCGCCCGGTGTGGTTTCGGTCGTCGGCAAATTCACGCAGCTTGCGAATACGACGCTGGAGCTCAATCTCGGCGCCAACGGACAAGGCTCGATGAAGGTCGGCGCTCAGACCACGGTTCTCGGCGGAACGCTGCATGTGAAGTTCGTCGATGGCTTCAAACCCAAGGCGGGCGATACGATCACTGTGATCAGCGGCAATGGTTCGAACGTGAAGTTCTCCGCTGTTTCCGTTGACGGCTTCAAAGCCACGCCGGTCTACTCATCAACCGGCGTTCAGGTTCATCTCGATTCGTAACCAAGGCGGCAAGGCTCCCCGCCTTCGCTACATCGGCAGCGAGTCCGCTCTACGCGGACTCGCTGCCTTGCATTTACCCCTGAATGAACGCCAGCAGATCAGCGTTGAGCACATCTGCGTTCAACGTCAACATGCCGTGTGGGAAGCCCGGATACGTCTTCAATGTTCCGTTCTTCAACAGCTTGATCGACTTCAGCGCCGCATCGGCAAACGGCACGATCTGGTCGTCTTCGCCGTGCAGCACGAGAGTCGGCACGCTGATCGAGCGAAGGTCTTCGGTCTGGTCCGTTTCCGAGAAGGCCTTGATGCCTTCGTAGTGCGCCTTGGCGCTGCCCATCATGCCCTGACGCCACCAGTTCTGGATCACGCCTTGATGGACCGTCGCGCCCGGACGATTGAAGCCGTAGAACGGTCCCGCCGGAACGTCGACGAAGAACTGCGCGCGGTTGTCGGCAAGCGCCTTGCGAAAGCCGTCGAAGACTTCAAGCGGCAGACCTTCCGGGTTTGCTTCGGTCTTGAGCATCAGCGGCGGCACGGCGCTCACCAGCACCGCCTTCGCGACGCGGCCAGCCGGTTCGCCGTGCTTCGCCACATAACGAGCCACCTCGCCGCCGCCAGTCGAATGGCCGATATGCACGGCGTTGCGCAGATCGAGCGCTTCGACCACCGCGAACGCGTCGGCGGCGTAGTGGTCCATGTCGTGTCCGTCGGAGACTTGCGACGAGCGGCCGTGGCCGCGCCGGTCGTGAGCGATCACGCGGAAGCCCTTCTGAACGAAGAACAGCATCTGCGTATCCCAGTCGTCGGAAGACAACGGCCAGCCGTGATGGAACACGATCGGCTGCGCGTCCTTCGGACCCCAGTCTTTGTAGAAAATTTCGACATTGTCTTTCGTTGTCACGTACGGCATGGTCGTTTCTCCTGTTTCACGTTTTGAGCAATAGCCGACTGGATGATCCGGCGCGAGTGTTACGAAAGCCACCATGGTGGCAACAAACTGCAGAGCGAATCTGACAACGCGCTGAAAGGAGAATACTGACACGCGCCGCGTTATGGAAGCGCGATGAAAAGAACTGATCGTTGCGCCGCTGCCATCAATCGCCTCTTGGCACGCTTACTCTCATCGCAATTAATTGCGCCGCTTCGTCCACCCGATTGAGAAATTTCGCAGGGTTTCCCGAATACCAGACAGGCACCATGCTCGGTCCATTTCGGGAGCCGTGTGATGAGACTCATGAAGATAGCGATGCTGGCCGCAACCGTGTTGCCGTTGTCGTCGTACGCCGCGCTGGGCGGCCCGCCGGTCACGGGAGCGTCCATGCCGCTCATGCTGCGCGCCGCCACGCCGCAGTCCGCTCCGGCGTCCGCTCCGCCGTCCGCAAGCAGCCAGCCGGCCGGCGGGCTCGTTAGCGCGGCGCCCTACTCGGTGCGTCAGTCGATCGACGCGAACGGCGTCACGATCCGCGAATACGTGTTGAGCGCCAACGTCGTGTTCGCCGTGACCTGGGACGGCCCGGTGCGCCCGAACATGCGCGCGCTGCTCGGCAGCTACTTCGCGAACTACGTTGCATCCGGACAAAGCGGCGTGCGCGGCTCCGGTCCTCTGATCGAAGGCAACGACGACTTCCGCATCGAATCCGCAGGCCGCCTCGGGCGCTTCTTCGGCATGGCCTGGGTGCCGCGTCTGATGCCCGCGGGCGTGCGTCCGGGCGATCTCGAATAACAGCCATGCGCTTCCCGGGAAAACACATGAATACATTGAAAAAGGCGCTGTCGCTCGCGGCGGTCATCGGCGTTCTGGCGCTTGCCGCTTGCGGCGGCGGGGGCGGCGGCTCGGCGACTCAGGGCGACAATTCGGCCAGCTGGAACGCCACACCGCAATGGACACCGCACGGGTCCGGCGCCTCCGGCGGTTCGGGGGAACTCGTCGCCGCCCGCTACAGGCGACAGCACGGTCACGATCCGCGTCGACAATACGATGGGCGGCGTCAACCTGCTCAAGGCCTCGATCAGGCTATGCGTGCCGGGCACCCAGAACGCGCCGCAATGCGTGACCGTCGACAACATGCTGGTCGACACCGGCTCTACCGGCGTGCGGATTGCGGCGCGCGCCATTCCCACACTGGCCCCGCTGCTGCTCACGCAAGTCGGCGCAGTCGACGACATAAGCGGCTCCGCCCCCATCGTCGAATGCATGCCGTTCGCCTCCGGCTATACGTGGGGCTCGGTCAAACGCGCCGACATTACGATCGGCAGCAAGACAGCGAGCAACCTTCCAATCCAGGTGTACGCGGACAACGCATTCGCCGCCCCCGACGACTGCACGAACTACGGTACTGACCTGGGCAGCGGCGCCTTCGCCGGCATTAACGGTATTCTCGGCGTCGACAGTTTCGCTACAGACTCGGCCGACGCGGTCACTACCGCGATTCCTGGCAATTACTACTACTGCCCGTCGCAGAACTCGTGCGTTAGCACACGCATGCTAGCCGGCAAGGAAGTGAAGAACCCCGTGGCCGCATTCGCCACGGACAACAACGGCACGATCATCCGCCTGCCCGCTGTGCCGGCCGGCGGCCAGACGAGCGTCACGGGGCAACTGGTATTCGGCATCGGTACGCAGCAGAACAACGCCTTGCCGCCGAGCGCGACCGTGCTCGCCATCGACAAATACGGCGCTTTCACGACGCAGTATCGCGGCAAAGTCTTTACCCGCAGCGTGATCGACAGCGGCACTAATGCGTATGCCTTCCCCGACGACACCATCGCGACGAGCGTGGACGGCTGGTACACGCCTGCCTCACCGCTGAATATGAGCGCAACAATGGAGGCCACCAACGGCACAGGCAAGCCGCTCGTATGCCGTTCTCCATTGCCGATACGAGCAACCTGCGGTTGTCCGGCTACTACGCTCTCAGCAACGTCGGCGTGAACTTCGCGTACAGCGGGAAAAACAGCATGTTCCTGTGGGGGCTGCCGTTTTTCTATGGCCGGGACGTCTACACAGTAATGGGGAACGCGAAGGTGGGTAACCAGAGCGGACCGTTCGTCGCGTTCTAGCGTACTGGTGCAAAACACGCGCAATGAATGAGGCCGGCGCGGCACGCGCTGGCCTCATTCAAACGCCTGATGCAAAGACCTGATGCAACCCCTACGGCAAACTCCTAAAGTCAGCGCATAAAGCCATCGCCCGAAGCTTCAATCCGTCTCCCTCAACACCTCGGCCACCGTCGTAAAGATCTCGTCGATCTGAGCCTCTTCGATAATGAGCGGCGGCGAGAACGCGAGAATGTCGCCGGTATAGCGTGTCAATACGCCCTTCTGGAAACATCGCACGAACACGTCGTAAGCGCGTGTGCCAGGCGCGCCGTCGCGCGACGCAAGCTCGACGCCGCCCACCAGCCCGAGATTGCGAACGTCGATAACATGCCGTTCACCACGCAGCTTATGAATCGCGCGTTCGAAAAGCGGGGCCATACGCGCGGCCCGATCGAACAACTGCTCGCGCTCGTAGAGATCGATCGTCGCGCATGCCGCCGCAGCCGCAATCGGATGTCCCGAGTACGTATAGCCATGAAAGAGCTCGATGCCGCCTGGCGCGCCGTTCACGATCGAGTCGTGAATCTGGCCGCTTGCGGCCACCGCGCCCATCGGAGCGGCCGCGTTGTTGGTGCCCTTCGCCATCGTCAGCAGGTCGGGCGTGACGCCGAAGTACTGCGCGGCGAACGGCGCGCCGAGGCGGCCCCAACCGGTGATGACTTCGTCGAAGATCAGCAGAATGCCGTGCTTGTCGCAGATCTCGCGCAACCGTTGAAGATAACCTTGCGGCGGAATCAGCACGCCTGTCGATCCGGCCACCGGCTCGACGATCACCGCCGCAACCGTCGACGCATCGTGCAGCGCGACGATCCGCTCGAGTTCGTCGGCGAGATGCGCGCCCCACGCCGGTTGGCCCTTCGAATAAGCGGCCTCTTTGATGTTCAGCGTATGCGGCAAATGATCGATCGACGGCAGCAGCGCGCCTGAAAACGCCTTGCGATTGGGCGCAATCCCGCCCACGGAAATACCGCCGAAGCCGACGCCGTGATAGCCGCGCTCGCGTCCGATGAAGCGGGTGCGTTGTCCCTCGCCACGCGAGCGGTAATAGGCAAGCGCGATCTTCAGCGCGGTGTCGACTGCTTCCGAGCCTGAGTTCACGAAGAAGATGTGCTTCAGATCGCCCGGCGTGTGTCGCGCGATTTTCGTCGCGGCCTCGAATGCTTTCGGGTGGCCCATCTGGAACGTGGGCGCGAAATCCATCTCAGCAGCCTGAGCCTGCACGGCGGCCACGATTTCATCGCGGCAGTGCCCTGCGTTCACGCACCACAGGCCCGCGGTGCCGTCGAGAATGCGCCGCCCATCATGCGAGGTGTAGTACATGCCCTTCGCGCTCGCGAGCAGACGCGGCGCGCTCTTGAACTGGCGATTGGCGGTGAAGGGCATCCAGAACGCGGACATATCGGGTTGATTGGCGCCGGCGGATTCAGTCATCTCATATCTCCATGCAGAACTGTCGACGGGAATTAGCGCTTCAGCGCTTAGTCCCGTCCCATGCAAAGGCCAGTAAGCGGTCTTTCAGTGTAGGCACAACACAGCGCATGCACAAAGCAGCGGCGCATGTGCACCGCCAAAGCCCGCTGGCCGATCGTCACGCTTCGTCGCGGCGCGGCGCGCACCTGAACGAGGCGCGTCGAAGCCATGTGCACCAGATTCGTACGCCAAGCAGCATAAGCCCGCTCGCGTGGAGGCGCGCCGCAGCGCGCGAAGCCGCAGAGCGCCCCGCATTCCTCACATGGCATGTGCCTTGCAGTACACGAGCGGCAAGTCATGCGGGGCAAGCCCCGTGGCTGAAATCGACGCCCATAAACATTCATCATCAATGGCAAGGGGATACACATGAAACGTCGCAGTCTGTTGAAGTTCGGCTCCATGTCCGGCGCGCTCGCGCTTGCAGGTCGCGCGCCGTTCGCGCACGCACAGTCCGCGAGCGGCCCGATCAAGGTGGGCATCCTGCATTCCCTGTCCGGCACGATGGCGATCTCCGAGACATCGCTGAAAGACACCGCGCTGATGACGATCGCTGACATCAACAAGAACGGCGGCGTGATGGGCCGTCAGCTTCAGCCGGTGGTGGTCGACCCCGCTTCCAACTGGCCGCTCTTCGCCGAAAAAGCGCGTCAATTGATCACGCAGGAAAAGTGCGCGGTGGTGTTCGGCTGCTGGACGTCGGTGTCGCGCAAGTCGGTGCTGCCGGTGTTCGAGGAACTCAACGGGCTGCTCTTCTACCCGGTCCAGTACGAAGGCGAAGAGATGTCGCGCAACGTGTTTTACACGGGCGCCGCGCCGAACCAGCAGGCGATCCCTGCAACCGAATATCTGATGAGCGCGGAAGGCGGCGGCGCAAAGCGCTTCTTCCTGCTCGGCACCGACTACGTGTATCCGCGCACGACCAACAAGATCCTGCGCGCGTTCCTGAAGTCGAAGGGCGTGCAGGAGGCCGACATCCAGGAGGTCTATACGCCGTTCGGCCACAGCGACTACCAGACCATCGTCGCGAACATCAAGACCTTCTCGCAAGGCGGCAAGACGGCCGTGATCTCGACGGTGAACGGCGACTCCAACGTGCCGTTCTATAAGGAACTCGGCAACCAGGGGCTGAAGGCTTCCGATGTGCCGGTCGTAGCGTTCTCGGTCGGCGAGGAAGAACTGCGCGGCATCGACACGAAGCCGCTGGTGGGCAACCTCGCGGCATGGAACTACTTCATGTCCGTGCGCAACCCGGCCAACGAGAAATTCAAGAAACAATGGGCCGCGTGGGTCAAGGAGAACAATCTGCCTGGCGGCACCAAGCGCGTGACGAACGACCCGATGGAAGCGACTTTCGTCGGCATCCACATGTGGAAGCAGGCTGTCGAGAAGGCGAAGAGCACCGAAGTCGACAAGGTGCGCGTGGCGATGATCGGCCAGCAGTTCGCAGCGCCGTCGGGCTTCACGCTCGAAATGGACGGCAACCACCATCTGCACAAGCCGGTGATGATCGGCGAAGTGCGCGCAGACGGTCAGTTCAACGTGGTGTGGCGCACCAAGACCGCGGTTCGCGCGCAGCCGTGGAGCCCGTTCATCGCAGGCAATGCAGGCAAGCCGGATGTGGTCAGCTCGATCCCGGCGTTTCTGAAGCGCTCGCGGGTCGCTTAACGGCATCGCGTATGACGGCGGCTCGAGTGGCCGCCGTCATGTGTCGAGGCGAACTCGGGCGAACTCGGGCGAATTCCAGGTGAACTCCCGGCGACCGTTACCGTGTTCCGGCACGCGCAACGAGTTCGCCGCGAATCCGGCATGCGCAGCAATCGCAATCGAAACTCACGCGCGCCTGGCGAGCGATCACGGCCGTCATGCTTGCGACCCGTTCCGCTCGACACTGCCCCATGCGATTCGGCGGCTGAACGTAGCCGTGCAGCGTGCGGCACAACACCGGCCCGCATTCAACCGGCGCGATGCGAGCTTTGCAAAGCGCGTCGCCGGTCATTCTTCAAAGGCCATCATGGCGTTTTCATTCCTCACTTTTGCACAGCGGTTCGCGCGACGCAGCGTCAACAGCACCGCTCTTGCGTTGCTCACGTTGGTTGCGTTGGGCTCGCTGACGCCGCATGCCGCGTTTGCGTTGACCGCGGCCGATGTCGCGCCGCTCGCCGCCGACGACTTCGACGCGAAGTCCGCAGCCATCGACAAACTCATCGCCAATCACGACAAGGAGTCGGTCGCGGTGCTGAAGGCGTTGTCCGAAGACGGCGTGCTCGCCACCGACTCAGGCGCCGTGCTGCTGCAGGACGGCGACGCGACGCGCGATGCCGTCACCGGCAAGACCGTCGCCGCAAGCGACGCACAACCCGTCACGTTGAATAATCTGCTGCGCTCGAAAGTGGCGGGCGCGCTCTCGGGCTTACAGCTCGACTCGCCCGATAAAGCGACGCGCGAGCAAGCCATCAACGCGCTGCTGAAAAACCCTGACTCGTCGATCAAGCCGCTCGTCGACACGGCCCGCGCAAAAGAAACCGACCCGGCACTGAAGAAGCGCCTCGACACGCTGTGGGCAATGACCGCGCTGCATGACGCCGACGCGGCTAAACGTCTCGAAGCGGTGAAGCTCGTCGCCGCGCGGCACGACCTCGACATGAACGAACTGCTGCGACCGCTCGTCGCGAAAAAGCCCGACGGCACATTCGCGGAAGCCGACGCTCGCGTGCGGGCCGCGGCGCAAAGCGGTATCGACGAACTCGACGCAATCCAGCGCCGCGGCGAAATCGCCGGCACGCTGTTCGCGGGTCTGTCGCTCGGCAGCGTGCTGCTGCTCGCTGCACTCGGACTCGCCATCACGTATGGCCTGATCGGCGTCATCAACATGGCGCACGGCGAATTCCTCATGATCGGCGCCTACGCCACGTATGTCGTGCAGAACCTCTTTCAGCGCTTCGCACCGGGCGGCTTCGACTGGTATCCGCTCGTCGCGGTGCCCGCGTCGTTCGTTGCGGCGGCACTCGTCGGCATCGTGATCGAGCGGCTCGTGCTCAAGCATCTGTATGGCCGTCCGCTCGAAACGCTGCTGACCACCTTCGGCATCAGCCTGATCCTGATTCAGGCGACGCGGATGCTGTTCGGCGCGCAGAACGTGCAGGTCGTCAATCCTTCGTGGATGAGCGGCGGCGTGACCGTCATGGCGAACCTGATCCTGCCGTACAACCGGCTCGCGATTCTCGCGTTTTCGCTGATCGTCGTCGGCATTGCATGGGCCGTGTTGACGAAGACCCGCCTCGGACTCTTCGTGCGCGCCGTCACGCAGAACCGCCGCATGGCTGCATGCGTCGGCGTGAAGACCGCACGGGTCGACTCGTATGCGTTCGCGTTCGGCGCGGGCATTGCGGGACTCGGCGGCTGCGCGTTATCGCAGATCGGCAATGTCGGGCCCGACCTCGGGCAAAGCTACATCATCGATTCGTTCATGGCGGTCGTGCTCGGTGGCGTGGGTCAACTGGCGGGCACGGTGATCGGCGGCTTCGGGCTCGGACTCGTGAGCAAGGCGATCGAGCCGTTCTGGGGCGCCGTGCTCGCGAAGATCGCGGTGCTCGTGCTGATCGTGCTGTTCATCCAGAAGCGTCCGCAGGGCATGTTCGCCCTCAAGGGCCGTAGCGCGGAGGCATGAGATGACATCTGCAACTTCTTCTTCGGCCGCGTCCGGTCATGTCGGTACAGCGGATGGCAACCCGGGCGGCAACTTAGCCGGCCGCGTCGCGCAGTCGGGCTTTGCCCTCGGCTTGCCGCCGCGTCCCGCGCTGCTGTCGCGCCGTGCATGGCTTGCGCTGATCGCGCTGATCGTCGTGTTCGGCCTCGGCGTGCCGTTCGCTACGCTGGTGGTGCCGGAAGCGAGTCCGCTGCATCTGTCCGCTTACGCGACGACCATCACCGGCAAGTTCATGTGCTACGCGATCGCGGCGCTCGCACTCGATCTGGTGTGGGGTTACTGCGGCATTCTGAGTCTCGGACACGCGCTCTTCTTCGCACTGGGCGGCTACGCGATCGGCATGTACCTGATGCGCGCAATCGGCCACGACGGCAAGTACGGCAGCGATCTGCCCGACTTCATGGTGTTCCTCGACTGGCATCAACTGCCGTGGTATTGGCAAGGCACGCAGCATCTCGGCTATGCGCTGCTGCTCGTGGTGCTGGTGCCGGCCGTGGTGGCATGGGTGTTCGGCTTCTTCACGTTCCGCTCGCGAGTGAAGGGCGTCTATCTGTCGATCATCACGCAGGCGATGACGTTCGCTGCCATGCTGCTCTTCTATCGCAATGAGACGGGCTTTGGCGGCAATAACGGCTTCACCGATTTCAAGCGCATCGGCGGCTTTCCAATCACGCATGCCGGTACGCGCACCGCCCTGCTGCTGATCACGTTTGCGGTGCTGATCGTCGCGTTCCTCGGCGCGCGGGCCATCGTCACCTCGAAGCTGGGCCGCGTCGTGACCGCCGTGCGCGACGGCGAAACGCGCCTGATGTTCCTCGGCTACAGCCCGCTCGCGTACAAACTCTTCGTATGGACCGTGTCCGCCGTGTTGTGCGGCATTGCCGGCGCGTTGTACGTGCCACAGGTCGGCATCATCAATCCGGGTGAGATGTCGCCTGGCAATTCGATCGAAATGGCCATCTGGGTGGCCGTCGGTGGACGCGGCACGTTGATTGGGCCGATTGTCGGCGCGTTCGCAGTGAACGGCGCGAAGAGCTTCTTCACGGCAAACTTTCCTGAATACTGGCTGTTCTTCCTCGGTCTGATTTTCGTGCTGGTCCCGCTGTTTCTGCCGAACGGCATCATGGGACTGGTCGAGCTCGTGACGCGCAAGAGGAACCGCTCATGAACGAAAACCCGATGGTTCCCGATCTGGCTTTGCCCGAGCATCCTTCTGAACACGCGTTGAGCGGCGTCGCGAGCATGGGGCACGTTGTCGTTCCCGGCGAGATCGACGTTTCCCACGGCACGATCCTGTATCTCGAAGACGTGACCGTGAGCTTCGACGGCTTTCGTGCGTTGAATGCGCTGACGCTTTCTATCGACGCCGGCGAATTGCGCTGCATCATCGGACCGAACGGCGCGGGCAAGACGACGATGATGGACGTGATCACCGGCAAGACCTCGCCCGATTCGGGCAAGGTGTTTCTCGGCCAGTCTATCGACCTCACGCGGATGAACGAGCCGTCCATTGCACGTGCCGGCATTGGACGCAAGTTCCAGAAGCCGACGGTTTTCGAGCAGCATCCCGTGTGGGAAAACCTCGAACTCGCAATGAAGACCGACAAGGGATGGCTTGCGTCGCTGCGCGCGCGGCTCGATCGCGAAGCGCAAGCACGCATCGAAGAAACGCTCGTGCTGATCGGTCTGGAATCCGAGGCGCGGCGTCTTGCCGGCGAACTGTCGCACGGACAGAAGCAGCGGCTCGAAATCGGCATGTTGCTGATGCAGCAACCGGCGCTGCTGCTACTCGACGAACCTGCCGCGGGCATGACCGA
Organism: Paraburkholderia sp. 22098; assembly: GCF_052045935.1. Lineage (NCBI taxonomy): Bacteria > Pseudomonadati > Pseudomonadota > Betaproteobacteria > Burkholderiales > Burkholderiaceae > Paraburkholderia > Paraburkholderia sp. 22098. The sequence continues at coordinate 27,253 of NZ_JBQEPV010000024.1, read as the reverse complement.
TGACGAGACGATGCAGCTGGCAGACCTGCTCAACCATCTGCGAGGCACGTGCTCGATGATGGTCGTCGAACACGACATGGAGTTCGTGAAAGCTCTATCGGGCGATACCGGCAAGGTCACGGTGATGGCCGAAGGGCGCGTGCTCGCGCACGGCACGCTTGACGAAGTGAAACGCGACGAGACGGTGATCGAGTCGTATCTTGGCCGCTGAGCGGACAGGCCAGTCAAAGGGTCGAACGGACATGCTAGAAGTAGAAAACCTGAACCAGTACTACGGCGGCAGCCACATTCTTCGCGATGTGAAGCTCACCGTGCCCGATGGCAAACTCACCGTGCTGCTCGGCCGCAATGGCGTGGGCAAGACGACGTTGCTGCGCTGCCTGATGGGCGTCGTGCAGACGAAGAGCGGCTCGATCGCCTGGCGCGGCGCGCCGATCACGAAGCTGCCCACCTATTCTCGCGTCGAGAAAGGGCTTGCCTACGTGCCGCAAGGACGCGATATTTTTCCGCGGCTCACCGTCGAAGAAAATCTGCTGGTGGGCGCCGCCAGCAAGAAGGCACCGAAGAAGATTCCCGATCGCATCTATGAGTTGTTTCCCGTGCTCAAGGATATGCGCAGCCGTCGCGGCGGCGATCTGTCGGGCGGTCAGCAACAGCAGCTCGCGATCGGCCGCGCGCTAATGAGCGACCCGCAACTGCTGATCCTCGACGAACCCACGGAAGGCATCCAGCCGTCGATCATTCAGGACATTGGGCGCACGCTGCGTCAACTGGTCGAAGAGATGGGCATGACCGTGCTGCTCGTCGAGCAGTATTACGACTTCGCGAAGGACATTGCCGACCGCTATTGGGTGATGAGCCGCGGCGAGATCGTCGCGGGCGGCGAAGGCGCGAACATGGATGCGGATGGCGTGCGTGCGCTGATCGCGGTGTGACGCTCTCGCGTGGGTGAGCGTGCTATGCTCGGCGCGTCTCGGGCCGGGTCCGCATGCCCTTGGCCTTGCGGCTTCTCTTCCTGTACCTTCTTGTACCCAATACGTCGATCGCACGTTCATTCGCATGTCGCTTCACGAAAATCACGCCACGCTCGCTACTGTGCAACCCGAAGCGAAAGCCGAGACGCATGCGCATTGGCGCGCGCGGCTCGAACTTGGGTTCGTCAGGCATGGCGAGCGCAGCGTCCTGCAGCATCGGCTGCACGATGGTCCGCTGCGTGTCCAACGGCCGTTGTATCCGGAAGGTCAGGCTGTTTGTCACGCAGTGATCGTGCATCCGCCGGGCGGGATCGCGGGCGGCGATCAACTCGATATAGAAGTCAATGTGGGTGCTCACGCGCATGCTGTCATCACTACGCCCGGCGCGACCAAGTGGTACAAATCCAACGGACGCTCCGCGCGGCAGCATATCGCTGTCCGCGTCGGCGAAGGTGCGAAGCTCGACTGGCTGCCGCAGAACAATATCGTTTTCGATCACGCAAAGGCAGACCTCGACTTCTCGCTGACACTCGACGAAGGCGCAACGGCGATCGGCTGGGATGCGACGCAGCTCGGGCGGCAAGCGGCCGGCGAGCGGTGGTCCGATGGAAGCCTGCGGGCGGTGTCGCGTATCGCGCGGGCTCACGGCGAGCTGTTGTGGCTGGAGCGGGCGAGCCTCGTTGCCGGTGACCCGTTGCGCGACGCGGCTCAGGGGCTTGGAGGCTTTCCTGCGTATGGCACGCTGTGGGCCGTTGGCGCGGCTTGCGACGACGCGCTCGCTGAAGCGCTGACCGCGCAGCTTCCCTTCGACGACTCCGTGCGCGCAGCGGCTTCCTGCGTGACCAGTGGCGTATTGCTCGTGCGCGCCGTGTCGCGATCAATGGAGACGTTGCAGCGCGCGTTGACGCAATGCTGGTTGCAGTTGCGGCCCGTCGTGCATGGCGTCGAGGCGGTGCCTTTGAGAATCTGGACGACGTAGGCGACCTGCGCAAAACCACCACGCCTTAGTCGCACGCGGCAGCGCCGCAGCTTCTTAACCAACCACACCCGCAATCACACCCGCTTTCACCGCGTAAGACAGGTCCGCACCAATTCTAAGCAATCACGAGCCCCTATCTGGTGCATCGTCCGGCAAACCTCCTCAGCAGCCCCGCCGCACCACGATGGCACACACCTTGCGTTGCTAGCGGCCGACGCTGCCGCTTCCTCGCCGCCAGCCGCCTGCCCGCCACCACCACAGCTACTACAAATGAACCGACCAACGCTTCGTTCCGCCCGCCGCACGCTCCTCGCCGCCCTGCTCGTTTCGCCTGTCCTCGCAATCACAGCCCCTGCGGCGCACGCCGATACGCTCGACAACATCGCCAAGGCAGGCGTGCTCAAGGTCGCCGTGCCGGAAGACTATCCGCCGTTCGGCTCGGTCGGCCCCGACATGAAGCCGCAAGGCTATGACATCGACACCGCCGCGCTGCTCGCGAAGTCGATGAACGTGAAGCTCGAACTGGTGCCCGTGAACAGCGCGAACCGCATTCCCTATCTGCAAACGAACAAGGTCGATCTGGTGATCTCGTCGCTCGGCAAGACGCCCGACCGCGAGAAAGTGATCGACTTCTCAAACGCGTACGCGCCGTACTATCAGGGCGTGTTCGGCCCCGCCGACATCAAGGTCAGCGGCCCCGCCGATCTGACCGGCAAGACGGTCGGCGCGACGCGCGGCGCACTCGAAGAACTCGGTCTCACGCAAATGGCACCGAACGCCACGATCAAACGCTTCGAGGACAACAACGCGACCATCGCCGCATTCCTGTCGGGCCAGGTTCAGTTGATCGCTGCGGGCAACATCGTCGCCGCCGCGATTCTGGCTAAGAATCCGCCGCGCCGTCCTGAGCCTAAGTTCGTCATCAAGAACTCGCCGTGTTTTGTCGGCATGAACAGGAACGAACCGCGCCTGCAGCAGAAGGTGAACGCCGCCATCGCGCAAGCCAAGCAGGACGGCACGCTCAATACGATGTCGAAGAAGTGGTTCGGCGCAGCGCTGCCCGCGGATCTGTAAGCGCGTCGTTAGCCGGGCTTGATAGCGTCACTTTTTTGTCCGGCATTGCATGGGTCGCATCGGCGACCCGCAACGCATATCATTGTCGCAGCCCGATTCCTTCGGATCGGGCGCAACCCACCGCACTCATTCGATGAAGCTGACACCTCGCGAGAAGGACAAGCTGCTGATCTTCACCGCCGCGCTGCTTGCCGAACGGCGCCGCGCACGCGGCCTCAAACTGAATTATCCGGAAGCGGTCGCGTTCATCACCGCCGCGCTGATGGAAGCGGCGCGCGACGGCAAGACCGTCGCCGAGGTCATGCACTACGGCACGACGCTGCTCACTCGCGACGACGTCATGGAAGGCGTGCCAGAGATGATCCCCGACATCCAGGTCGAAGCCACGTTTCCCGACGGCACGAAGCTCGTCACGGTTCATCATCCGATTCCCTGATCCGCTGAATCCCGCTAAACCTATTAAGGCACGCCCATGATTCCCGGCGAACTCATCACCGACGACGGCGAACACGAACTCAACGCGGGCCGCGCCACCGTCACGGTGCTCGTGTCGAATACCGGCGACCGGCCGGTGCAGATCGGCTCGCATTACCACTTCTATGAAGTGAACGACGCACTCGCTTTCGACCGCGAAGCCGCACGCGGCTTCCGGCTGAACATCGCCGCGGGCACCGCCGTGCGTTTCGAGCCCGGCCAGGAGCGCACCGTCGAACTCGTCGAACTGGCGGGTGAGCGCATCGTCTATGGCTTCAACGGCAAGGTGATGGGCAAGCTGTGACGCGCCGCGCGCGCTCATCCGCTTGCACCGCCCTGCTCAATTCCGGACTGACATCATGACCTTACGCATTGGCCGCCGCGCATACGCGGAAATGTTCGGCCCCACCACCGGCGACCGCGTGCGTCTCGCCGACACCGAGTTGCTGATCGAAGTGGAGCGCGACTTCACCACGTACGGCGAAGAAGTGAAGTTCGGCGGCGGCAAGGTGATTCGCGACGGCATGGGCCAGTCGCAGCGCGTGCATGCCGACGTCGTCGATACCGTTGTGACCAACGCGGTGATTCTCGACCATTGGGGCATTGTGAAGGCCGACATCGGCATCAAGAACGGCCGCATCGCGGCTATCGGCAAGGCGGGCAATCCCGACATTCAGCCGAACGTGACGATCGCGATCGGCGCATCCACGGAGGTGATCGCCGGTGAAGGGCTGATCGTGACGGCGGGCGGCATCGACACGCATATTCACTTCATCAGTCCGCAGCAGATCGAAGAAGCGCTCGCCAGCGGCGTGACGACGATGCTCGGCGGCGGCACGGGTCCGGCAACGGGCACCAATGCGACCACCTGCACGCCGGGCCCGTGGCATCTCGAACGCATGCTGCAGGCAGCGGACGGCTATCCGATGAACCTCGGCTTCCTCGGCAAAGGCAACGTGAGCCAGCCGGAGCCCGCGCTCGAACAGATCGCGGCGGGCGCGATCGGCCTGAAGCTGCACGAAGACTGGGGCACGACGCCGGCCGCAATCGACAACTGCCTGTCCGTCGCCGACGACACCGACACGCAGGTCGCCATTCACACGGACACGCTGAACGAAGCGGGTTTCGTCGAAGCGACCGTGGCGGCGTTCAAAGGCCGCACGATTCATACGTATCACACGGAAGGCGCAGGCGGCGGCCACGCGCCCGACATCATCAAGGTATGCGGCGAAGCGAACGTGCTGCCTTCGTCGACCAATCCGACGCGGCCCTACACCGTCAACACGCTCGAAGAACATCTCGACATGCTGATGGTTTGCCACCACCTGGACCCGTCGATTGCGGAAGATATTGCGTTCGCCGAATCGCGCATTCGCCGCGAGACCATCGCCGCGGAAGACATTCTGCACGATCTCGGCGCGCTTTCCATGCTGTCGTCGGATTCGCAGGCGATGGGCCGCGTAGGCGAAGTCATCATCCGCACGTGGCAGACCGCGCACAAGATGAAAGTGCAACGCGGCGCGCTGCCCGAGGACACCGCACGGCACGACAATTTCCGCGCGAAGCGCTATGTCGCCAAGTACACGATCAACCCGGCAATCACGCACGGCATTGCGCATGAAGTCGGTTCTATCGAGCCCGGCAAGTGGGCCGATCTCGTGTTTTGGGAGCCCGCCTTTTTCGGCATCAAACCGTCGTTGATCCTCAAAGGCGGCATGATCGCAATGGCACAGATGGGCGATCCGAACGCGTCGATTCCTACGCCGCAGCCGGTGCATTATCGCGAGATGTTCGCTACGCGCGGCGGTGCACTCGGGCGCACGTCGCTGACTTTCGTTTCGCAACTCGCCGCCGATGCAGGCGTCGCGGAGCGCTATGGCCTGAACAAGCGTATCGTGGCTGTGAAGAACTGCCGAAACATCACGAAGGCAGACATGATTCACAACGCGTGGCGCCCGTCGATCAGCGTCGATCCGGAAACCTATCAGGTGATCGCCGATGGTCAACTGCTGACCTGCGAACCGGCGACTGTCCTGCCGATGGCGCAACGCTATTTTCTGTTCTGACCATGCGCACACTCGACAAACTGGTTGCACCGCATCTCAAACTCGCGCCGGTGCTGGTGAAGCGCGCGCCGACGCTAACGCTTGCTTTCGACGAGCGCCGCAAGAGCCGCCTTGCGGCCACGCTCGACACCGGCGAAGAAGTGGCGGTACTGCTGCCGCGCGGCACCGTGCTGCGCGACGGCGATGTGCTAATTGCGGACGATGGCGGTCTCGTGCGAATAGTCGCCGCGCCGGAAGCCGTGCTGGTGGTCCGTGCGAAAGACGCGTTGACGCTCACGCGTGCGGCGTATCACCTGGGCAATCGTCATACGCCTGTGGAAGTCGGCGCGGATTATCTGAAGCTCGAATACGATCCGGTGCTGGCCGATATGCTGAAGCGTATCGGCGCAACGGTCGATCAGGTTTCGATGCCGTTCCAGCCAGAGTCTGGCGCGTACGGCGGCGGCCATAAGCACGGCCACGACGAGACGTTCGCTGAAGACTATGCATTGGCGCAGCAGGTGTTCGGCGAGCATCATGGGCATGAGCATTCTCATGATCACGAGCACGGGCATGGCCACGCGCACGATCACGGGCACGATCACGGGCACGAAGGCCACGTCCACGACGAATCTTGCGGCCACGCGCATCACCATCACCATGCGCATCGCTGAGCTCACGGCGCTACTGCACCTCGCGTCGCCGGCGCTGCCTATCGGCGCCTTCAGCTACTCACAGGGTCTGGAAGCGGCGATCGAAGCGCAACTGATCACCGATGCCGATTCGGCACGCGCCTGGATCGCGAGCGGCCTCACCGATGTGCTCGCGCATGGCGAACTGCCGTTTCTCGCGCACCAGATGGAGCGCTGGCGCACACACGACGCGGCCGGCCTCGCGCAGGCGAATGGCGAGTTCCTCGCGAGCCGCGAGTCGGCCGAATTGCGGCGTGAAACCGAACAGATGGGCTGGTCGCTGCGGCAATTGTGCACGTCGCTCGAATGGGGCGATGCGGCGCGCCGTGCGACGCTCGCCTCGATGACGCCGCTCGCGCAACCCACGGCGTTCGCTTTTGCAGCCTATGCACACGATGCCGCCGTCGACGCCGCGCTTGCCGCGTACGCGTTCAGCTGGGTCGAGAACCAGGCCGCCGCAGCATTGAAAGCCGTGCCGCTGGGACAACTGGCGGGGCAACGCATCATCGTCGCGTTGCGCGAGCCGATCAATGCGGCGGTCGAGCGCGCTTTAGCCACGTCGCCGGAAAACATCAATACTTTCGCGCCGCAGCTCGGCATTCTGTCGGCGCGTCACGAGTCGCAGTATTCGCGGCTTTTTCGCTCATAAAACGATCCATCATGAACGCACCTCATCATCCCGCTCACTCGTCCGTCCGCACGAAGAAGCTGCCGCCGCTGCGCGTGGGCGTCGGCGGCCCGGTCGGCTCGGGCAAGACCACGTTGCTCGAAATGCTCTGCAAGGCGATGCGCGAACAGTACGACCTCGTCGCGATCACCAACGACATCTATACGAAAGAAGATCAGCGCCTGTTGACCGTGGCGGGCGCGTTGCCGGCCGAGCGGATCATGGGTGTGGAGACGGGCGGCTGTCCGCATACCGCGATTCGCGAGGACGCGTCGATCAACCTGGAAGCTGTCGATCGCATGCTCACGCGTTTTCCGGATGCGGACATCGTCTTTATCGAATCAGGCGGCGATAACCTCGCGGCGACCTTCAGCCCGGAACTGTCGGACCTGACGATTTACGTAATCGACGTGGCAGGCGGCGAGAAGATTCCGCGCAAGGGCGGCCCAGGCATTACGAAGTCGGATCTGCTCGTGATCAACAAGACGGACCTCGCGCCGATGGTCGGTGCGAACCTCGACGTCATGGCGTCCGACGCGAAGAAAATGCGCGGCGAGCGGCCTTTCGTGATGAGTAATCTGAAGGCGCTCGACGGCTTGGACGACGTGGTGCGGTTTATCGAGCGAAAGGGGCTGTTGAAAGTTTGAAGGCAAGCGCTGAGTCTCCTCAGCGCTTGCTTGTCCTCACTCCGGCAACAACGCCATCAACACATCCACGGTGCGCGCGGTTGCCCCGCGATGACGCGCGGCAAACGCCGAGGCCGCGCCGCCCATCATGAGCCGTCGCGCCTTGTCGTTGAAGAGTTCGCGCAGTGCTCGCGCCAGATCGGCCGGATCCTGCACCTGCACCGCCGCGCCTGCGGCGACTGCATCGGCCGTGGCCTGCGTGAAGTTGAACACGTGCGGCCCGATCAGCACGGGCACGCCCACCGCGCAGGCTTCAATCAGATTCTGTCCGCCGAGCGGCAACAGACTGCCGCCGATAAACGCGAGGTCCGAGGCCGCGTAATAAGCGCCCAGTTCACCCATCGAGTCGCCGAGCAGCACATTCACGTCCGCCGGCAAAGCGGGCACGCCTCCGCTTGCAGCCGCTAACGCAACCTTCGCATCCGGCGCCCACGTCGAACGTCGCGCGAGTCGCCGCCCGGCTTTCTCGACGAGCGCTGCAACCTCATTAAAACGCTGTGGATGGCGCGGCACGAGAATCAACAGCGCATTCTCAACGTCGAGGGCCGCGAACGCCTGCAACACGAGTTCCTCTTCGCCTTCGCGTGTACTTGCCGCCACCCACACGGGTCGCGCGCCGATTGCCGCGCGCCACGCATGACCGCGCGCCGCCAGTTCCGGCGGCGTGCTCATGTCGAATTTAAGATTGCCGAGTACCGCGACGTTGCGCGCGCCGAGCGCCGTCAACCGTTCCGCGTCCGATGGGCTCTGCGCCAGCACACGCGCAAAGCCGCCGAACACGTCTTTCGTCGCGCCGCCGAATCTGGCGGCCCGCTTATATGAGCGCGCCGACATCCGCGCGTTGGTCAACACCAGTGGGACGTCGGCGCGCCGGCATTCGTCGATCAACGTGGGCCACACTTCGGTTTCCATTACCAGACCGAGCGACGGCCGCCACGCACGCAGAAAGCGCCGCACCGCGTGCGGCATGTCGTACGGCAGATAGCTGCGCATCACGCGGTCGCCGAAGATCTGCTCGCCGGTCGCGCGGCCGCTCGGCGTCATATGAGTCAACAGAATGCGTGCGTCCGGGCGGGCTTTGATGAGCGCGTCGATCAGCGGTTGCGCGGCACGCGTCTCACCGACCGACACCGCGTGCACCCAGATCAACGGCGCGTCGTCTTCGGGCAAACGTCCGCGAACATAGCCGAAACGCTCTGCGATATGTTGCCGATAGCCACGCTCCTTGCGCGAACGGATCAGCAGACGCAGCACCGCAACCGGCGCGATGATCCACCAGAGCGCGTTATAGATTGCCCTTAGCATCGGCGCTCCGCATGATGCAAGCGCGCAGCGTGCAGCTCGCAAATACCGTGCGGATGCGATGGCCCTGGCGCAGCCGCATGGTCAGCCATCGGCGCGCGACGGTGCACAAAGTCTGGCGAGCCCGAACGAACCGCGGCGCTCAAACCAGCGCCCTGCCCTTCAGGCGTTCAAGTATGCCGAGCGGCGCACATTCGGGTTGCACCATTGCCTTGACCGGCAGGAAGAACGTCTGCTCGAGCATGAACTGACCGGACATCACCGCGTGCGAAGTCTGATCTGAGAAGCACACCCACACGCTGCCCGGCGGAAACGGCATGGTCTCCTGCGGACTTGTCTTCTGATATTGCATGTCGGCCTTCATGCCGTCGTGCAGATGGAGCATCAGATGGTCGTACTCGCTGCGCGGCGATTTCGTTACGTGCAACAGATTCAGCAGCCACGCCGCGCCCGGCATTTGCGGCTTGATGCGCGGCAGAAAGCGTTTGGCCATGTCCTCGAACGGTTCGCCGACTCGCCATACGCGCGGCACGCCATTCGGATTGACGTTGGCGAACACGCGCAGAATGCGTTCGCCGTAATTGGGCCGCGACGGAAAGGCGTCCACATGCAAGCGGCTATCGTCCTTGCGCCATGACGTTTGCCGTGTTTCTACCTGATGCAGCCGCAAACTCGTGGGCGCGACGCGCAGCTTGCCGTTGTATTCGGGAAAGAGCCCGTCGACGAGCGTGCGCGCATTCGTTTGATAACGCGCGATCAATGCGCGCACCGCAGACTGCGTGACCGCGTTGCCGGCCACGCCATGCAATGCGCCGCCATTCGGTTCGAGGCTGATGTTCTTGCGGTTCGGATCGGCCAGCGCGGGGTCGAGCAGCGCCTGCTCGCCGCCTTCAATCGCGAAACGCAGGTTCGGGAAATACAGCACCTTGCCGCGTTCGACTCCGGCGAGCAGCGTCTCACGCGGCACGGACAGGTTGCGCGCGTGCCAGTCGGCATTCGCTACTTCGATGATCTGGGTTTCGTTCATGATCGCCCTTGGAAACGGATGACGCGTGAGGCGAAGCGCACCGGACGAATCACAACAGTCCGAAGCCGGCAAGCGCGGACTTCACCTGTTGCAGCGTGGGCGGTTGCCCTGCCGTGCCGAGATTGACGACGTTCGGCGACCAGTAGCCGCCGGTGCGCCACGCGGTCGCGAAATTGTACAACTCGACCGTGGGCCGCTTAAGCGCCGCCGCGATGTGAACCAGACCTGTGTCAACACCGACCGTTGCAGCCGCGCCTTCAATCAGACCGACCACCGCAGGCAACGACAGCCTGGGCGGCACGATGGCTGCCGCCCCGAACTCTTTGGCGAGACGCTCGCTCGTCTCGCGCTCGGCCTCGCTGCCCCAGGGCAAGACGATCGACGCGCCGCGCCGCACGAGCGACTGCCCCAACTCGATCCACGCGGTATCGGGCCATTGCTTGTCGGCACGCGAGGTTGCATGCACGAACACCACGTAAGGCACCGGAAGATTGAGATTCGCCGCCGACAACGCCAACGCGGCGCGCCGCGTGTCGATGCCAAAATCGATTTCGTCGGTAGGTTGCGGCTTCGGGTCGTTCAGCGCCGCCGCCACCAGTTGCCGCGTGCGCTCGACCACATGCGTGCGCGGCTCGATCGGCACGCGCTTGTCGTAAAAGAAGCGCACCGGCCATTCGAAGCCCGCGCCGTCAGTGCGATTTGCAAGGCCGACGAGCGGTCCGCGCGCCATCTTCGCGACCCACGCGGTCTTGATGAGCCCCTGGCAGTCGATCACCAGATCGTAGTTCTCGGCGGCGAGCGCACGTCGGAATGCACTTATCTCGCGCCAGTTGCCGATCGACAAGATGCGCTTGCGCCAACGGCGCAGCGACACGGGAATCGCGCGCCGCACGCCGGTCACGAGTTCGACGAGCCCCACGAAGCTTTCCTCGACGAGCCAGTCGATCTGCGCCTCGGGATGACGGCGCCGGATGTCGGCGATCACCGGCATGTTGTGAACGACGTCGCCCAACGACGACACCCTCACGATCAATATCTTTTGCACGCTCAAGAGTGGGAAAACCGGTTATCCGGCCCGAAGATGCATTGAAAGAAGTCCAACGAAACCTAACGCTTCGCGTGAGACTTCCAGCGAGAGACGACAGAACGTAGACGTTATGTCACCAGGACGGCAATTCTAGCGCGACCCGGCAGACTGGCATGAAAAAACGCGGCGCGGTAAGTGAAACCCGCGCCGCGTTCTGGCCGATGGCCACGGCTCGCCAGCAACGCCAGCAATGCCAGCGCAAGCCCCGCCGTTCGAACGTTTAGAACGGCAGCTTTGCGTCAGCCTTCTCCGCGAGAATCACGCGGCGGAAGTCTTCCTGAATGCGCTTGAGTGCCGCGTCGTTATCGGCTTCAAAACGCATGACCACGACCGGCGTGGTGTTCGACGAACGCGCGAGGCCGAAGCCGTCGGGGTACTCGACGCGCAGGCCGTCGATCTTCACGACGTCGTCGGCGCCGGTGAATTTCGCGTTCTGCTGCAAGCGTGCGATAAGTTCGAAATTCTCGCCTTCCTCGAGTTTCAGTTGCAGTTCGGGCGTGGAGTTCGAGTTGGGCAGCGAGTTGAGCAGCTTGCTCGGGTCTTCCACACGCGTGAGGATTTCCAGCAGACGAGCGCCCGTGTACAGGCCGTCGTCGAAACCGTACCAGCGGTCCTTGAAGAACACGTGGCCGCTCATTTCACCCGCGAGCGGCGCGCCGGTTTCGCGCAGCTTCGCCTTTACGAGCGAGTGGCCGGTCTTCCACATGAGCGGCTCGCCGCCCTTGTCCTTCACCCACTTCGCGAGATTGCGGGTGCACTTCACGTCGTAAATGATCTGCGCGCCCTTGTTGCGCGACAGCACTTCTTCGGCGAACAGCATCAGTTGGCGGTCCGGATAAATGATCTGACCGTCTTTGGTGACGACGCCGAGGCGGTCGCCGTCGCCGTCGAACGCAAAGCCGATTTCCGCGTCCGTTTCCTTCAGTGCGCGAATCACGTCCTGAAGGTTTTCCGGATGCGCCGGATCCGGGTGATGGTTCGGGAAGTTGCCGTCGATTTCCGTGAAGAGTTCGACGAGTTCGCAACCGAGCTTCTTGAAGAGCTTCGGCGCGAGGCCGCCGGCGACGCCGTTGCCGGTGTCCACGACGATCTTGATCGGGCGCGTGAGCTTGACGTCGCTCGCAATGCGCTCGAGATACGCATCGGCAATGTCGTACTCGGCGTAGGTGCCGCTGCCTTCGGAGAAGTTTTCGTCGACGATGCGCTGATGCAGCGCGAGAATCTGGTCGCCGTAAATCGCGGAGCCGCGCAGCACCATCTTGAAGCCGTTGTAGTCCGGCGGATTATGACTACCGGTCACGACGATGCACGAATCGATACGCCGTTCGCCGCCTTCGAGTTGCAACGGCACGCTCGCCGCAAAGTAGCCGACCGGGGTTGGCACCATGCCGACATTGACCACGTCGACGCCGGCCGCACGCAGCCCGTCCGACAATGCCTGGATCAATTCCGGGCCCGACAGGCGACCGTCACGCGCGACCACCACGGCGTCGCCGCCTTGTGCACGCACTTCGCTGCCGAACGCACGGCCGATCGAACGCGCTGCATCGGCATCGAGCGTCTTGCCGATTACGCCGCGAATGTCATATGCCTTGAAAATAGATTTGGAGATCATGTTGGCTCACTTGCGTGCAATGGAAAATTTTGACCGGCGCAGTCATGCTGAATCGGTAAATCATAGCGATCGGACATGATGCTGCGCCCTTGCCGGAAGCAATCCGGTTCCAACTTATAATTGCGCTTTTAGGACCAGCCTGGTAACACCATTCTAATGCTTAGACGCCCTCCATTTGTAAAGTTGCCAAGGCCGCCCGTGCCTCGACGGCCAGCCAGGTGGGCAGACTCGCGCCGAACGCATTGGCGGGCACTTACCGGATGCTGACGCTCAAGCGCTTTGCCAATCCCGACGTCACGCGCGCCTTCACGAACATTGTCTGGCTTGGCCTCGAACGGCTCACGCAAATCGGCGTGGCCATTGCAATCAGCGGCATGCTCGCGCGTTACTTCGGGCCGGACACGTTCGGCAAATGGCAATACGCCAATACGCTGCTGCTGGTGCTCTCGCCTGTCACCTGGGTATGCGGCGCAGAGATTCTCGTGCCCACCATTGTCGAGCGACCGCCCGCGCAGCTCGGCACCGTGCTCGGCAGTGCGTTCGCACTGCGCTTTTCGGTGTCGGTTGTAGCATTGCTGCTGACGTGGCTCGGCATTGCGCTCAATCTGTTCGATCCGCTCGTCGGCGCGATGCTCGCGGGACTCGCCGTCACGATGCTGTTTCGCGAACCGTTCGTCGGCGTGATCAATGCGTGGCTGCAGAGCATGACGTACAGCAAGCCGCAATTGCTCACCAGCATGAGTACGGCGGTTATCAAGGCTGGCTTCGTCTATCTGCTCGTGCGCGCCGCTGCGCAACCCGCGCGCTTCGGCTGGCTGTGGGCGCTCGAGTCTGCGGCCATCGGCAGTGTACTGGTGGTCTATTACATTCGTCGTCATGGCGGCAAGCTGCGGTTACATTTTGACCGCTCTCTCTTCAAGCACTTCGCGAGCGCGGGCACGGTGTTCTGGCTCGGCCTGATCTGTATGTATCTGTTCCTGAAACTGGATCGGCTCATGTTGGAGCGGGCCATTTCGTTTGCCGATCTTGGCCGCTATTCCGCCGCGCAGCAGTTGAACGAAAACTGGATCACGCTCGCGCTGATGCTCGCGCAGACCATCGCGCCGGCGTTCGTCTACCGTGTGCAGCAGGCCGCACAGTTGCGCCGCAACGTCTGGCGCCTTACCGCAATGACCGCCGCGTTGATGGTCGCGGGCGCCGCGGTGCTCGATCTGCTCGCCGGCTTTATCATTCGCCGCGTGTTCGGGCCGGGCTTCGAAGGCGCGATCGAAATTTTCCGCTGGGCGGTTTGGCTCTCCGTGCCCGCCGGCATCGAGGCAATCGGCAATCTGGTCGTTCTCAAGTATCAGGCGAAGTTCGTGTTGCTGTTCAAATGGCTGCTCGCGCTAGCCGTTGCGTTCGTCGTCAATCTGCTGGCTATTCCGCGGCTAGGCGCTTATGGCGCGCTCGTGGGCCTTGCATGCGGTTATCTCGCGGCGGCGTCGGTTAATCTTTATTACATCCGTTTCAAATTGCACCCATGACGCTTACCGCCGTCGACACGCCGCCGCACTGCCTCGATGACGTCGCGGTGCTGATGCCCGCCTACAACGGCCAGGCCGACGTCGATCTTACGCTCGCGTCGTTCAATGAAAGTGCGCTGGTGCACGTTCTGATCGTCGATGACGGCAGCACGCCGCCCATCGTCGCGCCAACGCTTGCGAACCTGCAGATCGAAGTGTTGCGCATGCCGCAGAACGGCGGCATCGAGCGTGCGTTGCAAACCGGTATCGACGCGCTCGCGCAGCGCGGCTTTCGCTATGCCGCTCGTATAGACGCGGGCGACCGCAGCGTGCCGCAACGGCTTGCGAAGCAGCGCGCATACATGGAAGCGCATCCGCAAGTGGCCGGGCTCGGCATGTGGACGCAGGTGGTCACGCGTGCGGGCGCACCGCTTTTCATGCTGACGCCGCCCGCCGAGCCCGCGGCGATTCGCCGACTGCGGTTCTTCCGCTCATGCCTCGCGCATCCTTCCATGATGCTGCGTATCGACGCCGTGCGCGCCGTCGGCAATTACCGCGCGGCCTATCCGTCGGCGGAAGACCTCGATCTGTTCGTGCGTCTGATGGAACGTTACGACTGCGCGAACCTGCCGGAACTGGGTCTTTACTACGAACTGAACGAAGGCGGCATCAGCGCGACGAGGCGCCGCCGCCAGGTGCTCTCGACACTGCGGCTGCAACTGCGCTACTTCAACGTCGCGAATCCCTACGACTGGTTCGGCCTCGCCAAAAATCTGCTGCATCTCGTGACACCGTACCGCGCGTTGCAGCGGGTCAAACGCGGCCTTCTCGCGCCGCGCGCGAGTCATTGATCCGCATTGTCACGTCCGTTCGTCCTTTCATTCACCGCCGAGCACGTTCCCGCATGAAGCCAGCCTTGAAGTCGACGCCCGCGTTGCGCATTACACTCGTGTGTAACACCGCCTGGGCAATCTACACGTACCGGCAAGGGCTGATTCGCATGCTGGTGCGACGCGGCGTCGACGTGACGGTGCTCGCGCCGCGCGACCGCACGTTCGAGTTGCTCACGGCCATGGGCTGCCGCTGCATCGAATTGCCGGTCGCCTCCAAAGGCACCAATCCGCGTGACGACCTGCGCACGTTGTACACGCTGTACCGGCGCTACCGCGCGATCCGCCCGCACGTGGTATTTCATTACACGATCAAGCCGAATATCTATGGCTCGATAGCCGCCAAACTGGCGGGCGTGCAGTCGGTTGCGGTGACGACGGGGCTCGGGTATGTGTTCATCCAGCGAAGCCGCGCCGCGCTGGTGGCCAAAAAGCTGTATCGTTTCGCGTTCCGTTTTCCGCGCGAAATCTGGTTTTTGAATCGCGACGATCAGACAGCGTTTGTCGAACAGAATTTGTTAGTGCATCCTGAACGCGCCCGGCTGTTGCACGGTGAAGGCGTCGATCTCGAACAGTTCGGCTTTACACCTCTGCCCGAGCGCGCGGAATTCAAGTTCGTTCTGATTGGCCGTTTGCTGTGGGACAAAGGCGTCGGCGAATACGTGGAGGCTGCACGGCAGCTTCGCCAACGTTATCCGCAAGCGCGTTTTCAGTTGCTCGGTCCGGTCGGCGTCGACAACCCGAGCGCGATCACACGCGACGAAGTGGCGGCCTGGGAACGGGAAGGCATCATCGACTATCTCGGCGAGGCGCATGACGTACGGCCTTTTATCGCCGATGCGGATTGCGTCGTCTTGCCGTCGTATCGCGAAGGCGTGCCGCGCACGCTGATGGAAGCATCGGCGATGGGCCGGCCGATTGTCACGACCGACGTGCCGGGCTGCCGCGAGGTGGTAGCACACGGGGTCAATGGACTGCTTTGCGAAGCGCGCAGCGCAGAAAGCCTCGCCGCGGCGTTCGCCGGAATGCTCGATATGAGCGTCGCCGAGCGCCGCGCCATGGCAGAACGCGGCCGGCAGAAAGTCGCGCAGGAGTTCGACGAACGCGTCGTCGTCGAAACGTATAAGGACCTGGTGCAAAAAATGACAGGCGTTTTACTTTAACGGAGCAACAGCATGACCACGAAGGGCACGATTCTGGTAACGGGCGGCGCGGGCTTCATCGGTTCGCACACCTGCGTTGAACTGCTGAACGGTGGCTACGACGTCGTGGTAATCGACAATCTCGTGAATAGCAACCGCGAGTCGCTGCAACGCGTGGAGCGAATCGCAGGCCGCGCCGTTGCGTTTTACGAAGCGGACGCGCGCGACGAGGCGGCGCTCAACCGTGTTTTCGACGCGCACCCGATTACCGGCGCCATCCACTTTGCCGCGCTGAAAGCGGTGGGCGAGTCGGTTGCGAAGCCGATCGAGTACTACAGCAACAACGTGGGCAGCCTGCTCGCGCTGCTCGGCGTGATGCGCGATCGCAACGTGAAGCAGTTCGTGTTCAGTTCGTCGGCGACGGTGTACGGCGTGCCGAAAAGCTCGCCTATCGACGAATCGTTTCCGCTGTCGGCCACGAATCCGTATGGTCAGTCGAAGCTGATTGCCGAACAGGTGTTGCGCGATCTCGAAGTGGCCGATCCCTCGTGGCGCATTGCCACGCTGCGCTATTTCAATCCGGTCGGCGCGCATGAAAGCGGGCTGATCGGCGAAGATCCGGCGGGCGTTCCTAACAACCTGATGCCGTATGTCGCGCAGGTCGCGGTCGGCAAGCTAGACAAGCTGCGCGTGTTCGGCGGCGACTATGAAACGCCCGACGGCACCGGCGTGCGTGACTATATTCACGTGGTGGATCTCGCGCGCGGGCATCTGGCCGCGCTCGATGCGCTCGTCAAACGCGACGCGAGCTTCGTCGTGAATCTGGGGACGGGCCAGGGTTACAGCGTGATCGACGTCGTGAAGGCGTTCGAGAAGGCGTCGGGGCGGCCGGTGCCGTATGAGATCGTGGCGCGCCGTCCGGGCGATGTGGCGTCATGCTTTGCCGATCCGCGCGCCGCATTGGAACTGCTCGGCTGGCGCGCGGAGTTCGGCATCGAAAGAATGTGTGCGGATCACTGGCGGTGGCAGTCGGCGAATCCGGACGGCTTTAACTGATTCGGTCGCAAGAAGGTTGCGGGCATGCGGTGAAAGACGGCATGTCCGCCTCTTTCCGCTTCACGTCCCGCTTTGCCTACTGGATTCTTCCTCGCCCCAGTTCAACTCCAGCGCTACCTTTTTCCCTACTCCTTCAAATGCGCCGCCGCACTCTGGTTAAGCCGCTATCCGATGGACCGTAGAACAGAGTCAGCCCAAGCCGACCGCCCAGTCATTTTTGGAACGCCGTATGGTCTAATGCGAGCAACCAACTTTCGAATCCTGCACCGCGCGAGGCAGTTACTAATGCGAAACGATGCAACTATCGCTGGAGCCTATCGGTTCGAGCTAACAGCCAGAATAAGACCATTTGGATGAACCCCCTAAGCCGAACTTTGATTCGAGTTCACATCGTCACCGTTGGCGTTGACACGAACGCGTCAACGTTAGGCCAGTGATACAGTTGTCTCGCGTAGGAAGCGACTGTCGGTCAACTGAGCTCATGCTGGATGCCTCCTTGCCAAACTGCGCACCTGGAGCAAAGTTGAGGCAGATCAGACAGCAGACTATCAGTTAGCCAAACAGACGGAAGCGGACCGTTCGAAGCCGAACTCGCTCCAAAGACGAGCCGACTAGGCGCTTCGCCGTCGATGCTGTCTTATAAGGCAGCAGTCGGACCCTTAACAACCGCATACCGCGGTGCGATGTCGGAGACAACATGGGAAGGGCTCTGAGGCCTAGCGCTAAAGACATCGGTCGTACTCCGTCGCCTTGCTTGCCCGATGCGTCGGTCAGCTTTCACCTCGTTGATTATCTTATGCTGGTGACGCGGCACCACTGATAGGGAGAAGTGCCCGCGCCGATGTGGGCTTTATAAAGCTTGCAGGAGCTGGCGTCGAGCACAAATCCATAGTTCGCAAGGACAGCTTTAGAATTAACGATCTCAGTCAAGTTCTTGGCCTGGTCGTACTCTCCATGTGTCCAGTAGCCGGGAATCAGGGCGTACAGCGGTCCTCCCCTTGTGCGAGCCATGGCGTGGACCTTATTGTCGTACGCTGGCCTTGCCTGTGGAAATGCTGACACGACAGCGGCGA
The DNA here is from genome assembly GCF_052045935.1 of Paraburkholderia sp. 22098. Taxonomy (NCBI): domain Bacteria; kingdom Pseudomonadati; phylum Pseudomonadota; class Betaproteobacteria; order Burkholderiales; family Burkholderiaceae; genus Paraburkholderia; species Paraburkholderia sp. 22098. The sequence goes on along the minus strand of NZ_JBQEPV010000024.1, from coordinate 8,968 downwards.
ACGCAACGTTCTCAGGGAAGAGCGCGACCATCCAACCGAGTGGCGGGTCGCCCGAGGTCAACAGCACCGTCGTGTTCTCCGGCGTTGGAAGCGGCGGCAGGTCAATCGAAAATGTCTTCTTGCTCCATGCCTCGTGGCCCCACGAACGCGCACCGCCAATCAACACGATGAGCGAACATATGACGAGCATCGTTCTCGAGACGCCAATCGCTCTCCGGTACGTAAGCATCTGGCCGACTAACATATAGACGACGAGCGGTAAGCACAGTTCGATTCCAACGAGATACCGTTGAATGCTAAACAGTTTCATCCATACCAGATACCCGATCGCGACGTACGCGACCACGTACCGACCCCGGCCTGGCAATTGAGGCGCTGCGACTCCCTTCGCTTTTCGAACCGCCACGGTCAGGGCCCAGCACCAGAAACACGCGTATGCTACGGCCCATATCGCCTGATGCAGGCGCGCCTGTCCGACACGGTAAGGATTGAGCGAGAAAATGAAAGGAAAGACGATCGCTTCGAGGAAACTCTTCGGAAGCCAGACAGTGTCAACAACTGACACCGGCGAGGTCAGCGCACTAGGGAAAACGGAACTGAATTGCGGATACAACGGGTTGCCGTACCGGTGCCAAAGTTCGGCGAACCAGAAACCGCCGGTCGTTGCAAGGCCAGCTAGCACGCCAACGCCAAATACGAATGCCGCGCGCAGGCGCGAAGGTATCGACACTGGCGCGAACAGGAGGCCGCCGCATAGCGCAACAGAAAAGACAGCTGTCGTCAGTTTGAGTCCGGCACCCGCCCCGGACACGAAACCGGCGAGAAGCAGTGTCGCGATCACGGGTATGCGGAACTGCGCCAGTCGCGGCCAGACGTGCAGCACGATGAGCAAAGCACCGAGACTTGCGAGCGATGTCGTGTTATCGCCCATCGTGTTACCGATCGCTGATAGAAAGTTGGCGGTGACGCAGCCCGCGAGTGCAAGCCAGAATGCCGTTCGATAACGGGTTGCCTCGGGAACATGACTTAGCGTCATAAGGCAGATACCGAGCAGCAGGGGGAAATTCAGCCCGTGAACGACGCCCATCACGAACCCGACAACCATCGCGGGCAGATGCATCGCCATGAAGTAAAACGGAATATCCAACAGCGGATTGAAATAGCTTTGCATCCCGGCGGGAGCAAGATCGATCGATAACTTCCCGTGAACGAATGCAAAGGCGTTGTATAGGTGATAGTTGCGCAGGTCCCAGTTTGAATCAGCGCCCTTACTCAGTGAGTACAGTCCAAAGATGATCGGAACGATCCAACACGCATGCTTTACGGCGCGAGGGCTGTTGATGCTGAGGCCTCGAAGCCAATGCGTTCGGTTCTGCACGGTCGTGGTATTCATTTGGGTGCGTAAGGTACGGCCTAATTTCGGAAGGCCCAAAATTTGGCTGCGAAGAAATTGACGAACATCCCTGCGAGCGATCCGCAGGCGACCCCGATCAGCGGCAGCCATGAACTACGAGGCCCGCTGATGATGATGAGCGAATACACCGCGTAATTGATGCTTGCGCCGCTCAACATGGACAGCAGGTAGCGCCACCATTCCGCCCACGCGGAACGCTGCCCCCGGTCACGGAAGGTGTATTGACGATTGATCCGCCAGGTCACCCACACGGCGGCTAGAAACGACACGACCCGGCCGAAGAATGGACCGGATCGGCACGCAAGCGCGAAGTACAGGACACCAGCGTCCGCCGCGAATCCGATGGCGCCTGCAATGGCGAATCGGATGACCTGCGACTTCATCATGCCCGACGGGGACCAGGGATCGCCAGGTAGGCGAGGCGCTTCGATTCCGCTCGTCCGTGCGTGACGGTATCAAGGACGATACCGCATACCAGCAGGATTGCGCCGAACAGCATCAGGGCGACGCACATCAGTGCTGTCGGCAAGCGCGGTACGAGACCTGTGCGGATGAACGTGTCGAACAACGGTATGGCGAGCAGGATGGAAATGAGGGCGCACAATCCGGATCCGAGCGAGAAAAACGCCAATGGCTTCTCTGTCTTGAAGAGCCTGGCGATCGTCATGAGGATTCGGAAGCCGTCGCGGTAGGTGTTGAGCTTGCTGGCTGACCCTTCGGGACGAGATTTGTATATCGTACCCGTCTCCGCTACGGGCATGCGCAGCTCGAGCGCATGGACCGTCAGTTCCGTTTCTGTCTCGAAGCCCGATGCGTGAGCAGGAAACGACTTCACATATCGACGCGAGAAGACCCGGAACCCCGAGAGCATGTCTGTGAAAGTCCGGCCAAAGATGGACGATACACAGCGTGTCAGGAGGACGTTCCCGAAACGATGCCCGAATCGATAGGCAGCGTGCTCTTCGGAAACCCGAGTGCCAACGACCATATCGAGCCCTTCCGCAAGAAGGGCGTCGATCATTGCCGGCGTTGCACTCGCATCATAGGTGTCATCGCCGTCGACGAGCACGTAGATGTCTGCCTCGACGTCGGCGAACATTCGCCGGATGACGTTTCCTTTGCCGCGCAGCGCCACCGTCCGGACATGAGCGCCAGCATTCTTCGCCACTTCAACCGTTGCGTCGGTCGAGTTGTTGTCGAACACGTGCACTTCACATCCGGACACGACAGCTTTGAAATCCCGCACTACGGCAGCGATCGTTGCGGCTTCGTTAAGGCAAGGGATGAGAATGGCAATGCGATGTGCAGTTTGTGCGGACATTCTGTGATAGAGAAATGCTCGGGTTACGGCACGGGACCACGCGTTCCGCAGCGGCACAGGCAGCCACGGATTGAGCGGATAACTCGCCAAGTAAGTGGTCTATTTTAATAGAGTTTCGTTGAGCGCAACGAACTTGCACCGTGGCGAATGGAGCCACGGTGCCGCTCCCCGCCGCAGAATCGTTCGCAACTCGGCAGGATGGCGTGCCATGTAATTTGGTAAAAGAAGCGGACTGACAGCCACGCCCCGGGTGGTGATAGGCATCGAAGCGATAGATCGGAAGGCATCGAAGCCCAAGCTGCACGTGGTTGGTAGCAAGTACGCCGTAAGTATGCACGGTGTCGACTGCGGGATTGTTGCTGTCCAGACGTTGCAGCATCGCGGCGACGGGTGGATGCTGTTCGCGCTTGATCGAAGCGTCAAACTCGCAGTTATGACGACATACCGGCATAAAAGCGGAATGACTTTTGCGATGTTGGCGAAACCATCGGGAAAGTGGGGCGGCCTTGCAACCGGTCGCGCTAACGCACGAGCGGTACCGCGTTTTCGATTTATGGACGGCTTCGGCGCCTCACTATTGAGAGCAGTTGGCGAGACGCAACAACAATTCGCGGCATCTGGGCGCTTGCGGGCGGACGCATGTTGGAGATGAGCAATCTGCTGCACCGCGAAGTGTCGCGTACCGACTCGGGCGAATATTCCGCGGGCCTCTTATATTCGACAAGTGCGGCGTTGCCGCGCGAAGTCCCCGATCCCTGTAACTTTGTCCGTTTGTTACAGTCGGCCTGCGCTATCGAAACTCAAACAGTCTCCAGTAGCAGCGCACGGCTGGTGATGCTGAAATCCACGTTCGCCCGGACACCAGTACCCGCTCCCGACGGACTTTCTCCCACCCGAAACACCGCAACCGCCTCCCGCAAAACAGCGGCCTGTTCTTCCAGCGATTTCGCCGCCGCAGCCGCTTCCTCTACGAGTGCGGCATTGTGCTGCGTGACTTCGTCGATCTGCGAGACGGCCTTGTTGACCTGCTCGATGCCGTCGCTCTGCTCCAGCGCGGCGGCCTCGATTTCTCCCATGATGCCGGTCACGCGCTCGACCGACTGCATCGCCTCGTTCATCGTGCGGCTCGCCTCGGCCACGAGTGACGCGCCCTGCTCGACCTGAGCCGCCGAATCGCCGATCAGTTCCTTGATCTCCTTCGCCGCCGCGCCCGAGCGCTGCGCGAGGCTGCGCACTTCCGACGCCACGACTGCAAAGCCGCGCCCCTGCTCGCCAGCACGCGCCGCTTCCACGGCCGCGTTCAACGCGAGAATGTTGGTCTGAAACGCAATGCCCTCGATCATGCCGATAATCTCTGTCACTTTGCGCGACGACTCGCTGATGCCGTCCATCGTTTCCGTGACACGCGACACCACCTTGCCGCCGCGCGTAACCGTGTCGAGCGCGCCGTGCGCGAGCCGGTTGGCCTGCTTCGCGTTGTCCGCGTTCTGCTTCACGGTCGCCGAGAGCTGCTCCATGCTCGCGGCCGTCTGCTGAAGCGCCGCGGCTTGCTGCTCCGTGCGTGCGGACAGGTCTGCGTTGCCCGAGGCAATTTCGTTCGCGCCCTGCGTAATGGCCGTTGTGCTGCCGCGCACTTGCGACACCGTGTCGACAAGACCGTCGCGCATCTTCGTTAGCGCGCTCAGCAACTGGCCCATTTCATTGCGCGACTGGCTCTTGATCGCCACGGTCAGATCGCCTGCGGCCATCCGCTCAAAGTGCTTGACGGTGGCATTGACCGGCTTGATGAGCGCCGCCGACAACGCAACGCGCGCCGCCACGCCGATCACGATGGCGAGTGCGCCGATTGCTGCAAAGAGAAGCGTCGCAATCTGGAAGCGTTGCGCGGCGGTCCCGGCCTGGCGGTGCTGGTTCTCGGTCTGCGCATGTTCGAGCGCGTCGATCGCCTTCGAATACGTGGAGTAAAACCCGTTCGCCGTCTCGCCCTGAATATTGCGGAACGTATTGAAGTCGAAGTCGGTGAGCGCTTTGAACTCCGGTTCGATTGCCTTATCGACCAGCGCGTTACGGGCCTGCTCGACGTTCTGCGCGAGCTTCTGCTCCGCGTCGCTCGAGAACGGCCCCGCCATGTAATTGCGAAAGTCCTTGTTCGATTCGACCAGCACCTTGTGCGCGGCGGGCAGCAGGTCGTCGGTTTGCTTGCCGACGCTGAAGAGCGTTTGATAAGAGCCCAGCGCGAGTTGCACCTGCAGCAGCTTTTCGGAGCTTGCCTTCAGATGCGAGAGCGCCGCTGCGCTGCGCTGCGTGTCGTCGAGGCTACTGTTGGCAAGCTTCAGTGCGCCATATCCAACGCCGATTACGGTCAGCAGGAAGACAACGAATACGCTGATCACCAGCGTCAGGCCGCCACGAATTGTGATGTTATTTAGCATTGGGTCTCCGGAACCGTCTTGTCGATCCGCGGCGAGTGTTCTATCCGCCCGCATAGCGCACACGTCGCCGCATCCAGGTTAACGACGCGGCGCGACCCTCGCTACATAGGTGAAATCCATGACTGGCGCTGGTTTGCGCGCGATTTGTGCCTCACTATCTGGGATTCGTTGCGGCTCTCGGGAGCCCGGCGCTTTTCCGGGCGTCTCGCGTTTCGTTTGTATAATTCGGCGTCTTCGCTCAGGCCCACTTTCATGCTTAGTTTTGCGCTCGGCTTTATCGTTTCACTGCTGATCACGCTGTTGATCGTGCGCTATGCGCATCTGCATGAAAAATTTTCGACCGACACCGATCTGGCCGGCGTACAGAAGTTTCATGTGCGCCCGGTGCCGCGCATCGGCGGAACGGGCATTCTCGTCGGGCTGATCGTTTCGGCCGTGCAACTGCGCTATGCCTATCCGGCAGTATCGGGCGGCATCCTCGGGCTCATTGCGTGCGGCATGCCGGCCTTCGGCTCGGGTCTCGTCGAGGACCTGACCAAGCGTGTGTCGCCGCTCGCGCGCCTCGTCTGCACGATGGCGGCAGCGGCGCTTGCGTATTTTCTGCTGGACGTCGCAGTCACGCGCATCAGCGTGCCGCCGCTCGACTTCCTGCTCTCATATACTGTGATCTCGTGCGCGGTCACGGTGCTCGCGGTGGCGGCGCTTGCGAACGCGATCAATATCATCGACGGCTTCAACGGCCTTGCGTCGATGGTGGCGTTCATGATGTTTGCGTCGCTCGCTTATGTCGCTTTCCAGGTGCACGATCCGATCGTGCTGTCGGCGTCGTTCATGATGATGGGCGCGGTGCTCGGCTTCTTCATCTGGAACTTCCCCGCGGGGCTGATTTTTCTCGGCGACGGCGGCGCGTACTTCATCGGCTTCATGCTTGCCGAACTGTCGATCATGCTGGTCATGCGTAACCGCGACGTGTCCGCGTGGTATCCGGTACTGCTTTTCATGTACCCGATCTTCGAGACGTGTTTCTCGATTTATCGAAAGAAGTTTATTCGTGGCATGTCGCCCGGCATTCCGGATGGCGTGCATCTGCACATGCTGGTGTATAAGCGGCTGATGCGTTGGGCGGTCGGCGCGCGTACCGCACGCGAACTGACGCGGCGCAATTCGCTGACGTCGCCTTATTTGTGGCTGCTATGTCTGATCGCGGTGGTGCCGGCCACGTTGTTCTGGCGGCATACGCTGCATCTGTTCTGCTTCGTGGTGGTGTTCGCGGCGACCTACGTGTGGCTCTACGTGAGCATTGTCCGGTTCAAGTCGCCGCGGTGGATGGTGGTGAGGAAAGGGAAGTAATCAAGCCACCTCTAGGAAGCACGAGCAGTGAGGCGTCGACAATTTCGACTGCTGAACCCAGCGCTGCGGAAAAGGCGTCTCAATTGGAAATTCACAGCGGAGAGTGAAAGGCACTATGCCAGCTGACGATTATGGAGTCTGTCATGATCTTGGCGGCTATGTGGGAAATTGAGTGCTGCGGAACGTCTTGCTGCCTTACGTTCGCAACCGGAACGTGAAGATTGCATGATTGAGGACAGCTCCAGCGGACAATGCGGATGCAAGCAGCTCGGATCGCCTGCCGTTTTCCGAGCTGCTTCATGTCGATCATCCCCAGAGATTTGGCGAGGGATTGGCGCAAGGGGATGGTGTTTCCATCGTGGCTACCGAAGCTGGTGATGGAGCTGTAGCAAAATTTCGAGAATGCTGCGACGACTTCAGCATGCCAACGCTTCGGACCGCGATTGGGTTATCACATCGAGCGCAACCCTATCGCTGTGCCGCGCTTGGGTCGTGAGCCATCCTGCAACAGTGCGTTCGGCTCAAGTCTTAAGAGACTCGCTGACCCGACCGTCACATCGAGCCCGGCGACTTCGCTTGGCGGGCACGCCGGCCCGCTATGTTCAGCCTCGCGCCGGTGAGTGTGAATTTTCGCGATGACACGCCGCGATTTGTAGCGTACCCGAAGGCATACCAACGCAAGCAAAATGACTTTTGGGAAGCATCGGCGTCGGACCGAGTTTGCCGAATCGCGTGCCGGCTTGCGTTCGCGATGTTACCTGCAAGATAAAGAGGCTATGCAGGAGAGCAAAGGTATGGCGTCGAGATGGTTTAGGAAATAGCGATATCATTGCGCTCAGATGAGTACGCAATTTGACGTTCCCACGGGAACTTCAAATGTAGAGCGCGCACGGCGTCCACCCTGCACGCCGCTGCGGTGCATCGTCCAGACTGTATGCGACCGCGTGGCGACTCAGCCACGCGGTGGCCAGCATAAAAGCTACACCGCAACCCTGAACCCGTCGGTTTGGTGCGGTTCTCATCCAGATAATTGCCCTTGGGCTATTGCACCTTCGCTACTGCGGACTGAACTGCAGCCAAATGGTCATCCGACGTCCCAGAAGCTTTCGGACATCCTCGCAACGGTTTCCGGATAATCACGAACTGCGGACCTCCTTGCTGCGTCAGTAGCAAATCCTCTCCCAGAGGTGCAATTCGCATCGAACTCAGACCATGACCGCGGCGTGAAATAGCCATGGGAATGGGTTCCATTGAACGTAAGCTTTGTAAACGCCGCAACGAACAGGAAATTGCGAGTGCGGAGCGACTGCATACGTATCTCCAAGCCGGAGGGCACGGCACTCGCCCCACATTATTATTGCTTGCCTTACGACGTTACGCGTTGACGTAGGACGTATCTTGCGACGGCAAGGCGAGGGCTGGGTGTGCAAAAGCGTACACCCAGATTATCACTGAGCGCGGCATGACGTCCATCAGGTGCAGTCATCATCTGGCGAGGGCCGTCGCATTCAATTTTGCCTGTCGTGTTGCAGGCCGGGCACGTCACACTGTCATCTTCGTGTGCAACATCCTGCCCGTTCAGTTAAATCGCGACCGGCGTAGCGTGGACGGTGCCGTTAGCTGTCGTCGTGTCCCCGTTCAAGATGAGATGTCGTTCCATGATATTTGTTCGCTTACCGACGCTTCACAGATTTCAGTACATCATCCCAGACCGCAATCAACATCGGCCGTGCGCTTTCAGGCACTGCAGAGTGCGTATCCATGGAAATCTTTATGGTCGGCTCGGTCGCGTGATCGTTGCCAGTAATCACGCTCCATTCCAGCGAAACGTCTTTTGACTGCTTGACCGCGTAGCCATATTCATCGCCTTCCCGTCCTGCAACGACCTTCCCGCCACGTCGCAAGATTTCTGTGTCATTGGACACCAGGTTAGCAAGGGGCACTGGCAGGTTGCTCATACGGGCAAGAAGATTGCCGCCAGTATTCTTGGCCTCAGTATTGGTGCTCATCATAAGCGACGCATCGGGACCCGATAAATCGACCGAAATCAATGCCGTCTCGCCGCCCGCGTAACCACCCGGAATAAAACCTCGCTCGATGCAAAACCCCTGCTCAGCTGGGACAGCAAATGGATCGCGAAGCCGGACCTGCTGGATGAGCTGTGAGATAGCCACTTTCGCGCCTTGAACAGAATCGTTTGTTACCTCGATACTGAAAAGGAAACCCGTGTCCTGCTTCAGAGTGGTTCCACGCACACTGTAGAGATCATTTCCGCTTTGCCAGACCTGAACTGGGTCGGCCGCATTGTCGCTTTGTGAGACAACCTGCTTGGGTGGACTTGCCCCTGCATGACCGGACATGCGGTCACGCTTAAGTTGATGAATTTGCTCGCTGGCGAAACTCGCGTGGTGAGCAGTATTTCAGGGCGCTGTGCGGATGCGATTCGTTGTA
>NZ_JBQEPV010000023.1:0-74137 GCF_052045935.1 Paraburkholderia sp. 22098 | reverse complement strand
GTTCGGGCTGGGTCAGAACTTCAATGGGTTCCACGTTAGAGCTGGGCTTAAACATAGGCGTAAGACTACCTCAAAGTTTAAGCGTTACCTCATGTCCGGTTTTCGCCGGGGCCGGCCCACTCAGTGACACAGCTGTGACTAAAACGATTGCGCTATAAGGCGCATGAAATCCATTCACTCTCAAACTTACACGTATCTCGACCCTTCCGAACTCGCCGGACTTCTCCGCGTCTCCGTCCGCACAATCACCCTGCGAGCAAGCCACCGCCCTTGGCTCCTGCCGCCGCGCGCCGATTTCTACGACCGCGAACTACTCCGTTGGCGACAGGACATTGTCGCGCTATGGCTCCAGCAGTGCGACCAGGTGCGTTAACTCTTCGACCTTCTATCGTTGCCGCGGCTCCGGCCGTCTGTCTTGTGGCGGTGCGAAAGTCTCATACCACCCGAAAACGCTCGGAGCGGTTTAGGCGGAACTTTTAGAAGGTCGCCGCCCCTGTTTTAGGGTCGCCGGTGGGCCATCGTCCTCTGAAAGCAAATCAGTCAACTTGACATCAAGCGCGACAGCTATCGCCACCACGTTATTAAGCGTTGGGTTGGTTGTTTGTCGTTCGACCTGACTGATGTAGGTGCGATGGAATCCCGCACGCTCGCTGAGCGCTTCCTGAGAAATGTTGAGCTTGGCCCGGAACGACTTTAGGTTGTTCGAGAGGTGCTTCCGAGCAGCTTTCTGTGCTTTTTCGAGCTTGTCCATGTTGGACGAAGCATCGCCTATTACAGCCTACTAATCTACAGACTAAAAATCTACTGTATTTAAATCTACTGTGTTTACATCTCATCGAGGCCTGGCTAAACTCGCTTGCATCGACACCGTGGCGACGAGTCGAAATTCCACAGCATCGACTTTTGCTCGCGTCCAGGCCTTCAACGTATGACGAACGAAAGCCTTGGGTCGGGGGATAGCTTGCCGTCAGCGAACGTGAAGTCAAGCTGCGGACCGACCCGACATCCGGAAATCGCCGCAATGAGTGTCTCGATGACGCTGAGCGTAGCTGCCGTCAGCCGGGCGGGTGTAACAGGGAGCAATAGTGATGTCGGTGTATGCAGTAGACCAAGCAACGTTCAGACAGCGCGAGGACATCTTTATTGGTGTGTGTGTCGGTCGGTTCGGCTCCAACCTTCGCTGGGTACAAGAGTTGTACACCCGTTGCATACAGCACGGCGGCGCGCAGGACATTTGGAATGACGCGTATCACGCTCTATATCGAGATGAAAGCGCTCAGCTCCTATCAGGAAGCGCTCCTATTGTCGAGGTTGGGCGAGTACCAATGACAACGAGAGACCGTGTTGCTCATGTCACATGCTTCGTAGAGCATGAACGAGCTGGTGCGCAAACTGCAGCGGCACGTTTCACCGTATCTGTTGATACCGTCGGACGGGTGCGCGGGGAAGCTGTTGCCACTGGCCAGCGGGCGATAAAAATTGCGCGCATGCGCGTAGACCCAACGCATTCCGCTTCGGAAATATGTCTTGCCGTCCTGCTCTATCTGGCAAGTCGAGAGTACCAACCCGCGGTCGCAGACATCATGCGACGTATGCGGCGGGAAGACCCAACATGAACAGTCGATGAGCGAAGCTCCGGAATTGTCGCCAAAGCCCCCATTGCTGCAGACAGACGTCGCAGTGTATCTGGGCGACTGCACTGGTGGCACCTTGCCCGTAGTTTGCGACGGCAGCTCAATCGAATCGCGAGGGTCGACGTGGCAGCGCGCGTTACTGGCTCTTGCCTGTCCAACGCCACGTGGCCCATATCCGGTGTGCGAGCGGTTCACAATTTTCGTTCACGAGACGTCCTTCCATGCAACCACAGGCCCTCGCGCGGTGGTCACGTTTCGAATCGATGTTCGCTGCGAGGGCACATTGGCATACGCCAGCGTGCAAAGTGCTCAGTCCAGTGCGGACCTTCCGCCAATCCCGTATCTGATTGGCGACGATGTGGTCACTACTGCACGACGCGTGTTTGAGACTACATCATGGCCTTGATGCGGTTGAAACGGTTGGCACGAGGATTGGATGCCTCCGGCATGGCTACCGGCTGCAGCTCCACTTGCCTTTGCTACTAGCCGAATCCTCGAGAAGCGGCGCCAGCGACGAGAGCGTCATGGTGACCTTCGCACAATGCTGATGAGTGTTTCGTGGACAGAGCATAGATGAAGCGCAACAACCCGCGTGCGAAATGCGCGCTGCAACGCACGATACGTAAGGCGCTCAGGAACGCAGAGCTGAGCGCGGGGACGCTCGCGGGAATCGAGGGCATGCCCGATGACGTCCTGGGTACCCTCTTCAAGCAACGCATCCGGTTGATTCAGATGGAAGCCTGCAAACGCCCCCGCGCATCCAAATTGCACCTCATCGCCGCAGTCCACACCGCCTTGAAGAAAAAATGCTGACAGAAATCCCCGGGGCGACCTTTCCCGTGCCGCCGCCCCGACACACGGGTGGCTGCGTTCTGATGCTCGACTGGGACGGCGTTTTACATCCGGAGTCCGTATTTTTGCTCCACAAGCGCGGCCCGACGCTCATGGACGCACCGGGCCACCGACTCTTTGAACATTGCGAGTTGCTCGAAGAGGTGCTCGCGCCGTATCCAGACCTGCGCATCGTTCTCTCGACAAGCTGGGTTCGCCGCTACCGCGGAAGCATACGACGCTTGTCGCGCAAACTCTCGCCCGGCCTGCAGGCAAGGGTAATTGGCGCCACATATCACAGCGGCATGGACCCGCATGAGTTCGCGGCGGCGCCTCGAGGCATGCAAGTGTGGACCGATGTACTGCGTCGCAAACCCTCCGCGTGGCTCGCACTCGACGACGATTACCTTCACTGGCCGTCGTGGTGCCGCGACCAACTGGTGCGCACGGACCCGGTGCTAGGCATTAGCGAGCCCTCGGTACTTGCAGAGCTGCGAACCAAGCTGGCGAAGATGTGTGAATGTACCTAACGAAGGAGCCCCTGTGCGATACGAAGAACTTATGCGCGACGCGCACAACCAGGCTTTGATGGCATCGACTCGTGTCCATGCCGCGTTTGACGCCATTTATTGCTGTTGCCCGCCCGCCGGTACGCTCGATGAAGCGTTGGGGGCGCTCGACCTAAGCCCGCCGGACAAGGCGCTTGTTATTCGCCTGCGCGACTGGGTGCAGCACGTCGCGCCGCTTGAGCCGCTGCCAATATCGCCGGCCCAGGCGGTTGCTCTCGCGGAGCGTGTTCACAAATACAACGCTTCCTCGCGCCACTAACCAGAGGTCACGAAAGAACATGGGTGAACTGACAATTGCGTTTTACGACGGCACCTATGGCGGGGACCCCGCCCCAATGGTGCATCTGTGCGATGTAGAGGGCAGTGTGGTGCCCGATAACAGACCTCCCTTTCCGCTACTTGAGGAGTTGAGGCGCGTGCTCGAGATGTGTGCGGAAAAGTATGCGGCGCCCTGTGCGTCCGGAGACCGCTTCTCTGTTCTCATCGGTCGGAAGACTGACTCGCAGGTCCAGCATCTGGCAAGGCTTGACGTGGTGGCGCAGCAAGGGCTCGCTCGCGCAAGCGTGATGTACGCAGACGGCTCTCGGACTGACATCAACGGCGCGGCCTTCGAGGGCGACGATGACGTCGTCACGACACTCCTCAATATTTTGGAAGCGCAAACGGACGGCATGCGATAGGAACAATGCCATGGCCCTCATGCTGCATTTGCTGTGGGAAAATCGGATGCTGCTAGCCATACCAGCATGCGCGGCTTTCCTCGGCTACATTCTCGGTCGCTTGCTTCGCGGTTGTGACCGGAAATAATGCCGGCTATCGGCGATGGAGCGCATTAGTTCTGCGGCAAGCTAAGCGAGTCATCGCACACCTCAGATGACGCACGTAACCTGAATTGCGCTTCGCGCACGTTCATTCCGGCGTCGGTTCAACTTCGAGTCCTGACCAGCTAACGCTCGACACGCTCTTTTCCATGCTCAGCCGACTGGCAATCTGTTCAAGTTTAGGCTGGTCTTTCGGATGGAGCTTCAATGTCGCCGTAACCTCAATACGCTGCGGGTCATCCTCATAGTCTCGGCTCGTCAGGCTCTGGAAGGACAGGGGCGCGGAGGACATTGAGTTCGACAGGGCCGCCCGGATATGAACCTCGTCGGTTTCGCGGCAGACCACCGTAATGGTGTATTGCCGCACCAGGTCGGCCGCCGAGACCGGAGCTGTGTTGATAGCTCGGCTGACTTCGCGCAGGACGGTGTTGGTGAGCAGCACTACGCCGGTCCCCGCGAACGCTGGCCCAAAATGCCCTGAACCGCACAGGACGCCGACGGCAGCGGAACACCAAAGCGTAGCGGCCGTGTTGATGCCTTGTATCGAGCCTTTGTCACGCATGATGACGCCGCCGCCCAGAAAGCCAACGCCCGAGACGACATAAGCGGCAATCTGAGTCAGTCCCGTGGTTCCGTTTCCGGTCAGTGCCCCAAGCGTAACGAAGAGGCACGACCCACTAGCGACAAGCGTGATGGTCCGCAGACCGGCGGTGCGCTGGCGCATCTGGCGCTCGAGGCCGATGACCACGCCACACGCAAAGGCGGCGAGTAGCCGGAGGGTGAAATCGAGAGTCATGTTCGCTGATTCGAGTTGTGCCGACGGCGGCACGCATGGTTCGGGACGGGCTGAGCATCGCATGCGCACAAGACTGGATGAAGTCAGGCTTAGTCTCACGAGCCGCCGTGCGTGAGTCGTCCCTGCCAGTCTGATGGACCGGTGGGGCTACGCGGTTTCTCTTACAAAATGGAACGAACGCTGCCGCGCGCTCACGCGCGCAACGCGGTGCCGTACGCACGCGCGTAATCGCTGCGACTGAATGGCGCTAGTCTAGGTACACGGGATGGATAACTGCGGCGCGCACCGTTTGCCTGCTGGCAAGACGGCGGCTAAGAAATGAGAGCGCGGGCGTCCTGCCGGTCAGGCAGCGAAACTGTTCGAAAGTCGACTACTACAGAATTCCAAGGCGTCGGCCCCTTTTGTGAAGATGCGCGAATTTTATGTGTTGCTTTAAACCGAAGTCAACATGATTCGCTAAGCAGAGCGAATATGATTTACTGGTGCCCGATTCTTTCAACGCTACAAGAAAGAAAGGCGGAAGAAAGATGAATGGGTGCATTGGGCAACGTCTTCTGGCTCGCGCTGCAACAAGGGCGGCTCTTCAAAGAGTATTGCGCGAGTGACTCGATTTTCCCCGTCAACGTTCGCGAGTTAAAACCCCTAGCCCGCTTGAAGAGCAGTGGTTTGGCGAGAGGTCAGCGTGACAAAACGACTCCGACATCATCGCGGTGGCTACAAAAAAAAGCCCGCATGAAAGCGGGCTTCTGTAGACAGCGACGCAGTCGTTAAGCTGCCGCGTCCTTCAGCTTTTTGAGCGGGCGCACTTTCAAACGCACTGTCGCCGGCTTGGCATCAAACCAACGGTCTTCACCCGTGAACGGGTCCTTGCCGAAGCGCCTCTTCTTTGCTGGCACTTGCTGGACACCAATTTTGAGCAGACCCGACAGCGTAAACTCGCCAGCGCCCTTCTTGTGAACAGCGCCGAGGATGGTGTCTTCCAGTGCTGCCAGGACGGCCTTTGCCTGCTTCGGCTCGACGCCTGCTTGCGTAGCCACGTGGGTCGCAAGCGACGACTTCGTGAATGTATCCTTCATCGGCTTCAGGCTGCTGCTCCCGGCAGTAGCTTTCTTTACCGGTGCGGTAGCCTTCTTCGCTACGGTCTTCGTCGCAGCCTTTTTGGCTGGGGCTTTTGCGGTCTTCGTTGCCATGTGGTTTCCTTTTTTGGGATGGTTAACCGCTTAAGACGAAACACCCCAAGGCAAAGCGCCCGGCACATGCGTCAACTTAAGCTGGCGGCAAGCGTATCAACGGTTTGCGGTCAACGCAAGCGGAAAGCCCTCAAAACAAGGGCTCTTTTCTTTGCGCCCAATCACTGTCCGATAAAAATGCGACTCATTGAACTCAGGAAGCACGACGTACTGAAGAAACGTTCTGCACACCGGGCGCTGTACGTGTCACGCTAGAATGGCCAGTAGCACACGTATACAGGCGCGCGATGCCCAGCACTTCTCCGCTTCCGGATGTCCTAACGCTCGAAGAAATCCAGTCGCTCGTGGACACGAAAACGTTCGCTCGCGGCAAAGCGTATTTCCATGGCGGTGCCGTATCGCGCCTTGACGAGCGTGACGGAGTTGTCCGCGCCAACGTACGCGGCACACATCGGTACAGCGTCGAGCTTGGGGCAGGCGGCGACGGCGAACTGACGTACGAATGTGACTGCCCGGTCGGTGCGGCCGGCATCTTCTGCAAGCACGCTGTCGCGGTTGCGCTTTCCTGGCTCGAGAACACCGGCGCGGAAGTGTTCCACGCCAACGACGTCGAGCCTGCGAAACCCCGCAAGAAGCGCAAGACGCACGAGGAGCTGATTCGTGAATACGTTGCGACGCTGAACGAAGACACCTTGCGCGAGCTCCTGCTTGGAGCAGTCGAGCGCGACATGGCGCTACGCGACAAACTGCTCTTTGCTGCGCGCGCCGCAGCGGCCAGTGACCTTCCGAGCATGAAGGCAGCAGTCCGAGAGGCGACGCGCATTTCGCGGCCACTCGACTGGCGAGAGGCGGGCGCATATGGCGATGGCCTGATGTCGCTCGCGGACATGCTGCGGCATCGGCTCGCCGGTCCTCAGGCTGCCCAGGTGGTCGACCTGGCAGAGCTGGCGATTGCCGGCGCCGAAAAAAGTCTTGAGCAGATAGACGATTCTGGTGGCGATGTGATGCCGGGGATTCTTGAACTGGCGGCCGTACACCTCGAGGCGTGCCGGCAAACCCGACCGGACCCAACGAAGCTCGCCGAGCGCCTCTTTCGCTTCCAGACCGAAGGAGTATCGGACACGTTCTACGACGTATTGCCAGCTTATGTCGAACCGTTAGGCGACACCGGATTGCGGAGGTACCGCGAACTCGTTGAGAGGGGGTGGGACACGCTGCCACCAGTGGCGCCGAGCAAAGAATTCCGTAGCTCGTTCGACCCGCTGCGGATGCGGCTTGAGCGGGCGATGGAGAGGCTCGCGGAACTTGATGGCGACATCGACGCACTGATTTCCGTTCGGTCGAAGGACCTGTCGAGTCCGTACCGCTTTTTGCTAGTCGCAGAGCTTTGTGCAAAGTACGGGCGCCACGACGATGCTCTGGCTTGGGCAGAGCGAGGCCTCAGGGAATCCGGAAAGAACGTTGACCAGCGTCTACTGGACTTCTGCATTCAGGAGTACATCCGGCGCGGCGAGTTTGCCAATGCCGATGCTTTTGCCTGGCAGCGCTTCGAGATGCGCCCCGTTGCGGAAGCGTTTTTAGCGCTAATGGATGTCGCCGCGGCCATCGGTCGCCAGGATATGACGCGCGAGCGCGCGCTCAATCACCTATGGGCACTCGTGGATATCGAGGAGGCGCCGACGAAAACAAAGCGCGGTGTGTGGCATTCGATGACCCGCGCCGAACTGGTCAAGATTTTCGTGGCAGCAAGAGAACACGAGACAGCGTGGAAGGCGTTCTGCGGCGGCCCGGTAGCAACCGACTTGTGGGCAACGATGGCGTCTGTTCGCGCGAAGACGCATCCGCATGACGCCATTGCGCTCTACCACCGCCTGCTACCGGTCGCAGCAGAAAACGGAACGCGAAATGCCCGCTATGATGAAGCGTTCGGCATCGTGCGGGCTATCGCACGGTTACGGACGGCACTAAATGAGCGTCAGCAGTTTGTCGCCGAGCTCGATGAAATCCGGCACGCGTACAGGGCCAAACGAAACTTTATCAAATTGCTGGCATCGCTCTGACAGTCTGTAGGCGTGCATGATTGCGTGTCCCGGTAGCGAAGCCCAGGCGGGAGACTCGACGCACGGCGTGGCATCTGATGCGAGGAGGTGGCCAGTGTATTCAGACACCAGGGAATGGACACGAATACGCGCGCGTGTTCTCACCAAGGGTGAATCCATTCGGCACGTGGCCGACGATGAAGGGATAAGCCGGAACACTGTTCGCAAGATGGTTCGTCTCGAATTTCCTCCGGGCTACCACCGAAAGCGAGTCAACGAACGACAGCCTGTCGTTGACCAGCCAACCAACGCTCCGTGGACCAGGGTTCAACGCGTCGTACGTTCGCTCACGGAGCGCCAGGCAGCGCGGTTTTTGCGTGACGTGTTTGCGGCAGATGGCAACGACAAGTTAGAGGACGCAGCCAGGCGCCGCCTGCGCATGTGGGGCGTCGAACCTCCGGCGACGGATTCCGACGCTCGAAGCCGGCAGCGATGGCAGAACTGGGTGTACCGGGTCGAGCAGGGTGTCGTATATGCGCCCGAAGGCGGGGACAGCGGGCAACATAAAGAACTGATGAGGATGCTGTTGCCGGTGCGAGAAAGCCAGCGCCATAAATCGCTTACCGCGCTCGCGCACGATGCCGGCTTTTCGGCGCGTCAAATCGCAACGCATCTGGCCATCAGCCGCGGGGCTGTTCGCGCTTACCTACGTGCCTACCAAGCTGGCGGTTGTGAATCGCTGTTCGCGAAAGCGAGTCGGTCCCGCATTGGCGATAGCGAAGTGCTGCAGAGCGCCGTCTTCACGCTACTGCACGAGCCGCCCTCTGCTTCAGGCATCAATCGAACCACATGGAAGATGGACGACCTGCGCCGCGTTCTGGCAGAGCGAGGCCATGATGCTGGTAAGGGTGCCATCCGCTCTATAATGCGGCGCGCTGGCTATCGCTGGAAATCCGCCAAGGTCATTCTCACGAGCACCGACTCGAAGTATCAGGAAAAGCTGGACCACATCCGGTCGACGCTGACGAATCTCCAGCTCGACGAACGGTTCTTCTCCATCGACGAATTCGGGCCCTTCTCCGTCACTATGAAGCCGGGACGCGCATTGACTGCTCCGGATGTTCAGCCGAGCGTTCCACAATGGCAGAAATCGAAGGGTTGTCTGATTTGTACAGCCGCGCTAGAACTTTCGTCCAACCAGGTGACGCATTTCTACTCCGGGGCCAAGAACACCGACGAGATGGTGCGCATGACAACTGCCCTGCTTGAACAGTACGGTGATATGCGCAAGCTGTATCTGTCGTGGGACGCGGCATCATGGCACCTTTCGAAGAAATTGTCGGCATTCATCGCTGACCACAATGAGTCTGCGCAAGTGCGTCATCAGCCGATTCTTGAACTTGCACCTTTGCCTGCGAGTGCCCAATTTCTCAACGTCATCGAATCAGTGTTCAGTGGGATGGCGCGCGCCATCATCCACAACAGTGACTATGCGTCCACCGATGCTGCGAAGGCAGCAATCGACCGTTATTTCCTGGAGCGCAACCGGCACTTTGCAGAACATCCCAAACGCGCAGGAAAGGCAATATGGCGAAAAGAACGGACGACGAGCGAGTTCTCGGCTGCCAATAATTGCAAGGACCCGGCATATAGATGAGTTCGACTTGACCATCGGTGTCTTGGGGAGCGGTCCGCCGCCGATGAGTAAATCGTCCAGGGTAACGGTCTGCATCCAGATACGATTGCTTAGTGTCAGTCCTGGCCAGACTCGCAGCGAGCGAGTGCGACCGCCCCAACCATGCGGACTTGGCCCATGCATAAGAACGGCGCCAAATTCAGCCTTGTGCGTCAAACCGCCGACCGGGTTTCAATAGACGCGAGCGCTTCGCGTGGCACATCTTTGAACCGCGGGTTCCCGGCCGCCGCAATCGCGGGAAACCCTTGGCGTGACGGGCACAATGGTTGCGCAACTGTGGCGTATATGATTTGCGCAGACTGGAGACATCCTTTGGCAGTTCTCGTTGGACTTTTCGCCTATTACCGCGACGCTGCGGAGGCGCTCGGCGCATTGGAGGCGCTCGGTCTTGCCCCGGGAAACGGACATCTTTACCAGAAAAGCAGGCATGGCTCGCGAGTCGCTCCTTGCTCTGAACCGTTAGACGACACTTCCCGCGCAGAAGAGCGCGCCGAGTATGCCGCGCATGGTGACTACCTGAACGTCTGCGGCGCATCGAATCACTTCAGCGCAGACCCCGACTTCTATATGCATTTGCCGGGCGGCACTGCCAGTACGGACGCCTCCATGCGTACGCTCCTGATTGTGACCATGGGCGGCCTGGATTGCACGACGGGGTCCATGGTGCTGTATGACTATGGCGCAATGGCCGTCAGGGACGCATCAGGGCGCTGGCGCTTCTCGCCTTACCGAAAGGTATGCCATAGTCAGAGTAGGTAAGAAGCCTGCCCGAAAATAGCGCCCATTTTATGACCCGCCTTGGACTGTGCGTGCTTAAGGCGAACCCGCGCTCCCATTATTCGATTCATTGGGACGGGCCTCTGTTGTTGCCCTGGAGAAAAGAATGGCCCACGTGCTCCTCGTTGACGATGAAACGCATTGGTTGCAACTGCTCGAGGCGGTGCTTGTTCATGAAGGGCACACCGTACGAACGGCCCAAAACGGAGCAGACGCACTGCACGACGTCTGGCTGAATGTACCCGACATTGTGGTGACCGATGCCGTGATGCCCATCATGGACGGTATACGTCTCGTGCGTGCGCTCAAAGCGGCGCCACTGCTCGCCCATATTCCTGTGATTCTGACGTCCTTCGTTAATGTGCCGCGTAACCTGCCGGTGCACGCGTTATTGCGCAAACCGTTCGGCGCAACGGAACTGGTCGATACAATTAGCAAACTGCTGTGCAGTACATCGTGTATTCGTTAGCGGTATCGGTGGTTAGCGCGCCGGAGCGGCAACTTTCCAGGTTTCGCCGGCGCAGGCACTCGCGGCAAAGGTGTCACTGAGCGGGACTTTTGTTTGCGGTTTCCCAACGGTGATTCGCACCACGAAGCGATTAGCGGCGGAGACACCTTGCGGTCCGGGCAGTCGCACGTGCATAAGCTCGCGCGTCCTGCGGGAACACGTCCATCCGACGCAATTCATTCGCGCACGAATCCCGTTGCGGTTCGATTGAAGACATCGGGACACAAGCATTTCGCGTCCCGACGGAGGCCCAGTTCCCGCCGTCAGACGAAAGACACAAGCGCGCTCCAAGACATATCGGAGCATGTTGAACCGCCCTGCGAACACCGTGTTTTAATGTGCATCATTCGCTGGTCGACGGTTCGCATCCACTTCGTTTGCTGCCTGCTCCCAGAATTGGACCTCCCG
Source organism: Paraburkholderia sp. 22098 (assembly GCF_052045935.1). Classification (NCBI taxonomy): domain Bacteria; kingdom Pseudomonadati; phylum Pseudomonadota; class Betaproteobacteria; order Burkholderiales; family Burkholderiaceae; genus Paraburkholderia; species Paraburkholderia sp. 22098. Next base: position 62,868 of record NZ_JBQEPV010000023.1, on the reverse strand, counting down.
TCCTTCAGGAGCACCGGCTTCTTCCCACAATGTCCGTGCGCGGGGACGAATACGGGCGTCACGCTCGGAGGTGCACTCAAGGTCCTCAAGGTGCCTGCCGTCTGCATCAACTGACATGGTGACGACATCGTATCCGTTGGCAACCGTCGCCCAATTGGAAACCTGCTGAGCTTTCTCAAACTGGGCGATTGCTGCTTCCACGGCCTCCTGCTTCGTCCCTTGCGCCACTGCGACGCGCATTAGCTCACTGTGATGCGGCATTCCCGCATTTCCCAGGACTTCCTTGTAGAAGACAACTTCGTATGGGCGCCTTTCCGAGGCGCCACCTTCCACATCGCTTATGGAAATGACGCCGACCAGAAGTCCGTCGGCGTTGGTAACAGCGAGCCTCTGCACGTGAGCCGCGTGCATTGTCAGCACTGCGGACTCGACCGTGTCGTCTTCGCCGCAACGGATGATGTCCAACGACATGACGTCGCTGACTTTCATCACGTTTGAGTCGAAACCGTCGGCCACGCCGCGCATTGCGATATCACGGTCAGTAATCATCCCGAGAACGGTGTCGTCCTGGCACACTGGAAGACAGCCAATATTTTCCCGTTTCAGAATGCGCGCTGCCGCAGCCAATGTCTGCTCCGGTGTAACGCAGACCGCATCTTTCATCCGCTCTCTAACCAGCATGGTATGCCCCTATCAAGGTGAATCGCAAAGCAGTCAGGCGCGGCTGCGCCTGCTCAGGTTGGTCGCGGCGGACAGGCGGACTAGGTCTGCAAATGGGACGCCTACGCAAGACAAGCCGACACGTGGACGAGTCAGCTCGTATAGGTCGTTGTTTGCTCGAATGTGCGGGCTGAACTGTTCGCGATGGCGGGGACTTTCCGGACGCCTCACCGCCGTTGCCACACAGTGCCGCTGACGTCCTCAGCGTACTCCTTATCGAGAGGCGAAAACCACCTTATATTCAGTTCGTCCCTACCGTGCGTGCCTATGCCGTGAAGGCCTTTATTGCGCCAGCGCGCGCTGACGTTGCAATGCTCAGCTATTTTTTGTGAGCAGCATTGGTCTCGGAGTAACAGTCAGCTTCCCGAAGAGAGGCTCAGGCCGAGCAGGTCCTCGACGAGCCCGATTTGCAATGCAACGTTTCGCCGGGCGAACTCCGCTCGCTTCCCGAAGTCCGGTTCCGAGGTGCGACATTCCAGTAAGAGAAATCGATGTTGCGTCGGCGACGGATGCCCACATTCATATCGCTTGTAGAATCTTGGTGTCACCCTCCCTCCACCGGAAGGAAACGCAGCGCTAGTGTTGGCCAGCGTTCAGCAGCATCCAAATTTGGAGCTTCGGCAGCCCTATGAGAATCCGCGCAAACACGGCACGACATCGTTCGCATGTGTAATGCTCCTCCGCATGCACATCAGTGACGACGACGCTGGCGTTGTTCAAGGTGAGGTCGGGGTGCGGCGGCTCAGTCGCAGGTTTCCCGTAAAGGTCAGCGCACCGACTACAAGGTTGAATCCGAAGGTCCATCGTCTGTCGCGGGTAATGCGCGGCCATGAGTTGCGGTGCGGATTGAAGGACTGGCGCCACCCGTCGGACACGCCACAGTGGTGACATTCGCGCAATAGATATTCCCTGCAGCCACATGCACGCACTGCCATGAACTCCCAGGCAAAAGCGGCAAAGACAAAAAAAGCCGGCATCTCGCAAGAGACATCGGCCGATGGGTCCCGGTACTGTGGAGCGCGTTCCAGAACCCTAACCTGCCCGAGTCAGCGTCGAGTCGCTCCCGTTCGTTCAGGTCGAGACATTAGCTGATTGTTCGCTACCGTCAAGGTTCGCTGCGCGGATTTATAGCTTGGCCCGCACCCAAATCGGCGCCCGTAGTCGGGTCCGCGCTCGGGTCCGAAGCCGTCCGTGCTGCCATCGCGTTCAAGACCTCTACGTCTGCAGTCGAGACGTTCACTGTGGCCATTCCATCGCCACCGTCGACGGCAGCCTCTGGCGTTTCGACGAACTCCCACTCCGGACCCTCGTTCCAGGGTCCTCGCGGCGAGTCGTCGCCCTTCGACATGTTGTAATAAACGCTGGCGAATTGGGGCACGCCCGGAAGCTTGCCTTGTGGGAAGTTTGGCTGGATGGAGTGTAATGCTTTCTCGAACGATTTCTGATGGGCGATTTCCCGCGTCATCAGGAAGCCAAGCGCGTCCGAGATGCCCGGGTCGTCCGTCACATTCATCAGCCTTTCGTACACAATCTTCGCCCGCGCCTCCGCTGCAATGTTCGAGCGCAGGTCGGCCGTCGGCTCGCCAATCGTATCAATGTATGCCGCAGTCCATGGGACGCCGGCCGAATTGGTCAGCGCGGGGCCGCCGCCGTATAGCAGAGCGGTTGTATGCGAGTCATTGCCGCCGCCGGTGAGTGAACGGTACAGCTCGGCTTCCGCTTCCACACCCTCTGCCAGTTGTCCTTTGGCACCTTTATTCAGCATTGCCACGATAGAGCCGATGACTTCCAGATGGCTCAGTTCCTCGGTGGCGATATCAAACAGCAAATCCTTGCGACCCGGGTCGTCCTCTGCCACCGCCTGCGTAAAGTATCTACATGCGGCTGCCAGTTCCCCTTGAGGGCCACCGAACTGCTCCAGCAACAGGTTTGCGAGGCCGGGATTCGGCGCCGCGACTCGAACGGTGTATTGCAGGCGCTTGTTGTGCACAAACATGTCACATCTCCGAAGTGAGTCAGGTGTGACCGCCGACGGCGACAGCAACCGCAGGTCGTCCAAAGGCTTTGCACTCTGACTGGTTTAGGGCCCGGACAGCGGCCCCATATGTATGGGGCCACACCTTGGTGGGCATCCGGGTCTCAGAGCTGTTCGCCCTGGCGATAGCGCGACGAGCGCCGCACTGGTGGAGATAACTGCTTCGAATGCGCCGCATAAAGCGTTCCTCAGCGCTGCGCGGGTCGCGCGGCAGGGCGTCCACTTGTGTCGGGTAGACCAGTTGCGCGTCCTGTCTTGCCCCGCACCTGCCCGTTGCGGCCCAGCAATACGACGGAGGACAACTGGTTAGGAAGACACTGCAGGACCCTGTTCATCCACTTGCTGTCCGACATAACAGCGCAGAGAAGCAAATGCCCAAGTCTCTTCCCGAGATGGCACGCGCTGAAACAAATCCCGGGTCGACGACTGCATTGGAGACCCACTTGCAGGAAATGCAAGGGCAGATTGAAAGAATCGACCAGATTCTCGAAGCCTGTGGAACCGAACTCGAGCGGATAGGGGCGTCGCGATGGAAGGCCTGTTCGAAGGAGGGCAGGAACAGATTGAAGAAATCGGAAGGGACCGGTGCTCGACATCGCGCTAACTCGCTGCGGCCTAAAAGGCAGAGGACTACGAGATTGCAGCGTACGGGTCACTCGGAGCTCTCGCGAGACAGCTGGGGCAAACGTCTGCGGCAACTCTTCTCGGTGAGACATGAAGGAAGAAAAAGGCAACGGACGATAAGCTATCTTTGCTCCCGCAGAGGAGGAGTAGCTGCGGAGGCGCCAGGAAACAGTCAGCCTGACGTCCGTCGTGAATTATTACGAATTGACGGTAGTTCCGACCGGCGGTCGGAAGTTCGTGACTGCCGGTTCGGTAGCCTGATATTGAAGCACTCTACCCAATCTGCGACGCTGCTTTTGTCGTGCGGCCGGTGTGTCCCAACAAGGAGTCTTGGATAGTCATATCCCCGCTGCTCTGGCCCACCCAATAACGTTGTCCATTCTTGCGCGATACCTCGCTGCGACTTCGCTCGCAATGCGCGTCAGCGCCACTTGTGGCGGGAGGACCTTGGCCGGCCTATGCTAATGTCTTGTGTTTCTCAGCGCTTAACTACTTGCCATGCAAGGACCGGAGGGGCATCAGCGACGGTGGACGACGCGCGTCGTGCCGTCTCACGCTCGCCCACTTCAAGTACTCGTTGTTGACGACAACGAGAATGCCGCCGACGCACTAACGATTTACCTCGCCCTCTCTGGTATCAATGCGAAAGCCGCGTATGGTGGCGCGACCGCCATCGCGCTCGCCTTGGAGTGGAGGCCCGATGTCATCCTGCTCGATATTTCGATGCCAGGGCTCGACGGATTTGCAGTCGCAAAGCGTCTTCGGGATGAACCGCAGGTCAGCGATGTTGTCATCGTGGCGCTGACTGCACACGACGAGAGCTACGTCAGCGGCCGAGCAACACCGAATGACTTTGATGCATATTGCCAGAAGGGTCAAATGCTTGCGGCCCTTGATGCGCTCCTCGGTCAGCTTCAGGTTGGACGAAAAACGTACCGACCGAGGTGACGCTTCGTCATCCGATTTGCGAGGTTATCGTTGTCCCTAATGTATCTGCCACCACGCAGGCGACACTGTAGAGTCAGCCAGCCTCTCGCAGTGCACCCGCAATTTTTGTCGAAATTGCGTGGCCGGCAGCATCTCTCCTTCCGCGCCCATGAGTTCTTGCGTATCCAGTCTTCTCGCGGCACCTGCGGCCATGTTTCATCGAACTTGAACGACGTCCTGCTGTAGACGCTTGTGCCGATGTACCGTTCGCTGCGTAGGATGCGAAGGACGCTCTGGGCGTTCCAGAGTCGTCCCATGCGGTTGCGCATGCCAGAATCATTGAGGCGCTTGGCAATGCCAACGCCTGTGACCGTTTGCGTTGCATACCATTCGCATATCTTCCTCACGAGCGACCCTTCGGTCATGGACGCAGGCGCGATGACGACACGGTCGTTATGCAGGCTCTTGTATTCGTAGCGTGCACGGAGGCGTCTTGTCTCGTGTCTGGGATGAATGGGGATGCGTTGCTGCCCATAGCCGGGCGGCCCACCGGCATGAAACCCGCTCTGCACGTTCAGACATTGCCTCAGGAAAATCTTGCGGGACATCTTCCGGCGGAACTCCGCAGCCATTGCCCTCTTGAGCGCCTTCAGGACAGACGTCGCCGGACTGGGGTCATCAGCAAAAACGGCGCGGCAACGTTGATGGCATTGACGCCCACGCGCCTGCACGCATTCTCATAGAAAGCCGCTTCGTCGACAAACATCCCGAAAGCGTCGTCAACGCCTCACGTCTAAAACGACGACCGCGCATCCATCGCAGGCGACGGTCCGTCGACAGGCGGTGTGTGCGCGGAAAAACTCGCGTGTCGGAGTGCCGAGGCCTGTGTGAATGGCGAATTCACGTCTCTGCGCGGCACGCGATTTGCTCAAGCTGTGGGCCATTCAAACGAAATTGGGAGGTTCAAATGACCGAGTCGCTTCAACCCACCGCCCCGGCAGCCGTGCCCCAACCGGTCGCGTCCGACCGGTCCGGTGCCTCGGAGTCATCTCGACAGCGGAACGATGGCCAAACCAGTGCCCGGACGCTATCGGACCTGAAGGACAAGATTGCCTGTGCGCAGGAGGTGGTCAGGACGAAGTACCGCGTCGTCTCAGAATCGACCGATGATTACGTTCACGAAGCTCCGTGGAAAGCAGTCACGATGGCACTCATCGGCGGACTCATCATTGGAATGCTTGCCCGCCGCTAACGCGGATTTGGCTTCACTGGAGGAATCATGGACGCCGTCTCGCATGGAATTATTTTTTGGCTGATTATCGGTGGCCTCGCTGGCGCTTTGGCGGGTCGTATCGTCGATGGAGGCGGCTTCGGCATTGTGGTCGACATCATCGTGGGAATTGTTGGCGCATTCATCGGAGGTTGGCTTGGTGGAGCGCTGGGATTGCACCTCGGTAATGGCATCATCGGGTCATTGATTACCGCGCTTGTCGGTGCTGTCATTCTGCTCGCCGTCCTGCGCCTGTTCAGCCGGGGCCGAGGGCGCGCCCTCTGACGACCACAGGTAATTGACCGTATGGCATTTCCGGGCCAGCTTGACGCAAAAACGTTACGGCCAGCAGCGCGGATTGACGGGCTGCCACCGGGAGGCGGCCCGGTTCTCGGCGCCCGGTGGCGCGTAGACCGCACCGAGGCGCTCAGCGCTAAACGCCTCGACCGTGCGCAATAGCATGCCGAGGTCTGCGGGCTTGCGAAAAAACGCGGACCAGCAGCGTGGGCTGTCGCCGGGCTCGGGCATGGCCGACAACATGACTACCGGCACATGGGCAAGCGCAGGTTGGCACCTTATGCGCCTGCATAGCTCAGCGCCGTCCATTTCGGGCATCTGCCAGTCGGTTACGATGAGCTGGGGTAGTTCGCTCACAACCTTGCGCAATGCGTCGGCCCCGTTTTCCGCAAGTACGACGTGGTGACCGCCGTTTTCCAGGGCCAACTGGAGGGCCCACAGGTTATCAAGGTCGTCGTCAACGAGGAGCACGGTGGACATTGCTTGAGTGGTGACATGCATATCAACGGCATGTCGCAACCTTCGTGCCCTCCTCGGGGGTTAGTGGGGCAAACTTGTGTCCATAGCGGGGCGACGATGGGGATGTATTCCACGGTGAGACAGTGGCCGCCAGGGACAAAGCTTTGCTCATCCAGGCCAGTCCCGCTGTCAGTTCACGCAGTTGCGCGTCCCTGCGGCGCTTCGCGGTCCGGCGGGATGTCGCCGGGGGAAGGCTCGGATGGCGTCTCTTCGTCGGGAATATCCTCGTCTGGGTCGGTACCGGGAACATCACTCTCCCCGGCATTCTGGTCCGTCGATTTGTCGCCGGGGTCAATGCGGCTCGCGCTTCCGGCCGACGATGCGTCATTTGCCGCAAACGTGTCTTCGACTAGATGGCCGACACTTCTTCCGGGTTTGTCTTCAGTAGCGAGTTGCTCTGTCGGTTGATTTGCCATGATGAACTCCAATAGGGTGTGTGCATGTCCGGCAAGCTACGTTCGCACGTGTGCAACCCTTTTGCACTGCGGTGGTTGACCCCGGACGCACCGAGACGAAGTGCGATGTGAAGGTCCCCAAGGGAGCGGCGGACCAACTACCGTCGGGCAGACATAACAGAGGACGAGGTTACGGTGGGCGCGCCATAAGGGCCCCGGGGAGTGCAGCGTCAAGCCTGATTTAGCCAGCGGTCGGACGAGTTCACTGTTGTTTGCGTCGGTAAAACAGTGGAGGAATGCTGACTAACCGGACACGCATCCACACTACTCGTCCTGACGCCACGAGCGGCGCGCCGGTCGCGAGGTCCGGCCTGGTCACTCTCGCATCTACCCAGCGCGCCGAAAGCGTCGTATTGCGGCGTCATCGGGCGTCGCACGATGCATGTCGCAAGCGCTCTAACCACCGGCCTGCTCCGGCAGGCTAACGTTTCGTCCGCGCGCTTTCCCATTCGCAAAGCCTGCAACCTCGCCTGTCGCCTCTGCTTCACGAACGAAGCGCTTTTCCTATACTGATTGTGTCGCAACTGGTTAACGCGACGTCGGTCGCATATTCGGAGGAATGCATCATGAACAAGGACCAGGTCAAAGGCGTTGCTCAAAAGATGAGGGGCAAGGTTAACGAGGCAATGGGCAAGGTCATGGGCAGACCGTCCCGGGAACTGAAAGGTGATGTGGAGCAGGCCGCGGGAGCAGCCAGGAAGGACGTTGGTGACGCCAGGGAAGCGGCGAAGGGCGGGACGACGCGTCACCATTAACCGCGTGCCTTCGAGGCTCCGCTGAAGGCATTGCGCCGCAGCGTCGAAGCTGTGTCAGGCGGCCGACTCGAAAGTAGGCCGCCGTCTTTTTCAAGGGGGACATTTCGTCGCCTGACGTGCCTTCGTCGAGGCTGGGCCCGCGCGCGCCGGTGGGCTTGAACCCGGCATTGATTGCCACGCCGTGCAGCGGTCAGTTCGTCGTCTTTGGTTCGGGCCAGGGCCAACCCTTCCGCTCCCCGGGCGAATTCCGCGTCGCGGACGGCGCAACGCCGGCTAAAGTCACTTCGTCCACGACATTGTGCCCTCGTTTGCCCGCGACATTGTTTCTCATTTCCTGAAGCCCGCTCCCGAACCACTTCACCTTTTTCTGCATGTGAGCGACATACGCGTTCCACCCCTCGACGTTACCGTCAAAGAGCTCGTGCTGAACGGTTGACGCCAGGGCTTTCCGGTCCAGCTCGGTATCGAGCAGTTTCTTTGGCCACAGGAAGAACGCGCTGGCGACGCGTGCGCTGAATTCGGCCACCGTCATCTTCGGGGCAATCGCCCGGAGGAACCCAAAATCCCGAAACAAATCCTGTTCCTTTGCAAGCTGCACCACCGGCGTATCGGGGGCACCCGTCCGGGCCAGACAGCTCAAAGCTTCAAGCATGTCTCCGAGGTGAAGCAGCAACTCACGTCTGTCGAATCGGTCGTCCATTGAATATCTCCTCTGGAGGCGCCCCTTCCGGGAACAGGTCAGCTTTTTCAGCTTTTTGAGCGCGCGTCTTCGTCGGCCAATGCGTCGTCATCCTGCGACTGCAGGACAGGTGCAGCGCCGTCTGGCGCGGGCGAGTTCAGGGCGTCGCCGGGCCACATCTATTCGGCGACGGGCGGTCTGCGTCGCGTGTCTGCATTTTTCATGAGCGGTCATGGTTTCGTCCGTAAGGAAGGTAGGGGCCCCCGGTACTGGGTGCCTGCCATGGTGTGCTACCCAGCGGCGGCGTCCGCTTCGCATTACGCCTGTCTGAGCAGATGCCTTATAAGTCACTGAGGTCTTCGCTTTCGGGAGCCGTGTGAGCAGGAGACCAGTACGGCGCGCGGTTGTAGTACTGATGGACCGTAGCGCCCCATTGCGCGTCCGCCATGGATGGCCAATGGTCTTTGTCGAAACCGGGCTCGTTCCTGATTTCTTCGGCCGTCATGTCGACGAAAAAACACTTCTCGTCAGCGTCCAGCATCAGCGCGCTCCACGGAATGGCGTGCAGTGTGCAATAGATGCCCAGAAAGCCGCCCTCTGCGAGAACGGCATATGCGACGCGGCCGCTTTGGACGTCAAGCATGATGTCGGATATCTTCCCAACATGTTCTCCGTCAGCCGATATCACCCTGGTGTCGTCCAGAGTTGAGGCAGCCGTCACATCCGTGTGCGGCCCATCGCCGACTCCGCCGGAAACTGTGTCCGCATCTGTGCCGCCTGTCTTTGGCTGCCTCGATTCAGTCTGGCTTTAGACCACGAACACCAGAGTGCTGCCTCGGCCACGCCGCATCCCATCCGGCGCCCCGGTCTCTGAACAGACTGCTCCGGCGAATGTGCAGCTAGGGCCACACGCGACGAAATGCACTGGCCTGCTGACTGCGCATGCAGCCTTTCCGATTTGAGAAAAGTGGTGCGTCGTTCACTCGTGTCCGGTTTTACTGGTCCCTGATGTCGCAGGCAAACCGGCTTTTGTATGTGCATTGCGAAAGCGGCGGGCACCAGAGAAAATGCTCGCCTGGTATTCCGGCCGGGACTGCCCTTGCTGGCTGGTGCGTACCCCTTCGCTCGGGGTCTCAGCGGCACACGGTGGCATGGCGGATGCGCACTTGAGGGCGCCGGGGCTTGCCAAAAGCTGCGGCCTCAACCGACTGACGGAGGAACTATGGCTACCAGGACCCTTAAGGATTTGTTCATTCATTCGCTATCCGACATTTATAGTGCCGAAAAGCAGATGACGAAGTCACTTCCCAGGATGGCGCGGGCGGCGACCAGTCCTGACCTTCGGTCGGCATTCGAGATGCACCTGGAAGAAACGCAAGGCCAGATTGGAAGGATTGACCAGGTCGTCGAAGCCAGCGGAATCAAACTCCAGCGCATCAAGTGCGTTGCCATGGAGGGTCTCGTCGAAGAGGGCCAGGAGCAGATTGCCGAAATCGAGAAGGGCCCGGTTCTCGACACGGCCCTCATCGCGTCAGCCCAGAAGGTGGAGCACTACGAGATTGCATCGTACGGCTCGCTGATTGCCTTGGCCAAACAGCTTGGGGAAACGGCTGCCGTCGAACTTCTGGGAGAGACGCTTAAGGAAGAAAAGGCTACGGATGAAAAGCTTTCTCTGCTCGCCGAGGAAAAGGTGGCGGCAGAGGCTTTGGGCAAGTAAGCGGACCCGGCGCGTGGCGGCGTCCGGCGCCGCCTTTTTTGAGTTCAATCGATTATGGTCCGCCGGAGACTGTAGATTGCACTGCCACGCAGCGAGTACCGGGAGCGCAATGAACACTCTCAAAACCGATATCTTGCGTGCGCGCCCATCCAGACTTGAGGCCACGACCAGGCGACTGCCGTGGTCCCTCTCTCAAGCGGTCGTGCATTCCTCGGTCTCGGTGCGCGCCGCTCCGTGGTTGGGCCCTGGACACGTCGGCATAACTGAATTTCACTGCGACGCCCTGGCGTCTGGCGTCCCATCGGGTTGCGACCGACGGTCGACGTGCCCGTCCATGAAGCGGAACGTCCGAAAAACACTCAGAAGATGTGAATGAGACGAATCTGCGGCACGGCGGCACGCAACTTGCGCGACTCTACGCAGCGGAAGTTGCACCGACCTGGGTCGCAACTGGTCGCTTTGCATTAGGGACCATCATGCGAGTTGCTACGAAACGACTACTGTTTTCAGGACTCATTCTGGTTTTGTCTGGCACCGCCTTCGCGCAGGGTGCGGGCACAAGTGGTGGTGGCGCTGGTGCGGGCCAGGGCGGCACCGGAATGGGAACGCCGAATGCCCGCGGAGCCACGGAGTCTCCATCTGGCGCGTCTGGCGCAAATACGATGAGCAAGCCGGGCGACCTCTCGCATAAGCAGATGAAGCCGAAGATACAGAAGGAAGGAGGAATGGAGGCACCGGCTTCCGGCAGTGGTGGCATGAAAAAGGCTTACTGAGAGCGATGCTGTTGCAGAAGCAATTAAGTGAATTCGTCGCGAGACCCGTCATGGAGGTGCCTGCACTGCTCGACAGAACCGGACTGCTTGCTGCATGGCGCCGCGCTACGACAGCGATGACATCGGGCGGGACGCAGGCGTATGAGATTGACGGGTACGGAAAAGTAGTGACAAATCCATTGCCATCTGCGCGAAGGCAGATTGTGCTCACCGATGCGTACTGCCAGGTGTCCGAACACATGGGCCATCTCGCTGCGTTGTCGATAGCCGTCGTCACCCCGTCATTCGGCATACGCGTTCCGGACGTCGTCTGGATGCCGTGCGAGAAATGGGAAGGTCTCGACCGTGACGAGCCATTGCCCATAGTCCCCGACCTCTGTATCGAAGTACTTCTTGACAGAGTCACAGTGAACGACGTTGACCGGCGGGTCGGGGCCTACCTGGAAGGCGGTGCCATTGAAATCATCGTCGTCGGCCCACACGGACAGACTGAGTTCCACGGGGCAGAGGGCAGGCGACAAGCTTCGGTGTTTGGGGTAGTGCTATCGCTCGACGCTCTTTACTTTGACGAGCCCGTTGTACCTGCGGTACATCGAGGAGGCCGTCGCTAGCGGGTCCTTCCCGAAGCAATTGGCCATTTCGAATCCAGCACCTGGATGCTCACAGCGCGCGACGCAATGGTTGTCCGTCGGTCGACTCGTCAGTCTTGGCAAGCGCAGGTATGGAGTTGCGGGGCGCTCATTTCCTGGAATCAGTACGCGCAGTCTTCATCGCTTCGACGCCGGCAGCTTGCGGGGCAGCCGTCGGAAACTTACTTCGTGATGGTCCGGCCGCTCGCCGCAGTACAGGACGCGTCGCCACTACCATTGCGGCTGGCGCTCAAACCGTCTGCCGACGGTCTGACCGTCGACATTGTGAAACGACGAGGACCCTCATGCGGGCAGCCCCTGGCGGTTGCCCTGCAAGCTACCCCAATTTTGCTGTCACGGCATGCGCGTCTCTCACGGGGGTCACCCGCCGAAGATGCCGCTCGGAGTCGCCCGAAGGAAACGTTCGCCTGAGCACACTAGGTAGCGTTGCTGCCCGGTACAGTTAAGGCACAACGCGTCAACGCGATTATCGGACCATAGGGGTCGGGCGTAATCCACAGCTCGGTTAGGCATAGGCAATGTTGTTGAAGACGTCCTAGAGCTCGGAAACCACAGAGACTCTGCCGTTTCACCTCGTGCCGTTCGTTCCAGTAGGAAGTAGCGTGCGAGTCGCCCGACAACCCATTCGCCAACGCCAACGCCTCCCCGGAACTGGCCGGAAGCAGACATGAAAACCATTCTTGTGATAGATGACGAACGGAGCATTGTGACCGCGTGGAAACGCATCCTTCAATTCGAAGGCTATCGAGTGGTGACTGCCAGCAATGGTCTCGATGGACTTGTCGCAGCGAAACAGGCAAAGCCCGACCTCATCATCACAGACCGGTCGATGCCGATAATGGATGGCGTTGAGTTCTGCCGCCGCCACCTGAAGCAAAAACGGGAGTTGTCGGGAATTCCTGTGATTCTTACCAGCGCTGACCACCAGGAGCCAGGAGTCAGGCTATGGGATGAGTTTTTGCTTAAGCCGGTGTCCATCGAGGTTCTTCTTGCATCTGTACGACACTTTTTGAACCGTGATGATGCTCAGGCAGAAACTCGCTGATTGCTGCGTGCACAGCCTGGACGACATCGTTGAGGAGGAGTGCGGTAGGCTTCGTCAGACTCGTTGTTACCGTCTTGTTACTCGTCCAAAGCGGCGTACGGCAGGTGGTTCGACACTGGCCGCTCGCAATTGAGTGACATCCCACTTCTGATTCGTCTGTGCCAACCGTCCGCGCCGCGATGAAGGGTTTCAAACGCGCTGGGGAATAGTCTCAGTAGATACCAGACACGGTCACGGTGAGTGCCCGCGGTTCACCTCGTCACTTCGATACAGGAACCTGTGCTGTGAAGCGGGTGCCATCCTCTTTCGACGAACTGACCTCAATAGTGCCCCCATGTGCCTCGACAATCTCTTTGCAGATGAAGAGACCAAGTCCGAGGCCTCCACCCGGCGAACTCGTCGGCGGTCGCCAGTACGGCTCAAATACTTTTTGCAGCACCTCCGAGGGAATCGGCTCGCCCCGGTTGGCCACACTCACATACAGATGGTCATTATCAGTCGCCGCCCGGACAATGACGGGTTCGCCCGCCGCGCCATGCGTCAAGGCGTTTCCAAGTAAGTTTGATAGTAGTTGCTGCATGCGGTATGGGTCGCAATCGATGGGCCCCGTCAGGGCAAAATCGGTGACAACATCGTGCGATGGATTGGCGAGTCTTAGCTCGTCAACCACTGCTCGCAGACGCTCATCGAGGTCGTCAACGCGCTGAATGGAAACAGCCATTCCGGACCCGAGCCGCCCTCTTGCAAAATCCATCACGTCATCGATAAGCCGGGCCATCCTGGATACAGTGCGCTTCAGCCGGTTACCTGCATTGACCAGATTGGTGTCGTCAGTGCGGCGGACCAGATACTCGGCCGTCGCATTGACCGCTGAGAGAGGATTGCGCAAGTCGTGCCCGAGGACGGCGATAAACTGTTCGCGCAATGTGCCCGTCTCGCGCTCGGTCGTCAGTTGCGCCTCAGTCGACGACTGGCGCTGTTCGCTGTCAATCTGCATGGCAATCAGAGTGGCGAAAACCTCGAACATCCTGACGACTCGCGGCTCGGAAACGCGAGCGGGCCTCGGGTCGATGGCACACAGGTTCCCGAAGTAGCTGCCACCCGGCGTGATGATGGGCACGGAAATATAGCTTCGCAGCTTGTATATTCTGGGCGTGTGATGGTCGCGATAGACAGCATCGGCGCTGAAATCGTCGATGATGATTGGAGCACGCGCAACACGCGACTCACAGCACAACGTGCTATGCAACTCGAGTTGCTGCCCGGCCTGCAACCCGAAGCCAATATTGTCCTGGACCGCGCAAGCGGTCCAGCTGAGGTCAGTTACCCGAGCGACAGCGGCGAAGCCCATGCCGGTTTCGTCGCAAATCATCTTGAGCATCGAAGGGACAGCTGTGATGCGCGATATCAACGCTATGTCACGGGCTATCGACTGAGGCGACTCTTTTGACGAGTCTGCACTAACCATGAGTCCTCCAGTAAGAGACACCAGCTTGCATAGATGGCAAGCGCGGCCGCTTCCATTATCTCGCACCAGCCGCACTTGCCGGAAAACGGAAGCGCTGCCGTCCAGTGGCGAGGTGAAACAGTCAATGGCATGCTTGCCTTTCACTCGAACATCGCGAAGGGCATCACGTTGATTGCCGCGGCCAGCGTCCGGAGCTTGACGCACGGACACGTGGCCGCCGAGTGGGGAGGTTTCTCGTCGCGATACTGTCAGCAATAGCATTCTTTTGCGGCTATTCGCTTTAGCCGACGCACGACAATTGGAACCGCCTGACTTCACGCCCGAATCACCAGAAACAACTTCTATGACGATACATCCCGCACGGAACGAAAACCTCGATGCCATCAGAGCGTTACTCGCGGAAATCAGTTGCCGGTCACCGATGCCGGAGCGCGGACATCTAAAACCACCCCTTTATTTCTGCAACACGCCAAAGCACAAATAGCAGCAGTGCCACTGACGCAGTTGTCAAAAGAATGATGTCAAGCAAGCGCATGAGGGTCGTCCTGTGGCTGTCAGGCGGGACAGTCTAATCAGCAAATGCAAGTCCTAGGCCCTGGCCCCACAAAATCGCCACGGGGGCTTTGGCGATTCGTTATGACCGAATTGCCCTTAGAGGCCGGATTCGGCAAAGACAAGGAAGGCTACCACCTGGGCTCGTTTCATACGCGTAGTGCAAACCTTCATTGTTGTACGGTGACGAAGGTGGAAGAATTGTTGTACGGATTTATATTCGCACAACGCCTCTTCAAGCCGGCTGCACAAACCATGAATTCGACGGATTGCTGGGCGTTCGCGCGCCTGTGTTGCATGTACCCTGTCTTGACCGGCATAGCAGCCTGGTACTTCCTCCGAGGCGACTATCTCGTCCGGACCCTGAAGGCTCGCAGAGCGACGCGGCAGCGCCGGACACGTCTACACCATTAAGCTGCTAGAGCGACGCCCGGAACTACATATGCTTTCCAGAAACCTCCTGCAAGGCGTAGCGGGCATCGCTCTAAGCGTCTCCGTGTATGCATGGGGCGACACAAGCAACGCACTGACTGCGGTCCCACCACAGAGTCAGTCCCCGACGTCGACGCCCATCAAGCACCTCGTTGTGATTTATAACGAGAACGTCTCTTTCGACCACTACTTTGCCACCTATCCGAATGCGACCAATCCGGCGGGCGAACCGGTCTTCACGGCTGCACCGGGCACTCCAACGGTCAACGGTCTGAGCGGCACACTGCTGAATAACAACCCAAACTTCATCAATTCGCGAAACGGTGCGGGTGCAGTGAACCCATTCCGGCTGGACCGCACACAGGCTGCGACGGCCGACCAGGACCACGCCTATACCGCGGAGCAGCAGGCCTATAACAATGGCGCTGCCGACCTGTTCCCGTTGTACGCCGGTAAAGGGTCACGCAGAGGCGCCGGCGCCTTCGGCACGACCGGCCAGGTGATGGGCTACTACGACGGCAATACTGTTACCGCCATGTGGAACTATGCTCAACACTTTGCGATGAGCGACAACGCGTATTCGGATACGTTTGGTCCGTCGACGCCGGGTGCCCTGGAGGTTATCTCCGGCCAGACGAACGGCGTTCAGTTGGTCAAGACCAGTCACCAGCCATTCAATCTGACGACGGCTTCGGATTCGTATTATGTCAACGACGGTCAGGGGAGCGTTACCCTCATCAATGACGTCGACCCGGCAAACGACCTGTGCTCCAGCACGACGGACCAGATTCTGATGTCCGGCAAGAACATTGGCGACCTGCTCAACGCCAGGAACATAACGTGGGGTGGTTTCACGGGCGGTTTCAATCTGACGACGACTAACCGCAACGGTACGACCGGGTGCAAACGCAGCACCGCCACGCCAGCGGTCGGACGAATAACAGCAGACTATATCCCTCACCACAACTGGTTCCAGTACTACGCATCGACGTCAAATCCAAAGCATCTACGTCCGAGCTCGACCGCAGTCATCGGCTACACGCTTCAGTCCGACGGCAAGACGGTTGACCCGGCAAATCACCAGTATGACTCTGATGATTTCTTCGTTGCTGTGAAGGCTAGGAACTATCCATCGGTGAACTTCATCAAGGCACCAGCGTTCCAGGACGGACATGCAGGTTACTCGGACCCGCTTGACGAACAGGTCTTTACGGCCAAGGTGGTCAACTTCCTGCAGCGACAGCCCGACTGGAAGAGCACGGCAGTCATCGTCACGTGGGACGATTCCGATGGCTGGTACGACCATGCTTATACAAATCCTACGAACTCGTCGTTCGACGCGCAGGCGGACCAACTGAATGGCCCCGGAAAATGCGGTACGGGCACGGCTCCGCTCGGCCTGAACGGTGCTCCGGTTAACGGCCGATGCGGCCCCGGTACCCGTATCCCGTTCATCGTGATTTCGCCTTGGGCCAAGGTCAATTACGTTGACCACACGCCGATTACGCAGGCATCGGTAGTTCGCTTCATAGAAGACAACTGGCTTGACGGCCAACGCCTTGGCGGTGGCTCCTTTGATGCAACAGCCGGTAGCATCCTGGGCCTCTTCGACTTCAGTGGTAGCGGCAGCAATCCGACCGTGTTCGTGGACCCGAACCGGGGCCTGGTGGTTCCTTCGGTACCTCCCTTCTAATCCCGCGATTCGTTTCAGAGCCGGACACGGATGCCCGAAGGCTGCGCAGAGCAATACACCGCGGCAACAAACCACTCCTGGGAGGCTTCCTCTAAACGATTTCCCGGCGCGACCAGCAGAACATCTAACAATCCGCCCGCAAAGATAGACGTGCCCATCTTAAACGGCCGCCAGAAAAAGTTAAAACCTCATTCGCTAGATATGTCTTTACTCATTCGTATCACCGAAGAGTCTCTTAGACATAAAAGCCATCAATGGATGGGACTCTTTTTAGGGCGGACAACCGCATCCTGCGGATGCTCGGAGGAAGCCTCGTGCACAGGGAACGCCGGCTCCCCGTGGCTTGGCTCAACGCATGGGGAACGCAGAGCAGGTGATGACTCTAGCTATGGGCATCGACCCACGCACGAGCCCAATCCAGCCCCGCAAGCTCAGCGTCCTCCTCACTTTCATAATGTCCAAGGACACCTGAAGCATGGACAAGCTTGCCGCGAAGGGTGATGGTTCCGCTAGCCGCATAACGTTCTCGCTGAAACTCGCCCTCGAGTTCCACGATTGAGTGTCCCCACACCTGATACCCGTGGTAGCTCTGCGATTGCATTAGCGCACGACGTGAGCGGATAGCGCGTGGCCCCTTACGCGAAGGACGTTGCCCTCCGGTGTGACTTGCCGCGGAATTTCAGACATGTCCGGTTCGTCTTTAGGCAAAGTCCTTGGCACATTGCCTTGTTTCGCGACGAGCTTTGATGCAGGCGCCGATGTGCGCCGCGAATACACCTTTTTCGCATGCAAAGCCACGTGCCGCCGCACGGCGAGCTTGTGCAGGGCAGGCGCCCTGTGAGGCGCAGTCGCGCGCGCCTCCGGCGGATTCCAGACTTCCGAATATATGCCGGCTCCGGAAGCAGTCGGCGCAAGCGCCGCCGTCAACAACGCAAGTCCAAGTTTTCGCATGTCTGCCTTTGCCTAGTGGACTCCAGAATGGTTTCACTAACGCGCCCCAAGCATCAAAGACAGCGGACTCGCTGACCCAACGACATGAGCTCGCCGAGCCGCCGATTAACCCTTAGCCCAAACGTCGTAATGTCCAGCATGAGGAAGGCTTCCCACTCCGCCCACACCCAACGACTGCGTCTTTGCTCAGGAAAAACCTGGCCGTTCGCCGTCACGAAAACACTCGTCTGATACTGTACATCCATACAGGTTTTCGCGCAATGACGTCTGCCATGTGTTGTGACATCCAGGTCTCAAGGAGTTCGGAACGTCGTTTGCTATTCGTAATGTCTCCACAACCATAAATCGAGCGGCGATGGCAGGCGACAATTCCTACAAGCCGGGCGAAATAGTGAAAGTTTCAGGCATCTGCTCAATGGTGCATGACGATGGCAAAGCACGGTCGAGGTGACGTGTGTCGAGGGCGAACACTTTCCACCGACGCTCAGCGGCAAGGGCGCGCACTTCGAACTTAAGTACGCGGCAACGCATTCGCACAAGCACGGAGAGCTTCGGGGCACCGAAGCTCGAAGTTGAGCCGCATTCACCGCAGCAACTCGGACCCTTCACAATGACGAGCAAACAGCCTTTCGACGCCCGCCTTGGAAAGCCGGTGCACGTTGAGCAGTTGCTAACGCTGATTTCGCAACGGACTTTAGAGCGGGAGAGTTTGACTTCAGACAGTAATGCTACCGTCAACTTCCTCAATGCGACCGTCGTCTTAGTGCCAATTGGCTGCCTTCCGAGTCGCCGGCGATTCTGTTGTAGCGACAGCGGCTTCTTCAACCAGGAATTTGCTGCGGTCCCTCGCCGATGCTAAGCATTGGGAGCAGGGCCGCGACCGCACCACGTGGCTCCCGACTTTGACGCACCTTTTGATTGCACTTTGCGAACCGCCGGACGCCGACTGTCTTGGTTAAGTCGCGGTGCTGGCGCCATCGATGAGAAAATTCGTGCCGTCTTTCAAGTCCCTAATCCAAGTCGGCGGTCGAGCATGCCGCCGCTCGTTTCTGCGAAGGAGCGCAGGCCTATCTCGCCAAGCACGACTTTGACGAGCGTCGCGGCCCCCAGCATCGCTGAACAGGGAAGTGCCGGGTTCGGGTCGAGGTCGAAGATGACTTGGTCCGGATGTGCAAGGTCGGGAGCAACGCGGGTTCCGGGAGGGAACCTCGACTACGCTCATCTGCGCCAGTCTGACCAGCGCCTCTGCCGTCTCCGAGACCAGAAGCGGGACATGGGTCAGATACCCGCAGTCGTAAGTTCCTCGACGCCAGGCCTACGGTAGACGGTAGCTGCCCGTCTTTTTCCCGACGTAATGGTATGAACCTTTTTCGGCCGGCAGTTCCTGCACGACCTGCCAGTCGAATTGACCTGCAATTCCTTTATATTTGCCGGTCCCCGAGCTCAGTGTGCCTTTTCCCGACGTGGAGCCCTTAGGGTGGGTAAAGGCTTCGACGAACTTGTCGCCATCTTTATCCGAATACACGCAGTAGCCGCTTCCCGCGCCGGCTGAAAACCCTGATTCTACGCAGTGCGCGGTGACGTTGTGCATGAGGGGCGTCTTGTTGTTGCTAGTCATCAAGAGAGTCGACTCGTACAAGTAAACAACATCATCGCCGCTGACTCCAATCTCTCTTACGTCACTCCCAGCCGCGGTGTAGGTTGCGTCTATCGTTCCTTGCTTTGGGAGGGACTGTGCCCAGCCGGTTGTCATCGTCAGACAGGCCAGTAAGACTGCGAAGAAAACCCGCGCGATTTTCACGAAAAAGAGATTCTTCATTTCTGGTTACCTCTAATTGCGTTGGCCCCGTCGAAATGACGCGCTTTCCCTCTGGACGTTTGTTCTGATGTAATCGTGCGTGCAGGTTACGGAAAGCGGTCCGTAAGCAATGGAAACGTTATAGGACGTCCGAAACCGGATTTCCAGGGTTTCGCGCTGGGCCACTGATGGCGGTTCTTCGATGCTCGCCAATCTGCCGTCGCTTTCGCTGGCAGGGCACGGGAATAAGGAAAGCCGTCCCGAGCTCCTGGCCGAAATCAATCGGCCGTTGCCCGGCGAGCGGGGGATTGCCGGACCTTTTCGAGTAGCCGTTCCAGTGCCATCAAGAAAGATGAAATTCGGTCGATATTTAGCCTGTTGTATTTATTGACAGAGAGAAGACGTGGAGGATAACGATTATCTGGCGGCCTTCGCATTCTGCGTGACCGTCGATGCCATTCGGAAGGTGCAAGGGAAAATGATGCCAGAGGACCTTCCGGTTGGCTCTATGGAGCGCATGCTGGCGGAGGTCGACCTCATACAAGACACGCTTCGCATGCTCGGCATAGCCCCGGACGCGGTGAACGGCTTCCAGGACGTGCCGGAAAAGTAGTTGGCGCCCCGATGCATCAGGCTTTTCCAAAATCGTGACGCAGCCTGGCCCGACTACGCTCGTTCAGGAAATGGAAGATATGTCCAAGGCCCGTCTCTTCGAGACGTAGCGGGAGGGGCAAGGAGTCGACCGCGTACTGTGCGTCGGACAAAGCAAGGCCTCGTCCGACATCTAAGCGCTTATCGTCGGCTCGTCGGATGAACAGTCTTCAATCGCGCGCTGTTATCCATTGCTGTCAATCCAGGCGCGCGCCCATGTTAGTCCCGCTTCTTCTGCGTCTGCGCGTCGTTAAATAGACCCCGAACGCCTGGGGCTTCGACGAACTTCTTGTCGCGCGTGATTGTGCCGCTCGCTGCGTATCGCGAGTTGGGACAACCTTTCCCTCTTCTATCGCATGTCCCCATAGCGCGTATCCACGCAACACATCGGCTTGCATCCCTTGCCCCTGCAAATGGCTACTTCCTATTGCCGAAAGCGCGCGACGTCGATTCCGGCCGTCTTCAACGCTGCGTCAATCGCCTCAAGCTCCTGACCGAAGTCCAGCGCCCATTCCTCGCCGTCGCATCGCACAGTAATGCCGTTGTGCATCGATATAAGGTTGCGCGCTTTATACAGCGCGTCGACAAGGCTCGATTCTCGCTGGGCCTCCCGGACCCAAACATCCGCTCTCATGTTGCACCTCCTGGGAAACACCATGCCTCTCACCCTGCAGCCGGCTCATGGGCTTCGCTGACAAGGTCAAGAAACGCCGGTTAACATTTAACAGCCTCACCTGTAGGATACTGTACATCCATACAGGTGTTTTTCGCAATGACCACTGTCACGCCGTCTCCCGAATCGATACACCCGTCCCTGTGGCTGGCGTCGCAGCTGGCACATGGGCGAGGCCGGGTAGTCGAGACGGGCTACCCGGTCCTGTCAGCGGAACTGCCGGGCGGCGGATGGCCGGTAGGTGCATTGGTGGACCTTCTCGTGCAGCACCCAGGTGTCGGAGAACTTCGGCTGCTGCGTCCTGCGCTGAGCCAGACGGGGAGCCGGCCCGTCGCATTCGTTCAACCGCCGCATACACCCGACGGGCTCGGGCTCGCGTACATCGGCCTGACGCTCGAACAGATGCTTCGCGTCAAGGCACCGAAGACTGCGGACGCGCTCTGGTCGGTAGAGCAGATATTGCGGGCAGGAAGTTGCGGAGCCCTCATTTTCTGGACTCAGTACGCGCAGTCTTCATCGCTTCGACGCCTGCACCTGGCGGCGCAGTCATCGGAAACTCTCTTTGTGATGGTCCGACCGCTCGCCGCAGCACAGGACGCGTCACCGGCACTATTGCGCCTGGCGCTCAGACCGTCTGCTACCGGTCTGACCGTCGACATTGTGAAACGACGAGGACCCTCATGCGGGGAGCCCCTGGCGGTTGCCCTGCAACCTACTCCCGTCCTGCTGTCACGACACGAGCGTCTCTCGCGCGGGTCGTTTGCCGAAGTCGCGACTGGAGGTCAGCGGAAGGAAGTGCTCGCCTGAACTCATTGCGGTAACGTCGTGCAGGAACGTTGCGTCGCCGGGCAGCGGCCCGGGAAGTGCTTATCATGACAGCGTCGAACGGAGGCATTCATGTGCTACTCGGCTCAGGTCGTAGCAGATTATCGAAAATTTGTGCGTACCTTTGGCGCCATCATGGACATCCACGAGTTCGCCCGGCTGTTCTTCGAGCGCGCGGAGGGCATTAGCAAATCCAAGATACCTAAAGCCATGGAAGACGCCTTTGCTGAACCGCAGGATGACGCAGAGCGTGAAATCAATGTTCTCATCGCCAGGTACGCTTCAACGCAGGCTACCAAACTCGAGCAGGAGCTGTTCAAACAACGGAAGCGGCTGGCCGACGCCGAACGCACGTTGCAAACGAAAGTCACGAAGGCGGCAACGGAAAGTCGGCGAATCGCCACCGACAAAATTGCCTGGGCGAAGGGCAAGCTAGAGGACCTGCAGCGAACCGAACCACAACCGCGCGACGCGCGTATCTTCCCGGGCAACTACGCGCCCGTGATGGTGATGGAAAGCGGACAACGAGTAGTCAAACCCATGCGTTACCAGTGCCGCGTCGCTGGAAAGCCTGCGTCTTACGATGTCAAATATCCCGGCACTTACAATGCGCGTCGGGACAGCCTCGAAGGCTTTTGGGCACCATGCTTTGGGTACACGCATGCCGTCCTGCTTGTCGAAGTTTTCTACGAGAATGTGAGCAAGGCAAAGTTCGAAAACACACTACTTGAGACTCATGAGCGTGATGAGAACGTCGTCCTCGAGTTCCGTCCGAGCAACGGGGAACTGATGCATGTTGCCTGTCTGTGGTCACGATGGAGCGCGCCGGGGGAGCCGGACCTCCTGTCGTTCGCGGCCATCACAGATGAACCTCCGCCTGAGATTCAAGCTGCCGGGCACGACCGGTGCATCATCCCTATCAAGCCGGAAAACATCGATGCATGGCTTAACCCCGACCCACAGAACCTGGAGGCAATGTACGCAATACTTGATGACAGGGACCGGCCGTACTATGAGCATCGATTGGCCGCATGAGCCATCGAGAGTACACGACACAGGTGTTCGTTTAAGCGGGGTGCGGTGGTACTCGGACATTTGTGTTACATCAAGCGGACAAAGTCTGCTGCCATAGGAACTGCGGTCTGCCGGGTCCGGTGCCCCTTGGCGCGTGTCGCCGGTTCTAGTGATGCGCATACAGGGGCAGAAAGGGGTCCTTCGACCGCGGGGCGCCTTCGCTGGTGGGTCTCGGGTCTCCACTCGCCGCGACGGGTGACGGGCATTGCGGAATGTCGGAGCGAGGCGTAGAAAGGCTCAACATCTTCGAGAAGCTGTCCGCTGCACGTACGCGCGCCGTCAAATTAAGGGCGCCATTGAGCCCAAGCAACGTATCCGTTGTTTTCAGAATTGAGCTGTGGTCGTACACCGAATGGTCAATGGTGCCAGCAGGAACGAAAGGAGAGACGACGATGGCCGGAACGCGTACGCCTAGCCTGTCAAACGCAAAGTTATGGGTTTTCAGGCGGCCATTTTCCGGCGAGGCCGGCGGCTCCGCATTCGGAGGTGTCACATGGTCAAAGAAGCCGCCGTGCTCATCGAAGACGACGAGCAGGACACTGCTCGACCATAGTTTGCTGCCACTGATGGCGTCGTACACCTGCTTGACTAACGCCTCCCCTTTTCGAACGTCGCCAGCCGGATGCATCGAATTGCCGTTCCTGAAGTCATTCTTCGCATCGTACGTTGGCTCAATAAAGATAAATTTCTCGGTCAATGAATTGTCAGCAAGCCGGGAGAGCAGCGTATCCATGCGAACGAAACGACTGAGCAGATTTTGCATCCCGTGAATACCGCGCGTCTGTGCAACGTCGCCTTGCACGATAAGCCAGTCCGACTCCTGAAGCGTTGAAAAAACCGTACCGTTCGGAAAAGCGAAAAGCGGCGCGTTGAAGAACACCGCTTCCACAACTTGCGCGTCACTCGGAGAATGGTCGAGCCCGGACGAGGTGCCCGCCACGGCAAAGAAACGATTCGGCCACGTTGGTCCCGGCATCGATGCAAACCAGTTATCGCACACACCGTACTGGCGGGCCAGGAAGTTCAGTACCGGGAGCTGGTCCGGTGTGAAGGCGTTAAAGGCGTCGGCTACTACGTCGGAATGGTCCTCGTATGTGGCGGCAAAGCCCATCGTCGAAGCGTCCGTCGCAAAAGGTGGATAGCCGTACGGACCGAAAACGAGGGAGTCGTTACGTACGGTATCTCCACTGGCGACCTGTAGCCCGCACAACTGGACACAGGCGTCGGTAAACTCGTGACCCGGGTCAAAGCCAAGCGCATAGGGCGCACCCTTGCCTAGCTGATAAGCCGTCCCGGTTCGTCCGAAATTGACTGTGGGCGTAGCGGGCAGTCCGTTGGCGGTTGTGGTCTCACCTCCAGGCGTGACGCCAGTCAGGTTAGACCAACCAAACACGCTGTCGTAAGAGCGATTCTCAAGCATCAGAACGAAAACGTGCTGTATCGCTGCCATAGGTCGCCTCCGAATGTATTGCCCAATCTTTCCTGCCGGCGGCAAGCAGCACAGAAAGGCACTCGAGCCGCTATCACCAGTTCGGCTTCGCCCGACCACTGTTGAGCGCAACCAACTGGTTTATTTATATGCGGGTTATACGAAAACGCAATGAGAAATGCGCTAGTGAGGACTCTGCGCTTTGCGTAAGCCACAGCCACATGGTAGTTCGCTTAAAAATCAACGTTGCGCCTCGGGAAGCTCGGCTACCATCCCCACAATCTCCGATGGATGCGACGCCGCTTTTGCCACAGTCAGGCTAATGGCGCAGGCGGCAGACAGGCTGCCCGCCAACAGGCTTATCGACGAATATGTGCGGGTCGCCGGCGGCAGCTCCGCGGCGATGGGGATGGTCTGGGGAGCGCTTTTGGAGACGATATCGCAAAGCTAATGGGTGCGGAGGCACGATACTTTGCGGCCATCTGGGAGGCAGCATTCGACAAGACCGACACGTCGCTGCCATCGGGAGTTCGGGAAAGTTCGGGAAATAGCACAATCGGAATTGGCGAAGGTGTATCAGGACAAGGATTTTGTCCCTTCTGTGACACTGGACAACATATCCTCGCTGCTTGAATGACGCCACGGTGGTAGCCGACCGCGCGACGGCGTCAATAACAGGCGAGCGTCCCGCACGCAGCACCTCCTTTCGAGGTGGCGCTGTGACTACCGGGGTTTAATTGAAGCAGCCTTGACGCCGGTTTGCTCTGGCGCTTTTGTTGCTTTTTCAGAGCACGACGAGCCAATGTCGCATTGACATCTGCAGGCATTCGCTCGTGCAAACTCACCGCTTACGTCATCTACATTGGACGGGTTGACGTTCCGCGTGGATTGGTCGCTGGTCACCCACTGGCCGTCAATGTAGTTTGCAAATTGTTCCATTGCCTTCCTTTTCAATCGAGGAATCCCCGGTCCGTTGTGCAACATGTAACCGGATGACTCGGGCGCCATTCCCGCCGTGTTAGGCGGGAGCGCGGCGAGCGGTTACCCGTCACCCAACGATGCCGGGATTCGCTGTAACGCGAATAATTACTGCTGCGGCTTAACGACGAAATTGGTGAATCCGCCGTTACGGCCACCGATTGTTGATAGCGCATCATTGATGCTTGCAAGCGGGAAAGCTGTTGTTTCGAAAATAGACAAGTCGAGCAGACCGCACGCAGCCAGGTCTGCCATATCCTGACCCTGTGCCGCACTGAACCAGTTCGAGCCATTCCACTGCACCTGAGCGGCCATCAGCTTGAAGAGGTTCATTGGGACGAGTTCGGACACCCCACCGACATTGACTGCCTTCGCGCCTCTACGCAAGCAGTCGAGCGCGTCTGTAACAGCCTTTGCAGGCGTCCCTGGTCCGAGCGTATCTACCACTGCGTCAACACCTTTCCCGCCAGTGAGTGCTGCGGCCCAGTGCGTTAGAGACTGACCAGATGTCGTAGAGAAAATCTCGATGCGCCTCGGTGAGAGCTCCTTGACCCGCTCAAGCAACTTCATGTCGCGCGCCACCGCAAGGATTTTTGTCGTCCCTCGAGCAAGCGCAAGCAGGACCGCCCCCAGTCCGAGCGTGCCGGTCGCCCCATTGATAATGACAGTTTGCCCAGGTCCCGCATTGACGCGCGCGAGCGCAGCGTAAGCTGTGCCGAGGTAGCCGAAACGTGCCGCCTGGTCGAACGTGACCGAATCGGGCAAGCGCACCAGACTCTGTTGTGGCGCGGTCATGTACTCCGCGAAGCCACCATATGGATAGTGGCGGAGCAACTCGTTAGCTTGTGCGGAAAAGCCGAAGTACCCGGAAAAGGCAAAGCGCTCACAACTCAACGCATCATTGGCCCGGCAACTGCGACATGCCCCGCATGAACGGCCCGGGTTGACGTAGACTCTGTCGCCTTCCTTGAAATCAAAAACGCGCTTTCCGGCCGCTACGACGACTCCAGCCGGGTCAAGCCCAAATGTCGCAGGAAGTTTAGGCAGAGGGAGGTCAGGGAACCATATCGGGTAGTTCTTGATGACGTTGCCAAGGTTGGGAACCACACCGCATGCTTCTACGCGAACAAGGACCTGGTCTACCTCAGGCGCCGGAACCGGAATCTCGTCAATCTGCATGGGGCTGCCAATCTGATGAAGCCGTGCTGCACGCATCATTTCCATTTTCTTCGTCTCCTTTTCTCTCGTGGGATTCGTTGCGGCCTCACTAGATGCCGCACTGGCGCCTGCCTACCTTGGGAACAACAAAAGGTTGAATTGATGTCAGAATTGTTGGGTCTTCAAGCACCCAGCTTGTTGAGAACGAGTGCGCAAAAGTTATCGATATGCTCCTGTGTCAACTGCGACGCGAGTTGCCCTGAGCCAGCGGAGATTGCGTCAATCATCTCCCGGTGTTCAACAACCGCGCCTTCCAGGTGGTCGGCGAATGCATCGGCCTGCGCGAGGAAGAAATCGGCCATTTCCCATTGCTGCACGATGAACCGATGAACGCCGGGGGCTGCGGCAGCAGCGTGAATGGTCGAGTGGAAATCGCGATTCAACACCCGGAATGCCTCTCCGCTTGCCTGGGCTGTGTCCGGTAACATCGCGATTTTCTGATTGGTCTGGTTCAGACGCTCGATGTGTTCGCGCGTCTTACGCGTAGCAGCCAGTTCCGCCATCAGCGACTCCATCCTCGCTAACATCAGGAAGAAGTCGGTTATCTCGCTGCTGGTTGGAGTAATCACCTCGCACCCGACCTGAGGGCGGATTTTCACGAACCCTCCCAGACTCAGTTTCAGCATCGCAGTCATCACAGGTTGTCGGCTCACCCCCGTCTCCGCGCTCAACTCCTTGACAGAAATGCGCTCGCCGAAGCGATACTGGCCCAAGACAAACCGCCTGAGCATTTCCTGATGCACCCATTCGGCTCGCCGCTCCGGATGAGGAGACATATCGGTTTCACCGTAAACACGGCGCAGGCCGCTATCGGCAGTGGCTAAGGCCATATCAACCTTCATCAAAGTCGCGTACATCGGCGGGGAGCTAGGCTATCGGTCCAACTCGAAGGTCGGAAAAGACTCAGGCCGGAGATGCGTCGTACAGGCCATCGATGACATGCACAGGGGCTCGTGCGCCATTCCTCGCTGCGGCAAAGCGGATTTGTCTTGCCTCTTCCTGCTTTTCAGGAGGCAACCAGTTTCGGTCGTGTCCCCACAGGCTCGGGCCATGGACGACTTCATACGGCTTCCAGGTTTCAACATCCACACTCAGTCCACCCCACCCACATTCGACAAGGAAGCCGGAGGGGCTCTTTGCGTAGAACGACACAACCTGGTCGTTCGTGTGGCGCCCAATAGTCGTGGCAATCCGGCCCTCATCCACCAGAGCGAGGTCATATGCCTGGCCCACATCGTCAAGGCTCAACGTCTCGAACATGAGGTGATGGATTCCTGTCGAACCCATCTGGAGAATTGCGAGACTATGATGGCGTTGGTTGAGGTGGAGGAAGAACGCCTTGAAGGGCCGCTCAAAGTAATCGCTCAGCCGAAAACCAAGGATTTCACGATAGAAGCTCAGTACGGCCGTCGCATCCGGTACCATCAAGACCGCATGACCAATCCCCATGTCGCCAGTCCGGAAACCTGACATCGTCCGACCGGGTGTGAATGGCTCGGACGCCGCGCGCAGACCGTAGAACGCCTCAAGCCGGTTCCCGACCGGGTCAGAAAATATGATTAGGTCTGTCAGCCGGCGCTGCTCGCACAGGTCCCGCGTACCATGCCGAACACTTACCCCGGCGCGCTCAAGCCGTACCGCAAGAGCATCAAGGGCTTCGGGTCCATCGACTTCCCAGCCCATATGGGATAGCCCATTTTCACTGGCTTCGGCCACCGTTAGCCGCTGCTGGGCTGCGTCCATCCTGAAGCTAAGCGCTTGACCGTCACTTTTCGTCGCCTGCATGCCGAGGAAAGACGTTCCGTATTTCCGCCATCCGTCGACATCCGTCGTGTTCACACCTAGGTATCCTAATGATTTTAGCATCGTCTAAACTCCTGAATTCATCGGCACTAGCAGCCACGGGTACCCGGCACCATGGTGCGTTGCCATGGCTACACCCAGAGCATCGGGCTCGAACGGCTACGTCTTTGGGGAGAACGCTGTCGGCAAGAGCAGCTTGCTCTCCTGCTTCACAATCATGTGCATTGTTGACTTTCCTGGATTAAGCCACTCAGGGTCCGACCACAACGCGGCACGACGGGCAGCACGGTCTTCGAAGTCTTCGTAGGCCCAAAGCTGCACGACCTGGTTGAGCTCTCCGGTGTCTGCTGTGTAGTAACCGAGTAGCTTTCCCAGGTGCCGCTGCTGAATGGGAAATCTCTCCTTCTCGAAGTAAGGCAACCATTCCCGAAGCTTCCCGGGTTGAAAGGTATACGTCCTCATTTCAACAATCATCTTTATCTCCGTTCTCGAATTCGTCGCGTACTGATGGCTTTCACGTCAGCCGAGAGCCAGACCGATGGGGGTCTCGTTGCTTTCCAAATCAACGGACACTGCAGTTTCGAACGCTTCCGCTCGCTCCATGGCCTGGAGCACCATCCTCCTAGAGGCTTCAGACATTTCGACGATTGGTAACCTGCAAAAGGGCGAAGCCCGCCCAAGCCTGGTCAATGCCCATTTCGTTGGCGCTGGGCTGCTTTCAACGAACAAGGCGGCGTGTAACGGCAGGAGCTTCAAATGAAGCGCGGCGGCAGCTTTGGCATTGCCGCCCCTGGCCAGCACATTGACCCGTGCGGCTGCTACAGGGACAACATTGGCGGTAACGCTAACGGTGCCGTCGCCTCCCAGGAGCATCAGCGGGACAGATGTGGCGTCGTCGCCCGAGAAGACCTTGAATCCCTCCGGTCGCAGCCCCAACAAGGCGCCGGCACGCTCCAGATTTCCCGTCGCGTCTTTCAGACCGAAGATTCCCGGGACTTGCGCGAGGCGCAACGTCGTTTCGACGCTCAGGTCGATACCCGTTCTTGCGGGAACGTTATAGAGCATCATCGGGAGGTCGACGGCCTCAGAAACAGTCACAAAGTGCTTATACAGACCATCTTGCGACGGCCTAACGTAGTAGGGAGTGACTTGCAACGTGGCGTCCGCGCCGATTTGCTTAGCCATGAGAGCTAGCTCGACGGCTTCGTGCGTAGAGTTCGACCCGGCGCCTACCATGACGGGGCACCGCTTGGCCACGCGATTGACCGCGAACTCCGAAACCTCGCGATGCTCGTCGAAGGAAAATGTGGATGCCTCGCCCGTTGTTCCCGCCACGCATATCGCGTCGGTACCACTTTCGATATGCCAGTCGATTAGGCTTCCCAGAGACTCAAAGTCAAGAGAACCGTCCTCGCGCATCGGCGTAACAATTGCAACGATACTTCCGGCGAAATCTTTCATATGTCGTGTCGCTTTACGATGGACGATGCGGTTCGCTCCACGGCGTCCAGGCAATCCGCCTGGACGCCGACACATAGCCCTAAGCCGGCGTTCGGCCGACGGTCGTGTGTTTGTAGCCTGGCGTGCTCACGTAGCCCCGAACGCGCCGTTCCACACAGGGGAAATGACGAGTTCATTGATACAAACGTGTGCCGGCATGCTGACGACATAGCGGACGGCAGATGCGACATCCGCTGGTTGCAACATCCGTTTTAACTCGACATCTGTCGGAGGAACTTTCCGCCTCAGCATTGCGGGCGTCGCGACTTCGGCTGGACACAAAGCGCATGCGCGGATGCCATTTCGGAACTCCGACGCGTTCAGACTCGTCGTCATCGCGACCACGGCAGCCTTCGCGGCGGAATACGCCGGCCCAGGTTTCGCTGAAATAAACCGACCGGCCCACGAGCTGATATTCACGACAAGGCCGTCGGAATGTTCGCGCATTCCTGGCAACACCGCGTCGATGGTATAGAACACACCATTGAGATTGATACTGGTGACTCGGTCGAAATCCTCAACCGATACATCGCCCCACGCACGCGTCCCGATGTTCATACCCGCGTTCGCGACGAGCACTCCAATCCTTCCGTGCTCGGATTCAATGCGCGCGGCCGCCACTTTCACGTCTACTGCGACTGTGACATCAACAGCAACAGCGGCCGCGTTCGGTCCGATTTTGTGCAGCTCTGCAAGTGCTTCAGAGAGTCCTTGCTCACCGCGCGCTGAGATGACCACGAAGTATCCATCACTCACCAGCGCCTGGGCCACCGCAAGCCCGATTCCGCTTGATGCGCCCGTGACCCAGCAAACCTTACGTTGTTCCATGTTCATGACAGACCCACTTCAGCGAAGTCTCTCGCAGCCGGGTTGCTGTCACCGGAGAAAAGTGACAGCGGCGGGAAAGCATTCGGGTCGGTCATGACGTCGAGCACCGCTGGACCGTTGTATGCGATAGCCCGTTCGAGTGCCGCGGCGATGTCTTGCGGGTCTTCAACGCGTTCGCCGAAGCAGCCTGTCGCTCTCGCAATTGCCGCATGGTCCACGCTGCCAAAGCTGCAGGCATCAGTGTGCACGCCGTAGTGAACGTTTTCCGCGTGAAACTCGTATCCGAGAATGCCGTTGTTGAGCACAATCAGGATGACGGACAACTTCATCCGCCGCGCGCTTTCTAGCTCGGACCAGCAGTGGCCGAAGCCACCGTCTCCCTCAAGGGCGAACACCCTGGCGCCAGGCATAGCAGCCTTGGCGCCGATAGCCATCGGGAAACCCCAACCAAGACCGGCGAGTCCACGAGGTGTCAGGAACCGCGCGCCGTTCTTTCGTGCCGTCAGAAATGTGTTCGCCCAGTTGGTCGAATAGCTCGCGTCTGCAACCACGATGTCCTCGGGGCGAATGAGTTTGTCGAGCTCGAACATGATGGCTTCGGGCCGGATGGCGCCGCGACGTCCAGGGCTTATCAGCGCACGCTCCTTCGCCACTTCCGTACGGGCATGTTGAATTTCGCTGGCAACGGTTAGCTTGCGCTTACTGGCGAACGGTAATTCAAGTCCTCCGAGCTCTTCCGTCAATGCCTCGAGAGTCAGCTTCACGTCACCCATCAATCGGGTGGTCTCGTACGTCCGGCCGATTTCCTGCGGGTCGATGTCGATGTGCACGAGCTTTGCCGAGGTGGGAATTGCCTTCCAGGAGTCAGTACCGTTCTGATTAGTGCGCGTGCCGGCAAGAATCACCAGGTCTGCGTCCGCAAGTAGGCTTTCTAAGTGGCGGGGCATGGTTCCGGGACCTGTGCAGTTCCCGAACACGCCCAGCGACAAGGGGGAGGTTTCGTCGATGACCCCTTTTCCCATGTTCGTCGTGGCGACCGGAATTGCTGCTGTCTCACTCAATTGAGCCAGTGCCTCACTCGCGCCCGACAGGTGGACTCCGCCACCTGCCAGTACATAGGGCCTCCTGGAAGCAGCAATCATTTGGGCGACGGCGGAAATCGAATCCGGTGCTGGACGATACCGGTCCAGCGGATAGCGACCCAAACTTGCTTTGCGGCTGCTCGACGCAGCCGGCTTCCTCAAGAGGTCCATGGGCAAAATCAGCACTGCCGGCCCAGGCCGTCCGCTCGCCGCTGCGGTGAACGCAGCATCGACGTAGTCGTCGATTCGAGTCGCGTCGGTGACACGGCGGACCCATTTGGCGCACGGTGCGAACAACGCGACATGGTCCAATTCCTGGAACGCGTTGCGGTCAACCATCCCGGTAGGCACGTCCTGGACGATAGCGACGAGCGGTACGGAGGCTTTGAGCGCTTCTGCGAGCGGGGCGACCAATAAGGTGGCAGCCGGGCCGTTCTGTGCCGCGACCACACCCACTTTCCCGGAAATCCGCGCATACCCGTCAGCCATCGCACCGCCTGCATTTTCGGTACGGTAGCTGACCTGCCGGATTCCAAACTTATGGGCCACGACGAAGAATGCAGCCGGGATACTTTGCCCAAACACATGCGTGACCTCATGCCTGCTCAATGCAGCGGCCAGGACATCCGCAACCGTCTCGACTGTCGGCGCTCTCTCGGCAGCTGTTGCCTGACCCGCGTTTCTCTCAATCGTTTCCGTATGACTCACTGAATCCTCCGTTTGTTGCCAGTCTGTCGCGCTTTCTTGATGCGACCATATGCTTCGCCACTCCACGCTGTCGTACTAGCATGTCAGCGGATAAGCGCTAAAAAAATGACCATCAAGGGTCGAACGGCATTGCATCGGTGCGTGCAGCCGCCGCAGCCGATGCAGTTATTGCGCGCGTCGCCGGGTGAATGTCAGACGCGTTCATCTCAACCAACGTCAGCGATGCGGCCGCTTTCTAAAACGCAGCCCGTGCCCGCATCGCTGTCGGCGGATTTCCGTTAGCCCTACGTCAACCGGGTCTGAACAACAGCTTCTCTACGTTTTTGAAATGCCACCGCCGAGAGTAATGCCCCGACTGCGGCGAGAAGCGCAATGGTCACCACCCCGCTCGCCAGACTGCCAGTGAGTGTCTTGATGTATCCGAGGAGAGGAGGGCTAGCAAAGCCTGCGATGTTGCCCAACATGCTGATGAATGCAATACCGGCAGGCGCAGCCTGTTTGCTCAGATAGCTTGGCGGAATCGAGAAAATCAACGGCCCACTCGCTCCAGTTCCGAAGCTCGCCACCGCGAAGGCGGTAAGCATCAACGTCCTGGACTCCGTCGCAAACGTGCTAGCGATGAGACCGCCGGCAATCAGGCAAAAGCAGAAGACCAGGTGCCACCGGCGCTCTCTCAGGGCGTCAGAACTCCAACTTACGAGGATTGCACCGACAAATCCCATAGCCAGGGGAACCGCTGTTAGAAAGCCGACACTCACCAGCGATGCGATGCCGCTTTCCTTCACAATCGTCGGTAGCCAGAAGAACAGCAGGTAGTTGCTGCATGCAGCGGTGAAGAACAGGAACGCGACCAGGTAGTTGGTGGGGTTCGTGAGAATCTGCTTCGCGACACCCTTCGAGAGATGCTCGCGAGCCGGCGCCGCTTCGCTGGCCAGGTCTGCTGCAACCGCAGCTTTCTCATCCGACGTCAGCCACTCGGCATCCTCTGGCCGGTTTCTAAGAAAGAAAAAGCAGACGAATCCAAGAGCACAGGCAGGAAGCCCCTCAACCAGAAAGACCCATCTCCAACCGGCGAGACCAAAGGCACCATTCAACGAGGTAAGAATCCAACCACTGAGGGGCGCTGCAATCGAGCCTGCAACGGCGTTGGCAACGAAGATGACAGCCGTTGCGCGGGCCCGCATACGGAAGGGAAACCAGTAGGTGAAATAGAGGACGATGCCGGGAAGGAAACCCGCTTCGAACGCCCCGAGCAAGAGTCGCAATGTAATGAGATGCCCGACGTTCGTGATGAAAGCGGTGGCAGCTGTCGCTAATCCCCACAGCACCATAATCCGCACGAAAGTACGACGTGCGCCCCATTTCGCAAGCACGAGGTTGCTGGGGACTTCGGCAAATGCATAGGTAATGAAAAAGGCGCCAGCCGCGATACCGTACCAGGTCGCATTGATACCCAATGCGTCGCTCATCTGGAGTTTCGTGAAGCCGATGTTGATTCGGTCGATGAACGCAAAGCCGTAGCAGATAAACAGCAACGGGATAATGCGGAGCCAAATCTTTCGATATGCACTCCTCTTGATTTCGCCTGCTTCCGAGAGATTCCCTGCATATTGCTGCATACCTGCCTCCGTACTTCGATTGTCTCCAAAACCGCCTTTCTTATCGACGAGTTGGCAATCGTCTGCTGCAACGTCGAGCTAGCAATGAATTAGCCCGCATCACCAACCGTCCTCCGTTTGATACCGATACTACTTAGGGACTGCGCGCCGGGATAATGCCGAGGAGCTATATGTGTTATCCGGATGTACGTTATCCGCATAGACCCTAACCTCATGTGCGCCGAGGGTGGGTCTCCCGTCGGGCGGAGTCCCGGTCAGTGCGTTAAAAAGTCGAGCACCATGCGATTGAACTTGTCGGCGTGCTCCCACTGCGCCCAGTGGCCGCAGCGATTGAAAATGTGAAGCTCAGCGTTCGGCATACCCCAAAGGAGCCTCAGACCGACGTCCATCGGGACGAAGCGGTCATCGCGGCCCCAGATGATGAGGGTCGGCGACTTGATTTCCGAAAGGCGGTGCCCGACATCGGGGAACTGCTTCGGGTTCGCTGCAAGGCTTTTCACGAAGTTTTCGAGATGGTCCCCGCGCGCCAGCATGTTATTGAGGCGCCCCTGGTAGAGGTCCTCGGTGAGATTGCTAGCGTCGTAAACAAACACGCTCATCATCTTCTTCAGGTTTTCAATCGTCGGCTCACGATAGAGCCCCTGAAGCAACTTGATGCCCTCGGTCGGCATCGGGACAAACTGGCTCGGGCCACCCGTGCCGCCGCCCATCAGGATGAGTTTCCCAGCGCGACCCGGATTCGCCAACGCGAATGCAACTGCGGCGTGCCCGCCCATGGAGTTGCCGATGATGTGGACCGGCCCTTCTAAATCAAGTGCATCGAGCAGTCCCTTAAGCGCCCGAGCGTTCAACTCCGAGCGGGAGCCGGTACAGACAACCGGGTCACTTTTGCTCAAACCCGGGCAATCCATCAGAATGACCCGATAGCCCTTCTCAACTAGCGGCTCGACGTTGCGGTTGAAGTTAGCCCAACCACTTGCTCCCGGGCCTGAACCGTGCAGCATCACGACCGTCTCGCTGCCTTTTCCCATGTCGTTGTAATGAATCTGGAGGTCGAGCTCTCCCTCCCTTATGCGAACAAACTTGCTTGTTCCTGCCTCGGTCAATTGGGTGTCTGTGCTCATGGTCGCTTCCCTGTTCGTGAACTGTTAGTCTCTCGCGCCGGCGCATTGCGCCAGACGTTTCGTGTCATTTCTTCGCGAGCACATCAGCAAGCGCCGATTCGAGGAGCTCGCGCGCCAACTCGGCGTCAAATACGTTCTCCGCGTGGCGCCAGGCGATGTATCCATCGGGACGGACCAGAAGCGCTCCCGCCTCGGCGACTTCCCGCTGACGTTGCCAGTCGCAATATGGGTCTTCCGAGCCCTTGGCACCCGTCACAACAGTCCGCAAAAATGGCAGACCAAGTGCCTCGGCCGACTTGACCCATGCTCCGCCAGAAAGGCCCGTGACCAGCGAAAACTTCCCCTTGCCAGTGACATCGAGCGTAGAAACACGAATGCCGTGCTTGTCGATGAGCCAGGCATGTGGAATCTTCGCGCCAGGTCGCGTTGTGGGCTGAAGATAAAGTTCCTTGTCCTGCTTCCATTCTTCCGCGCCGAGCTGAGGGTCAGGAATGACAGCAGCAGAGACGTAGCGCTGATTCATTTCAACGCCTTGTGCGTTGAACTCATGGTTCTTTAGGTCTAGCCCTTCCTGAACTGCCTGGCGCGCTCGAGCGCCTTCGGGTCCGGGGTCCTTGAATCGGGCGATGCCGGCGGCCACAGGGTTTTCCGCGCCCTCAACGCTGAACACGGCCTTGAGTGGTGCGAAATCGAGACGCGACTGGTTTGCGCGCAAGACTATCTGCTTGCCAACCGGCGCGCGCTCATCCGAGTAGGTCTCAAGAAGCCCCTCGCCGGCGTATCCCTTTAGAACATAGGCCAGCTTCCAGGCGAGATTGAACGCGTCCTGCACACACGTGTTCAAGCCAAGACCGCTTGACGGCGGATGCCTATGGGTTGCGTCTCCTCCACAAAAGACACGCCCCTTCGAGTACGTCGTCGCGTACGCCTGGTTCACGTACCAAACCGACTTCCGGACAACCTCCACCTCGAGATTTGGGTCGCCGACGAGGACACGTATCTTGCCGAGAACAATCTCGTCGCTCAGGTCCGGCTCGCCTTTCGAAATGTCGAAGCCCCAACCCGCAATCCACTGTGTCCAAGGCTTCACTGCCCGCAGCAATCCCAGGCCAATCTCGCCGAAGCTGGCATCCGGGCTCACAATCCAATGCAGAATACTCGGACGATGTTTGGCGTATCGAGTGAGGTCCGCATTGAAGATGACATAGGCGGTACCTGCGCGCGCCATTTGCCCCTCGATTTGCAGGCCCAGCTCATCAACAATCTTGGAGCGCGCGCCGTCAGCGCCGACCAGGTATTTGGCGCGCATTGAATACTCGCGTCCGGACAACCGGTCCTGCAGCTTCACCGTGACGCCGCTCGCGTCCTGGGTATGAGAGAGATATTCCGTGTTCGCCGAGTAAGTCGCGCCGCGATGCGCCGCGTTTTTGAAAAGAACCGGCTCGACATTTGGTTGGGTGATGTCCACCATGCCGCATGGGCTGCCTTTCAGATAGTCGCCCCGGCGCGAATCGCCCGTGCCCCAAGACCGAAGACGAACGAGTTCTTCGCCTGCGAGGCTGGTCGCGATGAGACTGTCGCCCATCTCGTCCCAAGGGGTGGCATACCGGAGCACATCATCTTCGATTTCGAGGTCCCGGTACACCTCCATCGTTCGCTGGTTAGTGATGTGCGCACGTGGCGTATCGGCAACCCAATTAAATCGCGACACCATATGTGAACGTACACCGTACGTCGCCAACGCGAGTGCCGTCGTAGCACCCATCGGGCCGGAGCCGACAATAATGACGTCGGTGTCAAATTCAGTGGTGTTTTCCATGATGGATTCTCAAGCTTCTAATAATCAATCAAACGGCATTCGGGCACCCAGGACCGCGGCCCGCATGCGTAGACATGCACCAATTCGCAGCTTCGTGAACCCAAAGTTGATACGGTCGACGAATACGAAGCCGTAACCTACGAATAGCAATGGACAGATGCTCCAGACTTCGCGGCAAGCCCACTGCGTTAAGCAGGCCTGCTACCGAATTCAAAGTGAGAAATCCGCACATGTCTGCCTCTACAATTGGATGGGCTTCGTCTCATATTTTTTTACCAGGCCACCGATGACCCAGGCTGACACGTCTTCTTGCCGTCAGGCTGGCTGCTTTTGTCGCTGCACCAGGTCCAACGCGACGTCGACAATCATGTCTTCCTGACCGCCCACCATTTTTCGCTTGCCCAGTTCAATGAGAATGGTTCGAGTGTCCAGCCCGTACTGCTTGGCTGCAGTTTCAGCGTGGCGGAGGAAGCTCGAATAGACGCCGGCGTAACCGAGGCTGAGTGTCTCGCGGTCGACGCGGACCGGACGGTCCTGCAACGGTCGCACGAGTTCTTCCGCGGCGTCCATCAGCGCGAAGAGGTCTGTGCCATGCTCCCAGCCGTACACATCGGCCGCGGCGATGAAAACTTCGAGGGGGGCATTGCCCGCGCCGGCGCCCATTCCGGCCAGGCTCGCGTCGACTCGGATTGCGCCGTTCTGAACAGCGACAATCGAGTTCGCCACGCCGAGCGACAGGTTGTGGTGTGCGTGGATGCCACGCTGCGTCTCTGGCTTGAGTACGGCGTCATAGGCCCGGAACCGGGCGGCAGTGTCATCCATCGTCATGGCGCCGCCAGAGTCGGTCACGTACACACAATGCGCGCCGTAAGATTCCATGAGCTTTGCCTGCTGGGCGAGCTTGGCCGGCTCCAGCATGTGCGACATCATCAGGAAGCCGGAGACGTCCATGCCGAGCTCGCGTGCGTACTCGATATGTTGCTTGGAGACGTCCGCTTCGGTGCAGTGCGTCGCAATGCGAACGGAACGAACGCCCGATTCAAATGCGCGCTTGAGGTCATGGGTCGTCCCGATGCCCGGAATAAGCAGCGTCGTCAGCTTGGCATGCGAGATAACTTCAGCCGTTGCCTCAATCCATGCCCAATCCGTGCAGGCGCCGAAGCCGTAGTTGAAGCTCGACCCGGAAAGACCGTCACCATGAGCCACTTCAATGGCATCGACCTTCGCAGCATCGAGTGCACGAGCGATTGTGCGGACATGGTCGAGGCTGTATTGATGGCGAACAGCATGCATGCCGTCGCGCAGCGTTACATCCTGGATATACAGCTTGGTTTTGATTTCGTTGCTCATACGGCCTCCTCAGCGGCGCTCTCGTGTTTCTGGCGACGGACGATGCTTTCGGCAGTGGCCAACGCCGCCGACGTCATGATGTCCAGGTTGCCGGCATATGCCGGCAGGTAGTGGGCGGCACCTTCCACTTCGAGAAACACCGTGACCTTCATCCCGGTGAACGAGCGGTTCAATTCCGCGATGAAGAGAGGGTTCTCATCGGTGTAGTGCTGGAACTGAACCTTCTGCTTCATCCGGTAACCAGGAACGTATGACTTGACCTTGGCGACCGTTGCCTCAATTGACGCGGTGACTGCTTCTTCGTCCGTGCTTTCGCAGAGGCAATAGACCGTGTCGCGCATGATGAGCGGCGGCTCCGCCGGGTTCAGAACGATGATTGCCTTGCCACGCTTTGCGCCACCTACCTTTTCGATTGCCTGCGACGTGGTCTCGGTGAACTCGTCAATGTTGGCGCGCGTTCCGGGGCCTGCGGAACGCGATGAAATCGAAGCAACGATTTCCGCATAGGGGACATTCGAGACCGCGCTCACCGCGGCGACAATGGGAATTGTTGCCTGCCCACCGCACGTCACCATGTTGACGTTCGGGGCATCGAGGTTTTGTTCTCCATTCACGCATGGCACAGTGAACGGACCAATCGCCGCCGGCGTCAGGTCGATGACACGCTTACCGAACGATTGCAGAATGGCGTCATGCTTCTTGTGCGCGCCAGCCGACGTCGCGTCAAAGACGATTTTGATTTCGTCGAAATTTGGCAGGCCCGTCAGACCGTCGATGCCCCCGGCCGTGATGGGCACTCCCAGGCGTTCAGCACGCTTCAGACCGTCGGACTCAGGGTCGATGCCGACAAAGGCGCCCATTTCAAGAACGTCAGAAAGGCGGAGCACTTTTATCATCAGGTCAGTACCGATGTTGCCGGAACCGATGATGGCTACTTTGGTTTTTGACATAGAAAACCTCTTAAACGAATTTCGCCGTGACTTCGCCGAGTCCGGACAGTTGGGCGATAAACGTGTCACCAGCGGTGACCGGGACCATGGGACCCAAGGCGCCGGTCAGCACGACATCACCGGCTTTGAGGGGACGGCCGCGGCAGGCGATTTCGCCTGCCAGCCAGACGGCTGCGTTGAGCGGATGGCCCAGACACGCTGCACCACAGCCGGTCGATACGACGTTCGGTCCAGTCGTTATGCCATCGTGTTCGCGACGCATCGTCATCTGCAGGCCGCGCAAATCCAGGTCTTGAATGCGCCTGGCAGGTCCGCCGAGCACAAACATTCCAGACGATGCGTTATCAGCCACGGTGTCAAAAAAGCGGATGTCCCAATTGGCGATGCGGCTGCCGACGATTTCCAGAGCCGGCACGACATAAGCCGTCGCACGAATTACATCGGCAACCGTCGGTGATTCGATGTCGAGGTCCTCCGCGAGGATAAGTGCCACTTCCGCTTCGACCTTGGGCTGGTGCAAACGGCTAACCGGAATCGGTTCGCCTTCCCCTGCGGCCATGTCGGCAAACAGCATCCCGAAATCGGGCTGGTCGACGCCAAGTTGCGCCTGAACCACCTTCGACGTTAGTCCGATTTTTCGCCCGATGAGCCGGCGGCCCTGCGCCTCGAAGAACCTGGTATTTGCGTCCTGAATCGCATACGCCGTATCGACATCGTCGGACGACGTGCGCGAGCGCAAAGGGGCAACTGTCTGCCCGGTTTCGTAACAGGTACGAATCTCAGCAGCCAGCGCTTCAATACTCAAAGCGTTGGTCGCGAGTCGTTCAACAGTTGTATCTGACATGAGAACCTCTTCTATTTGCTAGCGTCGACGCGCAATCAAGATACGGAGTCCACTTCGAGCGGGTGATAGCAGCCGCGCCAATGGACCAGCGGCGATTTGTCGGCTACTCGAGTCCGCAACACGCGTCCCACAAAAATAGTGTGGTCACCGGCTTCAATTTCGCGCTCAAGGCTGCACTCAATCCAACCCAGACAACCAGCGACGAGCGGTAGGTCCTCAAGGCCCTTGAACGAATCAACCTGCGAGAAGCGGTCAATCGGCTTGCAGAAAATACGTGAAACGTCCTCTTGGTCCGATGCAAGGATGTTGACCGCGAAGTGCTTGGCCTGACTGAACACCGGATACGAGTAGGAGGTTGTCGTCAGGCTCCACTGGATGAGCGGGGGCTCCAGCGAAAGTGACGAGAACGAGCTGACGGTCGCGCCATACGGCTTCCCCTTGGCATCGAGCGCTGAAACTACGGTGATGCCAGTTGCAAAGTGCCCAAGGGCGTGCCGAAAGGCGTTCCCTGTCGCGCTTGCCTCAGTCGGCGATGCCTCGGCGGCTCGGTTGCTGTCTGACATAATTCAATCCTCGTTCTCGAGCGTTACTCTCTACGGCGCGGCCCCGTCGCTGGCGGGACCGCCTGGTCATCACTTATCAAGCAGGAAGTCAATGTGGAGCCGATTGAAAAGCTCCGCGTCTTCGAACTGCGGCCAGTGGCCGCACTCATTCATCACGACGTACTTGCAGTTCGGAATCATTTCCGAGATTTCTTTACCTTCCGCCGGTGTCGCCGTCGGGTCATGCGATGTCCAGACCACCAGCGACGGTGCTTTGATTGACCGGTACTGCTCTTCGGTAATCATGTTCGGACGACGTATATCCATTTCCTGGAGACACATGATTCTTTTCATCGTGTCGGCGAAGCCAGGCTGCGAGTAGATGGTCCGGCGCGTTTCGATGAGGTCATCGCTCACCGTGCTTTTGTCGCACATCAGGAACTCAAGACGGGTCTTAATACGTTCCCAGCTGGGGTCCTCGGCGGCCTGGTTCGACAGGCTTTTCAGACGAGCCATGACTTCCGGGTGCGCGGTCCAGCCACCAGCGGTGTTGAGCACGAGATGGTCAACGACATCCGGGTGATGTACCGCGAGATAGGTCGCAACCCAACCGCCGAGCGATTCGCCGGTGATGTGCGCACGCTCGCGGCCGAGCGCCTTCAGCACCGAAAGGACGTGGTCAGCGTAGTCTTTTACCTGGTAATCGATTTCCGGCTTGTCGGTCCAGCCGTGCCCAAGCATGTCGACGGCCACGACCCAGAAGTGCTCACCATGCGGTCCAAAATTCCGCGAATAAGCTTCGGCATGGCCACCAACCCCGTGCAGGCAAAGCAGCAGCGGCTTGTCCGGGCTACCGGACGAGATGTAGCGGGTCCTGATTCCGTCCGCATTGAGGTAGCCCTGACTGAACGTAACGCCGCGCAAGTCGGCCCATACGCTCGAGAAATTGGATGGACGCGTATCGCTCATGAGTTCACCTCCGTAGCAAGTTCGTTGGTTGCGGTTTCCGCAAGGGTCGCGGGGCCGTTCGGCTCGCCGGCCAAGGCCAACGCCTTATCGACGAGGCGTTGCATGTCGGGATTGCGGTTGCTTAGGTAGTTCATCGCCAAGTTGCGAACCGGGTCCCCGGCGTAGTAACGCTCGTACTGCACGAGACGCTGGCCGAAGGCTTCACCAGCGAGGTCCCAGGCAAGCTTGAAAAGCTTCACTCGCTCGACGGACGGCATGCCACCTGCGCCTTGGTAGTAGAGCGCAAGGTCATCGGAGAGCTCGGGAGCGCGGAAGTCAGCGCCGCTTGGCATCAACATGAAGCCACCGGCACCGATGGTTTGCAGCACTTCAATGACACGCGGATACGCGTACGGGAGCATTGTGCGAATAGCTTGGAGCGGGGCGAGCGAAGGACGCACAGTGCCCACTTCCGTCGGCTCGGACTCGTATTCGGAACGCACGAGGGCGCTCTTGACGTGCTCGATATAGCCAAGCAGTTCGCCAAGCATTTGCTGCACATGAAGAAACTGGTCCGCCTTGATGGATTTCGCTACAGCGATAGCCAGTCCGACGGAGAACTGCATCTTGATGAGTGCACGCGTGTTTGTCTGGTGGGCTGTGTGATTGCGCAGACCGGTGTGCGAATAGAGTTGATTCGAGAGCTCGACCTGCTTGTAGCAGAACACACGGTCCCACGGCACGAACACGTTGTCGAAGATGAGAAGCGAGTCGTTCTCTTCAAAGCGCGTCGAGAGCGGATGGTCGTAGCTCTCGTGCGCGTCCACGAAGTACGGGTCGCGAGAAACCTGCCTCATCCCCTTGACGTCTGTCGGCACAGCGAAAATCAGTGCATGGTCCTCGTCGCCTGCCTTGAACTGCGGCAGGTTGTACATAATCATTTCGTCCGACACGGGGCCGAGCGTCGCAATCATCCGTGCGCCGCTGACGTAGATGCCTTCATCAGTTTCTTTCACGACACGCAGGTGCATGCTGGCCTGCTCAGAGGACTGTTTCGAGCGGTCGTTCTGCGGCGTGATGAGTGCATGGCTCAGGAACAGGTCGTTGTCGCGGATGTACTCGTAATACTTGACGATGTTGTCCGCGAATTTCTGACCGCCCTTGGCGAAGTCGTGGCGTGCTTCCCAGAACGCCAGCAACGTGACATTCATGAAATCCGGCGAACGGCCCATCAGGCCGAAATTTGTCTCAGCCCAGATGCGGTACGCTTCACGACGCTTGCGAAGGTCCGCAGCGGACTTCGCGGGCATGAATGCGAGACCGGCACGTTCACCTGTTTCCGGTACGACGTATGTGACCTTGTCCTGCAACTCTGGGTCATGCTGGGTGTCATACAGCGCAGCGAGCTGCTCAACAGCACCTTTGAATGCCGGATGCGTTGTCACATCGTCGACCCGTTCGCCGCGTACCCATACGTCGCGAGGACGATTTTTCAATCCTTCGATGAACTGCTTGCCGGTTCTGATACCCATGACTCAATCTCCTAAAATCGCATCGACGTTAAACATGCGAAGCTTTTGATTCGGCGAACATCATTGCCATACCGGCAATCCATCCTTGGATTGCCTCGTAATAGATAAGGTCGGCCTTGTAGTCGCCATTCACAGCAAGAGCTGCGTAGGCGGCGACCCACGCCAGAACCTCGGGACCACCACGACCGGCTTTTTCTCGAACCTCTGCGGTCGTCAAGGCATCAAAATCTCTCAGGTTCCCGCTTTGCAACTGCGCGATGAAGCGCCTGTCCCAGTCCGCGTCGACCAGCAGGATGCTAGGGTGCCCCTCGAGCGCACGGACTCCCGCAGCAAGCACACGTTCTTCTCTGGCCTGCCGCATTTCGGCGGTCGGGTGTCGTCCGTCGATGAGGCGAGCCTTAACATCGTCGGGTGCGGTAACTATGCTGGGCGTCGGCGGGTCGTGTGACAGGCCACCGGAGGCAGAGAAGAGAACGCGCTTACCTGTAGCGGCGGCAAACCGACCGACGGACTCGCCGAGAAGTCTTGCTCGTTTGAAGGTCGGCAGCGGTGGCGCAGCGCAATTGATGAAGACCGGGATGCACGGGTACGTCGCAAACGAGCCAAACATCTCTTCCCAGATTTGTACGAACCCATGGTCCACGGCCATCTGGTATGACACCGCTACGTCGATGCCGTCGTTGAGTAAAGCCTCGCTAAGCTTCAGTGCTTCTGCCGAAGCGACAGGCAGGCTCCCGACCCCTGTGTCCCAGTCGCCAATCGAAGTCGCATTTACGCCGACACAGAAGCTCGGCATGACGTCGTAGAAGAAACCGTTGAAGTGGTCCGGCGCAAATTGAATAACAAGGTCCGGATTGAAGCGTTCGGCGCGCTCGGCGAGCTGTCGGAAGCCGGCCTTC
The DNA here is from genome assembly GCF_052045935.1 of Paraburkholderia sp. 22098. Lineage (NCBI taxonomy): Bacteria > Pseudomonadati > Pseudomonadota > Betaproteobacteria > Burkholderiales > Burkholderiaceae > Paraburkholderia > Paraburkholderia sp. 22098. The sequence goes on along the minus strand of NZ_JBQEPV010000023.1, from coordinate 19,112 downwards.
ACTGCGCCACGGACTTCGTCAGTCGTAATCCCACCTTTCATCAATGGGGTATGCGATGCGCTTAACACGGCCAGCGGCACGGTCTGTCTCCTATCTATGGCCGTGCTCGTCGTTGTCACTTGGTCGAGCAGACCTTTGGTCTTTTTCCATTCGCCGAGGCGTATGGACACTCCTGTGCGTCGACATGGATGTCGACGGCTGGCATCTCGGTCGCTTTCGGCAACGACTGAGTGGAGATGCGTGAAGTGATAGTAGCGACGCGCCTGTTATTCGAATAATGCGGCTTCTCTATAGGTGGCATCCGATTCCCGTTTATCGGTAACAACCCTTATAAAAACCAACACTGAGAGGTCGTTTGTAGGATTGCACTCCGAAATTCCCCGGCAAAACAGTCATTTACACGGGCTTAGCCTGCAGAGGGAGACGTCACGACGCGACTAGGAATCCCGCGCATGGCAAACCCTACGTGGGTCGCCTGAACTTTTACGCCATAATCGTTTTATGGATAACAAGCGCCCAGGTTAGTCGCCTGAGGTGTAGCAGGAGACAATCTCATGGACTCGCGACTTATTGAGTATTTCCTTCGTGTCGCCGAACTCGGCAGTATCAACAAGGCGGCCACCGACTTGCGCTTGTCTCAGCCGGCGCTCTCACGCCATATCGCGCTTCTGGAACATCAAATTCGCGCAAAGCTGTTCACGCGAACCCAAGGTGGCGTGCTGCTGACGGACGCGGGCACTCTTCTGCTGGAGCGAGCCCGTCCCATTCTCCGGCAGCTGACCACACTGGTTGAGCAGGTAGGCGACCGGGCGGCTGGGCAGTTGTCTGTCGGCCTGCCGCCTTCATGGCAGCACCTGTTCACATCTCAATACATCGGTCGACTTGTTGAACAATATCCGGGCGTGTCTCTGCGAGTGCATGAGGGCGCCAGTCACGAGCTGCGAGAAGTAATGCATGCCGGCATGCTGGACTTGGCCATCGTGCCCTTCGAGGGGTCACCGCCAGCGGGTTACATTCATACCCCCCTCATCCGCGAGCCTCTCGTCCTTGTATCAGCGAAGGACGCGGAACTGAGGCCTGACCGGCCCGTGCCGCTATCGCGCCTCGATAATCTTCAACTTGCCTTACCTGGCAAGCCAAACGTTATCCGGACGCAGATTGAGAACACGCTTTCGCGGCGAGGGTTAGCGTTCAAGACCAAATTCGAAATCGACGCGATGATGCTGACCATAGACCTGGCGCGCCAAGGCATCGCTGACACGGTCACTCCGTGCTGCGCGATAAGCGGAAATGAACGTTGGGAGAAAGCCGTCTCGTGGAGCCCAATTCGTGGCATGTATATGACTTGGGCGTTGTGTGAGAACTCTGCCCGTTCTCATTCGCAGGCAGTTCGCGAAGGTCAACAGCTAATTTTCCAACTTGTGGACGAGATTCTGAGCCGCGGCGTGTGGCTTGGTGCAGAGCGAGCGAGCAAATCCTCTCCAGCCACCACCATCGAGGTGGTCGAAGAGTCATGATTCATGGGCCGGCCGATTCAACGGGTCCAAGGTCAGCGACGCGGTCAGACCCGCGTGGCTTACCTCTTGGAGGCGCCACGCGGGCAAGTCGGCTCCCTCGTCGTCCTGCCGGAATCTCAGAACAAAGTTCGCACTCCGACGCGCAGGACAGTCTGATTCGCGCTTGAAGACGTGGCAAACGTCCCATTTATAGAAGCGAATGCATCAGCGCCACCGCTTGCGCGCTGATAGATGGCATTGACGTATACGTCGGTTCGCTTGGAAAGCAGATAGTCCACCGTCACGCCGCCCTGGTTGGCGTGGTTATTTGTCAGCTCAGGATTACCCTTGGCGTAAATGTACTGTGCATAAAGAAACAGGTCTGGCGCGAACGTGTACAGGCCACCGATTTCGTACGTATCGACGTGCCCATTTGTAAACGTGTTATGGGTATTCGTGTAAAGGACGTCAACCGCAAATTTTCCGAAGTCATAGCGCCCGCCAGCTCCGAAGTTGCGAATGCCGGAACGCCCGTTGTCAATCCCATCTTCCTTCGAGTAGGTGTAGGCCGCGTTGAGTCGAAGAGGGCCATGAAGATAGTTGGCCCCAAAGCTCATGAGATTGTTGCTTCCGGTGTGGCCAGCGAGGTTACTAAAACCGTACATTGCGCCGAAGTCAAGGCCGCCGTAATACCTCGATGTGAACTTGACCGCATTGGGGGTTGCCTCACCCCCGGCAATTCTCGTGTAGTCGAAAGTGCCGAGTGGTGTACCCAGCTTCGCAAACGGCCCACCCGGTAGCTGATACAGGCTCACGTATGGAATCTCATGCCCCCATCGTTCGATGGACAGGTTATCGAACATGTAGTCGAACTGTCTGCCCAACGTGATTGTTCCGTAAGTGGAAGCAATACCTACGTAAGACTCACGACCAGTGAATGCTCCGCCCTGCTGGGTCCCATTGTTAAGGTTCGGCTGGGAATCCATAACGAAGATGGCCTGCAGTCCCCCGCCGAGGTCTTCAATACCGCGAAATCCTAGCAGGTTCGGCGCCTGGATACCCGATGCCATCTGAACAACCGAGTGGCCGCCTGAGTTGCTAACGTAACTTACTCCGTTATCGAGAATCCCGAAAAGCGTGATTGAGCTTTGCGCCTGCGACACCAGCGGGAAAACTGAAAAGACGAGGACAACAAGTTTATTTTTCATAGGATTACTATCTAATACGAAGGCGTTGGCGTTAGTTGACCCGGCGCCGAGGCATCAGGCCAAGGTCCGAATGCAATACCCCGTGTGTTCCTCGCCTAAGTGGCCGAGGGAAAGTTGAGGCGAGCGGGTTCCTACCGCCGACGGACGGTAGAAGGCTATCTCGAGCTTTGCCGCGCTAGCTGCTCGATGCGGAGCCGAGCATTACGAAAAGAACGGTCGCGGGATGTGGACCAGGATTGCGCCAAGCGTGGCGGGTGCCCCGCTGGACAACAACGTCATGCGCCTGCAGGTCCTTCGTTTGACCGTTGTCGAGTTCAAGGCAAATTTTGCCGGCCAATACCACGCCATAGTCCAAAGTCGGTGTGCAATGCATACCCGGATTCTCCGCCTCGAACCGCTCGGCCAAGCCAGGCAGCTTTTCCATCTGCTCCCGATGCGCGGCAATGCCATCAAACTGGTCGCTCATCATGACGCTAACAGGGGGAAAGGTCACAACGACCACCAGGCTGCCCCCCGGGCCCGGTACCCATGAGCGAGGACCTTCGCCGCTGTCAGGGAAGTCGGCTTCCGCAGGGGAGTCGCTGGCGTCCGTGGCCCATAGCATGTTGACTTCAAACCCGGGGATGGACTTGAACGATGCACACCAAGGTGAAGGTCCGTCGGTAGAGAATGTCGAGACCCCGTCTTTGTCGTTGACGGTAACGATGCGTCGAATCATGGCATGCTCCCGTTCAGGCGATGGTCGGGTCGATAACCACGTTCGTGAAGCCGCCATGGCGGTGATTCACTGCTTCAAGCGCTTCGTTAATCTGTTCTAGCGAGAACACTTCATGCTCAAAGACGGAGAGGTCCAACATGCCGGAGTCGGCCATCGCCGCCATGTTTTCGCCTTCCGCTGGAGTGAACCAAAGGGAGCCGATAAGAGATTTCTGCTGACACATCAGCGGAAACGGTTCGAGCGGGATTGGGTCCGAGACGCCCCCTACAGATACAGCCTTACCGCCCCGGCGCAGTGCCGAGAATGAGTCCAGTACGGCAGCGACGGGAGCTTGCGGACCGAGTGCCTGTAGCACGACGTCAACACCGTAGCCATCCGTTTCTTCCATAACGATGTCATGGACGCTGCGTTCACCGAGTACGACTGGCCGGATGCGCACAGGGTCCAGTTCCTTCAGCTGCGCGAGCAACTCTTTGTTTCTACCGGTCGCGAAGATTTTTCGAGCCCCCATACCCAACGCGCACAGCGTGCCGCCGAGACCCAAGGTGCCGGTCGCTCCGTCGATGATGAGTGTCTGCGAGGCTTCGAGCCCCGCCTTCCGAAGACCCGCATAGGCTGTGCCGATGTAGCCGAACCGCGCGCCTTGCTGAAAAGATATTGATTCCGGCAGCTTTACTAGGTTGGTGGCCGGCGCCGTCATGAACTCGCCGAAACCGCCATACGGATAATCTTCGTAAATCTGTTGCGAGCCCGGACCGAAGCCGAAATATCCTTGAAATGTATACGCCGGGCAGTTGATGTTGTCACGGCGTCGGCAAGCGGGACAACTCCCGCACGAGAGGCCGGGATTCACATACACACGGTCGCCAGGCTTCACGCCATGAACGTGGCTTCCCACCTTCTCAACCACGCCGGCCGCGTCGAGGCCATAGATTGCTGGCAGCTTGGGCAGGGGAAGAAACGGAAACCACTCGGGATAATGAGCTACCACGTTGTGGAGATTCGGGACGACGCCGCAGGCCTTCACCCTAACGAGTACGTCAGTGGGGCGCGGCTCGGGAACGGGTATCTCATCAACCTTGAATTGCTCACCAACTTTATGCAATCGTGCAGCACGCATCGTCGTCATACCTGTCTCCTTTTAAATTAGCGTTTACGTTGTCGTAAATCGTCTTTCGAGGCTCGGACTGTCCAACGGCACCTCAGAACTTTGAACTAGCAGGCGTCCGGCTTGCATGCGCCTGTACTGCGCCCGCGCGCCTCGGGTTAATACCGTCGCCTCGGCGCAATCGGTTGGGTCTGATTCAATGGATTCGTGCGTCGTCGTGGTACTGCGGAGGTGTGTTAGCGGCCTTCGCTGCGACAGTCTGTCCGCGGCTAAGTTACCGTAGAGCTTGCGTTCCCAGTTATGCAATCCACCTATAGCTGTTATCCACATTGGTCGCCGCGGACACGGTTGCAACGGGCACGTCAGCGCACCGCCGGAAGCGCTGTGCCAACAGCCGAAGTACGCCGGGCGCCTTGTGCCGTCATGAAGCTGGGAAGGCGTGGATGCCGAAGCGGGAAGGACGCAGTACGCAACCAGAATGCGGCTTGGAAGCTGGCCGGCGCGGGCGGGTCCCAGGTTATTCGATTGCTGTACCCGGCGGGACGGTCAATCCAAGCAACTGCTGCTGTTCGATTTACTTTTGGGGATTTATCGTCGGCCCCCCGCATGGCATAGTGCGGCATCTCAACTGCGGAGACGCGAATGGCGACCTTGGAATCCTTGCAAGCAAAAATCCAGAGACTGCAGGCGCAAGCCGACGCGCTGCTCGCGAAAAAGTCGAGTGCTGTTATCGAGAAGATTAAGAACTTGATGGCAGAACACGGTCTCACGACCGCTGACATCGATGCGCACACTGGCGGCAAAAAAAGTGGGCCCAAGTCGAGCGCTAAGGCCGCTGCCAAGTCGTCGGCTTCGGCCGCAAAGTACCGCGACCCGAAGACGGGCGCGACGTGGTCAGGACGCGGACGTGCGCCCCGATGGATTGCTTCAGCGAAGAACCGCGACAAATTCTTGGTTGACGGGGGTCCGGCGACGCCGAAGCCCGCTCCTCCCCGCGAAGCAGCGACTGCCGGCAATTATGTTCGCGGCCCGCAGCCGGCGCTTTACGCCGACCCTAAGAGTGGTGCGACATGGAGCGGTCGCGGACGCGCGCCTGCGTGGCTTGCTAACGTCAAGGACCGCAGCAAATTTTTGATTGCAGGTGGCGGTCAAGCGACGGTCGCTTTGACTGAGGGGACTGCGGGCAAGGCCAGACCTGCCGGCAAGAAGACGTCGAAGGGTGCAAGCCGGGCAAAAGCCGTCGGCAACTATGTGCGCGGACCGCAGCCGGCGCTCTATCGTGACCCGAAGACCGGCGCGACCTGGAGTGGACGTGCACGAGCACCCGCTTGGATTGCTAATGCGAAGGACCGCAGCAAGTTTCTGATTGACGGCGCTGCTGCGGTCGGCGAGAAGTCGGTGGTCAAGAAGGCTGCTGCCAAGAAGACACCGACGGCGAAGAAGGCTGCTGCCAAGAAGGTGCCCCTCAAGAACAAGGACGTATCTGCCCCAGTGGCTCCGGTGGAGTCTGGCGTAGCAGCGACGGTCTAATCGCATCTGCGGGGAGCCCGGTGAAATTAGCAGGTTTCTCATTTCACCGGGCACACAGACTGTCCGACTCTTAGCCGTTCGAAATAGCGTGTTCCATGGCCAACTAACTGAGCGTTGCTTGCAGCGCGAAGACCTCGGGGAACTGTCCGACGCCATTCGCCAATGGTGCTTTCAATCTGGCTAATGCAGCACCTTGCGACGTCTCAGCGTTCGCTCTAGCGTACATCTCTTGTTTTTGTGAATGCCCCTTGGTGAAGTTGAGCCCCGCCTTATCCAGAGCGAGGCCTTCAGACACGTTCCAAGCATCAAGAGACGCCCCTCGGAGCCAGCGTCGCCCGTCAGCCGTTCGCCTCAGGGCGCTAACATCGCCAACCCGTCCGGTATCTCAAGGCTATCCCACAGTACCGGCTGTCCCGCGACCGCTGCCGTTGATGTCCGACCAGTCACGCGGCTGGTCCGCGGAACGGCCAGCGGTATGTATACCGTGCCGGAGGGGGGTGATTTCGCATGGGACGCGCTGCGCGCTGAAATCTGGCCGCGCGCAAGCTCTCCATCTTCAGGACCTTGGCACCATCGTCTGGGCCGCTTACAGACCGGCGAGGCTGAGATACTTCAAGTTGAGGTATTCTTCGATGCCGTGCGCCGAGCCCTCTCGACCAAGACCACTGTCCTTCACACCACCAAATGGTGCTTCGGCTGTCGTAATGACCCCGGCATTGATTCCAATCATGCCACTTTGAATCGCCCGCGATACGCGGAAAGTACGTGCCAGGTCTCGAGTATAAAAGTAGGCGGCGAGACCAAATTCCGTCGAGTTCGCCGCCTCGACTGCTTCGTGCTCGTCCTTGAAGCGGAACAGTGCAGCGACTGGGCCAAAGGTTTCCTCACGCGCAATCAACATGTCCGGAGTCGCGTCAGCGATGACAGTCGGTTCATAGAATGTGGCGCCGAGCTCATGGCGCTTTCCGCCGAGCAACACGCGGCCACCTTTCGCCTTGGCATCCTCGACTTGCGATTCAACTTTCTCAACCGCAGCCAGGTTAATGAGAGGTCCCTGGTCGGCACCCTCCATTAAACCATTGGCGACCTTCAGCTTCTTGACGCGGTCCGTCAGCCGACGCGCAAACTCATCGTAAATGCCATCCTGCACGTAGAAGCGGTTCGTGCATACGCATGTCTGTCCGCTGTTTCGGAATTTGCCTGCCACAGCGGTCTCGACAGCGAGGTCGAGGTCGGCATCGTCGAAAACGATAGTTGGTGCATTGCCGCCTAGCTCCATCGACAGTTTCTTCATGCTGTCAGCAGATTGCTTATAGAGCAGCTTTCCGACACGGGTTGAGCCCGTGAACGTTATCTTGCGAACCAACGGATTCCGGGTAAGTTCGCCGCCCACCGCAGCGCCGTCGCCCGTGACGACGTTCACGACGCCTGCTGGAATGCCAGCTCTTTCAGCCAGTACCGCGTATAGCAGGCCAGAGTAGGGAGTGAATTCCGATGGCTTGATGACGATAGTGCAACCAGCGGCAAGCGCCGGCGCAACTTTGCGGGAGAGCATCGAGAACGGGAAGTTCCACGGTGAAATCGCCCCCACCACTCCAACAGGCTCGCGCGTCACCAGAATCTGTCTGTCTTTCCACGGCGAGGGGATGATTTCGCCATTGATGCGACGCGCTTCTTCGGCGAACCACTGGATGTAGTCCGCACCAAGCTTCATTTCTCCACGCGCTTCGGCGAGGGGTTTGCCCTGCTCAAGCGTCAGCATCGTTGCGAGGATGTCCAGATTGTCTCGGACCAGTTGCGCCATCCGTTGAAGCTTCTCGGCCCGCTCGGCTGCCGTCGTCATTGACCAGGTGAGAAAGGCTTCTTGTGCTGCATCGATAGCACGGCCCGTCTCAGCACCGGAAACCCAAGGAATGGTACCGACGCGTGTTCCGGTTGCCGGGTCCTCGACATCATAAGTGCTGCCGTCGTCGGCACCTACCCAGTTCCCGGCAACGTAGTTCGCTTCCTTTAGCCAACCAGCGACCTTAATGTCATCCAATGTGAACGTGTTCATAGCGTATATCCGTTTTCGGATTCAGGAGCAAGGCTGAGAGGAGCCCATGCCCTGGTTATAAGGAGGTATCTCTTGCGGTAAAGAATCGTGCATACATAGGCGTGACGCCTTCTGGTGGGAACATCTCCGATTTAGGAAACCTAATTTAATTGATTTGTTAGGCCGCTATTCCAGAGAGCTCCTTTTTAGCTGTTTGCTTTACTTTCCTTGTGGATTGTCCAGCTCCGGGATACCACTCTGACGGTCAGCGTAGGCCGCCTTGAAGCTCGGGCGTTGTTGCCAGCGCTTCCAGTACGCGTCTAGGAACTCGAAACGCTCGTCAAGCGGAGTGGCGTTCACCGGGAACTTGGAGAACGCGATTGCGGTTGCCAGCGTGATGTCGGCGAACGTAGGTTCCTCACCGCCGAGCAGCCAGTCGCGTCCATCCGACAGGTGTTGGTTGACCAGGGCCGCATGCGCGAGTGCTTCCTTGCGGCTGTGTTCACCCCATGCTTCGTTCTTCGTCAGTTCAAGCTTGAAACCGAGTCCGGTGTGCAGCACGTGGAAGGCCGTGACGATTCGGTACAGGATGTGAACCCAGATGCGGTTGTCCCACATGTTGTCGAGGCCTTGCTCCAGTGGAGTCTCGCCCATAATCTTCCGCCCCGGGAAAGTCTGGTCGAGATAGCGAACCACGGCCGCCGTCTCGGAAATAAAGCTGCCGTCGGCCAGTTGGAGCGTCGGCGTTTCGCCCCACGGATTCATCTTCAGGTGACGCCAGCCGCGCTGCTCGCCAACCGGCGTCATATCGTAAATCGTCTCGTTGAACTGCTCGGCGATGCCTTTCTCGTACATGAAGAGCCGCAGGCGCTGCGGGTTGGGGAAGGCAGAGGGCGAAGTGAAGACTTGAAGTTTCGACGACATGGTGCGACTCCTAAGATTGGGAAGGCTTACCAAGAAACAGACTACCTGCCACTTGGTAGGCTAATGCGGTGCAAAAAAAGCAACTTGCGTTGCTGGGTGCTCATCGCCAAGCGTTCCTACCTGCCACTTGGTAGGATGAACCTTATGAGATAGAATCGAGCCTGTCAACACATTTTGCAAAAAGAGGTAGCGCTGGTGAAAACTGAAGGCGGTTCAAATTCGAGGGAGAACATCCTTGCTGCCGCGACAAAGGTCGCGGGGGCGCACGGGTATGGCGGGCTGAACTTCCGAGACATCGCGGCGGAGGTCGGCATCAAGGCCGCCAGCATCTACCATCACTTCCCCACAAAGGCCGAGCTGGGCGCCGAAGTGGCTAAACGGTATGCGGAGCAGTTTGCCGTGATGCTCGACGCGCGACTGTCTGCCACCGGCGACCCGATTCTCAGCTTGCGCGGATACCCTGATACATTCAGGACGGCGCTGCAGAACGACAATCGCATGTGTCTATGCAGCTTCATGGCCGCTGAATATGATGACTTGCCGGACATGGTGAAGAAGGAAGTTCAGAGGTTCGCCGATGTGAACATCAGTTGGCTGGCGAAAGTGCTTGTTGCCGCCGGGGCGGTGAAATCCGAAGAAAGCGCAGGCCGCGCGCGCGCCATTTACGCCGCCATTTCTGGCGCGCAGCTCATGGCGAGGGGCCGCGCTGATATAGCGGCCTACGATTCGCTGGTTGAGGACTATCGTAAAGCTGGTCTTCTTCCAAGCTAGCGGCTTGTTCGACCACGATGTCGTAGACCGTGAGGAAGTACGCCTCGTATTCCAGTTCGCGGATAAGTATGCAGCTCATGCTCAATCTGCTCCTGCACGTTGTGCGGAATTCCATTTGGATAACTGGGGAATTCGACGTTGCCCCAGATTTTTCTATTGACGGTCTGAAAAGGGGCGATTCGGTGCGCGCGAAATTCGTCTCTGCCCTCGCAACGTCGATTGAGCGGGTTGGGACTGCTGCGCGGTGATAGCAGTGTCACGCGGCGGCCCTTGTCATTGCGCCGCAGAACGATTGCGCGATGTGCACGTATCTCCGACGGATAACATGTGCTGAAATTAGCACGCAGTCGCCCTCCAAGTTTTGTTGGTTCAGCAGATGCCTGTAACCGCTACCGATGTCACCTATGACCATGCTTCAAAACAACAAGTACAACGGTACCTGCCATACATCTGCTGCTGTTGCCTGAGCCGAGCCGCGGAGTGTTCCGATGCCGCGGCAGCTTTCGAAAACAGTGCAGGCCCGACGTTCCAAAGCCGGCCTCCCGCGGATACCAAGCCATCCATAGCACGTCGATGAGGTCGCTGAGCAGGTGCCCCTTTCCGTCGCCTGCGCCCAGTGGGACGAGCGAGAGGTGATTACGAAACGACGGCGAACGGACGGACTGTCACGTAAGAGGCAGTAGCGTATCCAGTGCGGATGTCGTGTTAGACGACCAATCAACCCCCTTTCTCTTTCTATTCATCTTGCATAAACAGCGTAGTCGGATTGCTTTTTGTTCTTGCCGTTCATATGCCTTTTGGCAGTTCCCGCTTCCAACTGTGCGATGTTTTGGCTAACGACCAACTGAAAACGAAGGCAGTCTGAAGCGATAACGAAAAGCACAGCCGTTAATTGCAATATTTAACAATCTGAAGGCAAGGATTGCGCGAATATCTATGAAATTTAACGAGCGGGAGGCCCGGAACCAGTTTTGCAGGGACTGCCGGCGTCGGTCAATTATGACCAGCTGAAATATTTAATTGGCGTGTCAGTCAGAGCGCAGGGTGCACCCGGTGTTGTGCGATATCCGCCTTCATCATATGATTTCGAACGCTTCGAAATCGGATTTTCCGGGGACCAGAAAGATGGGCGCGCAGGACCTTGTGTCAGCAATTAACGCAGGCATATCTCAATCCGAAAGGTTACTAAAGCTCGACACGCCGCTTGGCGAAGGCGTTCTTCTGCCTCAACGGGTCATCGGCACGTCGCGTATTGGCCGTAACTTTGAATTTACGGTTGACGCCGTCTCATTGCGCGACACGCTCGAATTGAAAACGCTCATCGCGCAACCCGTCACTCTCTGGATTCAGACCAGCAACAAGTCGTATCTGCCTCACCATGGATATGTATATACGGCACGGCGCCTCGGCTCTGACGGAAACCTGACTACTTATCAGTTCACGTTCGCATCGTGGATGCATTTCCTGCGGTTCCGAAAAGACGCGCGCATCTTTCAGGATAAAACGGTCGATGAAATACTCTCGACCGTCTTCAACGGTCATCCTCAGGCGCAGGGTGCGTTCCGCTTTGATTTGAGAACGCCGCTGCCGCAGCGGTCGTTTTGCGTTCAATATGAAGACGACTGGAATTTCTCCCAGAGGCTGATGGAGTCGGAAGGCCTGTTCGGCTATTTCGAGCATGCCGACGATGGTAAGTCGCACACGCTGGTGATAACGGACGACGTGTATTCGCTGAAGCCAACGGTACCGGAGACCCTGCAGTTCGCTCGTGCGGGTACGAATACTTCGTCTGACGCCTGGGTTCAATGGGCGGGTTCACGCACCCTGCATAGTTCCTCGTTGTCGACGAGGACATTCGACTACAAATCTCCCGGCGCTGAAAAGTCCACCAACGTGCCCACGTTGTCGACTCACGGCAGTCTGCCGGTCCAGACCGAGGTCTACGAATATACCGGCGCATATACGCATCTGACGCAGGACCGCGGCGACCACCTCTCCAGAATCCGGATGGAGGAGTGGGAGTCACGGGCGAAGCGCTTCATGGCTGTTGGTGGCGTACGGAACATCGATGCCGGAAAGTGGTTCCAGCTCGAAGGCCACCCGGAGCACGACCGGGACCCAGACAAACAGCGGCAGTTCGCGGTCATTGCTACGCATTGGTACATCGAAAACAATCTGCCTGTCTCCACCACGGCTGATTTCCCGCACAGTCTCTCGACGGAGCTGTCGCGGGTGCGCGCGGCGCATGCAGGCGCCGCACCGAGGCTTGTTGTCGCTCACGGCGACGGGAGCGAGGGGTTTTATCTCGTTGAAGCTGAACTCCAGCGCCGCACCGTTCCATTCCGTAGCCCGTTCGAGCACGCCAAGCCGGTGATGAGCATGCAGACCGCTACGGTCGCCGGGCCGGCCAACGCTGAAGTTTTCACTGACGAGTTGAACCGCGTCAAGGTCCGCTTTCATTGGGACCGACTGAACAGCGGCGATGAAAATGCTTCCTGCTGGGTGCGGGTGGCCTACTCAGACACGGGCGCAGCTTATGGCGGCGTTCACGTGCCACGCGTCGGCGAAGAGGTCATTGTATCTTTCCTTGACGGCGATTGTGACCGGCCTATCGTCACTGGCCGCGTTTTCAATGCGGAGAAATCGCCGCACTGGCATTCGAACGGATTGCTGTCAGGGTACAAGTCCAAGGAGTTCGGCGGCGCTGGCTACAACCAGTTGGTCATGGACGATTCGACTGGCCAGAATCGTGTTCATCTATATTCGACCAGCACCCATGCGCATCTGCATCTGGGATATCTCGTCGAGCAGTCAGGAAACAACCGCGGCTCATATCTGGGCAGCGGATTTGACCTGAAGTCGGACGCTTACGGCGCTGTTCGGGCGGGGCAAGGTCTATACGTGTCCACGCATCCCGCGAACGGTTCGACGAGCCAGCCGCTTGATGTCCGTGACGCGCAGCAGCAGCTCGTCAGTTCCGAGAGTGTGCTGGAGTCGTTATCGGATGCCAGCGAGACCCATCAGGCTGAAAGCCTGAAGGAGGGACGGGAGTCGCTGCAAGCGTTCACCGATGCGACACAAAGCAGCGTTTCGGGAGCGTCATCAGGAGGGAATACAGCTGGCGGAGGCACGGGCAACGCTAACGCTTTCAAGGAGCCCGTGATGCTGTTCGCGAGCCCGGCGGGCATTGCGCTGTCGACCCAACGCTCGACGCATGTTGCGGCGGACGAGCAGCTCAATCTTGTCAGCGGGCAGAGCACGCATATAGCGACAGGCAAGTCATTGGTCGCAAGCGTGGCGCAACGTATCAGCCTCTTCGTCCAGAACGCCGGCATGAAACTATTTGCCGCGAAGGGCAAGGTGGAGATTCAAGCCCATTCGGACAACGTCGAGCTGACAGCCCAGAAGACCCTTCGGTTACTGTCCGCCACGGAGAAAGTTGAGGCAGCAGCGAACCAGGAAATTCTGCTGACCTCCGGTGGCGCGTACATCCGTATCTCTGACGGCAACATTGAAATCCATGCTCCCGGAAAGATAGACATCAAGGGTAGCCAGCATTCATTCAACGGGCCCACGAGTACCTCATACCCGCTGCCAGTGCTGCCGACATCCAAAAACGATACGGCAATGCAGTATCTGTACCACGACGACGAACCGGTTCAGGGGGCGAAATACGTTGCCACGCTATCCGACGGTAGCACGCGGCAAGGCACTTTGGACGCACAGGGCCGGATGAATCTTAACGATGTCCCAGTGGGCCCCGTAAAGGTAGAGCTTGGACCCGACACACGCTCATACGCCCGCAAGGACAAAACCAGCAATCCAGACTTTAAAGGCGAACAACTGTCCGAGGCTGACATCGATTCGCTGATTCAGAAGCACGGGGGAGCGTGACAGTGAGCTGGAGCATAGAAGATTTCAAGGCCACCTCGCTGGAGGTGGGACAGTGGTGCTGGGGCACGCTGCAGGGCGCATTCAACGAGAAGCAGACTATCAGCCAGGTCATTACTGACGCCGCCATCGGCATGATTCCGCTGGTGGGTGACGTCACGGCCGTGCGCGACCTGCTGTCTGTGAGCATAGGAATGAGTTCGGACCCGCGAAAGCGGCAAGAGGTGATGCAGTGGGTCTTGCTCATCGTTCTCGCATTCGCGCTGATTCCAGTTGTCGGTGGCGTTATCAAGGGAGTGGGCCGCCTCGCTTTACGGGTGGCGGGTGACGCTGCGAAGGATGCAGAACTTCTGCGGGAGGTTGTCCAGTTCCTCAACCGGATGGGGCATGGCGACGCGCCGCAGTGGCTGAAGGCGCTCGACGTCGGCAAGTACCAGTCACAGTTGCTCTCTAAGGTTAAAGACTTCTGCGCAACCGTGCGTCTGGCTATTGAGCGTTCTCTGAAAGCTCGCGTTGGACAACTTCTGCCGGAGGTCTGGCGCGCGCAACTCGCACGTGTTGGCGACGGTTTTCGCGCCCTTCAGGACCTTGCTGACCAGATGGTTCCCCAGGCTGTCAAGGAGCTCGATGCGAAGTTGAAGACCCTTCAGAACATGGTCTATCGTGGCGAGATTCACGAGATTGCCACGGGTGGCATGCCACGGGTGAAACGTGAGGCTGAAGCGTATCTTGAGGAGCGCAAGCTCGCACGAGAAATTCGTCGGGGGCGCTTCGCTTCGACGGAATGCGCCGCCGATAAAGGCAAAGTTGAAGCGGCAATCCGTGCAAAGTATCAGCCGAAAATCGACCAGGGGTGGCCGGATATTCTCCAGCGAAAGGGCAAAACCGTTGCGACCGGTGATGCAGACGTCTTTACAAGACTGTCCACGTTTCATGGTGAAGTCGTCGCCATGGACGCCAATGACCTGGCAGGAAAATCTGTGTATCGGGCTTTCGGGAAGCCGAGCACACGCGCTCCCGGCGGAAGCTCTGCGGCTGGATACAATCAGCCGTCGTTTTGGGGGCTGGGTTCTGCGCCCAAAGACGCAGAAGAGTGGCGGGTGCGAGCGGCTGTGCTCGACGAGTGGAATGGCAACGGCTGCTTAGTGGTAGCCCACTTTCCGGCCGACCTCGCTAAGCGCATGCCAGAGGCGAAAGCGTGGGCTGGTCAAATCGCCGAGCAGTTTGGCATCGAACGGCCTGCTCAATACCTGGAGGGTGGTGGCAAGCAGCTTGTCATCGATATGGGAAAATTTGCCGAGCACATTAACGTCGTTGGTGAACGCGTGAAAGAAACGGGAAAAGCAGAATCGATGATGGTAGACGGAGTCCGCATGGAGGTTTTTCCTACTCATTGGACAAACGTTGAAGATGTGTATGGCTATAGCAAGTTCTCCTCGACTACTCACGGTGCGGTGAAAACGAGGAGACTGGCTAGTGACGAAATTCAGACAAAAGTGACAAATGCCAAGGCAACAGCTGGCCTACGCGTTGAAAGCAGGAACGAGGAGCGAGCGCAGTGAGCTACCTGATGACGCAGTACGATATGCAGGACGACAGTACACGACGTCAAGTATTCTGGTTACTGAAGAGGTTGAGCAGCTATTCGCTCTGGGCGCGAAAGCGAGACGCATGGGAAACGTTTACGAATGCCTACGAGAAGGCGCTCAGGACGTGGCCAAAGAGCGACCCGGAGCAGATGTCTGCGGACCTGCTCCCAACCATCTACGAGATGTTAAGTCTGTATAACAAAGGTTTGGACGAGTTGGCGAAAGGCCGACGTTTCGTCTGGCGCGAAGGCCAACCATTTCGGTCGGCAATTACGAATTACTACACTGTCACGAGTTACTTCTTTACAGACCCCCGTTATTGGGAGCGCGGTCAGCAGGACGCTCCTTATCCGCCTAAGGTGGAGGCGCTAAATCGCCTAATGCGCGCGTCAGAGTATCACGGCGAGCAGTCTCCTCTCGAGGTGCCATATCTTCCGCATTTATCGGCACACTGGACATCGCCCGGCGGACTGTTGAACCCAGACGCTTATAAGTACGAGTTCTACGAGCTCCCCTATCCGGTGTTTCCGAGCAACTTGCCAGAAGTGCCTCTGGGTGCGGAGCAGATTGTGCGCTCGGGTCAGGAAGTTCCGGTCGATGGGATATGGGAGCCGGTAGCAATAAGTCGCGAGAAAGTACTTGGGGTTATCGCTTTCGGCGCAAAAAGAGAAAAGAACGAGGGCTGCTTTAACTATCTCGTAGCTGGCACCCGAGCGCCGACGATAACGGGAGAAGTTCATGCGGCGACAGGCAAGGTAGACAACGTCAGCACCCATTGGCGGCTCCTGTGGGAAGACACCCGATACAAGGACGGCGTCATTCCGGACGAATCCGAATATTTCATTGAACGTGCGCCGATGGACGCGCCAACAGACCACGGCCAACCCGCGGACGAGATTGAGGTACGGACAGGTGACGTTTGCCCGGTAACCGGTATTTGGGAAGCGAAAGACTTCGAAAATCATCGCATCGAGGTATCGGAGGGCAAGGTCATGCCCGACGTTCTCGCGAGCGTCCCCGGTTCAGGTGAGCGCCGTGTTCACTGGGTCACGTGGCGTCTCGTCAGGCGAGCGTGATGGGACGCATTGTCGACAACTGGATTCAGGAAAGGAAGCTAGTGACATGAGCCGTCGGTTCATCTTGAAGGGCGACAACACGGACAGTAACGGCGTGGTGCTTGACGGTATTGCCGGCTCGTCGTTCGACGGTCGTCCGTTGGCCTATGTCGGGGCCCCGGTCTTTTGCAATACCTGCAGCGCGGAGGGCGTCATCATCGGAGATGGTTCGCCTCGGACGATGGAGGTGATGGGCAAGCAGGTGGCTTTGGAAAACGACTTATGTCAGTGCAAATGCGAACCTTTGCCGAAGCTCTTGGCATCGCAGGCAACCGGCACCTTATCGCCATGACCAATTACAAGAAGGCGGTCGCACTAAATGCTGCGGTAGCGAAAGGCCCAAAGCGTTCACACAATAGCTCCGCGTATAACTAGCCGACCCACTCATCAGCATGGCATAGTGCAGCATCTCAACTGCGGAAACGGCAATGACGACACTCGAATCCTTGCAAGCAAAAATTCAGAGACTACAGGCGCAAGCGGACGCGCTGCTCGCGAAAAAGTCGAATGCTGTTATCGAGAAGATTAAGAGCTTGATGGCAGAACACGGCATAACCACCGCTGACATCGATTCGCATTCAGGTGGCAAGAAACGTGGACCCAAGCCGGGCGCTAAGGCCGCCGCCAAGTCGTCGACTTCGGCCGCAAGGTACCGTGACCCGAAGACGGGGGCGACATGGTCGGGTCATGGCCGGGCGCCGGGCTGGATTGCCAGCGCTAAGGACCGCTCTAAATTTTTGGTTGAAGGTAACACAGTGTCTTCCGCTCCTGCTGCCAAGAAGTCAGCGAAGGCCGGCAACTACGTGCGGGGTCCCCAGCCTGCGTTGTACGCTGACCCGCGGACGGGTGCGACGTGGAGTGGACGCGGTCGCGCGCCGGCGTGGATTGCGAACGCTAAGGACCGCAGTCGGTTTTTGATTGACGGCGCTACTGCGGCCGACAGGAAGCCGGTGGTCAAGAAGGCCCCGGCGGCGAAGAAGGCTGTTGTGAAGAAGGCCGTCAGTGCAAAGGCACCGACTAAAAAGGCTGCGGCATAAAAGTACCGCGCGAGAGCGCGGCTGGGCTCGTTTCGGTGAGGTCGGTCATGGCTGATGCCGAGCTGACGAACTGAGCGCCGGGGCCGCGCGCCGGTGAGACCGAAGCTTTGTCGGCCCCACCGGGCGCGCCCAAGAACACCAGTTTTAGTGCGGCTGTGTTTGCTGACCTTGCGCGGTTTGCTGTTGTGCCTGCTGCTCGACTCGTTCTTGAGCGTGCTGCTTCGCAAGGTGTCTGCCGACTACGCACCCACCGACCGCACCGACGACAGCGTGGTGCCCCGCGTAATGTCCGGCGACTCCGCCCACCACCGCTCCCTTGAGGCAGCCTGTGGCATTTGCATCGCCTGCTGTGGCGAAGGCGAGCGTCGTTGCAATCAAGGCGATTCCTATCGGGCTAGCTATCATTCAGTGGCACAGTGGAATTGGATTTTTCCGATGTGGCACCTTCTTGCGTCGCTTCAATAGCCGCCCCATCGATGATGTTCGCGCCACTGTCCCAAAGAAGCACAGAACCGATACCTCTTCTCGTAACAGTCGCTGCGCTACTTTGCGGCATGATGAAAATTTATGAAGGTGGTTTTCGCAAGCACATCCTCATTGTCCAGGAAGAGCATCACCCGGGAACAGTGACGCTTGCGTCGAATGGACCGATGCCCACAACCTGTCAAAGGTTCGGTCAGCCTCACGCGGTACCTGCGTTTCCTCAAGCGCCTGTTGCAGGTCCTCAACGCCGAGCACGACAATTCCCTTCTCCGCGGCCAGTTCTAGGTCAGTAATTGCATCGCGAGGCAGTGTTGTGATGACAACCGGCATGCACTTGAGGTGTGCGTTTCCTGCCGCCTTCAGTTTTTCGGAAAGGGCGACGGTCCTGGCGAGCAGTTTCGACAGTTTGCCGTCATTGTCGATGGCACCTATCGTGCACTCCACGACGGCAATATGTCCCTGCGGCGTAAAAGCCAGCAGGTCGGCTGCCTCGGTCATGAACTGGCTCGATAGCGGGTCGACCGCAAAGCCGTGCAGGAACAGCAGGTTGGCGACACCTGCTTCCAAGGTGCGCGCATTCTGCTTGAGTTGCTTGATGTCGAACAGCGACCGCCGGATACCGTCGAGATTGGTATCGAATACCTCGTGGGCGAGGCGCCGCAGGTTTGCGGAACTGTCTGGGTCGCTTATCCAGCCCTGGTGAGTCCACCGTCCCCGGTAAGACGCAAAGCATTGCACGACCGAGCCTTCAGGAACAGGAACGGTCAGTTCGCCGACTCGCAGGTACTCGTCCTCGTCATGCCACTGCAATGCATCGGCCTCAACTGAAAGGCGCGCCGATGCGCGGCCGGTCCGGTCTTGTATGCGATACCCAAGATGCGCGTGAGAGATATCGATGCCACGGGCGGCGCGAATGGCAAGCGGCGCGACGCCATTGCGCACGTGCCGGGTGAGGTCAACGCCGACCACTGTGTGTGCCGTTATCGAAAGCGAACAGGTGTCCCAACGAAGTGGAAGAAGGCCCAGTTCGAACGACAGTTCGGCGAGCGAGTCATAGGGAACAACACCGGCGCGGAGGTCGCTCTGGATGCGGATTTCGGTGATGGTGATCAGTCGTTTCGGCGAACGTGATCGGTCTGGATGGTGGTGTTGCGCGGTCAATGGATTATAGCGACGGTGATCACGATCAGGCGTCAGCGGTTTCGGT
>NZ_JBQEPV010000022.1:0-88431 GCF_052045935.1 Paraburkholderia sp. 22098 | reverse complement strand
GTTCGGGCTGGGTCAGAACTTCAATGGGTTCCACGTTAGAGCTGGGCTTAAACATAGGCGTAAGACTACCTCAAAGTTTAAGCGTTACCTCATGTCCGGTTTTCGCCGGGGCCGGCCCAGTCGTTGCATACGTTCCGCACCTTCCTGATCCAGTTGATTTGGTCCAGCCGAACAGGATCCTGATACGAAATCTCCTTTGAGTCAGTCAGTAGCATCGCGATGTAACCACGATTAACCGTCGCGTCCAGCTTGACCAGGTCCGGATTCTTGCAGATGAGATGCTCGACATTCGTGTTGGCTTTCGTGCAATCGAAACTTTGCTCGGCATTCGTGGGCGTGTGCGTCTGACGCTCGAACACATAGGCCCAGGAGCCATCCAGCAGTACCATTTCATCCGGCGAACTGTAGATCATTGCCGAACGTAATGCTGAGCAGAGCGGCGCGTCAGCCTCGCCGAGAATATGAGTATCGGTTAGCACATCACCTTTCGCACGAAACTTGGTGCTCAGAAAAGCATTGAATTTATTTCGCGAGCCGAATGAGTGGGAGATGACCGGGTCGACGTAGAAGTTCACCCTCTTGTTGACTTTCACGCTGCAATCGTGGCCGGTATAGTGAAACACGAACGCGCTGCCGTCGAATGTCAGAAAACCCGCTGTCAGCGGATTGACTGGAAATGGGAGACTGTGTGAGTCGTGTCCGTGCTCGAATTGCGCAGCCCCTGTCATTCGATATATGTCTTGCGCTACCGCGTGAATCGGCGACAGAAGTGCCGACATCACGAGAAGCAGACACAGCTTAAGTTTCTTCATGGCTTATATAAACATCGTTCGTTTAGTGGTTCGAATTGTAAGTGCCCAAGCAGAACATGTCGTGCTCTCGTTCTCGCCGCGTCCTGTTTTCGATGTCCAGAAACTCGACGGGGGCACCGGTATAGTCTCCGCTATTGAGTTTTCGACATAGACTGGGGGCCTTGCTGAGGCTGCCCATGTTAAAGGCGAGCGAAACAAGCGCATCGTATTCATGCTGATAAAGCGGTACGCTGATTGCATTCTTGACACGTCCCTCGATCACTGCGACGTCATTGTTGAACAACGTCTGTGCTTCAGCGATGGTTATCGTGCTCGACATCGCGACGTGTCCATTTGCGGCGCAACATATGGCGGGTATCGGCACCGACGTTCACGCGCCCGGTATCGCCTGTTGCGCCGGCGCGGAAAGTGCCGATGCCCGCAACCTGGATCGCGACGGTGCCCGATGTGCCGACGATCTGCGCCAGGTCGAGCTGCGCGGCACTCGCCGGGTCCTGCAGGAAGTCCGGGTTTTCAACCTCGGTTTCCACGATGTATTCGAACAGCTCGCCCACCGCCTCGCGTCCTCGCAGACTGCGGACCGTCAGCATCGGCTCCCGGGTTTCGATGCGCTGCCGGCTGCGGTAATCGACGCCGACGATTTCGGGAAGCGCGGCCCCGCTGAACGTGAGGGTGCGCGTTTGCGTCGTCCACCGGGTCATGCGTGCCTCGCTTCAGCGGGTCGGGGAACCGTGGGAAGCGGCTTGCCCGTCCACTGCGTCTGCGCATCGCCGGTCGTGCCCGGCGTACGCGGCTGGATAAGCCACGACATTGTCAGCCCCCTCCAAAAGTTATGTTTCATATGCCTCTGGCTGCCCAGACATTTTGGAATCCTACTAAATGTCTCTACGACGCCCCCCTTTCCAGTGTTGGCTCGCCTCTGCATGTTTGAATCGACCCCGGCCTTTACCGCTTAGCAGCAACCACCAAAAGGAACATCAACCCAAACGCTCGCCCACAAAAAACGACCCGTGGACGCGGCCGCTCACCTATTCGCGCCCGAATCACTCTAGAACAGATCCAATCCCATCCGCACGCTGAAGCCACCCACCCCTGCAAATTCAGAAAATTCCCCACGGCATCGTCCGAAAATCTGACGCCATACAAGACTGATCGCCATCAACCTCCGATACACAACGACTCGCGCAACATCGCGCGCCACTCCAGCGCAAAACGCCGAAATCCTCGCGACTGAAAAAACAGCGCCCACCGCCGCCAAAATTTCAAACCTTACAAAGCGCAACTACAAGCCGCGCCCCAGCTGACAACCGAAAACGGCTGACAGCAGCGCCCCCCGCGCCATGGAATGCCACTTGCATCCGCATATACCCACTGACAGTCGCACGGACCACCATGAGTGAACCTGACCCGATAGAATCCGATCTGCTCGATGCGCCGTCGCCGTCGCGAGACACCGCCGACGCGCCGCCCGCCGTCCCGAACGGCGAGGTGATGGACACCCGCTCGACCTGCGAATGGATTCTGAAGGCGCACCGCGCGAGCGTGTTGATCGACGCCGCCTCCTACTATGCGGTGTTGCGCGAGATGATTCCGCGCGCACGTCATTCGATTTTCATCCTGGGATGGGATATCGACAGCCGCATCGAACTCGTCCCCGGCGGCGTCGACGACGGCTTTCCGCCTAAACTCTCCGAGTTCCTGTGCGCCGTGCTCGACGCGAATCCGCAGTTGCGCATCTATCTGCTCGGCTGGGATTTCGCGATGCTGTACGCATTCGAGCGCGAATGGCTGCCGTCCTACAAGCCCGCGTGGCACGCGCATCGGCGCCTCTGGTTCCGGCTGGACGGGCGTCATCCGCTGGGTGCGTCGCATCACCAGAAAATCGTCGTGATCGACGACAGCCTCGCGTTCACCGGCGGCATCGACCTCACCGGTTCGCGTTGGGACACGCCCGAACATCGGCCGGACGATCCGCTGCGCAAAAACCTCGGCAAGACGAGTTACGAGCCGATGCACGACGCGCAACTGATGTTCGACGGCCCCGCTGCCGCCGCCATCGCGCATCTGGCCCGCGAACGCTGGCGCCGCTCGCGCCGCAGCAGCAAGGCCGGCCGCCCGTTCAACGGCAAGCCGCCGCCGCGAACCGATTTGTGGCCGTCGCGCATCGAACCCGATTTCGCCGATATCGACCTGGGCATTTCTCTCACTGAGCCTGCGTACGACGGCAGGCCCGCGATCCAGCAGGTGAAGGCGTTGCATCTGGCTACCGTGGCCGCCGCGCGCCGCAATATCTATGTCGAGAATCAGTATTTCACGGCGAATTCGGTCGGCTCGGCGCTGCAAAAACGCATCGCTGAAGAAAACGGCCCCGACCTTGCCGTAGTCTGCCCTTACCGGCAAAGCGGCTGGCTCCAGGAAGCGACAATGGGGGTTCTGCGTGCGCGTCTGCACAAGCTGCTTGAGGCCGCGGATAGCAACGGCCGCTATGCCATGTATGCGCCGGCCGTCGATGCGCCGAACGGCCGGTTCATCAACGTGCACAGCAAGATCATGATCGCCGACGACCGTTTGCTCGTGATCGGCAGTGCGAATCTGAACAACCGCTCGATGGTGCTCGACTCCGAGTGCTGCATCGTGATCGACGCGCGCGACAATCCGCTCAGGCAAGCAGCGATTGCACGCATTCGCAACCGGTTGCTCGCCGAACATCTCGATTCGAGCGAGGCAGACGTGGAGCAGGCGCTCGCGCGCCATGGGCGTCTCAACGCGGCCATCGCGAGCCTGAAAGGACATTCGGCGCGCACGCTTGTACCGTTGACGCCGGAGGTGCCGCCCGAGCTGCGCGACATCGCCGATCGGGTTCACGTTCTCGATCCCGAAGCGCCGATCGAGGCCAATGAACTGCTCGCGCAATTCCTGCCCGAGCCCACGCGTCGTCCCGTCATCGCGAAACTGCTGGTGCTCGGCGCGCTCGCGCTCGGCGTCGTCGCGCTGACCATTGCCTGGCGCTTCACGCCGTTCGGTCATGAATTGAGCTTCGCCAAACTGACCGCCGACGCACAACGGCTCGCCGCAACGCATTTCGGTCCGATTGCCGTAGTCGCGATGTACGCAGTGGCCGCTCTGCTGTCGGTGCCGGTCACCTTGCTGATCGCCGTAACCGGCCTGGTGTTCGGCGCGATAGCCGGGGCCGCCTACGCGCTCGCCGGGACGCTGATCGCCGCGGCGGCGGGCTGGGCCGCAGGCGCCTGGCTCGGTCGCGACGCCGTGCGCGAACTGGCTGGCGAACGCCTGAATCAGCTCAGCGAACGGCTGCGCAGCAAAGGGCTGGTCGCAATGATCCTGCTGCGGCTCGTGCCGGTTGCGCCGTTTTCGATCGTGAATCTCGCGGCGGGCGCATCGCATATCCGCTTTTGGGACTTCATGGCGGGCACTGCGATCGGCATGGCGCCAGGCGTGGTGCTCGCGACGTCGTTCGCCCGTCAACTGGTGACGGCGCTCACGCATCCGACGCCGCTTTCCTTGCTGCTCGTCGCCGCGATCGGCGTCGCACTCGTCTCGATGTCGCTTGTCCTGCGGCGCGTGCTGATGAGGCGCCAATGACCGGCCGCGCGAACGATACAGTGACGCTCGACGAAGCGCAGCCGGCGCCGCGTGTGCGAACGATGCCGGCACATTCGAGCGATGCGGGCGAGCCGCTGCGCATCGCCACGTACAACATTCACGGGGCTGTGGGCACGGACGGCAAACGCTCGGCGGCCCGTATCGCGCAAGTGATCACGGCTCTTAAGGCGGATGTGGTCGCGTTGCAGGAAGTGCCGCTCGGCGGCGCGGCGAGCATCGACGTGCTCCGTGAATTGCAGGATCTGACCGGCATGCACGCGGTGCCGGGGCCGACGCTCGACGGTCCCGACCGGCGCTTCGGCAACGCGGTGCTGACGAATCTCCCGGTACGAGCCGTGCGCACGCTTGACCTGTCGTTCGGCAGCCGGGAAGCGCGCGGCGCGCTCGACGTCGACATAGAAACGGGCCGTGGCGTGATGCGCATTGTCGCGACGCATCTGGGCCTGTCGGCGCGCGAACGCCGCGCGCAGGTGCGGCTGCTGCTGGAAGCGTTCGATACGCCCGATCTCCCCGTCATCCTGCTCGGCGATCTGAATGAATGGTTCGTTTGGGGATGGCCGCTGCGCGCCCTTCTCACGCGTTTCGGGCGGGTGGCCGCGCCGCGCACGTTTCCTTCGCGCTTTCCGACTTTTGCACTGGACCGCGTGTGGGTGCATCCGGCCGCGCGTCTCGTCGATATCGAGGTGGATCGGAGCAAGCCCGCGCGAATCGCGTCGGATCATCTGCCGCTCGTCGCGCGCGTGTTGCGCTGAGCCGGTCCGCCGTTCGCAACGGTTGCAGGCGAGGCCTGATGGAACGGCGCGTGCTGCGTCTGCGGTACGCATTGCACGCAAATGTCGTTCGTGCGCCGTTTCGAACGACTCCAGCCAAGGAGATGACCCCATGACCGACCACCAGGACGCTTCTTCCTCTTCTTCGAACAACGACCCCGCCACGCCGCCCTCGCCGAACACGCCTTCGCAAGAGGGGTTGTCGGGGCCGGGGCCGGCTCAGCCACGAGCGGTGCCGACGCCCGCGCCGGGCACGCCGCGCACGCCGGGCGGCAATCGGCTCAACGCAATCGACGAAGCCGACGCCGACAAGGTCGTGCCAAAAAATCCAGAAGAGACGCAACTGCGCGACACGACCTCGCCGCCGGGCGCGGGCAGTCACAGCGTCGACGACGAAGGCTCGCCGCCCAAGCCGTTATAAGCACGCGGCCCTGCCTGACGCGCCGACGCCCCGACGCCCCGACGCCCCGACGCGTCAGGCTTCGATCTTCGATATGACCGCGGTTGCCGGATCGTACCGATAGCCCTTCTGTTCGAGGCGCTCGGCGAGCGTCGCGCTGATGAGCTTTTGCTGCGCGTCGCGCGACACCAGATCGTGGTCCGGCTTCAGCCGTTCAAGCTCGGACGACAGCCGCCGTAGAAGCGCGACCTCCGCCGCGCTGCGCGCGTCGAGGAAGGTCACCTTCTGATTCGTTGCGCTGAGCCGCTGCTTGAGTTCCTTGGCGTGCGCGACCCACTGCTCGGCCAGCGTACGAAGTTCGCTGTACGCCTTCTCGTGGGCCTTCGCCTGAGTGGACATCTGACGGCGCAGCGACGCGATTTCGTCGGCCATCACCGCTTCCTTCGATTCGGAGACCGGCGACAGGCTATCCGGCGACGGGCTATCCGGCGACAGGGGCTGTTGCTGGGCCTGTTCCAGTCGCTGCGCATGTGCTGTTTCGAGTTCGGCAAGCTGGCGCTCGAGATCTGCGGCGCGCTGTTCGGCCGCCTCTGCGCGGCTCGCCGCCGACGATGCCTGCTCTGCGAGCCGGCTGGTCTCCGCCGTCGCGGTCGCATTGGCTTCGCTCAGGGCGACGAGCTGTTCGCGGGCAGCATCGAGTTCCTGCTGCACACGTTCGACCTCGGCGCGCTGGGCGGCTGCTTCGTCGCCGTGAGCCGAGTTCGCCTCGCGGTGTGCCGCCAGTTCGGCGCGGGCCTGATCCAGTTCGGTCTGCAACGCCGCAAGCTGCGCGAGGCTTTCGCTTGCCTGTAACGCGGCGTCCTGCGCACGCGACGACGCCGCGCTGGATTCGTCCGCCCATTTCTGCACTTCGCGTGCGTGTGTCTGACCGGCTTCACCGAGCGTGGCCGCCTCGTGGCGCGCGGCATCGCGCTCTTCAATAAGACGCGCGATCTCCTCGTCCTTGGCGACAGTGGCGTTGCTCAACGCTTCGCGCGCCTGACGTTCTTCGTTCAGGGATGTTTCGACGGCTTGCAGCCTGGCTTGTGCTGCCGACGCGCGTTCTTCCGCCTCTGCAATGCGTGCTTGCGCCGCCGAAGCGTGTTCCTCGGCGCTTTCTTCAGCGTGGGCAATGCGCGCTTGCGCTGTCGACGCGCTCTCTTCGGCTTCTGCGGCTCGCGCCGCCGCACCGGCTGCACGCTCCTCTGCCTCTGCAATGCGCGCCTCTGCTGCCGAGGCGCGTTCGTCGGCCTGCGCGATGCCCGCTTGCGCCGCTAATGCGCGTTCGTCAGCCTCTGCCACGCGCGCTTGCGCGGTCGTTGCGCGCTCTTCGGCTTGCGCGACACGCGTCTCTGCCGTGGCTGCCAGCTCGTCTGCCTGTGCAACACGCGCCTCTGCTGCCGCCGCACGTTCTTCCACTTCCCTGATGCGCCGTCCGGCGTCCGCTGCCCGCTCTTCGGCCTGGACGACCTGCGCCTCTGCATTCGAAGACCGCTCCTCGGCCTCTACAACCCGCAATTCCGCAGTCGAAGCACGCTCCTCAGCCTGTGCAATACGCGCCTCCGCAGTCAAGGCCCGTTCCTCGGCCTGTGCCACATGCGCCTCCGCGGTCGAAGCCCGCTCCTCGGCCTCCACGACATGCGCCTCCGCAGCCGCCGCACGCTGCTCGGCCTCTGCGATGCGCGCCTCGGCCGCCGCTTCGCGCTCCTCGGTCTGGGCCACGCGCACTTCCGCCTCCGCGGTGCGGTCCTCGAGTTCGGCGACGCGCTCCTCAGCAGCTTTCGCCCGGTCCCTCAACCCCGACAGTTCCGTCGCGAGGCGATTCACCGCGTCTTCCGAAATGCTCAGCGCGTTCGTGAGCGTCGCGACGCGCTCGCGCGCCAACTCGGCTTCGGCCAGCGTGTTCTGATATTCGACCAGCGCCTCGTCACGCTCCGCGGCAATCGCACCGGCGTGCTCACTTGCCACGGCAAGACGCTGATTGACGACGCGCTCGGCTTCCTCGCGGGCGCTCGCCCACACGTTGCCCGCGGCGTTCAGCATGGTTTGGGCAACGTCTTCCGGCAAGCCGGCCGCGACAGGCGCAGCCTCCGGCGCGGGTTGCCTCGCTGCGCGCCAGCGCTCCAGAGCCGCGGACACGGCGACGATCGAGCCGCTGCGCACCTCTGTCCAGACCGCCAGCGCCGAAACTTTCTTGCCTTCGCCAACCATGCGGTCTGCAATGTGAGCCACCCGTTCATCGGTGACGGTGTCTGTTTCCATGGACATGAACGCCTCGAAATTCAAAGTAAGCAGGCGGAGATCAGGCCTTCCGCGCCGTCGGTAGTGGGCGGTATTTTACCGGGCAATTCCGGCAGGCCCCGAATGCGGCGCCGCCGTGTTGCGTTCGCGCTTCATCGTCAGTTGCCGCTGTAAACGACTTTCCAAACGACGTTACCGACGTCGTCGGCGACATACAACGCGCCCGCCTTGTCGACGGCCACACCGACCGGCCGCCCCAACGCATGCCCGTCCGCGCTCAGGAAGCCGCTGAGAAACGTCTCTGGCATCCCTGCTGGCCGCCCGTCGGCGAACGGCACGAAAATGACCTTATAGCCGCTGTGCTGCTTGCGATTCCATGACCCATGCTGGCCGACAAATGCGCCGCCCCAGTAGTGCCGTGGAAAACTTCTGCCGGTATAGAACGCCAGTCCGAGCGACGCGGTGTGGTTGCCAAGCGCATAGTCCGGCGTGAGCGCGCTCGCCACCTTGTCGGGGCGCTGCTCCTTCACGCGCGTATCGACATGTTGCCCATAGTAGCTATAGGGAAATCCGTAGAAGCCGCCGTCTTTCACAGCGGTCATGTAGTCGGGCACGAGGTCGTCGCCCAGTTCGTCGCGCTCGTTGACCGCGGCCCACAGCGCGCCGCTATCGGGTTGCCAGTCCATTCCGTTCGGATTGCGAAGGCCTGACGCGAATACGCGCGACTGCCCGCTCGCAAGCGTCAGTTCCAGGATGAGCGCTCGACCCTCTTCGGCCTGAATGCCGTTCTCCGCGACGTTGCTGTTCGAGCCGACCGTGACATACAGGCGCTGTCCGTCGCGGCTCGCCACGACATTCTTGGTCCAGTGATGATTGATCGGCCCCGCCGGCAGGTCGGCTATCTTCTCGGGCGCCGCAGTGATGTGCGTGTCGCCGGCGTGATACGGAAAGCGCAGTAGCGCGTCGGTGTCGGCGACGTAAAGGTAGTCGCCGACGAGCGCCATGCCGAACGGCGAGTGAAGCCCCGAGAGAAACACACTGCGGCTTTGTGCGCTGTCGCCCTCGCCGTGCAGCAGCACGATCCGATCGGGGCTCGGCACGCCCGCGCCCGCGCGCTTCATCACCTGCTTCATCACCTGTTTGCGGATCCAGCCGACAATGCCCTGATCCTCGTCGTGCTGAGCCGGTGCATTGCTCTCGGCGACCAGCAGATCGCCGTTCGGCAGCGGATACACCCAGCGCGGATGGTCGAGCCCGCTCGCGAACGCCGTCACCTTGAAACCTTGCGGCGCAACGGGCACGCTTTGGCTGTCGCGCGCCTGAACGGGCGCGATGTTCACTGTCGGGAACAGCGACGTTTGCGGTGTGGGCAGTGGCGGATGCGGGCCCAGCCCGGTGTCGCCGATATCGACCGTACCGGACGCACAGGCCGCGAGACTTAAAGTGAGAGTCAGCGAGAGACCCAGTGCGAGCATCCCGGCAGACCGGCCCAGGCGCGCTTTGCTACATCCGGCGTCGTGATTATTCATTGCATTCGCCTTGCATGTTGCGGACTCCGTAACTGTGTCTAGATCTCGCTGCGCCTCAACAGATAATCGAGCCCGCCGACCCGATACCATCGGTAGCCATACGGTTCGAGTACGACCGCGTGACGGCCGTCGTCCTGCTCCTCGCTGTGCTCGTCGGAGAGAAGGTTGATGAGCCGGTTCTGGCCCGGCTCGTTGCAGCCGGAGCGGAATTTCACCGTGCATGCCTCCGCGCCGAAGTTGTGCAGGCACAGAACCGAGTTGTTGCGCCAGTCGAAACGAAGCGCAAGTACGTCGCTTCGCGACGTGCGCAGCACGTCGAAGTCGCCCCAACTGATTTCGGGCACTTCGCGGCGCATGCGGATCATGCGTTCCATCCAGTTCAGAAACGAGTTCGGATCGCGCCGCTGGCTCGCCACATTCACACGCTCAAAGCCGTAAGCGCCGCCGGTTATCACGCGGCAAGGCGGCTTCGCATGCTTGGTGAAACCGCCTTCCGGTTCCGTCGACCATTGCATTGGCGTGCGCGCGCATTCGCGCTCGGGTAGCCGCAGGTCGTCGCCCATGCCGATCTCGTCGCCGTAACGGAAAACGGGCGTGCCGGGCAAGGTCAGCATCAGGCTGTAGGCAAGCTCGAGCCGCCGCCTGTCGCCCGCGAGCATCGGCGCGAGCCTGCGGCGGATGCCGCGCTCGTACAGTTGCATGTCGGGCTCGGGCGCGAACGCCGCGAACACGGCTTCGCGTTGTTCGGGCGTGAGACGGCCGAGATCGAGCTCGTCGTGATTGCGCAGGAACACGCCCCACTGCGCGGTCGCCGGGCGTGGTCTGGTCGCCGTGAGCGCCTTTTTCAACGGTGCAGTGTCGCCGGTCGCAAGCGCGTAGAACGTGTTCTGATTGAGCTGGAAGTTGAACATCATCTGCAGGCGTTCGCCTTCGTCGCCGAAATACTCAAGATCGGTATCCGGCAGCACGTTGGCTTCCGCGAGGATGATCGCATCGCCCTGACGCCATTGCAGGAACTCGCGAAACTCACGCAACATGTCGTATTGCTCGACGGGCTCGCGCACCTTCGGGCCTTTCGTGGCGATGACGAAAGGCACGGCGTCCATGCGGAATCCCGACACGCCGAGCTGAATCCAGAAGCCCATGATCTTCAGCAATTCGGCTCGCACATACGGATTCGCGGTGTTCAGGTCAGGCTGGAATTCGTAGAAGCGATGGAAATACCAGCGCTTCGCCTGCTTGTCGAAAGTCCACGTCGATTTCTGCACGCCGGGAAACACTACGCCGTCTTTCGCATTCGGCGGCTGCTTGTCGGACCAGACATACCAGTCGCGATACTGCGAATCGGGATCGCTGCGTGCTTCCCGGAACCAGGGGTGCTGATCGGACGTGTGATTGACCACGAGGTCGATCATCACGCGCAAGCCGCGCTCGCGGCACGCATGCGTGAACTCGGAAAAGTCGCCAAGCGTGCCGTACTTCGGATCGACGTTGTAATAGTCGGAGATGTCGTAGCCATTGTCGCGGCCCGGCGAAGGCTGGAAAGGCATCAGCCAGATCGTCGTGACTCCAAGCCCTTGCAGGTAGTCGAGCCGGCGCAGAAGGCCCTGGAAATCGCCGACGCCGTCGCCGTTCGCGTCCATGAACGTGCCCACCGAAAGGCAATAGACGATGGCGTTCTTGTACCAGAGATCGTTGAGCATGCGGTCTTTGAGTGGCACCAAAACAATCGATCGTTGAGGGGAATTGCAATGTCGGAACTGGCATGGTGGCAACGCGGGGCGATCTATCAGGTCTATCCGCGCTCGTTTCAGGACAGCAACGGCGACGGCATCGGCGATCTCGCCGGCATCACTTCGCGTCTTCCGTATCTCGCCGGGCTGGGCATCGACGCAGTCTGGCTTTCGCCGATTTACCCGTCGCCCATGGCCGACTTCGGCTACGACGTCGCCGACTACTGCGATATCGACCCGATGTTCGGCACCCTCGGCGACTTCAAGCAATTCGCGGACCGGGCTCACGAACTGGGCCTGAAGGTGCTGCTCGACTTCGTGCCGAACCATTCGTCGGACCGGCACCCATGGTTCGAGGAAAGCCGCTCGTCACGCGAGAACCCCAAGCGCGACTGGTATTTGTGGCGCGATCCCGCGCCCGATGGCGGCCCGCCGAACAACTGGCTAAGCCGCATGGGCGGCTCCGCGTGGGAGTGGGACGAGCGCACCGGCCAGTACTACTACCACGCGTTTCTGCGCGAGCAGCCGGATCTGAACTGGCGCAACCCGCAGGTGCGCCGGGCCATGGACGACGTGTTGCGGTTCTGGCTCGATCGCGGCGTGGACGGTTTTCGCGTCGACGTGCTGTGGCTGCTGATCAAAGACTCGCAGTTTCGCGACAACCCGCCAAATCCCGCGTATGAGCCGGGCCAGCCGGAGCATCACCGGCAATTGCAGACCTACACCGAAGACCACCCCGAAGTGCATGAGATCGTGCGTTCCATGCGCGCGACGCTCGACGAGTACGGAGAGCGCGTATTGATCGGCGAAATCTATCTGCCCGTTCCACAACTCGTCAGGTATTACGGCGCAAACGGCGATGGCGCGGACATGCCGTTCAACTTCCAGTTGCTGAATGCGGCGTGGAATGCGGGCGAAATCGCACGCATGATCCGCGATTACGACAGCGCATTGCCCGAACATGCCTGGCCCAACTGGGTGCTGGGCAACCATGACAATCCGCGCGTGGCGTCGCGCGTAGGAGCGGCACAGGCACGCGTGGCGGCTGTGCTGCTGCTGACACTGCGCGGCACGCCGACGCTCTACTACGGCGATGAAATCGGCATGACAGACGGCGAGATTCCGCCCGATCAGGTGCAGGACCCGGCCGAGATCCGGCAACCCGGTATCGGCCAGGGACGCGATCCGGAGCGCACGCCGATGCAGTGGGATGCCGCGCTGCCGGGTGCCGGTTTTACAAACGGCAGGTCATGGTTACCGATCTCGACGGACACCAGCGTGCGCGCGCAGGACGGCGACCCATTGAGCATGCTGTCGCTCTATCGCCGGCTACTCGAGTTGCGGCGCAGCAATGCGGCGCTCGTGCAGGGCGCGATCGAAAACGTCGCCGCTTCGGGCGATGTGCTCACTTTTGAGCGTCACTATCGCGGTCAGCGGTTATTTATCGCGCTGAATATGGGTGCAGCGGATGCGGTAATGCAGCCGCGTTCAGGTGTGGTGCTGTTATCGACGCTCGCGGGCCGCGAGGGGCAGGCACTCCCTGAAAGCGGTTATCGTCTGGCCGGTTCGGAGGCGATCATTGCCGCTATCTGAGCTTCACGTTGACTCCTTCACGTTGACTCGCCCGCGCGCACCCTCTTTCGCTGCAGGCCGAAGCGTCGTTAAGGCTTCATCCATCCCCGCGCTGCTGCCCCGCACCGCCCGCCATGCGCTTTGACTCAGGGTAAATACCGCTTAGTCCCGGCGCCGTACGCTCCGTTAATTCACTCATGGCAGCGACGCCTGTCTTCAGGGCATGAGCGCTTGAAGGGCTCGCGATCACACGTTGCCGGCGTTGTCATTCACGGGCCTTCTCGGTGAAAACGAATCTGTCGGAAGCCATTGTCGAGCGGATCAATAGCGGTGTTTTCTCGGTCGACCGCGAGTTGCGTATCCTGACATGGAATCGCTTCATGCAATCGCACAGCGGACGTTCAGCGCAGTCCGTGGTCGGCGAAAACCTGCTCGACACTTTCCCGGAATTGCCGCGGCAGTGGCTTCAAAGAAAGATCGAGGGCGTGTTCGTATTAGGTACGCCCGCTTATTCGTCGTGGGAGCATCGGCCGTATCTGTTCCGCTTCGAGCACTCGCGCCCGATCACCGGCACGATCGACGCAATGCGCCAGAACTGCAGCTTCATCCCAATCGAGGATGAGCACGGCGAAGTGGTCGCGGTCGGCGTCGCGATTGTCGATACGACCGATGTCTGCATCGCGTACGGCGAGCTTCAGGATCGCGAGAAGGCGGTCACCAGCGCACTCGCCGAACTGACCGAGCGCAACGAACAGCTCACCTCGCTCAACGGGGAACTGGAGCACGCGCACCAGCAATTGCTGCAATCGGAAAAACTCGCCGCGATTGGTCAACTTGCGGCGGGCGTCGCGCATGAGATCAACAATCCGGTCGGGTTCGTGCTGTCGAATCTGAACACGCTCGACGGTTATGTGAAGACGCTGATCCGCTATGCAGCGGATATCGAGCGCATGGTAAGTGAGACCGCGCCCGCACTGAAGAACGACATGCGCGCACTCGCGGAACAGGCGGACCTCGACTATTTGCTCGGCGATGCGCCGACGCTCGTACAGGAGTCGAGAGAAGGACTCGCACGCGTGCGCACGATAGTGGTCGATCTGCGCGACTTCTCGCGCATCGACAGCACGCACGTGTGGGAACGCGCCGACATTCACCGCTGCATCGAATCGACGCTCAACATCGTCCATAACGAAGTGAAGTACTGCGCGCATCTCGTCCGCGACTATGCGCAGATTCCGCTCGTGCACTGCATCCCCTCGCAGATCAGCCAGGTGGTGCTCAATCTCGTGGTGAACGCCGCGCAGGCATACGGCAGCAATCACGAGCAGCACGGCGCGCCGCTCGGCACGATCACGGTACGCACCGGCGTCGATCCAGCCGATGCGTCACGCGTGTGGTTCGAAGTCGCCGACGCGGGATGCGGAATTCCGCCCGAGCACCTGAAACGAATCTTCGACCCGTTCTTTACGACGAAGCCCGTTGGTCAGGGGACCGGCCTCGGTTTATCGGTGACCTATGGAATCGTCAACGCGCATCGCGGCACGATTTCGGTGGCCAGCAACTTAGGCTGGGGCACGACGTTTCGCGTGACGCTGCCGGTCGACGGCGCCTTGCGCGAAGACGCCGCCAATCCCGATGTGCTTGCGCAAACCGGTCCGGTGAAGCAAATCGCGCCGACAGCGCAGTTACCGGCAGCCACGTGAGGTGATTCCATGCCATTGCCCGTCCTCGTAGTCGACGATTCGACGCTCGCCCGCAAGCTTTTGATCCGCTCGCTGCCCGAGGGCTGGGACATCGAAATTACTCAGGCATCCGATGGAGCGGCCGCACTCGACCTTTATCGCGCGGGCAAGGCCGCGGTGATGTTTCTCGATCTGACCATGCCGGTAATGAACGGCTTCCAGGTGCTCGAAGCGATCCAGCACGAAGGACTCGACACTTTCGTGATCGTCGTGTCGGCGGACGTGCAGTCCGGCGCTGTCGAGCGCGCAAAGGCGCTCGGCGCGATCGGCTTTGTTGCCAAGCCGGTATCGCCCGAGGCGATCCGGCCGATTCTCGCGGAGTACGGTCTCCATGAATGAACAGACTCTAAACGAAGACCAGCGCGACGCGTTGCAGGAAATCTGCAACGTCGGCATGGGCAAGGCCGCCGCTGCGCTGGCCCAACTGCTCGGCGCGTTCGTTACGCTTGCGGTGCCTGATATCCGGCTCGTCGGCGTCGAGCAGTTGCGGGTCTTGCTGAGCCCACAGGGCGACGGCGAATTGCCGCCCGTGCGCCAGGCGTTCCAGTCCGACATATCCGGCGAAGCGATCGTGCTCGTCGGCAAAGACGGTCAGCGCGAACTGCGACAACTGATGGGACATGACGCCGGCGACCCGGACACGCAGGTTGAAGTGTTGTGCGACATCACGAACCTGCTGGTCGGCGCATGTGTGCGAAGCGTTTTCGAGCAGTTGGGGTGGCATATCTGCTTCTCGCAACCCACGTTGTTGCCGCCTTCCGGGAACAAGCAAGGTGGCCTGGTGCCCGGTGGGCGGTGGCAGATGGCGCTGTTGCTGGAGATTCACTTCACGATGGAGGAAGGCGGCTTCGGCGCGCGCATGGTGCTGCTGCTGCCGGATGCGGCCATTCGCGGAATGATGGAAGCGCTCGACCACTTTCTCGAAGCGCTGTAGTTCGGGCTAATGATGCAACGCGCGCTGCGACGCGAAAATAATCGATGAGGATGACCATGTCTGACCTACAGGCAACCGGCAATTCGACGATCCCCGCCGACCCTTGCATTCAAGCTCTCAAGGCCGATACCTCGCCCGTGCCCACGCTGTTGCTGGTGGACGACGAGCCCGGCGTGATTTCGTCACTCAAACGCTTGCTGCGGCCACTCAAATACGAGGTGCTCAGCGCCAGCAGCGGCGCGGAAGCGCTTACCCTGCTCGAATCCGCGCATGTCGACGTGATCATCTCCGACATGCGCATGCCGAACATGGACGGCGCCGAATTCCTGTCGCGCTCGCGAGCCGTTGCGCCAGATACGATCCGCATCCTGCTTACCGGCTATTCAGAGGTCGAGGCGGTCGTGCGCGCCGTCAACGAAGGTCATGTCTATCACTATCTGCACAAGCCCTGGGACGATCAGGATCTGCTGTTGACGGTTCAGCGCGCGCTGGAACAACTCGCTTTGCAACGCAAGGCCGAGCGGTTAACGTTGCTGTTGCAGGAGCAGAACGACAAGCTGTCGTCGTTCAACATGGAACTCGAACGCGAGGTTCACGCGCGCACTGAAGAGATCCGCCAGACCGTGATGTTTCTCGAAGGTGCCGAGCACGACCTGAAAAGCAACTTCCTGACGATGGTGAAGGTCTGCGCGAACATGGTCGAAATGCGCTGCGGCCTGCCCGGCCATTCAGCACGGATCGGAGAGACAGCAAGGCAGATCGGCGCCGCGCTCGGCCTGAGCGACTACGCGTGCAACGAACTGCTCATGGCGGGATTGCTGCACGGCATCGGCAAGCTATTTCTGCCCGACGCTTTGCTGAAAACGCCGATCGCGAAGCTGCAACCGCAGGAAGCGAAGCTGTACCAGCTTCATCCGCTGCATGGCCAGATGGCGCTCACGCCCGTTTCGCAATTGAGCGCGGTGGAAACCATGATCCGCCACCAGTACGAGCGTTACGATGGACGCGGTACGCCCGATGGCCTCGTCGGCGGATTGATTCCGTTGGGCGCGCGCGTGCTTGCTTTGGCGCGCGACGCCGAAGACTTGCGCATCGGCGTAATTGCACCGCAAAAGATGAGCGACGCGCAGATCATTTCCACAGTGCGCGCGCAGACGGGTATTCGCTACGACCCCGCGATTGCGGAGAAGTACATCGAGTTGCTGATGCAGCATGCCGAATTGACGCCCGAAGGCGTGCCCGAC
Source organism: Paraburkholderia sp. 22098 (assembly GCF_052045935.1). Classification (NCBI taxonomy): domain Bacteria; kingdom Pseudomonadati; phylum Pseudomonadota; class Betaproteobacteria; order Burkholderiales; family Burkholderiaceae; genus Paraburkholderia; species Paraburkholderia sp. 22098. Next base: position 71,791 of record NZ_JBQEPV010000022.1, on the reverse strand, counting down.
CGCGTGGATGCCTCGAATCTGAAAGAAGGGATGAAACTCGCCGACGATTTGCGCACGTCGCGCGGCACGCTGCTGATGACAAAAGGCAAAGTACTTTCCGCCGAGCAGGTCGCGCAAATCCGGCGCTTTGAAATACACGAGGGCGAGCCTTTCGTGATTCTCGTCGAACGCGCGACGGATGCCCGCAAGGCGCAAGCCGCGTGAACTTTCGCCCCGTCGCGCGGTGCAGCGAATATCAACTCATTCGTCGCGACTTCCGCGGCACAGCGCGGCGGCGGCAAAGCCCGCAGCGAGCGCGGCGTACACGTAAAACATCGAGCGTTTTGACAGATGCGCTTCGAATCCGGGCGTGAATCGGCTCGGCACCGCGTGGTAGTCGACGGCATAGGCAATGGCCGCCGTGGTCGCAGCAGTAGCGGCGACTTCCACGACGCGAGGTTTGCGATTGACGTGGCATTGCCAACGATCGAGCAGTCCTTCGAACAGCACGCCCCAGAAGATAGCCGACGCCTGATGAATCGTCAGACCCGTAAGCGTGAACCTCGCACTCAAGCCGGTTTCAGTGAACGCGCGGCGCGGCCACAAGCAATGAGTGACCGCGTTCAGCGGCGCGTACGGCGTGCTGCCGTCGTTGGTGGCGCGTGCGGCTGCCGTGATGGCGGCGGCGCTGCCCGCCGCGGTGCCCGACACCGTCGCGCGGCATACGAGATTGGCAAGGCGGTTCATCAGCTTTCTCCCGATCCGTGCGCGGAGTCTTCAAGGCCGCGACCGGCGCTGCTTCGATCGACGAGGTAGCAGCCGCGCTCGACCCCGTCGCGCAGTGCCTCGGCTTGTGTCGTCCATTCTGGTGTGACCGGTTCGACATCGGGTAACGCAAACGGCTTTCCGTCGACGGACGCGCCGATTTGCGCGACCCACGCGCCGCGATCGTTCTGCTTCGCACTGACGACGATCTGCACGCCGCGATGCGTCACGCGCAGGGTGCCGTCGCTTTGCGTCTCGATGTCCGTGCTGCGGGAACCGGTGCCATCCATGCGTGCCTCCGAGTGTGTGTGCCAGCCTTGTTCGAGCTACACGGTATCGCCAAATGTGCTGCTCAGTATGTCTATGCAGCAACGCATGTGCCGCGCGATGGCACGACCGTTGCTCGCCCGTATTCGGCAGACTCAAGTCCAGACCCAAGACCCTTCGAGTATTGACGTGAAAAGCACCACAGGCGAGGTTCTCATAGGCATTTCCGGCTGGCGCTATAAAGGATGGCGCGGCACCTTCTATCCCGAAGGGCTGAAACAGGCCACCGAATTGCGGCACGCGTCGGGACTGATGCAGACGATCGAGATCAATGGCACGCACTACAGCCTGCAATCGCTCGACAGTTGGCAGCACTGGTACGACGAAACACCGCCGGGTTTTGTTTTTAGCGTGAAAGGCGCGCGCTATCTGACTCATCTTTTGCGGTTTCGCGACGAAACGGCAACCGTCGCGTGCGCGAATTTTTTCGCGCAAGGACTGCTCGCGCTGAAAGACAAGCTCGGCCCGATACTGTGGCAATTTCCGCCCTCGTTGCGTTTCGATCCGCAGCACATGGAACGTTTCCTGACGCTGCTGCCTCGCGACACGGAAGCGGCGCTGTCGCTCGCGCAGCAGCACGATCAGCGTGTCAAGACGCCGTACCTGGAAATCGACCGCAAGCGCAAACTGCGTCATGCGGTGGAAGTGCGTCATGAGAGCTTCGTCGACCCTGCGTTCATCAAGCTGCTTCGCCGCCATAAGGTCGCGCTCGTCGTGTCGGATTCGACCGAAGCATGGCCGCAGTTCGAAGACCTGAGCGCGGGTTTCGTCTATATCCGGCTGCATGGCACCGAAACCAAATATTCGGGCGAATACTCGGATGCATCGCTTGAACGGTGGGCGCGGAGAATCGAGTCGTGGAGCCGCGGCACTCAGCCCGCCGATGCCCGCCTCGCCGCACCGGATCTGCAGCCGCCACGCGCGGCAACGCGCGACGTGTACTGCTATTTCGACAACGACGCGAAGACGAATGCGCCTTTCGACGCACAACGGTTGATGGAGCGTTTGGACCTGCACGCGCACCAGGGCGACTGCATGAAGGCCGCGTGACGGGCGGCGGCGCCAAGGCGACATGGCGCGGCCAGACCCTGCCGGCGCGCGTTTACCTGTGCCGTTGCGAGAGTTTCCTCGCGTCCTGTAGCGCGGCGACAATCGCCGCATAGGCGCGGTGTCGCGTCTCGGGATCGGGCGCACGCAGTGCAAACGACGGGTGATACGTTGCGATCACCAAACGGCCGCCATGTTCGATCACTTTGCCGATCGCATCCTGCAAGCGCGATTTGGGATCTTCGAGCACGGCCCTCAACGCGGTCGCGCCCAACGCGACAATCACGTGAGCGCCCACGCTCTCCAGTTCCCGATCGAGCCAGTAATGGCATGCATCCACTTCGCGTTGCGCCGGCGTTTTGTGCATGCGGCGCTTGCCGCGAGGCGTCCACTTGAAATGCTTGACCGCGTTGGTGACATAGACTTCTTTCCTGCCGACGCCGGCTTCAACGAGCGCGTCGTCGAGTAATGCTCCGGCGGGTCCGACGAAGGGCAAGCCTTGCAGATCTTCCTTATCGCCGGGCTGTTCGCCGACCATCATGATCGGCGCGCGGCGCGGGCCGGCGCCGGGCACGCCTTGCGTGGCGTTGGCCCAAAGCGGACAGCGGCGGCATTCGTCGAGCGTCGCCGGCTGCTGGTCGGGATCGACTTCGGGCTGCGCCGATGTTTCGTCCTCGGCTGCCGGCGTGCGTCGGGTTGTTCGCTTGGTCGTCACCATGGTTCACTGCATCGCGTTTTTGTGCTGCTGACACCGTGGCGAAGCAAACCGCATTCCGGTCGTAGTGGAGCACTGCGGGAGCACTGCGCCGAGGGCAGGCGCGCAATGTGCTTGGAGTTAGTCCCGCTGATCGCATATGGCGGCGGTAGCCTTTCTGCACACGCGCCCGCCGTTTCAGGGCGATGCCAGCGGCTCATCGGCGCGCACGGTAAATTCTGCAACGCAGACGACCGGCGCCATCGGCCGAAAATTACAAGGAGAAACGATGACTCTGCTTATCTACCTCGCCGGATGGATCATTTTCATTGGCGGCGTCGCATGGGGATTGACGGCGCTACATGTCGCGCAGCACGTGATCGCGATCGTGGCCGTGATTCTCTTCGGTATCGCCGTGATCACCGGCGCGACGCGAGCGCGGAATCGGGACCGGTCGTAGCGGTTTGAGCCGGCCCGCTCGCGCGGGCCGCGAGTGCGCGGGCGAACCGGCGCGCCCGAATCGCCAGCCATCCCCAGTGCGAGTTGACGATCTGCGTGGTCCATGCCGTCGACGCTTCGCCGCGCGCCCAATAGGCCTTGAAGCGCTCCGCGCCGACGCCGAAGTCAAGATCGAAGCCGTTGTTGAACGCCCACTTCACGCATTCTTCGACCGCGATCAGACCGGGACAGCATTTGCCATAGTAGGGATCGTAGCCGGCAAAAATCGCGCTTGCCCAAGGATTGCCGAGACTCACGATAATGCCCGCCACCGGTGACTCGTTCAGCGTGACGACGATCAGGCGCGCCATCGAAGGCACGTCGGGCGAATAAATCAGCTTGCCTAGAAAGCGCTCGAATTCCGGCGAGTCGAGCCACACGCTGCGTTTGCCGACGCGGTCGCTCCAGCTGCGCTTGCAGTTGAACATCCATTCGATGATTGATGCGGTCTCGCCCTCGTCGGCCGGATCGACGACGCGCACGGCCACGGTGCCTTCTTTCGACAGACGCCTGACGAAGCCGCCCGGCCGTTTGCCGAATAGCGTGCCAAGCGACCGGCAATACTCGTCCCACGTGCCCTGCCCGCGCAATCGCGCAGCGGACGCCTGGTGAGGGTCGGAGAACAGCACCCGGCGTTCGCGCGACACGAGCTTGTGAAGATCGAGCGTCTCGCGAACATACGGCATGTGAATGAAGTCCGCGCCACAGCGTCGGCGCGCCATGTTCCATGCGCCTTCGATCAACGCCGGGGCCGATGCGTCATCCGCAACCAGCACGCTCGTGTAGTCGCCGCCCTCGGGTCCGAGCGGCACGAGGTACGTCCATAACGCACGCTTGACTGTTTCGAGCGGCCAGATCATGACAAGCTGCCCGTCTTCGCGGCAGACGATGCATTTGAGCATGCGTCCGTGCGGCTTCGACACATGCTGCCATGCGAGCCAGCAGTAACTGAACGATTGATAGTAGTAGCCTTGCGCACGCGTCCACAGCGCGTCCCATTCTGGCTGCAGCGCGCGGAATTGCGCTTCGTCGGTGATGATGTCGTAGCGCCGCGTGCGATGCGTGGTCTCGTTCATGCGGTCTCACAGAGTGCCCGATACGGTTGGCGCTTTTGCACCCGTTCTGCTGAGCGCTGTACGGAGCGGGCGCAAGCGGCCGCCCGGGCTCAAGCAGGTATGGCGGTTATGGCGGGTATCGCGCTGGTATTGCGAGCATGCACCGCACGCCTCGCAGCGTGTGTGCGGGGCCGCACGCTGCGCGGGTCGTGAGTGCGCCGCGAGCGTGGGGACTACGCGGACCATCAGGACAAGTACGGACCATACGGGCCATGCAGCAGGAATGCGACCGAGCCATTTCTCTCCCGCTGCTAAGAATCGGCCAAATGCTTCGTTGCTCGCAGCGCATGTCATGCCGTACCGTTGACGGATTGCGCATTGCGCGCCTCACTACGGAGAATCCATGTCCGCGCCCACATCGCATGCCGAGCCGGCCTCTGCGGCCGGCATTGCCGACGCCGCCCAGCTTTTCGACGACAACGCGCTGACCCGCCGTTTCGCGCCGGTCTTCGCACGCATCGCGCAAGGCGCGGTGCATCGCGAACGCCATCGCGAGCTAGCCTACGAACCCGTGCAATGGCTGCGTGAAGCCGGCTATACGAAGCTGCGCGTGCCCAAACAATATGGCGGCGAAGGCGTGTCGTTGAGCGAATTCCTCGCGCTCGTCACACGCCTTGGCGAAGCCGACTCGAACCTGCCGCAGATTTTGCGCGTGCACGGCGGCTTCATCGAATCGCTGCTGGAATATGGCGACGACGCGCTACGCGACCGCTGGCTCACCCGCGTCGCGCAAGGGCAGATAATCGGCGGCGCAGTGGCCGAGCGCACGGCCGGCACGAACAACAGCGTACGGCTGACGCAATCCGCCGGCGCGTGGCATCTGGACGGAGAGAAGTACTACACCACGGGCACGCTATACGCGGATTGGGTGGACGTAACCGCGTACGACGGACAAAGCGACGTGCGCGTGCTGGTCGCCGCCGACACGCCGGGCCTCGAGCGTATCGACGACTGGGACGGTTTTGGCCAGCGTCTGACGGGCAGCGGCACCGCGCGCTTCAATCATGTACCTGTCGCGCGAGAAAACGTGTACCGGCGCTACGACGCGTCGGCGCCGCGCCGCAACAGTGTGCTCACCTCGTACTACCAGGCCCTGCACGTCGCGAATCTGGCTGGCATCAGCCGTGCCGCGCTGCGCGATGCAGTGGCCTTTACGCAGGCTAAGACGAGAACCTTCGGTATCCCAGGCGAATCGAGTCCGCGCGACAATCCACTCGTGCATCGCGTCGTCGGCCGGCTTGCGAGTCTCGCCTATTCGACGCAAAGCGTTAGTGCGTCGCTCGCGCGCGCCATCGACGAAGTATTGGTTGCGCGACAGGAAGGACGCACCACCGAAGACACCTACATTCGCCTCGACATTCAGACCTTTCAGGCGCAGCAGATCGCGATCGAGCAGACCTTGCAGGCCGCCACGCTGCTGTTCGAAGTGGGCGGCGCATCGGCGACCAGTGAAACGCGGCGCTTCGACCGCTACTGGCGCAATGCGCGAGTGCTCGCGTCGCACAACCCGGCGATCATTCGCGAGGCCGCCATCGGCGACTTCTACCTGAATGGCAACGCGCACAACGAGCGCTTCGCCGTTGCCCGGCCGGCAGCCGTGGCCGCATGACCGGCAGCGCGCCAGGCCGCGCTTTCATGTGGCACAGTAGCGTCAGTGCATGCGCGCGGCGCGCGGCACGCAACTGCCCTGACGAGCCCCATGAAGAATCTGCCAGCCTATGAGCCGCCAGTCGATGAACAGCAACTGTTGCTGAAATGGATCCGGCGAGCGCGCGAATCGCAAATGAGCCACTACGACATGGCCGATCTGTTGTCCGCACGTGATCGTAAGCTGGGCTGGCTCGTTACCGTGCTGGCCGCGTTCGTGGGCACGGCGGTGTTTGCATCGCTGAACACGAACGCGGTCTCGCTGGAGATCAGGATTCTGGTCGGCCTCGTGAGCGTGATCGTCGCGGTGTCGTCGGCGTTGCAGACGTATATGCGTTATGCGGAGCGCGCAGAAAAACATCGCGCCGCAGGGGCGCGTTATGGCGCGGTGCGGCGGCGGCTCGAATCGGTTTTTGCGGGCGACGCCGACGCGCGCGACGGCCACTATCTGACCGCGATTCGCGACGAACTCGACCGGCTTGCACAAGACTCGCCCAATGTGCCGCCGCGCAACTTCTACCGTACTCAGCGAGCGTTATCCGCAGATCCGCGGCGCGGCACCGAAAGCTGAGCGGCCGGCGTCAGGCATCCAGATCGTTCGCGTCGATGCCTAGCTCGGCTGCCATGCGCCGTACCACTCCCTGAAGACGGTTGACCTGATCGGCAAGCCGTTTCTGCTCGGCCTTCACCGCTTCGAACGCGGACAGCGGCACGGTATCTTCCTCGCCGCCGCCCGGCTGCGCGAACTCGCTCAGGTTCACTTCGCCGCATAGCAGATGCATCCATCTGTTTTCGCGCTCGCCCGGCGTGCGAGGCAGTTTGACGACACGCGGCGGATCGTTCGCGGCGAGCTCGTCGAGAAACGCCTCGACCGACGAGATATCGGCAAAGCCATGCAAGCGCGCGCTGTTCAGGCGCAACTCCGCCGCCGTCTGCGGGCCGCGAAGCAACAATGTGGTCAGCAACGCCGCGGACTGGCTCGGCAGACCGAGCACGCGATTCATGTTGTGCTCGAAGCGCGGCACACGGCTGCTACTGCCTTCCATCACGGGGCTTAGCCGTTTCAGACCGTCGAGCGCCGTTAGTACTTCTGCCTCGGTCGCGTTCATGACAGGCGAGCGGCCGGTCTTCTGATTGCAGCCCAATGTCAGCGCATTGAGCGAGAGCGGATAACTGTCGGGCACCGTGTGCTGCTTTTCGACGAGCACGCCAAGCACGCGCCCCTCGAGCAGGGTCAATGCGCGGATGGCGGGACGGGACGGAGCGTCGGGAGTCGAGTTCATTTGATGTAGCGGCATGTGCCGGTGTGGTCGTGGATAACACGCCTTACCATCGCTCTGCGAGGCGGCACTTTTCTCCTGGTGGGCACTATGATAAACGGCCCGCGCCTTGACGACGTATGAATCGCCGCGACGGACTGCGACGCGTGAACCGGCGCTGGGCACGAGGTCTGCTTTCTCATCGTCTTTCTCGACACGGAGTGTTTAATGCCAATGCGTTCACAGTCGGTCCTGCGCGTGAGCGCCATCTCGCTCGCGGTGGGCGCCGTGTGCCTGCTCGGCGCCTGTGCGCTAAACCCAGGCGGCAAGAGCGGCAATGCGAGCGTGCCCGAGCCCGCCAAGCCGGTCGACCTCGGGCGCTATCTGGGCCGCTGGTACGAACTGGCGCGCTACGAAAACCGCTTCGAAAAAGGCTGCGAGGCGGTGACCGCCGACTACGCCGCGCGTGAAGACGGCCTGATCGACGTGACCAACAGTTGCCGCAAGGGTGGCGTTGAAGGCCCGCTCGACGCCTCGAAGGGGCGCGCCAAGGTGATAGCCGGATCGAACAACGCGAAGTTGAAGGTGTCGTTCTTCGGCCCATTCTTCGTCGGCAATTACTGGGTGCTGGACCACGCCGACGACTACAGCTGGTCGATCGTCGGCGAACCGAGCGGACGCTATCTGTGGATTCTGACGCGTGAAGCGAAACCGGTCGCCAGTGTGAAAGACATGTTGATCGAGCGAGTGCGTGCGCTTGGCTACGACACGTCGATGTTGCGCATCACGCAGCATACGTAACGCGCCAGAAAACACTTGCCGGAAGAAATTTTGCCCGGTATCGTCGTGGCGTTCTGCAAAGCAGCGCGGGAGAGATCGTCCGAAGCCAGGGCGACGCCGACGGAGCAACCGCCCCGGAAACTCTCAGGCAAAAGGACCGCGCAGCAGGAACATCTGGAGAGCGGCGCCGCGCGCGCCCACCGAAGGGGATTCCCGCGCACATACAGCGCTTTCGCGCAGCGCGGGAAGAAACTCTCAGGTACATGGACAGATGGGGCATCGGCACCGGTTTCGTACGAAATCGGACCCGGTGATGCTCAACTACTCTGGACCATGTCATGTCACGAATCGCCATTATCGGCGCCGGCATTACCGGCGTCACGACCGCACACGCCCTCGCCCAATGCGGCCACCACGTCACCGTGTTCGAACGTCACCGCTATGCAGCGATGGAAACCTCGTTCGCCAACGGAGGCCAGCTGTCCGCCAGCAATGCAGAAGTGTGGAACAGCATGGCCACTGTTCTGAAAGGCCTGCGCTGGATGTTCACGCGCGACGCCCCGCTGCTGCTCAATCCCGTGCCCACGTGGCACAAGTATTCGTGGATGGGCGAATTCCTGCGGCAGATTCCCCACTACCGCGCTAATACCGTCGAAACGGTGCGGCTTGCCATCGCCGCGCGCGAGCATCTGTTTTCGATCGCCGAACAGGAAGGCATCGACTTCGATCTCGAACGGCGCGGCATTCTGCACGTCTACAAGACGCGCAAGGAGTTCGACGCGGCGGCCAAGGTGAATGACCTGCTGCGCGAAGGCGGACTCGAGCGCAGCGCGGTGACGGCGAGCGAAGTGCAGCGCATCGAGCCCACGCTGCACGGCGATTTTTACGGCGGCTTTTTCACGCCGTCCGATTCGACTGGCGACATCCACAAATTCACGCGCGGTCTCGCCGATGCATGCGTTCGCCACGGCGTGCAGTTTCATTACGATGCGGAAATCATGTCGATCGAGCAACCCGCCGAAGGTCGCTTCTCGCTCACTGCCCACCTCGAAGGCGAGACGCAGCGCTTCGGGTTCGAGCGGATCGTCGTGTGCGCCGGCGTAAAAAGCCGTGATTTTGCGGCGATGCTCGGCGATCACGTGAACGTGTATCCGGTCAAAGGCTATTCGATCACCGTGTGTCTCGACGATGCAACGAGCAGGCAGCGTGCACCGTGGGTTAGCCTGCTCGACGACAGCGCGAAGATCGTGACGAGCCGGCTCGGCGCCGACCGTTTTCGCGTCGCGGGCACGGCGGAGATCAACGGCTTCAATCGCGATATCCGCTCCGCCCGGATTGCTCCGCTAGTAGACTGGACGCGGCGGCATTTCCCCGAGGTATCGACCGCGCGCGTCATTCCGTGGGCTGGCTTGCGGCCGATGCTGCCGAGCATGCTGCCCAAGGTCGGGCGCGGAAAACGGCGCGGCGTGTTCTACAACACGGGGCACGGCCATCTGGGCTGGACGCTGTCGGCCGCAACGGCACAGGCGGTGGCGCGCGCGATTGAGTAGCGTGCCGCCACGAAGACGCGGCATCTGCTAGTGTTGTGCAATCCGCGTCTTGACCTTGAAAACCATGGCTCATTCGGGCTTTCCCAATCCGGACAGCGCCGTCCCCGACGGCGCGGACGGCGCGCGTCTGAGCGACGAGCAGATTGGCGCAGAGGCGACGCGGCGGCTCGCGTGGGACGCCGCGGTTCCTGAACGTACGATCACGGTGGAAGTCAGCAACGGGCGCATCGTGCTCAACGGCGAACTCGAACACGACGCCCAGCGAATCGCGGCGCTCGAAGACGTGACGCGCCTGTTCGGCGTCGCGGGTGTATGCGATCGACTGGTCGTGAAGCACCCGTGAGCAGACCAAGATCCAACCGGCTCAACCTCGATCGGCACGCAGCAACGCGCGGCAATGCCTCGCGATCTGCTTCTCTTCTTCGGTATGAAGCACCCTCACCTTGCCCGAGACGTCGCCTTCATGAAGGCCGAGAAACGACAGCCCTTCGCAGATCCGTTTGCGCATCTGCACGCTGTGTTCGCCGATGCCGCCGGTGAACACCAGCAGATCGATGCCGCCCAGCAAAGCCGCATATCCGCCAATGGTTTTGCGCACCGCGGTCGCGAACGCGTCGAGCGCCAGTGACGCATGCGGGTCGCCCGCCGCCGCGCGTTGTTCGAGCGCCTGCATGTCGCTCTCGCCATCGGCGTAACCGGCCAGGCCGCTGTGCCGGTTCAGCAGCGTTTCCAGCCCGTTTGCGTCCAGTTTCTCGACTCGCATCAGATATAACAGCACGCCCGGGTCGAGGTCGCCGCAACGCGTTCCCATTGGCACGCCGCCGGTGGGCGTCATGCCCATCGACGTATCGACCGAGCGGCCGTCGCGCAATGCGCACACGCTCGAACCGTTCCCGAGATGCGCGCACACCACCCGCGCCGGCAACGCGGCGCCAAGCTGGGCGACGAGCGATTCATACGACAGCCCGTGAAATCCGTAGCGAATCACGCCGGCGTCCAAATAGCGCCGCGGTAACGCGAGTTGCGCGGCACGCGGAGGCAGCGTCGCATGAAAAGCGGTGTCGAAGCAGGCGAAGTGCTGCGCGCCGCCGAAAATCTTCTGCGCTTCGTCGATCAGATCGAGCGCGGGCGGAATATGCAGAGGAGCGAAATGCACTGCATCCTGCAAGCGGCGGCGGACCTCGGGCGTCAGCCGCTGATGCGAGCGTAAGTGCGGGCCGCCGTGCACCACACGGTGGCCCACCGCCGTCGGTTGCTCATGATGTTGCTGGGCGAGCACGGTGGAAAGCTTTTGCAATGCGTCGGTTTGCGACTCCAGCACATGCTCCTCCTGGACGAGCACGCGCCCGTCGGGAGCCGCGATCCGCAAGCGGCCGTCGCGGCGGCCGATGCCTTGTGCGCTGCCTTCGAGCAGCAGCGATTCGTCGTGGCCGGAATGCTCGAACAACCCGAACTTCAGCGACGACGATCCGCTGTTCAGCACGAGAATGGTATGCGGCGAAGCGCCGTCCTGAGTGGTCATAACGGGCCTCGCTCAGCTTTTCCACGTCCAGTTGCGGATTTCTTCCTTGTCGATGCCCTCGGCATGCGCGTAATTCAGATGCTCGATAATCTGGCCGCGCAGCCAGTCCTTCGCATGGTCGCCGACACCGCGCAGCTTCGGCACGCGGTCGATCACGTCGATAGCCAGCGAAAAACGGTCCACCTGATTGATGATCGCGAGTTCGAGCGGCGTGTTGATGTTGCCCTTCTCGTGATAACCGTGCACATGCAGGTTCTCGTGGTTCGTCCGGTTGTAGGTCAGCTTGTGAACCAGCGACGCATACGAATGGAAATTGAAGATCACCGGCTTGCTCGTCGTGAACAGCGAATCGAAGTCGCGGTTCGTCAGCCCATGCGGATGCGCATGCTCGGGCATCAGCCGGAACAGATCGACCACGTTGACGAAACGGATTTTCAGATCCGGGAAACGCTCCTTGAGGATCTCGACGGCGGCGAGCGCTTCCATCGTTGCGATGTCGCCCGCGCAGCCGATCACCACATCCGGCTCGGCACCCTGATCGGTCGACGCCCAGTCCCAGATGCCGATGCCCTTCGTGCAATGCGTAACGGCTGCATCCATGTCGAGATACTGCAGGTGCGGCTGCTTGTCGGCGACGATCACGTTCACGTAGTCGCGCGAACGCAGGCAGTGATCGGCCACACTGAGCAGGCAGTTCGCGTCGGGCGGCAGGTAGATTCGCACCACGTCCGGGCTCTTGTTCGTCACCACGTCGAGAAAACCGGGGTCCTGATGCGTAAAACCGTTGTGATCCTGGCGCCATACGAGCGACGTGATCAGCAGGTTGATCGACGGCACCGGCTGACGCCAAGCCAACTCGCGCTTCGCTTTTTCCAGCCACTTCGCGTGCTGGTTGAACATCGAATCGATCACGTGCACGAAGGCTTCATAAGTGGCGAAGAGTCCATGCCGCCCTGTCAGCACGTAACCTTCGAACCAGCCTTCCAGCGTGTGTTCGCTGAGCATCTCCATCACGCGGCCGTCCGCCGACAGTGCGCCGCCGTCCGCGTCGCCGGGGTCGCCCGCCGCGAGCCACGTCTTGCCCGATGCTTCGTAGATGGCAGTCAGCTTGTTGCTTGCGGTTTCATCCGGCCCGAACACGCGGAAGTTCGTCATGTTGTTGCGCATGACATCGCGCAGAAACTCGCCAAGCACCTGAGTCGGCGACGTGTATGCGGACGCGGGCTTTTTCACGTCGACCGCATAGTCGCGAAACGCGGGCATGTCGAGCGTCTTGCATAGCGCGCCGCCGTTCGCATGCGGATTGGCGCTGATGCGGCGCGCGCCCTTCGGCGCGAGTTCGCGCAATTCTTCGACGAGGCGGCCGGAAGCGTCGAACAGCGCTTCAGGCTGATAACTGCGCAGCCAGGCTTCTACCAGTTTGACGCTCTTGCTGTTCGTCACGGGATCGGCAATCGGCACCTGATGCGCGCGCCATGAGCCTTCCACCTTGTGGCCGTCGACTTCCTTGGGACCGGTCCAACCTTTCGGCGAGCGCAGCACGATCATCGGCCAGCGCGGCCGCGTCGGGTCGTTGTTATCGCGTGCATGTTGCTGGATCGCGCGGATTTCGCCGACGCACTGTTCGAGCGTGGCCGCCATCTGCTGATGCATGACCTCGGGATCGTCGCCTTCGACGAAATACGGCTTGTGTCCGTATCCGGTAAGCAGCGCTTCGAGTTCTTCGCGTGGAATCCGCGCGAGCACGGTCGGGTTCGCAATCTTGTAGCCATTCAGATGCAGAACCGGCAGCACAGCGCCGTCGCGAATCGGATTGAGGAACTTGTTCGAATGCCACGACGTGGCGAGCGGACCGGTTTCGGCCTCGCCGTCGCCGACCATTACCGCGACGATCAGGTCCGGGTTATCGAATGCGGCGCCGTAACCGTGCGACAGGCTGTAGCCCAGTTCGCCGCCTTCATGGATGGACCCGGGCGTTTCGGGCGTGCAATGCGAGCCGATGCCGCCGGGAAACGAAAACTGACGAAAAAAGCGCCGCATTCCGGCTTCGTCTTCACTGCGGTCCGGATAAATCTCCGAATAGTGTCCTTCCAGATAACAGTTGGCGAGCGTCGCAGGCGCGCCATGGCCCGGACCCGAAATGAAGATCACATTCAGGTCGAGCTTCTTGATCAACCGGTTCAGATGCACGAGCAGAAAGCTCTGCCCAGGGTCTGAGCCCCAGTGTCCGAGCAAACGATTCTTGATGTGCTCGGGCTTGAGCGGCTCGCGCAGCAACGGGTTGTCGCGCAAATAGATCATGCCGGCGGACAGATAGTTGCACGCCCGCCAGTAGCGGTCCATGTTGCGCAGCGTATCGGGGTCTAGCGTTTGCGGCGGGGTGGGACGGGAGGTTGTCTCAGCCATGGCGTCACTCCTCGTAAGGACTGTCAGGCAGGTTGACGGAGGTTGCGAAGCTTCGCGGATGAGCGTCATGCGTTTGACATGACAGCCGCGTGGTGCGTAGAGCGCTACTGGAAGATAGTTTGCCGTTGCGCGCCGGTCGCCAGCGGTGTGACCGCATGCACGCATCATCGTTCGGGACTCTTTGCGAAAGCTTGATGCTGGTCAAGACTCGCCGTCGCCGCGCATCGCGCTGCAAGTCTTACGCCAGCCTTGCTGCAGGTATTGCGCGAAACGCTTAAGCTGTGGACCGCGACGACCACATCTCGTTGTTCCCGTCACATTGCAGTGTCGTCTGTTCGCTTATTCGTTCTTAACCATACACATTGATCATGCCGACACCCAACCGTTTTAAAGCGCCGCTCGTTCTTCTTGTGACGCTTGTGCTGCTGTGCGCGGGCGTGGCCGTTCTGGTTGGCGTGTTCGGCTTGCTGGTGAAACTTTTCGGCGCCGTTTAGCAACGCGCGGCGCCTGCACAATCTGTGTATGCTGCCGATGTTCATGCGCCGAGGCGCGCGGCTTTATTGCAAGGAGATTTCATTGACTAACCCAGCCGACCCGTCCCCTCCTTCCCCGCAACCCATCGACCCGCAGTTGCTCGAAGTCGCGCAGCAGGTGTTCGATCTTGCCCGTGCCGGCGACGCCGCGATGCTCGCAGCGGTGATCGAAAAAGGCGTGCCGCCGAATCTGCGCAATGACAAAGGCGACAGTCTGTTGATGCTCGCGAGCTATCACGGACATGTCGATGCCGTGCGCACGCTGCTCGAACGCGGCGCAGATCCCGACCTGCGCAACAATAACGGGCAGACGCCTCTTGCAGGCGCGGCCTTCAAGGGCTTCGACGCTGTGGTCGAAACCTTGCTCGCGCACGGCGCCGACGTCGAAGGCGCATCGCCCGACGGACGCACTGCACTGATGGTGGCCGCGATGTTCAACCGCACGGCGATCATGGACATGCTGATCGCGCACGGAGCAAACCCCAATGCACGCGACGCCAGCGGAACGAGCGCACTCGATGCGGCCGGCAGAATGGGCGCCGCGGATGCGCAAGCGAGGTTGAAAGCGCAAGACTCGTGATGCACGCGATGCTCGATCGGCGACGCATTACGGCATGCGCGGTGCGCCGCGCGCGATCGCTGTCCAGATAACGGACAGCGCATTCGCAACGCTTAGGTCTTCCCGGCCAGCAGCGATTCCACATCGAGTTGCGCGAGATCGCCGATCCGCTCGATAGTCACATCCGCGGGCGGATTGCTCGATATCTCCTTGGGGTCAAAAGCGTAATGCCCCTGGCGCGGGAACACCGTGGTCAGCCTGTTGCCCCAGACTTTCTTCATTGCCGTGAGAATGCGCAACTTGTCGTCGACCATTACGTAGTGGCGCGCCGGGTAGCATTCCATCACCTGATCGAGCATGAGCTCTTTGTGGATGTAGATCAGCACGCGGCCCTCCACCTCTTCCCACAAGCCGGAACGTGCGACCTTGCGCGGCTGGAACACAACGTCGCCATCCGACAGAATCACCGTGGGCCCGCGTTTCGCCACGTGCTGCAACGCGTCCAGCGCGCCTGGATAGAGCCGGTTGGCGAACGGATAGTCGATCAGAAACGACGACATCAGCAAGAGCCGTGTGTCTCTTGGATGCTCGGTGCGGTAACGCTGCAACGCGCCAAGATAGTCCGCGTAGCCGAGCTCGCCGCGCAATTGCTCGAAAATCTCCCAATAGCGGCTACTGTTCTCAGTGCCGAACTCGCGCATCATGTGGGCGCGCAAATCCGATAGCACGTGGTCGTTGTCGAGCAACGTGTTGTCGCAGTCGAACAGGAACACGATGTCGTGCGGCGCGCTTTCAGTGGGTTGTGTGGCTTGCATGTGCGGCTCCATGAGATCGGCTGTGCTGCGAGCCGGAGGATCGGGACGATCAGCCCTGCTGGCTGCCCGACGGCGCAGGCGGTTTTTCGGCATGACCGCCGAAGTCGTGGCGCATGGCCGACAACACGCGGTTTGCAAAGTCCGCTTCGCCGCGCGAACTGAAACGCCCGAAGAGCGCCGCGCTCAACACCGGCGCAGGCACGCCCTCGTCGACGGCCGCCGCCATCGTCCAGCGTCCTTCGCCCGAATCGGATACGCGTCCTGCGTAGTTCTTCAGATCGGCGTCGCCAACCAGCGAACCGGCGATCAGGTCGAGCAGCCACGAGCCGATCACGCTGCCGCGCCGCCACACTTCGGCGATATCGGCCAGGTTCAGATCGTACTGATAAAGCTCCGGACGCCGTAGCGGCGAAGTCTCGGCATCTGCGTCGCGAGCGTGCTTACCGGCGTCGGCATGACGCAGAATATTGAGGCCCTCGGCATAGGCGGCCATCAAGCCGTATTCAATGCCGTTATGAACCATCTTGACGAAGTGCCCCGCGCCTATCGGGCCGCAATGCAGAAACCCCTGCTCGGCCGTGCTGCTGCCCTCGGTGCGTCCCGGCGTGGCAGGCGCGGCCGCTGCGCCTGGCGCAAGCGTCGAGAAAATCGGCTCCAGCCGTTGAACGACCTCCGCTTCGCCGCCGATCATCAGGCAGTAGCCGCGCTCGCGTCCGGCGACGCCGCCACTGGTGCCGACGTCCACATAGTGCAGTTTGCGCTCGGCCAGCTGGGCGCCCCGGCGGATGTCGTCGTGGTAATAAGAATTGCCGCCGTCGATCACGATGTCGCCCGGTTCCAGCAACGGCAGGAGCTTGTCGAGCGTGCCGTCGACTACGGCGGCGGGCACCATCAGCCACACCGCACGCGGCTTCTCGAGTTTCGCCACGAGATCTTCGAGCGACGATGCGCCCATTACGCCTTCCTGCCCGAGCCGCTCGACGGCAGCGGGCTGCACGTCGAAGGCGATGCATTGTTGACCGCCCTTGGTCAGCCGCCGCACCATGTCGGCGCCCATACGTCCCAATCCAATCATGCCTAGCTGCATTTCACCGCTCCCGAAAGTGCTTCGTGACGCTGCCTGGTTCAGTTAGATGATCATGATGCGATTGCTGCAAGTTCCGGCGATTCCGCATTGACTGATCCGGTTGCGTTGACGACAGCAACCGCGTCCATCGCAAGAACGATACGCCTCATTGCAGAGGTTTTGTGCGGCGTAAAGTTCCTCGCGTTCAGCTCGTTGCAAGCTTCGGCTGCGAGTGCGATGCGTGGCACCGCAGATCAACGCTCACGGCCGCCGCGCAGCGAGCGCCCCTGTTGAAGCTTGCCGTATTGCGTACGAGCGAAACGCCGCACCGCTCGCCACATCAGCGGATAGCGATAACCGGGTACGGCAAACAGCACGAGCGCGCACAACGCCAGCAAGCCGCAGAAAAGGAAGGTTCCTCGATAGCTGAAAGCCTGCACCAGCAAACCGGACAACACGCCCGACAGAATCGAGCCTACCCGCGCCGCGTTGAAGAAAAGCGCCGTGGCACGCCCCGGCGAATGCGGCATCAGATCCTGCACGTACGTCATGCCGAGGCAAGAAGTCACGGCCACCACGAACGCGTTGAGAATCTGCATCGGTATCAGCACATGCACGTTTCCAGCGAGCGACATCGCGACGAAATACAGAGCGTGAACCGCCGCGCATGCCGCCAGCCAGTTCGGCTTGTGCAAGCGGGAAGACTTCGCGCCGAGCGCGAGCATCATCGGAATTTCGGTCAATGCGCCGAGGCCGAGCATCACCGACACGTCCAGATGCGTGCCGCTCAGACCATGCACGATGTAAAGCGGCAACACGATCATCGTGGCGTTTGCGGCGAGCCCGAGCAACGTCAGCGCCGCGACCGCGCGGCCGATATCGTTCGCCGATGCTACGCCCGGCAAGTCTTCGTGCGCGTCTTCGCCCGGCTCGGTCAGCGGCGGTACCGTGATCGACGAAGACGGCTCCGAGGCAGTGTCCTGCACCGTGTGATCGCCGAGATGGCCCTGCGGCTCGCGCATGCGCCAGACAATGGCGGCGCACGCGGCGAAGCTGGCTGCGGCGAACAGGAAGAGCCCGTAAAAACTCGTTGCCGCCAGCACCAGCGCGCCCACCGACGGCCCGAACACCCACGCCGCCGAGAGAATCGTGCGCAGCGTCGCACTTGCGAACACGCGCTCGGCCGCGTCGGGCACGGGCAGCGCGGCACGGCTGAACGAGAACACCATTGAAATGGCCGAACCGCCGGCGCCTATGAAGACAATGCCGACGACGAGCAACAGCCGGTAGTCGCGCACCACGCATAAACACAGGTAACCGAGGGCGGCGAGCACCAATGCCGCCAGCAGCAAAGGCCGATGCCGGCCGCTCGCGTCGCTCCAGCGGCCGGCAAAGGTACTCGCCAGCACGCCGCTTGCCGCAATCAGCGTCATGAACACGCCGAGCCGGAACGGCGTCATACCGGCGCGCTCGACACCGAATAGCGACAGATACGGAGCGGTGAACGACATGGCCACGCCCAGCATCAGCGTGGCGGCGGCGAGCGGCTTGAAGCCGGGAATGTGCAGCAGACCAAAAAAACGTGAGGTTTTCAACACGGGCGGCTGTGGGCTCAGAGCAAGCAAGCCTGCAAGGCGCGGCGCGCGCGACAGGCTTCGTGGCGGGAATGACGGGGCATTATCGGCCGCGCGTGAGGGCGCGTAAAGGCGCGGGGATGTATCCCAAATTTGTGGCGGCGACCGTTATGCCGGATAGCGAGCTTACCGGGCCGCCCGCCCAAGTTACTTGCCGTCGTTCGCGCGCATCTGCTGCGCGAGCGCCTTGTAGTCGTAGGTCGGATAGAACTCGGTGCGGTAGCCGCCCCACGCAGTCGTCTCAATCGCGCGATTGACCTCGCGCAAGCGGCTCGCGGGCACACGCAGGGTGACCACCTGACCGATGCCCATCATCACGTACCACGACACCACTTCTATGCCGGGCGGCGGGAAAGTCTTGAAGAAACCCTGTGCGCGCAATTGCTCGTTGATCTTGGGCAGCGGCCTGGATTCGTCGTGGCGCAAAAAGATCGTCAGCAGAAAAGTGTCGTCGGGTGCGTTGGCGGCGCGCGCGGCGGACGCCGCAGCCGGTGTCTCCTGCGACGCGGCCGAAGGCGCAGACGTTACATCCGCGCCGTAGCCTGGCAGCGCGGCCGCGAGCGAGCATGCGAGCATCGCGCACTTCACGCCGCGGCGTAACTTTGCAGGGAGTCCAACGGACCGCTTGACGATCAATGCTGATGGCATGACATGCCTCCATGACGGTTGAACCTGCGCGTCCACGCGTTGGCTCCCGCTCACCGGGCCCATGCGTGGTAGTCGAGGCCAGACGCTAGCAATATCTACTCCCGCAGGCGCCCCTCACCCGGTTCGAAGCATGACATAGCCAGCTTTTCGGGCGCCCGCCCAGCTTGTACGGTTGTGTCAATGCCCGCCCCGCCGACTCCCGAACCAATAGCTGGTACTCTTATCAAACCAGAGTGCGGCGCGTGTCCGCGGCAGCGGACGCGCCTTTCCAACCCCCGAGCGCATATTTGAACCCGCAGCGGAGCACGCATGGCAATCCGGACGCCTTATTCCACCAAAGCCCCATCAAGAGCCGAAATCGACGCGCTGCCAGGCGCCACCGTCATCGAGTTCGGCACGGACTGGTGTGGCTACTGCCAAGGTGCGCAGCCGTCCATTGCAAAGGCTTTCGAAGCGCATGCCGGCGTCAGGCACCTGAAGATCGAGGACGGTCCCGGCCGCCCCTTAGGCCGCTCGTTCAAGGTCAAGCTATGGCCCACGCTGATTTTCATGCGCGACGGCACTGAAGTAGCGCGCGTCGTTCGCCCAGGGAGTGTCGAACAGATCGCCGACGCGTTCGCGTCGCTCTGAACCGGAGTCGAGCACTTTCATCATGCGACAGGCCATCCACCATCTGAGCGTCAAGGCGCCCACTCGCGGACTCGTCGAATTCACCGATGAAGCCCGCCGCTTCGTCGCGGTGCAGGACATCGACACCGGACTGCTGACGCTGTTTTGCCGTCATACGTCGGCATCGCTGCTGATTCAGGAGAATGCCGACCCGTCGGTGCAGCGGGATCTCGAGCGCTACTTCGCGAACCTCGCGCCCGAAGACAAGCAACGCTACGAGCACGACGCCGAGGGCCCCGACGACATGCCTGCGCATTTGCGCACCGCATTGACACAGGTTCAATTGAGCATACCGGTCGAGCATGGGCAGATGGTGCTCGGCACGTGGCAAGGGCTGTATCTGTTCGAGCATCGGCGTCACACGCAGCATCGCGACATCGTGCTGCATCTGATAGGCGAATAACGCAGGTCATGCAGCGGCCGCCAATGCGCCGCGGCCGCAGTTTTCCTTCCGCAACCGGAACAAAGGGAGCACATCTCATGGACACCCGTAGCGAACTGCAAGCCACCGTCGACGCAATGGTTCAGCCCGGCAAGGGCCTGCTCGCCGCCGACGAAAGCGGCCCCACCATCGCCAAACGCTTCAAGACGATCGGACTCGACTCCACCGAGGAAAACCGCCGTGCGTATCGCAATCTGCTGCTCACCACGCCGGGCCTCGGCGAATTTGTGAGCGGGGTGATTCTCTACGAAGAAACGCTCGGCCAGAAAGCGGACAACGGCACGCCGTTCCCCGAGGTCGCTGCGAAGAACGGGATCGTGCCGGGCATCAAGGTGGACCTCGGCAAGGTTGCGCTTGCTCATGCTCCAGGCGATGAAATCACCGAAGGCCTCGACGGCCTCGCGCGCCGCTTCGTCGATTACAAAAAACAAGGCGCGCGCTTTGCAAAGTGGCGCGCGGTCTACAACATCACGGCCAATCTGCCCAGCCGTCTCGCGATAGAAGCGAATGCGGACTCGCTCGCGCGTTACGCCGCGATCGCGCAGGAAGCGGGCATCGTGCCGATCGTCGAACCGGAAGTGTTGATGGACGGCGACCACACGATCGAGCGCAGCGCCGAAGTGACCGAGGCGGTTTTACACGAGGTGTTCGTCGCGCTGCAACGGCATCGCGTCGTGCTCGAACATATGCTGCTGAAACCGAGCATGGTGATCGCCGGTTCGGAGAGCGCGCGGCAATCGTCCACTGCGGATATCGCCGCTTACACGGTGCGGATTCTGAAACGCACCGTGCCCGCGGCCGTGCCGGGCATCGTGTTTCTGTCTGGCGGGCAGTCGCCTGAAGAAGCGACCGCGAACCTCGGCGCAATGAATCGCCTCGGGCCGCTGCCGTGGAATCTGAGCTTCTCGTATGGACGTGCGTTGCAGGAGCCGCCGTTACAAGCCTGGAAAGGCGCGGCAAGCAACGTCGAGGAAGCGCAGCAGGCATTACTGAAGCGGGCGCGCCTGAACAGCGCGGCGGCACTCGGCAAGTACGACGCGTCGCAAGAAAAAAATTAGTCAGTCAGGCCGCGCCGGTAAAGCATTCGATTCGTGAGACGCCTGTAGCGCATTCGCGCTACAGGCGCTCACTTGGAACGCGGCGTTTTATTGCCCTTTCGTGTCGCTGCTTGCGTTCGCGCCCGGCATGTTGGTCGTGTCGGTCGCGGGCTTCGTGGCCTTCGACTTCGACGAGTGCTTCTTCGACTTCGAATGCGACATAGCGCCCGATGACGTAGCGTCACCGCCTTCGCGCGTGGAAGCATTCGCGCCACCGGTCGTGGCCGGGTCGTTGCCGGCCGGGCCGCCGCCAGCCCCGCCGGATCCGCCCGCACCTTGCGCCATGGCAAGCGTGGAAGCCGTGAGCAATGTGGAAATAAGCAGTGCCTTCTTGATCTTCATGACTGTTCTCCTGTCGGAATGGACGCGAAATGGAAGCGGATTGCGCGCGTAGGCGAGCCAGGCGCGCATGCCTCGTCAGGAGTTCAGCAAGGGGTGTGCCTCAAGATTGCAACGCATTACGGTTCGCAAGCCACCAGCGCGTGCAGTTCCTCGATGTTGAATGGCTTCGCCAATATGGCTACGCCGAGACGGCGCGCGCGTTCGAGTTCGTCCGCGTAGCCCGTCATTAAAGCGATCTTCTGCGTGGGCCATGCACTGCGCACTTTTTCAGCCAGGTCGATGCCGTTCAGCTTGCCTGGCATCTGAATGTCCGACAACACGAGTTCAAAGCGCTCGCCACCGGTCAGGACGTCGAACGCCTGATCGGCGGTGGGCTCGTGACGCACTGCGCAGCCGAACGTTTCCAGCACGGCCGCGACGCCCGCTGCGACGTCTTCGTTGTCTTCCACGAGGAGCACCATGCCCGCGTGCTGCAGCGCTGCCTGTTCCACCACTTCTTCTTTCACGGCGCGCGCCTGGCGGCGTTCGCGATAGCGCGGCAGATACATGCGCACCGTCGTGCCGCTGCCGGGCACGCTGTCGATCTTCGCGGTGCCGCCCGCCTGTTCGCACATAGACAGAACCTGCGCCAAACCGAGGCCGGCGCCCGAGCCGCTGAGTTTGGTCGTGAACAGCGCCTCGAACGCGCGCCGCGCGACTGATTCGGGCATGCCTTCGCCGTCGTCGGAACACGCGATCAGCACGTACTCGCCATCGGGTAGCAAGGTATCGCTGCCGACCAGCCGGTTGTTCTGGCAACGAATCACGAAGCGTCCGCCGCGCGGCATCGCGTCGCGTGCATTCACCGCCAGGTTCATGATCGCAAGTTCGAGGTCGGTCGGATCCGCGAGCACGTCCCATACGTCGTCGACAATGCTGAGCGCCAGTTCGATCTGATCGCCGAGCGCCGCCTCGATGAGCGGCGCCGCGCCAGGAATCCACTTTTTCAGGTGGATCGGCTCCTGCTTCAGCGGCTGCTTCTTTGCGACGCTCAAAAGCCGGCGCGTGAGCGATTCCGCAGTCGCGGTGGCGCGCTGAACCGCCGTCATTTCCTTTTCGAGGTTGTTGAACCGCTTGAGACGGGCAAGCTCGATATTCGCGGAGACGACCATTAGCAGATTGTTGAAATCGTGCGCGACGTTCGCGACCAGATTGCCTAGCGCGCCCATGCGCTGCAATTGCCGGCTCGAAGCTTCCGCAGAAAGCCGCATCGCAACCTCGCCCTGCCAGCGCTCCCACGCGACGCGCTCGCCGTCGAGTTGACGCAGCGAGTAAAGCACGAGTATCCAGATTGCGATACACGGCACCGCCGTCAGCGCGGCGATCACCATGAAGTGCTGGCGCCACGCGTCGACGATCGCGCCTGTTGCATAGGCGCTGGACACATACAACGGATAGTCGCCGACCCGGCGAAACGCGACGAGCCGCTCACCGCCGTCTTCCGCCGATTTGACGCGTACGTGGCCGGACAACTGCTTGTCGCGCAACGCGGAGGCAAATGCGTCGGACGCACTATCCGCCACGCCTGCCGGCAACGGCGGATAGCGCACGAGCAGATTGCCGTCCTGACGAT
This sequence comes from Paraburkholderia sp. 22098, assembly GCF_052045935.1. NCBI lineage: Bacteria > Pseudomonadati > Pseudomonadota > Betaproteobacteria > Burkholderiales > Burkholderiaceae > Paraburkholderia > Paraburkholderia sp. 22098. The sequence continues at coordinate 48,785 of NZ_JBQEPV010000022.1, read as the reverse complement.
AAAGCGCCAACGCGAGCGATGAATCGCCGTTAGTGAGTTCGCGATAAAAGCGCGAGAAGTACTCGTTGCGCAACGCGACCGACACGACACCGAGGAAGTTGCCGTCGGTATCCGTGCGGGCGATGGTAGTGTTGAACACGTCCGTTTGCGATAGCGGGCCGAACATCGGCAACGAAAAGTACGGATGCGGGCGCATCGCTCGCGCGGAGACGAAGTCTTCGCGATGACCGATAGAGATGCCGGTTGCCGGATACGCACGGCTCGACACGAGCAGATCGCCGTTCACACCGATCAGGTTGATGGACGCCACTTGCGGAAAGTCCCCGCCGATTTCGCGCAGGGCTTTGTGCAACTGCGCGTCATGCGCACGAAGCTGCTTATCGTCTTCGTCGCCGATCAGCTCGACGATGCGCGAAGCCATCTGCTGATTCAGGTCGAGCACCTTGACCGCCTGCTCCTCGGTCACACGTACAAGCCGGTCGATCATGTCGTTCGAATCGGCTATGCGCCGCTGGTAATCGAAATAACCGTAGCCGGCGAGGCATGCAAGCGGGAAGAGAATCGAAACAGCAAGCACAACAAGTAACACACGCCGAGTCGCCGCAAAATTGCGCGACGGCATTGGGACATCAACTGCAACTCGCTCCGCACGCTGCACGGCCAACATCTCCACAAAAGTCTGGGGAAGTCATCTGATTCGTCGCACGTATCGTGCCTTCTGATCGTGCGCTATTTCCTTAAAAGGAATCTAGCGTACTTTCCGACCATTCACATAGCGAGAAGCGAAGAAACGAGAAATGTTTTTGCATGGACTGGATTTAGCCGATGTCGGGCACGGCAATTGCTCGTTCATGTAGCACTTTTCTTATTCTGGTCCTGTGGCCTCGGCGCGCGATCCTACCGCTGCGGGCCGCATCAGACAACGCCTCAAGGAACCCGCATGCCCACGACCGCAGTACACGTCGCCCAGCTTTCGCAGCTACGCGAGGACCGGGCACAACGCGTCGTAGTGGGTGACGAAAAAATCCTGCTGGTCCGCGACGGCGACACCGTGCGCGCCTATTCCGCCGACTGTCCGCACGCAGGCGGGCCGCTCGAGAAAGGCGCGTTGTGCCGCGGCCGGATCATTTGTCCGTGGCATAAGGGCACGTTCGACGCATCCACCGGCCAGGTGCTGGAGCCGCCGCCGCTCGTGCCGCTCGAACGCTATGCGGTGATCGTCGACGGCGATGACGTGATGGTGACACCGGGGAAGCTACCGAACGAAACAGAGCTTGCCCGCACACAGCAGCCGCATTTCGCGGTAATCGGCGCGGGCGCGGCCGGCGCCGCGGCTTGCGCGGCGCTGCGCGAGTATGGCTTTAGCGGGCGCATCACGCTGATCGGCGACGAACCGCACGCGCCTTACGATCGCACGTCGCTCAGCAAGTTTGTCCCTTCCGCGGAGATGTCCCCCGCCGATGTGCCGCCGCTTCTCGCTCACGAGTGGTTCGAGCAGCACGGCGTGGAACGGATCGTCGCAAAGGTGGTGCGCCTCGATGTTCCCAACCGTACCGTTCATCTGGAACCCGGTGGCGCATTGACCTACGACACCGCATTGCTCGCGACCGGCGGTGTGCCGAAAGTCCCGTCTATTCCTGGCTGCGAGCTTGGCGGCGTGTATGTGCTGCGCAGTCTCGCCGACGCCACGGCGATCGTCGACGCGCTTGGGGACGGGCCGACCGACGAACTCGCGACCGACGCCCCGTCTACCGCCGCGACCACCTCCACTCGGGTAGCGATTATCGGCAGCGGTTTCATCGGACTCGAAACCGCCGCATCGCTGCGCAAACGTGGCGTCGAAGTCGCCATTATTTCGCCGGACAAGGTGCCCTTTGCGAAGCAGTTCGGTGAACGCATGGGCGCGATGTTCCGCGCGCTGCACGAAAGCCATGGCGTGAAGTTTTATCCGGAAGCGAAGGTCGCCTCGCTCGAAGGGGAAGAAGGCAGCGTGCATGAAGTGATGCTGGAAAGCGGCGAGCATATCGCCGCCGATGTCGTGCTGTTGGGCACAAGCGTGACGCCGGCCACCGGCTTTGTCGAAGGATTGCCATTGCAAAAGGACGGCGGCGTGATCGTGAATGCAGGTATGCAGGCCGCGCCCGGTCTTTACGCCGCCGGCGACATTGCGATGTTCCCGCTGCGCGAGAACGAAGAGCCGCTGCGGATCGAGCACTGGCGAGTAGCGCAACAGCACGCGCGCATCGCCGCGCAAAACATGTGCGGTGCACGCAACCGTTATGACGGCGTGCCGTTTTTCTGGACCTACCACTTCGGCAAGACGTTTGAATATCTCGGCCATGCAAGCGACTGGGACGAGCTGGTGATCGACGGCGACCTGGATAGTTACGAGTTCGCTGCGCTTTATGTGAAGGACGACAAGGTTCTCGCCGTGCTCGCGTGTGAACGCGACGCGCAGACCGCGCACCTGATCGACGCCATGCGCCGAGGTCCGCTCACGCGCGCCGACGCATTGCGGATTGTCGGGCGCGAGTCGTGCAGGACAGTCTGACGCAAGCCGATGTTTAGCTCATGGAGCGCTCACCTTTCATTCAACTCTACATGCCGATGTAAAAAGCACCCCAAGCAGGCCGTGCGAACAGCATGGCCGTCCACCCATCACATCCATCAGCTCAAGGAGGAGCGTCATGGCAGAACCCAAGGAACAGCATCCGAATGCCGACAAGACCGAGAAGCAGATCGACAAGGAAGTCGAGGACACGTTTCCGGCGAGCGACCCGCCCTCTACCGGCGGCACGACGAAAATCGTGACTGACGACGAAGGCAAGACCTCAGAAGGCGGAGCCACCGGCAAGTAAGCACTGCTCCAACGACAAACGCCCGACGCGCAAGCGCCGGGCGTTTTTTTGCCTGCTTTTCCAGTGCTTTTCTAGACGTCGGCGACTGCGAGCGGTTCACCGCTTGTCGTGCTGGCGCACATGCGGCAAGCCGCCAGCATCTCCTGCAATGAAGTGACATAGCATTCGGCGCCCATTGCGTTTTGCAGATCGACGCTCCACTTCTCGAGATCCTCGCGCGCCCACAGTCCGACGATAATCGACGCGTTCGGCAAGCGTGCGCGAATGCGCCGCACCATGTAGCGCAAATGCGAGGGCACACCGTCGATCCGCAAATAGACGATGCAGACGACGCCCACGTCGTCGGCATCCATCTGCTCGATCGAGGCACGTGAAGCGGCCTCATGCGGTAGCGCGCGTGCAGTGAAACCATGCTTGCCGAGCAGTTGCAACAGAATGGTCGACGCCAGAGGATCGAGCGGGCCCCGCCCGGGAATGCACAAGACACGTTGATTCGCTGCGCGCGGCGGATCTTCAGCTTCCTCCAGCGCATCTTCAGCGGCTTGTTGAGCGCTATCGTCGCGCGGCCCTTGCGCGGCACCACGCGACATATGGTTTGCAAACAACGCATGCATGCCCGCCGATGCAGCCGGCGCGATATGCGACGGCGCCACCGGTCCGATATCGGTGCCGGCGTCCTCCCCCAAAAGCCGCGGCGGCTGCTCGTCCGGATAACCGTCGAGTCCATCGATCAGATCGTTCGTGGTGGACTCGATGCGCGCGAGCTGCACCGAGGTGACGCTGCCGCGCACGACGTCGTTGGCGGCGAGTTGCAGGCCTGGGATCGTCACCTCGTCGTAGTATGCCGACAGCGAACGCTCGCGCAGCAGAAGTTCCGCTTGCGCGAGCGCTTCGTCGGGGTCGCCTGCGAGCACACGTTGATAAAAATTTTCGACGGGCGTGAGCGCGGGCTGGTCGCCCAGCATCACGTCGAGAAATTCCAGACGCCTGATATGCCGGCCGAGCACGAGCAGGCAGAGCGTCAAAGGCGTCGACAGGATCAGACCGATTGGCCCCCAGATCCAGCTCCAGAAGATCGCCGCCACGACGACCGAAAACGGCGAGAGTCCGGTGCTGCGTCCATATAGCAGCGGCTCCACGACCTGACCCACCAGCAGTTCGACCGTCACGAAAAGCGCTATGGACCAGATCGCCATGTCCCACCCGGGGCTCACCGCTGCGGCGAGTGCGGTAGCAAGGCCGCCCGCGATCCAGATACCGACATACGGCACGAGCCGAAGCAACGCCGCGAGGATGCCCCACAAGATCGGACTCGGTACGCCAATCAGGAAAAGCCCCGCGCCGATCACGACGCCGAGCCCCGCATTCAATCCAAGCTGCGAAACGAAGTAGCGGCTCAGGCGCCGCGCTGCTTCGTCCATCACAGTAGTGGTGCGATGCAGATCGCGCGAGCCGAACAGCCTGATCGCGCGATCGCGAAGATCGTCGCGTTGCAAGAGGATCACCACCATTACGACGAAGACGATGAACGCCGTCTCCAGTGGACTGATTGCCGGCGACAACACGCGGCGCGCGAGTTCCAGCGGCGTCGGTACCGGCTCGCGCACTTCGACAGGAACGGCGGCAGGCGCCCGGCCATCGGAAGAAGACGCATCGCGCCGCGGCGCGGGCGGCGTCGGTTCAACGGTGGCACGCTGCAGCGCCTGACCCGCGGCTTTGGCGAAGCGATCGAGCTTGCCTACGGTCAGCGTATGCGCGGCTTCCATCTTATGCTCGATGGTTGCCTGATAGCGCGGCATGCCGGCCGCCAGGTCGGTCAGTTGCATGGCGATCACCGCGCCGAGCACACCGATCACCGACACCGAGATCACCACAGCAGCAAACACCGACGCGACATGGCCGAGCTTCAAACGGCCCAGCGACTTCACAAGCGGCGCGACGAGAAAGCTCAACAGAATTGCGAGCGTCATCGGAATCAGGACCGCTCGCGCGAAGTACAGGCACGCTACGAGACCTGCGCCGACAGCCAACGCGATCAGCGCATCCAGACCGAACGCGGCAGGCGGCGCGTCGATGCGCGTGGGATGCCTGCCGCGTGACGGTTCAGGAAAGTCCTTCATGGCGATGCGTGCCGCTTGTGGTTATCTGTTGTAGTGCTCCCTTGCATGTGCTTATTTTTTCGGATCTTCCGCAATCGGCCCGCTTTCCACTGGCGGCGCTTCCTTCTCAATCTCGCTGCGGGCCTGCTCCCAGTATTCGTCGGGTGTGCACTTCGGCTCCGACGCCTGCTCCCACAGGTAATAAGCACGCATGCGAATCTGTTCCTCCTGAGAGGTCTGCTCCTGTTCCATTTGGTCACCTACAGTAAAGGTCAAGCGGATGCCGGCATGGCGAAAGGCCGCGCGCAATCACTGAGTGAATACGCGCGGCCTTGAAGCAAACAGCAAGTGCTATTCCCGAAGTGCTATCCCCGATCAGGGTGCAGGCGGGACTTCGCTTTCATCGGAAGTGAGCTGCTCTTCCAGCCGGTCGAACACGCGTTGCGTCGCGCGACTCGGTGCCTCGAGCGCGAACAGCAGGAGTGAGCGCGCTGTCACCTGATAGTCGTCGCCAGCGCTGAACTGAGGCAGTTCCGCGCGCACCGGCATGTTCGTGTCGAGCAGGCAGGTCCAGCGTTCGCCTTCGGGCACCTCAGGCAAGGTGAAGTTGACGACATCGTGATGCGCGTTCAGCACCAGCAACAGCGTGGCGTCCGACGCGGGACGGCGAATGCCGCTTGCCTGCGCGCGGCCGTCGATCACGAGACCGAAGCAGCGCATCAGCGGATCGGCCCATTGTTCAGGCGTGAGATCGGTGCCGTCGGGCGAGAGCCAGCGCGCGTCGGTTACGTCGAGCGCCTCGTTGTACTCGCCGGTGAGAAAGCGGCTACGACGCAGCACCGGCAAACGGTGACGCAGCGTCGTGAGGTTTCTCACGAACTCGGTCAGCGCGCGGCCGTCTTCGTCGATACCTTCCCAATCCACCCAGCTGATCTCGTTGTCCTGGCAATACGCGTTGTTGTTGCCCTTCTGCGTGCGACCGAACTCGTCACCCGCGAGAATCATCGGCGTGCCTTGCGAAAGCAGCAACGTGGACAGCAGATTGCGCTTTTGACGCTCACGCTGCTGACGAATATCGATGTCGTCGGTCGGACCTTCCACGCCCATGTTCCACGACTTGTTGTCCGAGTGTCCGTCCTTGTTGTCTTCGCCGTTCGCCTCGTTGTGCTTGTCGTTGTACGAGACCAGGTCGTTCAGCGTAAAGCCGTCGTGAGCGGCAATGAAATTCACGCTGGCCCAAGGGCGCCGGCCGCGATGGTTGAACTTGTCCCCCGAGCCGGTCAGACGCGCAGCGAGATCGGCAACCATGCCCTCGTCTCCCTTCCAGTACGCGCGCACGGTATCGCGGAAGCGGTCATTCCATTCGGCCCAGCCGGGCGGAAAGCCACCCACCTGGTAGCCGCCGGGGCCGCAATCCCACGGTTCCGCGACGAGCCGCACGCTGGAGAGAACCGGGTCTTGCCGGCAACTGTCGAGAAACCCGCCGCCCTCGTCGAAGCCGTGCGGCTCGCGGCCGAGAATCGTCGCGAGGTCGAAGCGGAAACCGTCGACCTTCATTTCCGTCACCCAGTAACGCAGGCTGTCGGTCACCATTTGCAATACGCGAGGATGCGACAGATTGAGCGTGTTGCCGGTGCCCGTATCGTTGATGTAATAACGCGGCTCGTCCGGCATCAGTCGGTAGTACGACGCGTTGTCGATGCCCTTGAACGAGAGCGTCGGCCCGCGTTCGTTGCCTTCGGCGGTGTGGTTGTACACCACGTCGAGAATGACTTCGAGGTTTGCGTTGTGGAAGCTGTCCACCATTCCCTTGAACTCGCTGACGGAATCCGTCGACGAAGCGAAGAAACGCGGGTCGGCCGCAAAAAAGCCGATGGTGTTGTAGCCCCAGTAGTTGGTGAGTCCCTTCTCCAGCAGATAGCTGTCGTTCACGAATGTCTGGACTGGCATCAGTTCGACCGACGTCACGCCGAGGCTCTTGATGTAGTCGATCACCGGTTTCTGTCCGAGCCCCGCGAAGGTGCCGCGCAACTCCTCGGGCACTTCCGGATGACGCTTCGTGAAGCCGCGAACATGCGTTTCGTAGAAGATCACGCGGTCCCACGGCAACGGATTGCGCTCCGGGTGCGACCACGAAAAGGTTGCGTCCACCACCTTGCACTTCGGCACGAACGGCGCGCTGTCGCGCTCGTCGAACGACAGGTCGCCCTCTTCCGAACCAAGCGTATAGCCAAAAATTTCAGGCGCCCATTTCAGCTCGCCGATGTGCGCCTTCGCATAAGGGTCGAGCAGCAGCTTGTTCGGATTGAAACGATGGCCCTTCTCGGGCTCATACGGACCATGCACGCGATAACCGTACACGGCGCCGGGTTTCAGGTTCGGCACGAACACGTGCCAGACCTCGTCGGTATATTCGGGCAGTTCAATGCGTTCGATTTCATGCTGACCGGTTTCATCGAACAGACACAGTTCGACCTTGGTCGCGTGCGCTGAGAACAGCGCAAAGTTCACACCGTTTCCATTCCATGTCGCGCCGAGCGGAAAAGGGGTGCCCTCCGCGATGCGCGTGGAGTAATTGGCCGGGGATGACATAGGGATTCCTGTGAGAAGCAAAAGCGCTTGCGCGCGGTTCCTGTGTAGGCAATATGAATAGCAGGCTCGCTCCTGTAGCAATCCTTGGGCCTGAGACTGGGCGGAGCGCCAGACGCGGCACGCAATTTGCGGTAACGGGTTTGAAAGCTACTGGACGCGCCACGAACGGCGCCATACATAACAAGGAGAAACGATCATGGGAAGCACGCAAGCCAGACCGCTGCTTGCAGCAGCACTGCTGCTCGGCACACTCGCGTCGCAAGGCAACGCTTATGCGCAGGGCGCTCCGCAATCCATTACCGAAAGGCGCACCGACGTGGTTCAGCTTGCGAGCGGCTATCGCGCGTCGAAGCTGGCCGGGGCCGACGTCTTCAACAAGAACAAGGACACCATTGGAACTGTCGACGATCTGATCGTCTCGCCAGGCGGCGACCGCGGCACCTACGCCATTCTGTCGGTGGGCGGTTTTCTAGGGTTGGGCAAGCATCTCGTGGCGGTTCCGTTCAACGATCTGCTGATCACCAATCGTCGCGTGGTACTGCCGGAGGCGACCAAAAAGTCGCTCGAAGCGCTGCCGGAATTCAAATACGCCGACTAACACTGTGTCTTGATGTTTGGGCACGTTTCGGCGTGCCTCGCGCTGCGCGAATACGCACAGCGCGAAGATTGATCCGCAGCGCAAAGGACGAAGCAGAGCGCGCTAACGAGCCCCGCTCTGCCTCTCCCGGCGTTTCTACACTTCCTGCGCGTTGACCTGCATTGACCGCTTGGACTTGCGCGGCAACCGGCACTCACGCGAACAGTTTGTCCAACGTAATCGGCAATTCCCGCACGCGTTTGCCGGTCGCATGCCAGATCGCATTGCAAACCGCAGCCGCCACACCCACCACGCCGATTTCACCTACGCCCTTCACGCCAAGCGGATTGACGATATCGTCGTGCTCCTCGACGAACAGCACGTCGATGTCATGAATGTCCGCGTTGACCGGCACGTGATAGTCGGCAAGGTTGTGGTTCATCTGCCGGCCGATATCGTGGTCGAACTGCCCTTCCTCGTGCAGCGCCATGCTGATGCCCCACACCACGCCGCCCGCCACCTGGTTCGCCGCAGTCTTCGGATTGACGATGTGACCCGCGGCCACCGCACTCACCACGCGGGTCACGCGCACGGTGCCCAGCGCCTCGTCCACGCGCGCTTCGACAAACACCGCGGAGTGTGTGCCCATCGAATACGCCTGCTGCTTCTCGTGCGGCTTCACGCTGGCTTGCTCTTCGAGCGATTCCAGGCCGGCGCGCTCCAGTAAGGTGTCGATTGCGATTGCGTCTTCGGTACCTGATCCGCACACCATCTGCTTGCCCGCACGCCTGATGTCCTCGCGCGCGACACTCGCGAAACGCGCGCCGCCATGTTGCCGCGCAAGTTCAACGAGACGGTTGTGTAGCCGCTTGCACGCGACATCGACCGCGCTTCCCACCGACGACACCGTCCACGACCCGCCTTCGAGCGGCGCTTTTGGCAAGCGCGTATCGCCGAGCTCGAACACCACGTCGTGAAGCGGCACACCGAGCGCGTCCGCCGCGATCTGCGTCATTGCGGTGTAGGTGCCGGTGCCGATATCCGCAGTCGAACTCGACACAGTCACCTGGCCGTCGCGCGTGAGCACCGCGCGCGCGGACGCTTCGTTTTGCATCGCGTCCCATGCGCCCGTCGCCATGCCCCAGCCGACAAGCTCAGTGCCCTCGCGTCGCGCGCGCGGCGCAAGCGGCCGCTTGTCCCAGCCGAAGCGGGCGGCGCCTTCGCGATAGCATTCGCGCAGCGCCTTGCTGGAGAACGGCAGATTCTTGTTCGCATCGCGTTCGGCGTAGTTGACGAGGCGCACTTCGAGCGGGTCCATCTGCAACGATTCGGCCAGTTCGTCCATTGCCACTTCGAGTGGGAAAAGACCTTGCGCGGCGCCCGGCGCGCGCATGTCGGCGGGCGTCGGCACGTCGAGCCTCACGACCTTGTAGCCGAGCGTCACGTTCTCGCATTGATATAGCTGGCCGGCCCAGTTCACCACCACGTCGCAGTAATCTTCGTATTGGGATGTCTCGGAGACGGCTTCGTGAATCACCGCCTGCAGCCTGCCGTCGGCGCCCGCGCCCAAGGCGACGCGCTGAATCGACTGCGGCCGATGCGCGAACGTGAACATCTGCTGGCGCGTCAACGTCACTCGCACGGGGTGCTTCAATTCGAGCGCCGCCATGACCGCAAGCGCGAGGTGATATTGCGGCCGCAAGCCCGAGCCGAATGCGCCGCCGACAAAAGGCGACACCACCTGCACCTGATCGTCGCTCAAGCCGAACACTGCCGTCAGATACGACTTCGTGTTGACGACGCCCTGTGTCTTTTCATACACGGTCAAGTGGCCGTGCTCGTCGGGTACGACTGTGCAGCCATGCATTTCCATCGGGTTGTGATATTCCGCCGGCGTGCTGTAGAACGCATCGACACGCGCCACGGCGCTGGCCAACGCAGCGTCGGCGTCGCCGCGCGGCGGGGGCGGCGGGTCGAAGCCGCCCTTCTCCGTCGAAGGCGGCTCGGCGTCCATGAGCGCCTCGCCCATATCCGTTCGATGCGGCGCCGACTCATAGCGCACATTCACGAGCGACGCCGCATGACGCGCGAGTTCGAGCGACTCCGCAAGCACGAGCGCAACGGGCTGACCGCTGTACCACACACGGTCGTCCCACAGCGGCCTGAGCGGGCTGCCGCCGGGCGCCACCATGTCTTTGTAGGGCTTGTCCTCGCGAGGCAACTCAGGGCGATTCTGATACGTCAGCACATGCAGCACGCCCGGCAACGCAAGCGCGGCCGACGAATCAATCGACACGATACGCCCCGCCGCGATCGTGCTCGACACGACGAAGCCATACGTGAGTCCATTGGCGGTGAAGTCGGCCGCGTACTGCGCGGCGCCGGTCACCTTCAGTCTGCCGTCGACGCGCTTGTGCGGCACGCCGCTCGCGCGCAGAGCAGGCAAAGATTCAACACGGTTCATAGCCCAGACTCCTCGAACGAACGTTGACTCGCGCCCAGAAATGCGCGCTCGATCGCACGCGCCGTCAATTCGACCTTGAACGCATTGCCGCGGCGGCCCTGCGCGTCGCGCAGCAGATCGGTAGCGAAGTTGCGTACAGTCTCCGCGCTCAACGTCTTGCCCTGCAGCGACGCTTCAGCGTCCGTATTGCGCCACGGCTTGTGCGCAACGCCGCCGAGCGCGCAACGCGCATTCACGATCACGTCACCGTCGAGTTCCAGTCCCAATGCCACGGAGACAAGCGCAAACGCATAGGACGCCCTGTCACGCACCTTGATGTACGCATGATGCTGCGCGAAGCCCTGCTTCGGTAACTCGACCGCAGTGATCAGTTCGTCGTCGCGGATATTGGTGTCGATGTGCGGCGTGTCGCCCGGCAAGCGGTGAAAGTCGGCGAACGGCAACACGCGCGAACCGTCGGGCCCGGACAGATGCACCGTTGCGTCGAGCGCGGCCAATGCCACGCACATGTCGGACGGGTGCACCGCAATGCAGTGTTCGCTTGCGCCGAGAATCGCATGCATCCGGTTCACGCCTTCCAATGCTGGGCAACCCGTGCCGGGGTCGCGCTTGTTGCAGCGCGTGCCCGCATCGTAGAAATAGACACAACGCGTGCGTTGCAGCAGGTTGCCGCCCACGCTCGCCACATTGCGAATCTGCGGCGAAGCGCCCGCGAGAATCGCTTTGGAGAGCAACGGATAGCGCGCGGCAATCTGCGGGTCGTAAGCGGCCGCGCTATTGGTCACGAGAGCGCCGATTTTCAGTCCGCCCGCTGCAGTCGGCTCGATCTGCTTAAGCGGCAAGCGGTTGATGTCGATCACGACCTGCGGATGCGCGACGTTCACGCGCCACAAATCAACCAGATTGGTACCGCCCGCGATAAACGCTGCCGCTCCTTTTGCACGATGCTGTTCGATCGCTTGCGACACTTCATTCGCGCGCGTGTACGAGAAGCGGTTCATGGCTTCACTCCCTGGCGGTCCTTATCCGCAAGCTCCGCTGCGTCGAGAATCGCGGCGACGATATTGGTGTAAGCGCCGCAGCGGCACAGGTTGCCACTCATCAGTTCACGCACGTCGTCCGCGGTTTTTGCATGGCCTTCCTGCAGCATCGCCACGGCCGAGCAGATCTGTCCTGGCGTGCAGTAGCCGCACTGAAATGCATCATGGTCGATGAACGCCTGTTGAACCGGATGCAGCGTTTCGCCGTTCGCGAGTCCTTCGATTGTCGTAATCGACGCGCCGTCGTGAACCACCGCGAGCGCGAGACATGTGTTGATACGCTGACCGTTCACAATCGCGGTGCACGCGCCGCATTGCCCGTGATCGCAGCCTTTCTTCGTGCCGCTCAAATGGCAGTGCTCGCGCAACAAGTCGAGCAGTGAGGTCCAGGCTTCCACTTCCAACTCGTGCTTTTTTCCGTTGATGTCGAAGCTCACCGGCACGCGCTGGACGTCGCTCGGTGCAACGTCCAGCAGCGTTTCCGCTGTGGGTGAATTCATGGGGGTTTCTCCTGACGATGAGTACGTACGGCGAGCGCAAGACGAACCCATGACGGGCGCAAGCGGCGTGCCCGGCAGCACAGCGTTGCAATGCTGCGCGCCGCTCATGCAGCGTTGCGTCGATAAGGATTTGAGGCGCGACTTTGAGAACCGCTGCTTGCGCTTAGTCGCGCAAGCAGCGGCCAGTCGGCGCCCGCAGAACAGACCTAGATAATCGGCGAACCGCCCGTAACGGCGATCGTCGCGCCAGAGATGTAACTCGCTTCGTCGGACGCCAGCATCACGTAGGCCGGCGCGACTTCGGCCGGTTGGCCCGGACGCTTCATCGGTACCTGCTCTCCGAATTTTTCGACTTTTTCGGGCGGCATCGTCGACGGAATCAGCGGCGTCCAGATCGGACCCGGCGCGACGCAATTCGCGCGAATGCCCTTTTCAGCCAGCAGTTGCGCAAGGCCGCCCGTGAAGTTCTGGATCGCGCCCTTGGTCGTCGCGTACGCGATCAACCCGGGATTCGGATGGTCCGCATTAATCGACGTGGTGTTGACAATGGCGCCGCCCGGCTTCATGTGCCTGACTGCAGCGCGTGTGATCCGGAACATCGCGCCGATGTTGGTATCGAACGTCTTGTCCCATTCCTCGTCGGTGATTTCGTCCAGCGACGGATAGGTCATCTGGTATGCCGCGTTGTTCACGAGCACGTCGAGCCGGCCGAACGCCTCGATCGCCTTGTCGACAATCGCGTTGCAATGCGCCGGATTCGCGATGTCGCCTGGCACCAGCACCGCTTTCCGGCCGGCCTCTTCGACCCAGCGCGCGGTCTCGCGTGCGTCGTCGTCTTCGTTCAGATAGGAGATCAAAACGTCTGCGCCTTCACGCGCGAATGCGATGGCGACTGCGCGGCCAATGCCACTGTCGCCGCCAGTGATGATGGCTGCCTTGCCAGCGAGGCGTCCCGAGCCCTTATACGATTTCTCGCCGTGATCGGGTTGCGGATTCATCTCCGCAGTGCGGCCCGGCGTCTGATCCTGCTGCTGTCCTTTGAACGGCGGCGTGGGACGTTCTGTGTCGCTCATATAAAACCTCCAGAAAGCTGTTTAACCTGCGCGGCGTGCAAAAAGCACGGCGGTGCGACAGATTCAGCAACCCTCGGGCCCGCGCATGACGCGGTTTTCTGGTGCATTGCCGCTGCACAATGGGACATGAGTCGCGCATCGACGAAGCAAACGCGTAAGGAAATGCGATGCGCCGGACGGCAATTCGAGCGGACGGAAGGGATCGGCAACACGTAGAACACGGCGGAACGCATGTCGGAACCGCGTCTTGCACACCGCAGTTTTTTCAAACGGCGCGCACGCTTTACGGCGCCCCCACCGCATGCAGCGCCGCAGCCGACTCCAGCACGCGCAGCAGACGCTCCGGCGTCAACGGCTTCGCGCAGTGCGCGTCGAAGCCCACGGCGCGCGCGCGAGCGCGGTCGTCGCGTGATGCAAACGCCGTACAGGCGATCAGCAGCATATGCGCGGTGGACGGATGCGCGCGCAGGCGCCGCGCCAGTTCCAGGCCGTCCAGGCCGGGCATCTTGATGTCGAGCACCACGGCGAACGGTTGCCATTGCGACGCCATTTCGCAGACCGCGTGCGGATCTTCGAGCGCACGGCATTCGAACCCGTCCGCGTTCAACAACATTTGCAGCGCGTCCGCCGCCTCTCGATAGTCGTCCACGACGAGTACGCGCCTGTGCGACGCCATTGCGTACTGGATTGGCCGCCACACGACCACGTCTTCGCTGTCGTCGAAGTGGTTGTCGAGCTGGTTGTCGAACTGGTTGTCGAGCATCACTACGTTCTCCCTGGTGCATGCGCGCGCCGCATCACGGCACCCGCCGCCCGGTTGCAAGATTCGCTCCCGCGCTGCACTGCATCACTGATGACATGCTTTCTGAATGAGCCGCGATCTCGCAGCGGCGATGTTTGCCGTCGATGTGTCTTGAATGCATCGTTGTCGATGCGTCTTACGGATTCGTTGCGTGTCTGTTGCTTATGCGCCACCGCGGCAGTCAGGCCGCGCGATCGTCGATGAAACCCTTGAGCATCGCGAGCGTATCCGCGTCGTCGATATGCTTGTCGGTGCGCCAGCGCAGCATGCGAGGGAATCGCACGGCCACGCCGGACTTGTGACGCGTGCTCGCCTGAATGCCCTCGAAGCCGATTTCGAATACGAGCGTCGGCGTCACGCTGCGCACCGGCCCGAACTTCTCGATCGTAGTCTTGCGTACGATGGCGTCAACCTGGCGCATTTCCTCATCGGTAAGACCCGAATACGCCTTGGCGAACGGCACCAAAGTGCGCACGCCATTGGCTTCGTCCCACACCGCGAACGTGAAATCAGTGTATAGGCTCGCACGTCTGCCGTGTCCGCGCTGCGCGTAAACCAGTACGGCGTCGATTGCATACGGATCGATCTTCCACTTCCACCATGTGCCCGAAGCTTTCGTGCGGCCAACACCGTACATCGACTCGCGCTCCTTCACCATGAAGCCCTCGACACCCCGCGCGCGGCTCTCTTCGCGTAGCGCTGCCAACGCGCGCCAGTCGGCTCCGGACACCTGCGGCGATACACGAAGCAAGTCGCCCGAAAGCGTGCCGTCGAGCGATGCAGCCAACGCATCAAGACGCGCGCGCCGTTCGGCCAGCGGCGTCATTCGCAAGTCTTCGCCGTGCGCTTCCAGCAGATCGTAAGCAAGCAGCGCGGCGGGTGAATCGGCGAGGATCTTCTTCGTCAGGGTCTTTCGTGCGATGCGCGGTTGAAGGCGCGCGAACGGCAATGGCGCGGCGGCGCCCGGCTCCCAGGCAAGGATTTCGCCGTCTATCACAAAACCGTCGGGCAAGGCCTCGCCCAGCGCGGCCACTTCCGGAAACCGGTCGGTGATCAGATCCTCGCCGCGGGACCACAACCACACACGGCCGCCGCGTTTGACGAGTTGCGCGCGTATGCCGTCCCACTTCCATTCGATCAGCCAGCGCGACGGATCGCCAAGCGTCTCGGGATCGGTCTGCAACGGATGCGCGAGAAAGAACGGATAAGGCAGGCCCAAGTCGCTGTCGTGCCGATCCGCCGATTGCTGCTCGCCAGCGTTGCCGGCGTCGGGCGCGTCGGGTGCGATGAGACGCAGATAACGCGCGGCGTCCGGCTTCTGCCGGGAATCGGTCCATCCGACCATGCGTTGCGCAATCCGCTTATGATCGACTCCGGCGACCTGTGCGAGCGCACGCACCACCAACTGCCGCGCCACGCCGACGCGAAAGCCCCCACCAATCAGCTTCGTGAGAAGAAAGCGCTCGCCCCAGTCCAGCTCGTCCCAATAGCTGAACAAACGCGTGCGCAACTCCTCAGGCGCAAGACCGCGCAACGTCAGCACACGCTGCTCGATCCATTGCGTGAGGCCCAGCTCGGAGCTGCGCTGCGCGGGCGGCAGAATGTGCGCGATGGTCTCCGCGAGATCGCCGACTGCGTGATACGACTCTTCGAAAAGCCAAGCGGGCAATCCCGCGCGTTCGCGGGCGAATTCGGTCAAAAGACGCGTGGGCACCGACTGACGCGGCTTGCCGCCGGCCAGGAAGTACGACGCCCACGCGGCGTCTTCGGGTTCCGCTACGGCAAAGTAACTCGTCAGCGCTTCGAGCTTGTCGTGCGTGGAAGTCGTCGCGTCGAGCGCGGTGTAAAGAGCAGCGAAGCGCTTCATGAACGGCTCGCGGCATCGTCGAACTCATGCACGGGCGCGGAATCACGCGGCGGGAGCGGCGCATTGCCCGGCACGGCCTCGTCGCCGCCCAATGCATCCGCTTCGACCGTATCGTCGCCGTATTGGGTCACGAAGGCGCCTGCATCCAGTCCCTGCTCGCGCAGCCAGCGCACCATCGGTTCGACCGAGCCGTGTGTGACGATCACGCGGCCCGCGCCGGTCGCGCCAATCGCCGTTTGCAGCGCCGGCCAGTCCGCATGATCCGACAGCACGAACCCGCGATCGACGCCGCGCCTGCGACGCGCGCCGCGCAAGCGCATCCAGCCCGACGCGAACGCGTCGCTATAGTCGCCGAAACGCTTGAGCCATGCGCTGCCTTGCGCGGACGGCGGCGCAACGATCAGCGCCTGACTGAATGCTGCCTTGTCCTTTGGTGCAATTTCGCTGACGAGACGTACCGGCGGCAACCGCACGCCCGCCTCGCGATAAGCGCGATTGAGCGGTTCGACCGCGCCATGACAGAAGATCGGGCCGATGCCCGCGTCGACGCTTGCCAGAACGCGTTGCGCCTTGCCGAACGAATAACAGAACAGCACGGACGCGCGCCCTTGCGCCGCGTTATGACGCCACCATGAATCGACGCCGTCAAATATGGTTTGCGGTGCGTCCCAGCGGTAGATCGGCAGACCGAAAGTCGACTCGGTGATGAATGTGTCGCAGCGCACGGGCTCGAATGCGTCGCAGGTCGGATCGGGGTCGAGTTTGTAATCGCCGGATGCGACCCACACGCGCCCGCGGTGCTCGATACGCAATTGCGCGGACCCCAGCACATGTCCGGCGGGATGCAGGGACACGGTCACTCCGTTGATATCGAGCCGTTCGCCGTACGCAAGCGTTTGCAGCGAAATGTCAGGCAGGCGCGAAAGCAGCACGTTCGCGCCCGCATGCGACGCAAGATAACGCCGATGCCCGAAGCGGGCGTGATCGGAGTGCGCATGCGTGATCACCGCGCGCTCGACGGGCCGCCAGGGATCGATATGGAAGTCGCCGGGCGGACAATACAGTCCCTCGGGCCGCGCGACGACGAGATCCCCGGAGTCTGCACTTTCCGCTGCGATGTTCGATGCATTGGATGTGTTCGATGTCGATTCGGATGCCATGTTGCACCTCGAGAGCAAGGCGTATTCCTGCACACTTTTCTGCGCGGTGGCGGTGCGTGGCGGCTTTCTTGCTTAACCTATGCAGAAGCGCACCGGCATGCGCCGTCCGTCGGCGGCCCGCCACGCGCATGGCGAGGCCCCATGTACTCCATCATCGATCAACGCACACTCAATGTCGCGAAGCATCCGGGCAGATTCCTCCTCGAAACGATGAAGGCGTTCCGGGCCAATCAGGGTTTGCTGCTCGCCGGCGCGGTCGCGTACTACGCGTTGCTTTCCATCGTGCCGCTGATGATACTCATTGTCATCGCGCTGTCCCGCATCGTGCCGCAACACATTCTGCTTCCGGCGCTCGGACACTTGCTGCAATGGCTCGTACCGGGCCAGTCCGCAGCACTCGTACGTGAGCTTGCCAACTTTCTCGCTCACCGTGCGGTGATCGGTTGGGTGCTGTTCGTGACGATGCTGTTCTTCAGTTCGCTCGCATTCACGGTACTCGAAAACGCGATGTCGCTGATCTTCGTACACCGTGTGGTCATACGGCGGCGGCATTTCCTACTCTCGGCGCTGCTGCCCTACTGTTACATCCTGTTCCTCGGCGTCGGCGCGTTGATCGTCACGCTCGTGTCGAGCGGGTTGGAGGCCGTGGGCGCCGAAGGCATCGACCTGTTCGGGCTGCATGTGTCGCTGCAGGGCGCTTCGCGCGTTCTGCTGTATCTGCTGGGTCTGGCCGGCGAAGTCTTTCTGCTGACGTCGATCTATATGGTCATGCCGGTTGGACGGCCATCGCTCAAGCATGCGCTGTTCGGCGGCATCGTCGCTGCGCTGTTGTGGGAGATCACACGGCATGTGCTGGTCTGGTACTTCGCGACGCTTTCACAGGTCAGCGTGGTGTATGGTTCGCTCACCATGGCAATCGTCATTCTCTTCAGTCTGGAATGGCTCGCCACGTTGCTGCTTTTCGGCGCACAGGTGATTGCACAATACGAGCGCTTCGGCATCGAGCCGCAGAACGCGCCAAAGCAGCCGATAAAGACCGGATGAAACCTTCAAGCCGCAGCGCGGCGAATCGGTGCAGACGTGCAGTGGCGGCGGCGCCGCGAGACTGCGGTAACATTCTGTCGGAGGCCGGACCGAGCGCATCCGCCGCTTCTATCCCGGCACGCTCCAGGACTCGACAATGAGCATCATCCAGCGCAACAACGTGAATATTTCCGGGCGCGGCGCGAGCACCATGGTGTTCGCGCACGGCTTCGGCTGCGACCAGAGCATGTGGCGCCGCCTCGCACCGTCATTCCATGACGACTACCGCATCGTGCTGTTCGATCACGTGGGCAGCGGCTCGTCGGACCTCGCCGCGTACGACGTCGACAAATACGATTCGCTGCACGGCTATGCGCGCGACCTGATCGAGATCGTCCGCGAAGTGTCCGACGGGCCGGTCGTGTTCGTCGGCCATTCGGTGAGTTGCATGATCGGCCTGCTCGCCGCGCTCGAAGCACCGCAGCTTTTTTCCGCTCAGGCGATGGTGACTCCCTCGCCCTGCTATGTGAACGACGGCGATTACATCGGCGGCTTCACGCGCGAGGACATCGACGACCTGCTGCTCACGCTCGAGCACAACTACCTCGGCTGGTCCAGCGCAATGGCACCCGCTATCATGGGCGTGCCAGATCAGCCGGAACTCGGCGCTGAATTAATTAACAGCTTTTGCCGGACCGATCCGCGGATCGCCGCCCAGTTTGCACGTGTCACGTTTCTCTCCGATCATCGCGGTGTGCTGCCTTTGAACGTCACGCCTACGCTCATTTTGCAAGCAAGCGAAGACGTCGTCGCGCCGCGCGCGGTCGGCGAGTACATGCATCGCACGATGCGTAACAGCACGCTTCGCGTCGTCGAGAATAATGGACACTGTCCGCACGTAAGCGCGCCTATCGCCACTGCGGAGGCCATCAGCGCTTTCCTGCGGACGACCCCAACTTAACGCAATGCAAAGTACCGACCGCCACTTGCCGCTCGCCGATGCGTTGTTCGAGCACGCCGCCTGCGGCCTCGTCGTGACCGATACCGACGGGCGCATCGTGCGCGCCAACGCAACGTTTTGCGAATGGATCGGCTATGGCGCCGCAGGGCTTACGAGCGGCATCAGCCTTCAGGACCTGCTCACAACGGGCGGCAAGGTCTTTTATCAGACGCATTGGGCGCCGCTGCTGCAAATGCAGGGCTTTGTCGCCGAGGTCAAGCTGAGCATGCTGCATCGCGACGGCCACACGGTGCCGACATTGCTCAATGCAGTGCGCCGCGTGCACGGCGACCAGAGCTACATCGAAGTCGCAGTGCTCATCGTCGCCGATCGTCATAAGTACGAGCAGGAACTCGTGCTCGCGCGGCGAAATGCGGAGGCTTCGGTGGCCGCGCATCAGCGGGCACAACGGGAATTGCAGGAAAGCCGCGACGTATTGAGTCTGGCCATGCGCGGCGCGCGCATGGGCGCGTGGTCGCACGAACCGAAGACCGGCAAGTTCTGGTGGAGCCGCGAACTGGAAGCGCTCGCGGGTTACGCCGAAGGACGCCTCGCCATTACGACGCGCGGTTTTTTCGAACTGATTCATCCGGGCGATCTGCTCGCGCTCAACGAAGCCGTCGATCATGCGGTGCGAACTCGCGACGACTACGTCGCCGAGTTCCGCTTCCTGCATGCAAGCGGCGACTGGTGCTGGATGGAAGGCCGCGGCCGCGCCACTTACGACGAGCGTGGCGAGCCGCTGACGGTCTACGGGCTCGGCATCGACATTACCGAACGCAAGCAGGCGCAGACGGTGCTGCTACGCCAGGCCGCGATCTTCGAGCACTTGAGCGATGCAATCGTGATCACCGATCTGCGCGGCAACATCACCGACTTCAATGTCGGCGGCGAACGCATGCTCGGTTACCGGCTGCGCGAAATTCTCGGCAAGCACGTCTCTATCTTTCATCCGCCAGAAGATGCGCTGCGCATCCGACGCGAAGTTTTCGCGAGTCTCGGCGCGTACGGCACGTGGCGCGGCGAGTTGCCGTTCGTGCGGCGCGACGGTTCGCGCGGCGTTTGCGAAACCGTGGTCAAACCGCTCGCGAACGAGCGCGGCGACATCTACGGCGCGGTGAGCATCAATCGCGACATTACCGAGCGGCGGCATGCCGAGCAGCAACTCACGCGGCTTAACGCGGAGCTTTCCAACGCGGATCGCCGCAAGGACGAATTCCTCGCGACGCTTGCGCATGAGCTACGCAATCCGCTTGCGCCGATGCGCAACGTCCTCGAAATTCTGCGTGCGAAAGAATTCAGCGATCCGCAACTGAACTGGTCGCGCGACGTGTTCTCCCGTCAATTGCAGCACATGACCCATCTTGTCGACGATCTGCTCGAGGTCTCGCGTATTACCCAAGGCAAACTGGAACTGCGCAAGCAGCGGCTCGAACTCGCGCGCGCGATGCAATCCGCGGTGGAAGCCGCGCGTGCAATCGTGCAGGCGTCCGACCATCGTCTGAGCGTGACGCTATCTCCCGAGCCGCTTTTTCTCGATGCGGACCCGACCCGCCTTTCGCAGATGATCCTCAATCTGCTGAACAACGCAGCGAAATACACGCCGCCAGGCGGCAGCATTTCGCTCACCGCACATCGCGAAGGCAACCAGGCCGTGATTGCGGTGCGCGATTCGGGCATCGGCATTCCTCGCGAACATCTGAACAGCGTCTTCGAAATGTTCTCGCAACTCGCACCCGCGCTCGATCGCTCCCAAGGCGGACTCGGCATTGGGCTCGCCCTCGTGCGCGGTCTTGCGGAATTGCACGGCGGCACGGTCGCGGCATTCAGCAACGGGCCCGGCGCCGGCAGCGAATTCGTGATCCGGCTGCCGCTGTCCAGTTCCGCCGATGCACCCGCTGACAGCACGGAACCCGACAAGCCGCCGGCCGCCGGACTGCGGATAGTGATTGTCGACGACAATGCGGACGCCGCCGACAGCCTCGCAATGGTGCTCGAACTGGAGGGTCACCAGGTGCGCACGGCAAGCGACGGAGTCGCGGGACTCGCGGTGATCGCCGAATTCGCCCCACAGGCGGTCATTCTCGACATCGGTCTGCCGCTCCTGAACGGCTATGAAGTCGCTCGACGGGTTCGCAACGACTATCCGGACGCCGGCATCCGACTGATTGCGGTAACGGGCTGGGGCCAGCAACAGGACAAGCAGACGGCGGTGGAGGCCGGCTTCGATCATCACTTTACGAAGCCGGTGGACCCGAGTGAACTGCAGCGCGTGCTCAGCGGACATCAGGTCAAATGAGCGCGCGCATGTTCGAGGAAGCGGACATTACCAGCAGTCTCGCCGCGCGCGGCATCGTGCCGGATGCGAGGCAGCGCGATGCAATCGCGGCGCTCTCTGCATTGGCTGGGTCCACAGCCAGCCGCGTCGAATCGCGTTATCAAGGCGTGTATTGCCATGGACTGCCTGGGCGCGGCAAAAGTCTCGTGGTGGATACCGCGTTCGAACTCGCGGATTGCCGCAAGCGGCGCCTGCATTTTCACGAGTTTCTCCGCGAGATGAATCAACGCCTCGTGAACGAACCGCGTGGCGACGACAGGCTCGGCTCCGTATCGATGCAATGGCTCGACGGCATTGAGTTGCTATGCTTCGACGAATTCCACGTGCACGATATCGCGGACGCGTTTCTGATGGGCCGCTTTCTCGACACGGCGATCAAGCTCGGCACGCGCATCATGCTGACGTCGAACTATGCGCCGGACGGCCTTTTATCCGACCCCGAGTTCCACGAGCGTTTCCTGCCCACCATCGAGCAGATCAAGCGGCATTTCCGCGTGATCCATTTCGACGGCGCGCGCGACTATCGCTTCGGCGGCGAACAGCATGACACGCCGCACTTCTTCGCCCCGCTCGATGCAGCCGCTCACAACGCGCTGCGTGAAATCTTCCTGCGTTACGACAGCAGCGGCGCATTCGAATCGACGAAGATCAGTGCCGCGGGACGTCCGCTCGCGGCACACGCGGTGGGCGCGGCTCTCTTGTGGGCCGACTTCGAATCACTATGTGTGGCAAGCCGTTCGCATCTCGACTATCTGGACCTCGCCGAGCGATGGCAAGGACTCATAGTCGATAATTTACATACTGAATGGCTCACGAAAGCGCACACGTTGCAGCGGCTCGTGTGGCTGGTCGACATTCTTTACGACCGCAAGCGTGCGCTTTTCATCGCATCGGACGAACCGATTCATGAGGCCTTGCGAGGACTCGAAGGCGCACATGATCTATCGAGAACGCTGAGCCGGCTCGCGGAGATGCAATCGCGCGCTTATCGCAGCACGCTCGAAGAAGCGACGGACGCGTCCGCCGCAACTGCGCCCGAGCGCTAAATCAGCGGGTGTGGCTAAGCGCAAAGCGCGGCTGCAAATCTTGCAAAGACTGTGCTCGTTCGCGTCATTCGCCTGACCGATTCGCGAAGCGTTCTCCACCGCATAGTGCCGCAAATCGCGCCGTGCAGCCTTGATGACACCCTTCTTCACGCACGCAAGCTACGCGTCCGGGAATGCGACCTGCTACCGCCGTTGCGCACTCATTCTTCAGCGGATATGCACTCCGCCCTTTTGCCGACATGATCAGAACCGCTTCGGTCGCCGCCGCGCTTTGCGCGGCATGTCTTTCCTCCGCCTGCGTGCATATCGGACCCTCGCGCCTGAAAGCCGATCAGGTCGACTATGCGCGTGCACTCGGCGACGCGAAGAAACGCGAGATTCTTGCGGCCGTGGTCGGTCTTCGTTATGGCGACGCGCCTGCGTTTCTGACCGTCAGCAGCATCATTGCCGCCTATACGTTCGACGCGAGCGGCGGCGCAACCGCTAACGCGGGCTCCGGCAGCCAGCCGAACTACGCACTCGCCACCGGCAGCGTGTCGTATTCGAATCACCCTACCTTCACGTTCACGCCGACGACCGGCGAAGCGTTCGCGTCCGCTTACATCCGGCCGCTAGCGCCCGCACTCGTGCTGCCGCTCGCCGAAGGCGGCATTCCTATCGACCTGCTGTTGCGCATCACCGCGCAATCGGTCGGAGGCTTGCAGAACGGCAATGCGCTTGGCGGAGAAAACAGCGCGGGCGCACCCGGCTTTTTTGAGTTGCTGCGTTCGCTGCGCCGCCTGCAACTCGCCGGCGAGTTGAACGTCGAATCGCGCAACGTGGGCACGAAGAATGAGCAGATGAGCGTGTTTCTGGTGATGGGAGCAACCACGAGCGGCGAGTCGCCGCAAACGGCGGCCGATCTGGCCCGCGTGCGCAAGTTGCTGCATCTGTCGTCGAAAACGCGCAGCTATGAAATCGTCTACGGGCCTTCTTCCGCATGGCAGAAAGCGGACAAGATTCCGATGGTGACGCGCTCGGTGCTCGGCATCCTGACCGATCTCGGTGCACAGGTGCAGGTGCCCGTCGAGCGCATAACCGACGGCTCGACGAAGCCGACCGTGGGCCTGATCGGCGGAGAGACGAGACCGACGATCATCATTCACTCGGGCGAGAGCGCGCCCGACAATGCGTACGTGATGATTCCGTACGGGACGTCATCATACTGGGTCGATCGCAACGACTTCGACTCGAAATACGCATTCACGGTCGTGCAAAACCTGATGGCGCTCGCGGAGGCGGATACGAGCAGCAAAGCGCCCGTTGTGACGATTCCGGCGAATTGAATTTAACTGAAGCGGGTTGGACGCGGCGGTTTGCGCCGTCTCACAGTCAGCGCTGACGCTCGATAAAAAGCCGGCGGTTTTCATACCGCCGGCTTTTTCGCTACTGCTCAGCTTATTGCCTGCGTTATCGCTTACGCACTACTCCTGGCTGCGCTTTCCCTGTACCCGCGCAATCTGCTGCTTCGCCGCTTCATAAACATGCTCGGGCGTGAAGCCGAATTTCTTCTTCAGATCAGAAAGCGGCGCGGATGCGCCGAACGTGTGCATCACCACTTGCGCGCCAAGCCGGCCGACGTATCGGTCCCAGCCCAGCGAGGCGGCCTGCTCGACGGCCACGCGCGCATCGATGTCGGGCGGCAGCACCGCGTCCTGATAGGCTTCGTCCTGCCGCTCGAACAGATCCCATGACGGCATCGACACCACGCGCGCGGCAATGCCCTCGCTCTTCAGTTTCTCGTACGCGTCGACGCAGATCGACAACTCGCTGCCCGTCGCGAGCAGAATGACTTGCGGCTTCTGTCCGTCGGGCGCGTCGGCTAGCACATAGGCGCCCTTCTTCACGCCCTCAGCCGAGGCATAACGGCTGCGGTCGAGAGTCGGCAGCGCCTGCCGCGACACGACGATGCACGAAGGACGCCGCTTCTGCGTGACTGCGACGCGCCACGCTTCGGCTACTTCGTTTGCATCGCCCGGACGCAGCACCGTGAGGCCGGGAACGCCGCGCAGCGACGCCAATTGCTCGATAGGCTGATGCGTCGGACCATCTTCGCCGACGCCGATCGAATCGTGCGTGAACACATAGATCGACTCCACTTCCATGATCGCCGACAGGCGGATCGGCGGCTTCATGTAGTCGCTGAAAATCAGGAATGTCGAGCCGAACGGCCTCAAATTCGACAACGCGAGGCCGTTGACCACCGCGCCCATTCCATGCTCGCGAATGCCGAAATGCAGATTCCTGCCGCCATAATTGTCATACTCGAAGCTGCCCGCGCCCTCGAATTTCAGATTGGTTTTCGTGGACGGCGCGAGGTCGGCTGCGCCGCCGAGCATCCACGGAACGCGCGCGGCAATCGCGTTGAGCACCTGGCCCGACGACTCGCGTGACGCCATGCCTTTGGCGTCCGCGTCGAAAGTCGGAATGTCGCTGTCCCAGCCAACCGGCAAATCATGCGCCTCGATCAGCGCGAATTCGCGCGACAGTTCCGGATATTGCTTGCTGTAGGCGTCGTACTTCGCCTGCCATTCGGCGCGCGCCGCCTTGCCGCGCGCGCCGATGCCCGCGGCGAAACGTTCGTGCACACCTTCGGGCACGTAGAAAAATTTGTCTTCCGGCCAACCGTAAAACTTTTTAGTGAGCGCGACTTCCTCCACGCCGAGCGCCTCGCCGTGCGCCGCTGACGTGTCCTGCTTGTTGGGTGCGCCCCAGCCGATGATGCTGTTCACCACGATCAGCGTCGGCCGGTCGGTGATGCTTTTTGCTTCGACGAATGCGGCTTCCAGCGCAGCGGCGTCGTTCGCATCGTTCACATGCAGCGTATGCCAGTTGTAACCGCGAAAGCGGCTTTCGACATCGTCGCTATAGGCGAGATCGGTATGTCCTTCGATCGTCACGCGATTGCTGTCATAGATCCAGATCAGATTGGACAGCTTCAGATGGCCCGCGAGCGAGGCCGCTTCGTGCGAGATGCCTTCCATCATGTCGCCGTCGCCGCATAGCGCGTAGACGCGGTAGTCGAAAAGCGGCGCGTCCGGCTTGTTGAAGCGGTTCTCGTACCAGCGGGCCGCCATCGCCATGCCGACGCTATTGCCGAGGCCCTGGCCGAGCGGACCTGTCGTGGTTTCGACGCCCGTCGTCATCCGGTATTCAGGGTGGCCCGGCGTCTTGCTGTCGATCTGGCGGAAATGCTCGATGTCTTCCAGCGAAACGGCGGGCTTGCCGGTCGGCTTGCCCTCTTCGTCCACTGCCTTCACGTTCGCCAGATGCAGCAGCGAATACAGCAGCATCGACGCATGCCCGACCGACAGCACGAAGCGGTCGCGGTTGGGCCACAACGGCTCGTCCGGGTCGTAGCGCAAATGGTTCTGCCACAAATGGTAGGCGACCGGCGCGAGCGCCATTGGCGTGCCGGGGTGGCCTGAATTGGCCTTCTGGACAGCGTCCATCGACAGCGTGCGGATCGTATTGATGCACAACTGATCGAGGGCGGGATCGTTTTGCATGGGACACTCCTTGTTCGGCCGTTGGAAACATTGCCGGCGCGCGCTGCCGCGACGTCGCCGGCAAGCGGTGTTCAGGGGAAACAACGCATGAAGAGCTCAGCAAGCCTCATGGATGATGCGCCGATGCGCGCAAATCTGCACGCTGCGTGACATCGGGCTCGTTGCTGGAACTCTGGCGGACGGGCCGACGGGCGCGGCTAGGCCGCGTTCAGCCAATGCTCGCAAAGGGGGCCATGCTTGCCGTCCACAGGATCCATCTTCGGGAACGGCAGCGCATGCATTGCGGCAAGCTCCTGCGGGGTCAGCGCTTCGCGGCGGATATCCCACTGCTGGCCTGCGGGATAGGCCCCCACCACGCGGAAGCGGCCTTCGAACGATTGCAGGCAATGGCCGGTGCCGGCGGGCAGCAGCAGGACGTCGCCCGCGGACACACTGACCACCTTGCCGCCCGGACCGCCGACTATCACATCCGCGGAGCCGTCCGACACGCCGAGCACTTCGTGCGCGGTCGAGTGAAAGTGGTGGTAGTCGAAGATGCCGTCGCGCCACTGCGGCGGCCATTCGTTGCGTGCGAACAGCAGTTCGAACGCCTTGGCGAGGTCGCCGATCGCGGGGTCCACTGCCTGCCTGTAGATCACGACCGGCAGCTTGCTGTTATTCGGTACCCAGTCGTGGGGTTCGAGCATGAAGGCTTCGTACTCGGTCTGCGCTGCGTCGAATCCGTGCTTCGAATGTTCCTGCATTGTTGGCTCCTGTGGGTAGCGGGGCGCGTCCGGCGTGCGTGTGCCGGAGGGCGCGATATTGCAGCGCCGCATAAAGCGCGCCCGCTCCGGGGGCATAGCGCTGCCCAAGTCGGCCCACGACGTATTCAACTCGCACGAAGCTGCCGCGACGGGCGGCAGCCACGCCTTGGCCCGGCGATCACACCATGCGAGCGACGCTCAAGCAAACCGCTCAACCGCCGCCAATGCCCTGCAGCACTTTGCCGGTGCCGCCACACACGGTGCACTGTACGTCCTCTACCTTGCCGGTTCCCTTGCATGCCGGGCAGATATCTTCGCCGACGCCGGGCGCGTCGGGGGGCGCTTCATCGCCGGGGTTCAGGGGTTGGTTGTCCTGTTGCATATGTCTCTCCGTTCGCTGTTGACCGCATCAGTTCTTGTGCGACGCGCGGCCGCCGCCGCCCGCAGGCTCGCCGTGCGTGCCGGTGCCGAGCGGCACCTCGGCGGTCTGCTCCGGACGTTCGTTCGAGCGCGGTGGATTGGTTTGCTTGTCGACTCCGGTCTGCACGACCGGTTCGATGCCGAGGGGACTCGGCTCCACGTACTGCGCGCCGCTCGGCTTGTTGCGTTCTTTCACTTCCGGCGAAACCTCGGGAGCGCCGGAATTCTCGCTGGGTGTGTCAGGCTGCATATCGCTCTCCTTTCATCGGCTACCTCGTGAGTGCAGCAACATACGGACCCTGCCGGACTGCATCGGACCGTACGCCGAGGGCGTCCCGTTACGGCTCGCAAGCGCCGCGGACATCGGCAAAGTGGGCACGTGCATTGCGTCGTCAGAACTGAAGCTTCGGATTCATCTTTGTAAAAAGGAGCACTTCATGACAGTGACGACAATTCGTATCTCCGACACCGAAGTTCAGGTCGAGCGAACGCTATATACGTTCGCGCAAAAGAGCGATGCCGACGCGTTCGCGCAGTGCGTAGTGAACGATTCGATCGACACCTGCTATCGCAGTCATCCGCCGCTGTCGGCGCGGCCCACCGTCCCCGACGAACATCCGGACGATCCGAATCGCGGCAGCACGATCTCGCCGTCGCTCGGTGGCATGCCTTGACGAGCGCACACGAGTCGCAGTCAACGTTCCGGCGATTTGCGGTCGGCCGCGACGATCTGCTTGCCATACTCGATGGCGGCACGGCGCGCCTGGTCGGCCGTCTCGTACGGTCCGATTTCCGGCGCACCGTCGAACGGAAAAAGTATCCTTCGATCCGCTCTGCGGACGACCTTCAGTCCACCTACGTAACGGCCGTCGCCTGTTCCGTGATAGCTGGCGAAAATCTCGAATTCGTCGTCAGCAACGTCGGCCTTATGTCGCGCCATTTGTGTATTCCCTATCCCTGTCGATGCTCGATGAGCACCCCACGCTTAACTGCGCAATGCCTGGTGCATTGCACGATGAAACACAGCAATGGCCGTTCCACGCGCGAAAGGCACTACGCAAAGGGCGATTGGGAACAAAGGGACATGCGCGTTGCACGCATGATCAGAGAGATAAGTTGGAGGTAACGATGGCCGGTTCAAACTCGCACGATGGGGCGGCGTTCGTCATGCACACGCCGATGCCGCCCGAGGTCGACCCGGAGGCGCCGCCGCCTCCGAACATCGATCCCGATCCACCCGCGACGCCCGACGACGACCCAGGCGGGCTGCCGCCGGCCGCGCCGGAAGGCGACCCGCCTGCGAAGCCGCCGCCAATGCGTGCCTCGTCACGGCTCGCGTGACGAGGCGGTCATTGAGCGGTGCTCAGCGTAGCCGGGCGACGTCCTTCTCGCTCACGCGCCGGGCTGCGGGGTTGCCGAACTGCGTCGTCACGTAGTTCGTGAGCGCGGCAATCTGCGCGTCGTTCAGTTGTGCGGCGAAGGCCGGCATGCCGACGTCGTTGCCTGCAGCTTTGCGATGCACGCCGTGCAGAATGACCTGCATCAGGTTGCCAGGATTCGACGCACCCACCGTCGAGTTATGCAGCAACGGCGGATAGTAGCCGTCCGGTGTGCCCTTGCCGCTCGCCTGGTGACACGTCGCGCAGTTGCCCAGATAGAGCCGCGCGGGATCGAGCGTGCCGTCGTTCATCGCAACGCCTCGCAGGCGCGCCACGTCCGTCGACGGTTTGCCCCACGCGCTGCGCGAGCGCGAACCGCTCTGAGCGCCGCCGTCGTTGACCGGCGGCACCGTGCGCACATACGTCGCGATGGCGCCGATGTCGGCGTCGCTCATCTTCGAGAAGCTGTGCTCGACCGCCTCGGCCATCGGCCCCGCTGCCTGTGCGAGTCCGGGCACGCTGCCCGTTTGCAGATACTGCACGAGCTGCGTATGACTCCATCCGCCAATGCCGCTATCGGGCGACGACGTGATGTTGTAGCCGTCCCAATCCGCGAGCACCGAGCCGCCGAGGAAGCCGCTGCCGGTTTCATCGAGCGCCTGTTCCTGCATCGCAAAGCCGCGCGGCGTGTGGCATGTGCTGCAATGCGCAAGCCCCTGCACAAGATACGCACCGCGGTTCCACTCGGCGCTCTGTTGAGGTTTCGCCTGATATGGGCCACTCTTCAGGAATACCCAGTTCCATACGGTGAGCGGCCAGCGCATGTTGAGCGGCCATGCAATGTCGCTCGCGCGCGTAGCCTGCTGCACCGGCGCCACGCCGTAGCGGAAATACGCGTATAGCGCCTTCACGTCGCCGTCGCTGACCTTCGCGTAGGAGATATACGGCATCGCCGGGTACAGGTTATGGCCGTCCTTCGACACACCCTTGCGCAGTGCGCGGTCGAAGTCTCCGAGCGACCACGTGCCGATACCCGTTTGCGGGTCGGGCGTGATGTTGCTCGAATAGATCGTGCCGAGCATCGGCACCTTGAGCGGCAGGCCGCCCGCGAACGGCTTGCCTTTCGCGGTGGTGTGACACGCCATGCAATCGCCGGCGGTGGCGAGATATTCGCCGCGTTTGATCAACGCCGCGTCGTTGCCGTCCACCGCTTTGGCGTCCTGCGCGAATGCGCAAACGGGCAGCGCCGAAGACAGCGCGAAGGCGCCGGCCAGCATCCAGAAAAAAGTCTTCTTCAACACGTTCACACTTCCTTCTTCAACTGGTCGGCCATGCGCAGTGCCAGCGCGGCAATGGTCAGCGTCACGTTGACGGTGCCGACGGTCGGCATCGTCGCGCTGCTCGAAATGAACAGATTCGGGTGGTCGAACGTGCGGCAATGCTTGTCGACCACGGAATCGCGCGGATCGCTGCCCATGATCGTCGCGCCCGTGATGTGGTTGTTCGGCGCGAATTCGTCGTCAAACCGGATGTCGCTGCCGCCCAGTACCTTCGCCGCGTTCGCATAGACTTCGCGGGTGTGCGCGGCGCCGCGCTTCACATAATCGTCGATGCGATAAGTGATCTCGGGCCGCGCAATGCCGATCGCGTCGGTCTCGGTGCGGCTCGGCACGATGCGGTTTTCCGGTTGCGGCAGAATTTCGTGGAAGCAGTCGAACTCGACGAAGCGCGCCGAGCGGTCGCGAATCTGCGCATCGAGCTCGGCGGGCTTGATGAGCTTGCCTTGCTTGAAGATTTTTTGGGTTTCCTGATCGACTCGCGACATGTTCGACAGGTGGATCTTCTTGGCCGCTTCCGTCGCGCGGAACGCGCCGTCGCGAAAGCCGATCAGCGAGGTCATTTCCTGCGGGCCGCGCCCCGGCCACAGTTTTTCGTCAGCGTAGAACGTGACGCCCGTGCCCGGATGGTCCATCAGGTTACGACCTACCATGTCGGAGCTGTTGCCAACGCCGTTCGGAAAGTCGTGGCTCTGCGACATCAGCATGATCTTCGGCGTCTCGATGCCGTTCGCGGCGAGCACGAAATACTTGCCTTCCACGCGATGCTCGTTGCCCTGCGCGTCTTTGTACAGGGCCGCCGTGATGCGCTTGTCCGTGCCGACTTCGAGTTTGTAAACCACCGCATTGGCGATCAGCCTGGCCCCGGCCTGCTCCGCTTTTTCAACGTGCACGATGCCGTTGTACATCGCACCGATCGGGCAGATCGGCATGCAGTTGTTATTGCCGCAGCAGGTCGGGCGGCCATCGTACGGACGGCTGTTGCGCGCGACCGGTTCCGTCACGACGTGATAGCGCGAGTCGAAAGCATTGAGCTTGCTTTTGATGGTCTGCTCGTTGTACGACAGCGGCAGCGGCGCCATCGGATAAGGCTGGCTGCGCGGCGAGCCGAGTTCTTCGTCAGTCGGGCCCCACACGCCGAGTTCTTCTTCGGCACGCTGGTAATACGGCTCCAGTTCCTCGTATTGCATCGGCCAGTCGCGGCCCACGCCATAGACGGTCTTCATCCTGAAGTCGTTCGGCATGAAGCGCCATGCCGATGCGGCCCAGTGCCATGTCGTGCCGCCGACCGCGCGAATGTACTGCGAGTTGAATTTGTGCTCGCCCTTGAGGATCAGATAGTTGTTGGGCGGGTAGTACTCAGGATGCGGCGCCCATTTGCTCGGCGGATACGGCGCCATGAAATCCATCTTGTCCGCCTGATTGCGAAAGCGCTCGACGATCTCCCAGCGCGGCATGCGCGGCCCGGCTTCGAGCAGGATCACGGACTTGCCGGCCTGCGCCAGCTGATGCGCGACGATCGCGCCGGCGACGCCCGACCCGACCACGACGATATCGGCTTGCTCAGTGCTCTGTTGTTTATCGGCCATGGCTTATGCTTGCCTCTCGACGGGTTTTGCGGCCCAGAAGCCGGGCTTGTTCGGGCAATACGAGCGGATGATCAGCGTGTCGGATACCACGCCGAACATGAGCGCCTGCTCATAGGTAATGACGACGTCATCGACGGTGCCGAGATACCACGCTTCCATGATCTTCAGCGCAAGCGCCTGTTCAGCGGCATCGGCGGAACCGGCGGCGAGCGCGCCCGCGAGCTTCGGCAATTGCTGCGCGAGTTCGGGCGTGGACTTCTGCAGCGCGGCAAAGAGCCGGGTGCCGACGTCGCGATCGAGCGCGGACTTTTCGGTCAGCGATTGCGACAACGTCATGAAGGTGTCGATGGGAGCGGACGACGAGTCGTCGGCCAGTGCCTTGAGCGTGAGCGAGCCGGTCAGGCCCGCAGCCGTCAACGCGAGCGCGCCCTGCAGCCAGCGGCGGCGCGTCATGGTCGACGGCTCACCGCTCGCGGCGCGCTCGCCGAGAGAGTCTTGTGGAGTCAATGTTCTTATCCCTTGTGAGGCGTGGTTCAAAACTTGTTGATGCGGTAATGCCGGTAATGAAATGAAGCGTGTGATATGCGATTAAACGAAACGCCCCTGCCTGACAATCAGGCCGCGCGTCAGAACTGATGCAGCATGCCGACATAGGCGCCTGTCTGCGATTCGCCGACGAGCGGACTCGTGTTGCTGGTCGAATCGCGCGGCGAGGCTTCGAGCGAGAAGTTCGCGTTGCTGCTGTTGCGCACGTAACCCACCGTGCCGTAAAGGAATGTTCGCTTCGAGAGGTTGTACGTGGTGCCGAGTACGTACATCATCGCGTGGCCCGAGGGATCATGCGCGGCGTCGCCGCCGCCGTCGCCGACCTTCACGTAATAGCCGCCCGCGGTGACGGCCCAGCGCGGCTGAAAGTTGTATGTCGCGCCAAGCCAGTAGTGGTCGGCGGTATCGGCGACGCCCGCCGGCGAGTCCGGCGCCGAGTAATGCGTATAGGCGCCCTGAATCTTGACCGCGTCGAAATGCACGTTCGCGCCCACGAAGTACTCGCGCGAACTCTGGAAAATGTTCGAAAAGCGGCCGTTGCTGTCGCGCAGTTCGTCGTAGATGCCGCGCACGTCGAAGAGCTGCGAATGGTAGGTCAGCATGATGCCGTCCGAGCGGCCGAACTCGCCGCTCGCGCCGCTGTTGAAGGCACCCGGCTGATTGCCGAACGCGTACTGCGCCTGCACGTCGAAGCCCCAGAACACCGGGCTGTGGTACTCGACGTTATTGCTGGTCTGCTGCCAGTTGCGACCCCGCACGAGCGACGCCGACGAAAACGCCTGCTGCACGAACGGATCGAATTCCCAAACGCCGTCGCTGTCGATGAAAAGATTACGACCCGCTTGCAACGTGCCCCATTGCTGGCTGCTGAGTCCGGCGAAGGCGCGCCGCGACCAGAGCCGTCCGCCGCTCGTCGTGCCGTCCATCACCTGCAGACCGGTCTCCAGTGTGAAGATCGCTTTCAGTCCGCCGCCCAGTTCTTCATTGCCCTTGAGACCCAGCATGCTGGTGCCCCAATCGCCGCCTTCGGCGCGCCAGCGGTTCGAGCTTCCGCCCGTGCCGTTGTTAATGTGATTCAGATATTCGACGCCGGCATCCAGACGGCCATATAGCGTTACGCTTGTTTGACCATATGCAAGCGGACTTGCCACCGCAAGAGCGGCCACCAGTTTTGTGTGTAGTCTCATTGTATTGGCGTGAGTTCGTGTGACGCGGTATGGGGCAAAGCATGAGCACTGCATGACGCAATGCGAACTGCGGACGGCTCGAAGTAATGCGGCTCGAAGTAATGCGGCTCGACGCCAGGTGCTGCCAGAGGAGATGGCACGCGCGATGTTGTAAAACTACACGCAGTGCCGCCGAACTATAGGCGATGCGCGCTCGGCGAACTACCCGTTTCGCGCAATAGACTTTTGCGACGCATGGACTCGACTCCGGGGCTGCCGTCTGAGTACCGCATCGATTACCGGTTCGCCGCCGACTGCATCGTCGCGATCGGAATGAGGAACTCCGAGAAACCGGTCAGCATGATCTGCACGCCGATGCACAGCAACAGAAAGGACGAAACGCGCATCGCTACCTTGGTACCTTCAACGCCTAGGTACCGCGCGAAGATGACGGCACGGCTGTAGATCAGATAGACCGTGAGCGCGACCGCGAGTGAGATCACAACCGACGCGATGCTCGACAGCACGAACTCCGACAGCTTATGTGTGCGGTTCGCGGTCAGCGCGACGGCCGTGGCAATCGAGCCCGGTCCGGTGGTCAATGGAATGGTCAGCGGGAAGAACGCTCTCGCCTTCGCGTTCTCGGCATCCACGCGCTTGACGGTCGGCTGTTCGGCGGGCTGTGTATCGGGCGCATTCAGCATTTGCCAGCCGCCCACCGCCACAGCAAGTCCGCCGCCAATCCGCAGCGCCTGCATCGAAATTCCGAAGAAATGCAGAATGGGTGTGCCGATAAAAAACGCCACCAGTAGCACGCACACGACATTGATCGCGATCTTTCTTGCGAGTGCGGTGCGTTCCTCGGTGGTCAGTGAGGCGGTCCGGTCGAGAAAGACAAATGCAATGCCGATCGGGTTGATGATGCTGATCAGCCCGGTAAAGCCGAACAGAATGTCCGAGATCAGACTTTCGACCATATGCGATCCGTGTCGAGCGGCGGCCCAGGCACTGCGACTGCTGCACACTGGTGCGCCGCGCCGTGTAGTTGAACTGAAGCGCCGAAGCCTCAGACCTGCGCGCGTTGCGTGGCGAGATCATAGCGCGGCGCGATATGAACCCGGTAGAACGCGAACCTATATAGAAAGGCGTGAATGTTCTGGATGCATCCCGACTTCCACTCGCGCGCGTCGCACATTGCGGCGCAACACGAGCTCACATTCGATGCGCCGATCGATGCGTCCGCAACTTTCGAAAAGCCTACACTTTTTTGACTTACTTTACGGGACCGAAGCATCCGGCATACAGTCGCCAGCGAAGCCGCACTTTCAACGAGACGTACTTACAGTTCGAGGAGTTGCCCCATGTTGCTTCGTGTACTCGCCGCGCTGCCGTTCATCGGCATTTTGCTCGGTGTCCCGTTTGTGAACCGGGTCGAGCCGCTCGTGCTCGGCATGCCGTTCGTGCTGGGCTGGATCGTCGCGTGGGTGGTGTTGAGTTCGATCATCATGGCGATCGTGTACCGGCTCGACGCTTCGAACCGGCACGTCGCCGCTGACGGCGAGGAGGTCCGGCCATGAGCGCACTCGTTATCATTGCAGCCATTACGCTCTTTGCGCTCTTTCTCGGCGTGCGTGCGAAGCATGGCCATGACATGAGCCTCGAACAGTGGACTGTGGGCGGCCGCAGCTTCGGCACCGCCTTCGTGTTCCTGCTGATGGCCGGCGAAATCTATACGACCTTCACGTTCCTCGGCGGCAGCGGTTTTGCCTATGGCAAGGGCGCGCCTGTCTATTACATTCTCGCCTACGGCACGCTCGCGTACATCCTTTCCTACTGGATGCTGCCGCCGATCTGGCGCTACGCAAAACAGCACCATCTCGTTTCGCAGCCGCACTTTTTCAGCCGCAAATACGATAGCCCCGCGCTCGGCACACTCGTCGCGCTGGTCGGCGTGGCCGCGTTGATCCCCTACCTCGTGCTGCAGTTAAAGGGCTTGGGCATCATCGTCGCAACCGCTTCCTATGGCGCGATCTCGTCGACCGCTGCGATCTGGATCGGCGCGGCGGTGGTCACGGTGTATGTGATCGTGTCCGGCGTGCGCGGCTCCGCATGGAACTCGGTCGTGAAGGATCTGCTGATTCTGGCAATCGTGCTGTTCCTCGGCATTTATCTGCCGCTGCACTACTACGGCGGCCTCGGCGAAATGTTCCATGCAATCGACGCCGCCCGTCCCGGCTTTCTGACCTTCCCCGCCAAGGGTTCGAGCGTCACCTGGTTCCAGTCCACCGTGCTGCTGACGGCGCTTGGCTTCTTCATGTGGCCTCACACCTTTGGCTCGATATTCACCGCCAGGGACGAGCGCATTTTCCGCCGCAATGCGATGGTGCTGCCGCTCTACCAGCTGATCCTGCTGTTCGTGTTCTTCGTGGGCTTTGCCGCGACGCTGAAGGTGCCGGGTCTGAAGGGCGGCGACATCGACCTGTCGCTGTTCCGCCTGTCGCTGCAGACCTTCGACCCCTGGTTCGTCGGCGTGATCGGCGCGGCCGGCATTCTGACGGCGCTCGTGCCGGGCTCGATGATCCTCACCTCGGCATCCACGCTGCTCGCCAACGACGTCTATCGCGGCATGGTGAACCGCAACGCGACGGACGCCACGGTTGCCAATCTCGCGCGAATCCTGGTGCCGGTCGTCGCGCTCGTGGCGGTCGCCTTCACGCTGCACGGCGGCGAAACCATCGTCGCCTTGCTGCTGATGGGCTACAGCTTCGTCACGCAGCTTTTCCCAGCGGTTATCTGCAGCCTTTTCCCGCGCAATCGCGCGACCAAACAGGGCGCGTTTTGCGGCATCGTTGCGGGCGTCGCCGTGGTGGCGATTACCACGACCATGCATCTGACGATCGGGCAATTAATGCCGTTCCTGCCCGACGCGCTGAAAGACGTGAACATCGGCTTCGGGGCGCTGGCGGTCAACATCGTCGTATTCATCATTGTCAGTGCGATGACGCAGAGCGGACGCGTCGAGCATACGCACGCATCGGCGCATTGAATCGAGCGCACCTTGCGCCTACTGAAAGCCGTCGCCTCACGCGACGGCTTTTTTGTTTTCGACAGGCAATTCAGGAGGTCAAAACTACATTTGCATGAAGAAAAGCCTGGCCCGAACGGACCGGGTGCGTCGGAGAGCGAACGCCACGCACTGCAGCATGGCCGTGAGCCAGCCGCAAACCCAATGCAGGCGCCGGGCACACGGCTTGCTGTTAGTTGGCCCTGTGAATCCGCCGCACTGCACAAGTGCAAAAACGCGTCCTCTGGGGGCCACCTTGCCGCTTAACGTACTACTTGTCGCTTCCGAAGCCCTACCGCTCGCCAAGTCGGGTGGACTCGGCGACATGGTCAGCGCCTATGCCGCAGCTTTGCGCGATGCCGGCGTCGACGTCTCGATTCTGATGCCTGCTTATCCGGACGCCCTCGAGCGTGCCATCGATGTCACTTACGTTGCGCGGATGACCGGTCTGCCGGGCGGCGACGCGCGTTTGCTGCGCGCCCGCATGCCCGATAGCGGCGTAACGGTGCTGCTGCTTCAAATGGATCACCTCTTTGCGCGCGAAGGCTTGTACCGTGACCCGCAAGGGCACGATTATCTCGACAACCTCACGCGATTTGCGTCGCTGGCGGCGGCGGCCACGCGTGTCGCGCGCGGCGTTCGCAACCTGAAACGCCCTCACATCGTGCACGCGCACGATTGGCATGCAGGGCTCACGCCGCTTTACATGCGGCTCGCAGGCGTCGCCGCGAAAAGCGTCTATACGATTCACAACCTCGCGTTCCAGGGCAATCATCCGCTCGCGATGGGCGGCTGGATCGGTGTGCCGCCGGAGTTGCTCGCGC
The DNA here is from genome assembly GCF_052045935.1 of Paraburkholderia sp. 22098. Lineage (NCBI taxonomy): Bacteria > Pseudomonadati > Pseudomonadota > Betaproteobacteria > Burkholderiales > Burkholderiaceae > Paraburkholderia > Paraburkholderia sp. 22098. The sequence continues at coordinate 11,730 of NZ_JBQEPV010000022.1, read as the reverse complement.
CTGCACTGAGCGACGAGCGCAGCATCGAGTTCTACGGTTCGCTCAGCATGATGAAGGCGGGGATCGTCCATGCGGATCGCGTGACGACCGTCAGTCAGCGCTATGCACGCGAAATTCTCACACCGCACTTCGGCCACGGAATGGAAGGCGTGCTGCAGGCACAGATAGGAAAACTGAGCGGCATCGTGAATGGCATCGACATGTCCGTGTGGAATCCGGCCACTGACGAATACATCGCCCGCCCCTATTCCGTCGACGACACCGCCGGCAAGCAGGCATGCAAGCGCGAATTGCAACAGGCATTTGGTCTGACGCGCGACCCGTTCGCCCCGCTCGTTGCGATAGGCAGCCGTCTCACCGAACAGAAACTGGCCGACGTGGTGGTGCACGCGCTGCCCCGACTGCTCGAAGAGCATCCGCGTCTGCAGTTCGCAATTCTCGGACAAGGCGAACGCGGACTCGAACATGCGATGCAGGAACTCGCCGCCGCGTGGCCGGCGCGTGTGGGTGTGCAGATCGGTTATGACGAGCCGCGCGCGCACATGCTGCACGCGGGCGCGGACATTCTGCTGCACGGCAGCCGCTTCGAGCCGTGCGGACTCACGCAACTCTATGCGATGCGTTACGGCACGATCCCGGTGGCCTCGCGCGTGGGCGGCCTCGCGGATACGATCGTCGATTACGCGCCGCACGAAGCGCGAGACGAAGATTGCGCGACCGGCTTCCTGTTCGATGGCGAGCATCCGCACGACGTCGTGCATGCGCTCGGCCGTGCGTTGGCCGCGTTCGTGCGGCCCGCGTCGTGGCATGCGTTGCAGCGCAATGCGATGAACCGCGACTCGGGCTGGGACGTGTCGACAGCGAACTATCTTGCGTTATATGCGGGTCTCGTCGACGCTCACCTTGCGGTGCCCGATACGCGTGTTCGCAAGGCGCCTGTCCGCGCAAGAACTGCAGCCCCGGCGAACTCACGGCGAGTTCGCAGCGAAGATACGTTCAATGCGGGTGTGGGCGAGTTGGCGCGAACCGCGTGATGGATTGACGGCGTGATGGCTGGAATGGCGGTAATGAATGGCCTGCGCCGCGAAGGCGCAGACGGTTCATTAAAAGTGCAGCCGCTTCGCTTAAAGGCGCAACGCCCGAGCTACCCGACGCGCGCCTCAGATGCGCGCGAGGCAAACGCGAAGCCGTTCTTGCCGCTTCGCTTGACACGATACATTGCTTCGTCGGCGGCAGCGACGAGGCGGCAATAGTCGTCGACGAGATCGGGGTAGCTCGCTATACCGATGCTCGCGCGAACCATGCCCATGCCCATTTGTTCGTCGGTGCGGGCCACGCAGGCGATCAGACGCTGCGCGATCTGCCGCAACTCCTCCTGCTCGGCGAACTCCTGAACCAGCACCGCGAATTCGTCTCCGCCAATGCGCGCGACAACGTCTTCTTTGCGCACCGATTCGCGAAAACGCCGCGACACTGCGACCAGAAACTCGTCGCCCACACGGTGACCGCGTGAATCGTTGACCTTCTTGAAGCCGTCGAGATCCACATACAGCACGGCCATCTTGCGCGGGCTGACCGACATCGACGCCTGGGCAGCGGCCTCTTCCAGCGCGGCGAAAAGCTTGCGCCGGTTCGCGAGCCCGGTCATCGGATCGTGCAGCGCTGCGTGCTTGAATTCGTGCGACTGGCCGGCCAACTGCCGGTTGCGTTTGGCATACATGCCCAGCGCCGTAATCAGCAGGCAGAAAAGCAGCGCCGCCACCGCGATGAGCATGTGCGCGATCCCCGTGATTCGCTTGCGCATGTCCGCGCTATAGGTATCGCGTTGTGTGTGCCAGTAGGACGACGCGTCGCCGAGCAACCTGTCCATTTCGCCGAACGTCGCGTCGGGCAATAACACCGACGACGGAATACGCGGCGCATTCGCAGGACTCGCGTTCACGAGCGCGGCTAGCGACGCGAGACGCCGCGTCAATTCGGCGCGCGCCTGCCCGTAGCCTTCCGCTGCGGCATCGTGAGCGTGCGGCACCTGGTCCCATACGCCCACGCGCGCACGCGCGGTCTCGGCTCGCTCGACGGCTTCGAGCACGAGACCCGCATATTCCTGTTTGACCTGATCAGCGAATACCGTTCTGATCTGCAACGCCAGATACAGCAGGCCGATCAGCAGGCACAGCAGCGACGCCACGGCGACGGTTGCGGGACCGGGCGTGAGACGCCATCCGTTGGCGCGGCCGGATTCCCGGGGCAACGCAAAAAGCGTTTCAGGGATGCGAGTAGGGGTCTTGCTGACTTCCGCTGCCATGTTGTCGGTAGCTTACGCGTCGAAAGAAGGAGCTCATTCTTGCAAACAGATTGGGCTTACGTCGTGCGCTGGTCCCTGAAGCGCGGCGCTCCTGCTGCGCGTATTTCGCCGCTCGCGAGGGACGTGTTGATGCCAGCTGCGGCGAGGCCGGATCTGCCGCGGCGGCAGTACGTTGCATTGAGCGAGGCGAAACGGCCGCGCCGGTTTCCGTGCCCGACGGCATAGCCTCGGCATTATCCGCGAGCACTTCCTCTTCGTCCTCCGGACGGCTGATCTGTCCGGACCACACCGACGGCTTCCGGCTCTCCGTGCTAGACACCGGCGACTTCGCGGGAACCGCCGGCAGGTCGAGCAGTGCAATCGCGTCTGCGGGCGTGCTGGTGACGGGCCCGGGACTCTGTGTCGGTGCCTGCATCGGTGCCGGTGCCGGTGCCGGGGCGCTGATCGCGGATGTCACGAGCGGTGCTCCCACGATAGCGGCTGCAGGCGGTGCAGCCTGCGCGCTGGTCGCGAGCGCAGTGTCTGCCTGCGCGGACGCTTTCGCGAGCGCCGACGCCATGTTGTTGGGCGTGGGCATGCGCAACGCCTGGCGCGCGCGGGCGATGGCCTCGGCATACGTCTGCTGGTCGCTATTGAACCAGACGCCGTAGGCTACGGTGCCCACCACGCCGAACGCGAGCGCGCTCGCCGCCGCTACGCATAGCGCGAGGCGTCCGAAGCGGGGCGTCACGCCTGGGTCTTCCACATCGCCGCTATCGAAGCGCGCATCGTCTCCATGTCCGCGGACTGGAGGCAAGTCGGGATCGTTATACATCGCAATACGCTCCGGAATTCTTCCGTCTGACGCTCCATCAGGCTGGGTCTCACTATTTCGCACGGTCGATGCAAACGCTGCTGGAAGAATGTAACTCGCTCGTCCGGTAGCGACAACAACACGCGGCGCGGCTGCCGACGTCTGTTCGGCAGCGCGCATTCGCGTCTGAAACCCGGGTAAAACGTTCAACGCCCATGCATATACAACAACGCAGTGGCCTTTCAACTGACGTAGGAGCGGGCGCAAAGCGCCGCCAGCCTTGATGATCGGTCGGCAGAATGCGCCAGGGGCTCAGTACTATGCAAATTTCGCGCCTGCAGGCCGGTTAACTGAATGCGCGGCGCGCTTGCCGCGCTTGCCGTTTACGCCTCGCGCCGAATAGCTGCGCCGAGCGGCGCCAGAAATGGTTGCGCCATCCACTAAACGAGGAATGTTTAACGCCACGTCCGGCGCGCACAGGAGTCACACATTCTCACCGGAGCGCTCGGGCGCGGCTGCGCGCCTTTTGCTGACACGCGCAGGCGCGAGTGGCGTACATCGACGAGATTTCGGCGCCATTGTGCTATCGCTTAGTGGGGCCGCTTGCCCATACGTTAAGCGGATTTGCCCGGTAATGCGGTAACGCTGACCTCGCTTGCAAAAGCGCAGTGGCCCGCATCGCGTGAACGATGCGGGCCACTGTACTGTTGGCGGCTAACAGACTGGTGTTCGCCGCCGGCTTGGCGCGTTACTCCCCTTGCGCCTTTTGCCGCAATTTGCCTTGATAGCGGATCGTCGGACGCAGCGACTGCGTCGTCGGCGCCGGCGTCTTCAGCAACTGACGGGCAACCATGGCGTTAGCGGAACTGAACGAGCCGATGCTCGTTTCACGCGACGGGTCCGCAAGACCGTGTGCCACGAGCAGTTTTGCTTCGAGTTGCAAGCTCGTCAGCAGGACAGGATCCTTCAGCGCATTGCCCTGTGCGAGCAACTGACTCCACGCGTTGTTGCTGTAGTTCGTCACGTAGTAGTCGAGACCGCTCGGGTCCGCGAGCACCGCTGAGCAGCCGTTGAGCCGCACCTGCGTTTGCGGGTCCTTCAGCGCGAGCGTTTTGCGCGAGGTCAGTCCGTCGCCATACGCGAGCGTCAGCGGAACGGTCCACTGCGTCCCCGGATACTGGTTCTGATTCGGGAACGGCGACTGTTTCAGCGTCACGATGGTCTGGTTCGTCGTCAGATCGCATTGCGTGTCGAGCGAAATCAACGGCACGCCGGTTTGCCGCACGAAGCTGTCGCCGATCGCGACCATCGGCTCGCCGCTCGCCTTTGCCAGCTCATCCCACAGACGCTTCGGCGTGACGTTGCCAAGCGAATAGTCGGCGAGATATTGCTGCAGACCGCGGCGCATGGTTTCCTCGCCGAGATAGTTTTCGATCATCTTCAGCACATGGCCGCCCTTGTCGTACGTGAACGCGCTCGCGCTCAGCACGAAGTCGTTGGACGCCCAGCCGTTGAAGTTCGGCTGCACCGGGAACGAGGTCGACTTCAGGTCCGCGTTGATCACCGCATACTTGTTCTTCACGTCGTCGACCCAGCTGAACCGGTCCGGGAAGAAACGCACCTTCGTCTTGTTTTCGAAGAACGTTGCGAACGATTCGTTCAGCCACACATCGTCCCACCAGTCGAGCGTGACCAGATCGCCGAACCATTGGTGCGCCGCTTCGTGCGTGAGCACAGTTACGCCATAGTCGGACATGGTCGTGCCCGGCGCGGGCAGGATGTCGTCGGCGAATTCGAGAATGGCGCCCCAGTTCTCCATACCGCCGAAGTTCAGGTCCTTCTCTTCCTTGAACGCGTCATTGGCGGCCACCGTGTCGAACTTCGTGAGCGGCAACGGGATGCCGGTGTAGCGATAGTAGTAATCCAGCGCCTGCTTGGTCTGCTGCATCGCGGGCTTGGCCCAGTCCCGCATGCCCGGCGGCGTGAAAATGCGCAGATGCAGCCCCTTGCCGTCAGGCAGCGGACTCGTGAAGTCGTCTTCGAGAATGTCGAACTGTCCGCCGCCGAAGAAGAGCAGATACGAAGGCATCGGCGGCGTCTTTTCGAACGACACCAGCTTGTAGCCGCTATCCACATTCACCGCGGGTTTTTCCGCCGCGTTCGACACGACGTTCCAGTTCTGCGGCACCTCCGCACTCACCTCATAGGTGGGCCGGAAAGCCGGCTCGTCCCAGCCCGGGAACCATTGCCGGGCCAGATTCGACTCGCCTTGCGTGAGGATCGCGCCGCTCGTGGTGCCGTCGGTCGCCTTCAGATCGACGCGGAATACGCCCTCCGCTGCAGAGCAGCCGGGGTAATGATCGTCGCCGCAACTGCCGCCCGTCTTCGCGACCGGATCGTCATAACTCTTGAAGTTGATGATGCCGCTCCACTCCATGTGGAGCGAGTAGTTGCCGGCGGCGATCTGACCGCTCACGGGCCGAAGCTGATAGAAGTCGCCGTCGTCTTGCGGCGTGGCGATCAACGCGATGTTGCCCGGTTGAAGCGTAATGGTGCCGTTGGTGAACTTGACGCGATGGCCTGCGATCGTGATCGCATTGACGGCTTTAAGCACCTTGATCTGCACGTCTGCGCGACCGTCGAACGACGACAGCGCCGGGTTGGGCCGGAACCACAGTTTGTAGTTGACCGGCATGACAGTGTTCGGCAATTCGACCGGCTGCACGGTCTTGTCGATCGACGTATCCGCGAGCACTGCACTTGCGGGCGGCACCTGAGCGACTTCGGACGCGCCCGCCGGCCCCTGTGCGGATTTACTCGTCAATGACGAAGAGCCGTCTCCTCCACCGCACCCGGCCGTTACCATTATTCCGGCTAACGCCAGGCACTGCACCTGCGATCGGAAATTTATACGCATTTTAATCCTCGACTGACAATATCGGTATAAAGAAGTGCGTTGAGCCACTTGAGCCGTGTTTCTGTTTTTCAGCGACAAAGGTCTCCCGCACTAGCACCGAATTGCTAGCCAGAATATGGACGTGTTACGTCCTCAGCACTAATTGGCTGATTTTAAGATTGAAATGCTTGTTTATTACAAAGCTTTCAGAAACGTAATGGCTACGCTCTGATGATCGCCGGGCAAAGCGCCGCCCACCGGACCTTACAGGCAGAACCGGAAACCAGGATCAGTTTTCGACGACAGTGCGTAGCCTAGTTTGGCAAACGTTATCGTGTCAACTTCCTTTCACAATCTTTCCTGAATTGCCACGCGATGTATGCGAGTTGGTTGCCGGGCGTAATCGATCCGAGTTAATACTCTAAATAGCGGTTTTTCCGGATTGGACTACGAAAAACTCTTTTATTTTTCAATGCCGGATGTGCTAAGGCGAGCAGGACGCAAATAACGAATTGCGAATCGATTTTTGTACTAGCTATTGAGTTCAGCGCAGCGCACAAAAAGACCGGTGTGTGAATGGGTCGTGGGGCACATGGCCGCGAGTCGGCGCATTGCCGACCCGCGCTAAGACCGGTGACGTGGTGCACGTCACCGTCGATGCAACGATCGCACCGCAGCTGAACGTCTCAGGCCGCAACCGCCTGGGCCTGCCTCAAAGGAAACGGATCGCGCCACGCCTCAAGCTCGCTCAGCCGATCGTGCCAGCGCATTACCTCGGGAAACTCGTCTAGCGGCATGTTCGCGCTTGCCGCATAAGGCAGCGTGACGCCGACCGAGAAGTCAGCGATGCTCATCTGATCGCCAAGCAACCATTTACGCCCTTTCAGATGCCGGTCGAGAACGCCCGCATGTTTGCGGAACCACCCTTGTGCTTCCGCGACTTTCGCACTGTCAGGCGCGCCCAGACCAATTGCCGGTTTTATCAGGTGTTCGAAGTAAAGCAAACCGCCGTGGCGGTAAAAGTGCTGGCTATTCCAGCTTAGCCAACGCAGCACGTCGGTCTGCTGCTCGGCGTTCTGCGGCCACAATGGCGATTGCTCTCGTTGCGCGAGATGGCAAATGATCGCGTCCGCTTCCCAGATGCTTCTTTGCCCATCGACAAGGCACGGCACCTTCCCGTTCGGATTGAGCGCCAGATAAGCGGGCGCAGTGTGCTCGCCTTTGCCCAGATCGACATAGACGTATTCAATTGGCAACCCTAAATATTTAGCCACTGCGCATGCCTTGCGCGGCGCTAGCGACTCCGCATAGTAAAGCTTCATTTTACGTCTCCGTGATGGTTCACTTCATTCGATGCTGCCCCTTCAACGTTCCGTATTGCCGAGTTCCGCAATCAATGCATCCAGTTTCTCAAACGCGCCCTTCCACCCGGCATCGTGACCGTCGCGTGCGGCTTCGTCGAAGAACTGCGAGTGGGTGAAGTTCATTTCCGTGCCATCGTCGATCGGCCGGAACGTAATGCTGACAAGTGAGCGCCGCTCGGGCAACGTTACCCATTCCCACGTAAAGACGAGCTTACGGTCCGGCTCGACTTCCTGATATTCGCCGCGGCAGTCATGCGTTTCGCCGTCGAGCGTCTGGAATACCACGCGAAACCGGCCACCCACACGCGGATCGGCTTCGGCGCTCAACACCGGGCCGGCGTCAGGTCCCCACCAGCGCGCCATCAACTCCGGCCTCGTCCACGCTGCGTACACTTTTTGCGGCGGCGCCTTGAGGCGGCGCACGATAGTTAAACTGGGCTTCTGCATCGCTCACTCTCCTCCTTCGACAAAATCGGCAAGCCGGTCGAGGCTCGCGGACCAGAAGCGTTCATAGCGTTTAAGCCACGCCATGGCCTCTTCCATTGGGCCGGCAACCAGATCGACTGACACGGTGCGGCCATGCTTGGCGCGCGTGATGAGGCCGGCGTCGCTCAGCACGTCGAGATGCTTCATGACGGCCGGCAGCTTGAGCGGCAACGGGCGCGCGATTTCCGTGACGGAAAGGCCCGGCTCTCGCTCCAGACGAGCGAGGATGGCCCGCCGGGTCGGATCTACCAGCGCGGAAAAAGTACGATCGAGTTGACTGACTGGACACTTCACCATGTGGTGAACTATAGAGATTCGGCGGGCAGTGTCAAGGATTTTTGCGCGATACTTTTTTCTGCAGTCTGCTGTCAGAAGTTCGCCGTTCGCGCGACCAAGCCGAACGTCGAATTAAAAAAGGACTTTCGCGTGGACGACATCGACTTCGAATGCACCGCGTGCGGCAAGTGCTGCCACGACTTGCGCTTGCCGCTGACATTGACCGAGGCGAGCGACTGGCTCGCGCGAGGCGGACAGATGGAATTGATTTGCGAGGCGATTCCGTGGCCGGCCGATCCCGAGCCGCCCAATGCGCAAGCGGACTATAGAAAAGCGCGCTCGACACCCGCGGCGAGCGGTTCGCTGCCCGTGCGCGTGTCGATCATTCTCGCGGCCGCGTTCGCGGGTCCATGTCCGAATCTTCGCGCCGACATGCTGTGTGGCATCTATGAAGAGCGGCCACTCGTGTGCCGCATCTATCCGGCGGAGATCAATCCTTTCGTCTCGCTGACGCCTGCAAACAAGGCGTGTCCGCCCGAGGCATGGAATACGAAACCGTTGCAGCGGCACGGTGTGTTGGTGGACGAGACGACGCGGCGGCTGATCGAACTATCGCGCCGCACAGCGGAAAATGAAGCGCCGCTTCGTATGCGTTTATGTCACGAGTTGGCGATTACTCATGCGTCGCTTGCAAACGAAGGCTTTGTTATTCATGCGCCGCGAAGCAGCGAACTACTTGCGGCTCTCGAACGAGTGCGCGCGACTCCGGATGTGCCACCCGCATCGGCGGAATGGACGTTTGTATCGAACCGCAGTGTTACGGTGGAGACGCTGCTGTCGGTGGGCGCCGCCGTCCGCCTTGACGAACCGGTGGACGCGCGCGACTTCCGCTATCACGGCTTTCATGAGGCATCGTCTGCGTAGGACCGTGCATGTCTGCTCGCACCGGTTCGGCGTCTAGACGCCGCCCGCAGGCCTCCGGCGGTTTCATCGCTTTGCCGAACCTCGCACAATGTTTATCCACAAGCACGCGACGCATGCTTCGTCGAACATTCAGCGCGGCCATCCGATGAACTGCCACGACAGCCACGCGCGGCTCTTCGCGCATCATTCAATGCGTTACGTCCGCAGCGGCCGGAAGAATGCGCGGATTTCGGCGGCGAGCAGGTCCGGCTTCTCCATGGCTGCGAAATGCCCGCCGCTCGGCATGTCGGTCCATTGCACCACGTTGAAGGTTCGTTCGAGCCAACTGCGCGGCGGACGACTGATCTCCTTCGGGAAACGCGCGAAGCCGACGGGCGGCACGACACGTTGCCCATCGGCAAATCGCATCGGCGCGAGGCGGTTCTCCCAATACATCTGCATCGCCGGGCCAATGCTTTGCGTGTACCAGTAGAGCGATATGTTGGTCAGCAAATCGTCTTTTGAAAACACCCGTTCGACGTCGCCTTCGCAATCGCTCCATGCGCGGAATTTTTCGCCGATCCAAGCGGCGAGCCCTACCGGCGAATCGTTCAGCGAAGCTGCGACCGTCAATGGCTTCGTTGCATGCATGTGCGCGTAGCCGCCTTCGAGCGCTACCCACTCGTTTCTCTCACGCAGAAAGCGCTCTTCTTCCGGCGTCAACGGTTGTTGGGCCGCCCCGATTGCGGGCTCGTACGACCCAGGCAGAAAATTGAGGTGAATACCGTCGACCATCTGCGGATGCCGTGCCGCGAGCGCAACCGACACACCGGCGCCGAGGTCGCCCCCTTGCGCGCCGAAGTGCTGATAACCGAGGCCGCGCATCAGCGATGTCCAGAGATCCGCGACCTGAAACGCGGACATGCCGGACTGCGCGGGCGGCGGCGAAAAAGCAAAGCCCGGCAGAGAAGGCACGACCACATCGAACGAATCAGCGGGATCGCCGCCGAACGCCGCCGGTTCGCAGAGCCGCTCGATCAACGCCTCGAACTCCACGAACGAGCCCGGCCAGCCATGTGTAACGACGAGCGGATAAGGTGCCGGTCCCGTACCGCGCCGATGCAGGAAGTGCACGCGCTGCCCCTGAACGTCGGCCACGAATTGCGGCTGCCGGTTCAGGCGCTGTTCCGACGCGCGCCAGTCGAACTGACCGGCCCAATAGTCGGCGAGCTCACGCAACCAGTTTGAATCGACACCCTGCTGCCACGCGGCAGACGGCGTAGCGGGCGCCCAACGTGTCGCGCGAATGCGTCGACGCAGATCGTCGATGTCCTCGTCCGGTACGGCGATTTGAAACGGCTCGATTTGCATGGCTGTCGTCCTGCAACAAGTCATTGATGGAGAACTTTCTGTACGCAAGGCTCGCCGCAATCTGCTCGCGGGGTCCACGGAACTATCTGCATGGTACACAATGGCCGCATTTCCGTTTCCTGCTGGAGATCTACATGCTTGCCGCGCTGGCTGCCCTGCTTACTTTTCAATGCCTCGGAGAAGGTGTGTCTTACGTGTTTCATTTGCCGGTGCCGGGTCCCGTGATCGGCATGCTGCTGCTGTTCGGCTTTGTCATGATGCGTCCGCAGACAGCCGATGCGATCGAACCCACCGCGCTCGAACTGTTGCGGCACCTGTCGCTGCTGTTCGTGCCGGCAGGCGTCGGCATCATGGTCTCGGCAAGCCGCATTCGCGGCGACGCCATTGCGGTGATCGTGTCGATTGCCGTCAGCACGACTCTCGCGATTGCGGTGGCCGCGCTCGTCACGCGCGCGTTGATGCGCCGGCAGTTGCACAATGACGCCAACCGCGAGGCCGCACAATGACCGCCTTACCGAAGCTCGGCGCACTCTGGGTCTATCTCGCAGCGAGCCCATTGCTCGGCCTGACCATCACGCTGATCGCGTACCTGATCGCCCAGACGCTGTATGCGAAGGCGCGCTTCAATCCGCTGGCTAATCCGGTGTTGATTGCGGTCGCGTTGCTGGTCGCGCTGCTCGAAATCACGGGCACTCCGTACGCCACCTACTTCGAGGGCGCGCAGTTCGTGCACTTCCTGCTCGGCCCCGCGACGGTCGCGCTTGCGTTGCCGCTTTATCGTCAATGGCCGAAGCTGCGCCGCTTTGCGTTTCCGCTGATCGGCGGACTCGTCGCCGGCTCGTTGACGGCGATACTGTCCGCGGTCGCCGTGGCTGCGCTCTTCGGCGCCTCGCATCAGACGGTTGCGTCGCTCGCGCCGAAATCCGCGACAACGCCGATTGCAATGGCCGTCGCTTCCGAAATCGGCGGGATTCCTTCGTTGACGGCTGTACTCGTTATCTCGACGGGAGTATTCGGTGCAGTGTTCGCCCGGGCTATTCTCAACGCGCTGAAAATCGCCGAGCCTGAAGTGCGCGGGTTCGCACTCGGCGTTGCTTCGCATGGCATCGGCACGGCGCGCGCTTTTCAGGTCAGCGAGCAAATGGGTGCGTTCGCGGGGCTCGGCATGGGTCTCAATGGTGTGTTCACCGCGTTCGTGGTTCCCGTGCTGATGCCGCTCATTGCGCGCTGGATCGGCGGCTGACCGCAAGATGTTCATTGTCTCGACGACGCAGAAAAGCCCGCAAATTGCGGGCTTTTTTTCAAAGTGCCGCTAATGCGGCACTCGACGCCACTG
>NZ_JBQEPV010000021.1:0-90575 GCF_052045935.1 Paraburkholderia sp. 22098 | reverse complement strand
GTTCGGGCTGGGTCAGAACTTCAATGGGTTCCACGTTAGAGCTGGGCTTAAACATAGGCGTAAGACTACCTCAAAGTTTAAGCGTTACCTCATGTCCGGTTTTCGCCGGGGCCGGCCCATTGGGCTGGAAGTCGGTTACTTCGGCGTCGCTTGCAATCTTACGCGCCGCTTCGTCATGAAGCTGCTGCTGATTCACAGGGTAGAACACATCGATGTTGATACCCTTAAAGCTTTGTACCAGACGCACATTCGTTGCCGAATGGGGGATATCTATTGTGTACCGTCCCACACACACCGTCCTGAGCGGCGCAGCGTTGGCGGTGGTAGAAGATGTACTCATGGCGGGATCCTGACGGTTACTGCAACCCAGCAAAGGGATTAGAAATGATACTGTCAATACTGTGACAACAAGGCTCGTACGATTCATGCATCTCCCCAATCGGCCTTCTGCGCGATCTTGGCAATCGCGTACTTTGACACGGCCATCACGTCATGTATTTCCGTCATGTACGCACCCTGATGATCGAAACCCTTGAGCGCAAATTGCTCGATAGCACTGCCGTTTTTTCCGGGCGCGAGCCCGGACTCGTGCGGTACGGTGCCGTCACCGTTCGATCCTGCAGGCTGAATTTCGAATCGCTCGTGAATGTCTCCCATCCACGAGGCATTGGCAGTCGCTTCGACCGTTCCCGCACCGTCGTCGTTTCGGGGTTTGCCATTCAGCGCCAACGTCTTGAGCTCGGCGTCTGTGTCGAACACTGACATCGGACCACGCATGACATAGCGCTCAGTGCCGATGTTCCACTGGATTTTCCCCCACGACTGGTGCGCCGAATCGGCCCCGTAAAATGCATAGGTTTGGGGGTGATAGCTATTCTGGAGCGTTGCGTGAAAATCCTCGGCGCTCCGCAGACAATTCATGTATTTCGCCCACGCAACATCGTCGCCGCCGCCGGCTCGTGTTTGCCCCGTTGGCGTAAGTGCGCCACCTATGTTGGCGGGATTTAACCACGCCGGATTCACCAGGCGCCACCATTTATCTCTTTCCGAATAGATTGATTTGTACGGGTTGCCATCGATGCGATAAACGTCGCTATTGACCTTGATCGTCAGCCACCCACCCGGATAATCCTGATTCGGCAATAGCTGCAAACCGCCAGGCGCCTGCGCCAATACCGGCGTCACATCCCAACCATACGCTCCGAGGAAAAGCCACGTTGCGAAGCTAACCGGGGACATGCTAGCGCGTTCATTGCCTGCTTTCATTCGCTTGTAGGCAGCCGGTGCGCCCAGTGCCGGCATCGCGCCATGCAGGATGCCGAGGACACGGTCCTGAGCGTCACCCATTTTCGGATGCACCGCAGCGCGCGCAACGAGGCCTCCCATCGAATGCGTAACGAGAATGACCTTTTTAACGGCCTTACTTCCCCATTTACTACGATAGTGAGCGAGGATATTGTCAATCTCGCGGGCGAGGTACTTTCCGGACTGCTCGTTCGATTGCAGCCAGTTGTATCCGACCGCGTGCACGGGATACCAGTATTTTCCGACCTGTTTCAATTCGTCGGTGCCGAGCTTCAACGGATGGGCTTTATCGTCGCTTTGGACATTGATGCCGTCCCCCTGAAAAGGCAACCAGCTGGCTTCAGGAAGCACCTGCTTGAACGCGGGATTCCACTTCACCACGTTGTTCAACTCGCGTTCGAGATATTCCAGGAATGGCCCATAGCTGCTCCAGTAAACCGTGCCCCACCCGCGAGTCTTTAGCAGTGCATCGCTGAACCCATTGGTGGGCTTAACGACTCTGGTCCCGTTCACAACCAGATCGTCATCAACCTTGGTGTTTCGGGGATCAAACACAATCTGACGGTCGGCAGGGCTGAGCTTGATGATCTTGAGGACCGCGCTCGTGGCATCTGGCCTCCATATGTTCGAAACCTGCTGTGCTTTCGACGCGTCAATGGCTTTGAGGTTGGACCCCATGATACCGGGCACGAACACAACCGGGATTATCCGGTCGGGAGGTACCAGACATTCTGCGCGCGCGGTCATGCTGACCGGCGAGGTCTCAGATAACCAGCAAGGCAAGCCGTCGTCGTCGTCGTGATAGTGAACCAGAGTTCGATTCTGATCGGCCATTAGTCCACCTCAGGAAGATACTTAAGGACGAGTTGCTCGTAGGACGAGCTTTTCTGTATGCCCGTCCGTCCCTCCGCATCGGTGCGACCGGTAATAAGAGTCCCATCACCACGCGTAATCTGGAATTTTCGGTTCGCCATGGGTTCGCCTGTGCCCCGATGACGAAGAATAAACTGCTCATCGTTGGGCATATCTGGCCAGGTGTTCATTTGTTCAGCATGTGACGTAGGCCCGCTAAACGAGTGCCCGGCACCCTTTATATCGATCTTGCCGGGCGCGTGAATCTCGATGTTGCCGTCCCTGACGCGAATATAGGCACCTCCTGACGTCAGCAAGATCTCCTGCTTTGCGGCGGCTTCGATCTTTTCCGTTGCCGAAAGCAGCTTCAACGTCTTCTGCGAGGTTAATTCGATGTTGTCCGAGTTCGCCTGAATTTCGACCTTGCCCTTAGCCGCGAAGAGCTTCATCCCGGCGTTCTGTACGTACAGGCTCAGTTTTTCCGCGATGCTCGCGATCAACGATTTGCCAGTCGCGATGTGCGTGCTCTGACCGCTCACGAAGTTAATGTGCTGGTCCGCGGACACATGGGCCGATTTCTGCGTGGACAGGGCAACACCAGACGGACTCGCAAACAGCATGACGGGCTCCTTGAATGCATTGGCATTGCCCGTGCCGCCGCCTGCGGTCTTGCCGCCCGACGCTGATCCTGCAACGCTGCCTTGTATCGCGTCGGTGAATGACTTGAGCGAGTCGTAGCCCTCCTTGAGGCTTTCCGCCCGGTGCGTTGTGCTCGCATCAGACAGCGCTTCAAGCATACTTTCCGAATTCACCAGTTGCGAGTTCGCTTCGCGCACGTCGAGTTGCTGGCTCGTTGCTGATTTCGCATGCGTGGAAACATACAGGCCCTGCCCCGCACGCACTGCGCCGTATGCGTCGGACTTCAGGTCAAAGCCGTTGCCCAGATAGGGCCCGCGTGTGTTGGCCGTCTGATCAACCAGGTAGCCCAGGTGCAAATGCGCATTCGTGCTGCTGCTGTAGAGATGGACGCGGTTCTGGCCCGTCGAGTCATCCATCACCATCTGGTTGTAGCCGCTGCCCTGATATTCCTTGGACTTGTAGCCAGAGAGCAACCCGTTGGAATGCCAGTGCGGTCGTGTCGCGCCGTTATAGACGCGGCCGGTGACTAGCGGCCTATCGCAATCGCCGTCCACCCAGTTGATCAGAACCTCTTCGCCGACTCTTGGGACATGCACGCCTCCGTATCCGCCACCGGTATCGGACATGGCAACCCGCACCCAGCATGATGCTTTTTCGTCGCCGTCATTGAGCCGGTCCCAATGAAAGCGGACCTTGATGCGATTGAGTTGGTCGGTATAGACTTCTTCGTTTGCCGGTCCGACGACAATCGCCGACTGCAAGTGCATTACCGGCTTGTGATGTTCAAACGGGCTACGATACGGCACAACCTTGCGCTGCGCTTCTACTTCAACGAGGAAAAAGCCTTCACTGCCATCGGCATGCCTGACCTTCAACCCCTCTTCAGATGCGTGACTCGATCTGACCGTCGCCAGTTCGCCTTTCAGGCTGTGCGGGAAATCGGCGGCCTGACTGGACACCGGCAGGTTGTTTTCAATGAACCACGCTGCCTCAATAATTGCGAATTGCCTGTTCTGCCCGCTATCCGTGGCGTGATCCGGGTGGTCATCCAGTTCAAACCAGCGACCGGCGTCCATCCGCCGCACACCGCCGGCACCGTAAAAGCGCTTCGCCCGCGATTCCCATTCTTCCATGCGGATTTTTGAGAGGGCAACACCCCGGTCCTGATTGCCGTAGGTATAAGCGCCCGTATATTCATATACCTCGGCTTGCTGAGGCAGGTTTCCCTGCGTGGGAAGCGTCGGGATATTTGTGCCTTTCGGGCTCGCGGACGAAGCCGGCGCCTTGTAATCGAAGGTGCGGGTCGTGAGTGTTGTGCTTTGGAGTGTTCTCGTGCCCGACCACTGCACCAGGGCATCAGTTTCGCTATTCGTGCCCGCGCGATAGAACTCGACGGTTTGGGGCGAAAGCGGCTGCAATGTATCCAGATTGTCTGTGACGACAAGGGTATGCGATTTGCCGTCGCTGCCCTGTTCGAAGTAGCCGAACAAGCCTTCGCTTTCCATCAGCCGGTGGACGAAGTTCCAGTCGTCCTCGTATTGCATGCAGAACGAGCGCGACGGGAGCGGCTTGCTCAACACAAAACGAAATGCTCCCTGGGCCTGCGGATGCATGTTGAAGACTTCGGTCAATATTTCGTCCGCGGGCTTGTCTTGCCAAATCCGCGCATCCTTGCGAAAGCGCAGAAAGTGCATCCACGATGCGAAGCCAATCTGATAACTCGTGAGACCGCTATCCGATCCAAGACGGCGGGCGGTGTGTACATAGCCGTGGTAAGGCAGATAGGACCGGTCAGTCTGCTGCATCCAAAGCGTGACAGGCTGGGCGATCAGGATTTTAAGTTCGATCGCTGCATATGTGGAAACGACATCGGCGGTGAAATCGAAATGGCGGCCAATCCGCGAATAACCGACAGCCCGCTGCGGGAGCAGAATACTATTACCCAGCGAGCTATCCAGTCTAAGGAGGCGGTCACCCTGGACGAGTCCGCCGGTTACTGCCCCGATTATGTCCTGCGCTCCCATACTGCCTCTTTTTAATGGCTGATCGAGCGACCGCGCTCTGCGCGATTTTACGAAACTTCAGATGAATCGACCAGTCATTCAATGTCAGCAATTGTAAAGCGGCATGAATTTGAATCTAATATGCGAGTGGCATATCTGTAGCTTGCGTTAAATTAATTCGCGGATACGCTGTCGGCATAGTAAGTCGATTACGATTCCGATATTTAAAAAATGGCAATTAGACTGCGCAATCCATGCAACAGAATCGCAAAAAACGGCTAGTAATCGGACGACCAGCTAGAAAACCGCTTGGCAAGATCATGCTGTTACCTCACTCAGCGATTTATGTGCGCATAGTCGCAGTGTGCAATCATATTGGGCTGGCAGCATTCCGGACGGGCAAAGGCAAACGGCGATTTACTGGCGCAGTTGGTCAAGGCGCTATGAAGCTCCCTTGACCCCGCTTGAGCGAGTTCGGCGGGCAGCATCTATTCCCGCGGGAGCCAAGCATCGCCTTCATGCGCGATTTCATACGTTCCATCCGTTGGACCTGCTGCATCCAATGCGCCAAGTCCAACCACGCGTTGCGCAATGTGGCGCATCTGATACTCCACAAGACTCGAAGAAGACAACGATTGAAGTATCACGCCCGAATGTCCTATCAAGTCTTGGAACAGTGTGGCAGGAAGGAAAAATCCGACGAACACCCGCCACAAAGCTCGCGGTCCACACGACTAGCGCACTCGCGAACATCCGTTCCAACATACCTGACCAAAGATACAGGAAATGGCTTGAAACCGAGCCAAGCATCACGGCAAAGCAGCTATACGAACGCCTCACCACGATAGCTCCCGCCCTGTATTCGGGCACACGACAGCGCCCCCTTGCGGATCCGCGTCCATCAACCAGCGAAGCGGCCGTCAGTTACCGCAGCGGGGGACCCGCGTGCAATGGCCAGTCATTGATACGCATCAACAACTCAACGCATCCTCGGTGTGGAGCAGATTTTGTCTTCATTCTCAATGTCGCGTGAAGGAGGCGATCGATGTCAGCGTCACGACTTTAAGGTACACGTCCCCATTCGCTGGAAATACGATTCAGTGACATCAGGTGCAAGCAAACGCAGTCGTTGCGCCTTCCATGATGGATCGCAGATCTTGCATGGTGCCGGCAAGCAACGATATACGACCGGGGCATCACAGCAAGGCGCCGTTTCTGCAACACCTGTATTGCAGTCGTCTGCGGTCCAATCAATACCAAACTCGACTTGCGCTGCGAATGGCGACGGAAGAACGCAATGAAAACACCGTCTTTCAAAAAACGAGATGCAAAGCCGTCGAGCTCTTCGCACGTTTCGCGAGCGACCTGCCCAGCGTCCGAAAGGCCGCACTGCCGTCCCTCATGCGAAAGGAAGCGCACGGATCCCACATCTCGCGTCCGGCGAGTCCGCAGTAAGTCGCTTTGCGCCGCATCGTTGCAGACGTTCGCGTGCCAAAACATCTGCCGCCGTGTTAGCCGGATCAGGCTCGTGCGTTCATAACCTGCCCGCCCGCATGGTCCTGATTTGGTTGGCAAAACGGACTGATTTGCGAAAAACGCAATAACCGACCAAACACACAAAGTTCGCAAAACCGGCGGCGCTCACGGTGCTCAAGGCATTGGAGCTGGGCTTGGACGGCCGCGTACCGGGGAAGACATGCGTCATGTCGAATCCATCCGCGCCGTGCACCGCCACCGCGGAAGAGCCGTTACCTAAACTGCTCACTTTGCTCGCCCCGGCGTCATCGTCACGTACCACACACTGACAAGTCCGCTGGTCGAATGGCTTTTCAGAAGCTGTGTTTCCGTTCCCTGCTGCACGCGTTAAAAGCAGGGGCTCTGCCCGCGGTCGGCCACTCTTTTGTTTTTCCAACGCTTTTTCCATTTTCATCGAGCCACCAATTGTGGAGAGTCGCTAAATGGGCGGCATTTGACCGAATCGGTCGGGTCAACGCGCCGATAAAGAGCACGTCTCGAGATACCCAAGGCGCCCGCTCCGTTGATTTTTCCCGCCGGCTGTCACGGTCGCCTCGCCGACTGTTGCCGACCTGAGTCAACGCTGGAGGTCGGCCTGTGAATCGCCCAAGACGATCAAGCCCCCACACGAAAGCGGCGCAGTGGGCAGATGGGCGCACTTCGCCAGGATCCGGTAGAGTGCCTGCCGGGAGATGTTGAGGTTTTTGGCCGCCTCTGACTTGTTACCGTTTGCCGCGGTAAGGGCCGCTATCGCCTGTTCCGCGGAAATGACGGGCCGCGACAGACGTTCGACCGCGGCAAAAGTCGAAATGTAGGCAGTCGCCTTCGCGGCGAGGCTATGTCCTGCCGCCTCGACGAGCCGCTGCATCGCCGCCTGGTGAAGCGCTGGATCAGGGCGGTGGTCGGGCCGTTTGATCGGCGCGGGTACGCCGGTCGTCCGCTCGTACATCTTTTGCAGGTACGCGTGGCGAAGCCCATGAACCGTGACGCCCTGGGCGCTGCGGGTGATCCCCTCTTTCTGCAAGACGTGGTAGAAGTGGCGATACCACTTTTTCAATGACCACGGCTCCGGAATCATTGACCCCGTGCGGGGGTTCGAGAGCCTTGCGGCGCGGATAAGCACCTCGTATTGCCACTCAGCATCGATGGGAACGGCTCGCGGACGTCCGCCTTTGGTGCCATCGATTACCTGGAGGTGGCCTGAAATTCGAAGACACTGCAGCGGACGCAGGAGCATGCTTTCCTGCGCACGTAAGCCAAATGTCGCCTGAAGCTCAACCTGCATGGCGACCCACCGGTCGCGCTCGCATAGTCGGGCGATCACGTCATCGAGCTCGACTCCCGCCGCCTCCCATGACTTGTCCTCCCGCGCAACGTAATAGCGACGATACCCTTCGGGACGCTTGATGTAGTCGTCCATTGTGCCGACGAGCTGGTGCTTTTTCATCCACGCGGCTAGCGTACGCCAGTAGGTGAGCTTGTTTTCGACCGTCCCGGGCGATTGTTTCTTTTCGTTGATCCAGAGGGTCACGAGATAGCCGATGTGTTTCTCTGCGAGGTTCCACGGCGACTGGATGGCGAAGCCTCCTTTTCGAAGTTCGCGGAAGCCGGCGACCAGACTCTGGACGCGATACTTTTGGGTCTTGATTGATATGGCGTTCGATGTAACGCGGGTTTTGCTGTGCGCTTTTGTTAAATGTCGTTGAAAAAGCTCCGCCAGTTCATTCGTGAGCCGTTGCGGGAGCCCCGCGTTTTCCATCAGCGCCGAGAAGTTCAGTTGGATCTTCACAGTCGTTTTCGTGAAAGGCGGCATCCTCCCCTATCAAGAGGACGCCGCGGGTTGATGAGGACCTGCACGCTTTGCTTTCCGGGATCTTAGAGATCAGAGAGTTGATTCACCCGGCGCAGGGAAGCACTGCCGCCTGGTGATCCTCGAGCCGGCATCGGCCGACACGAGGCTACCCGACCGCAGACTCACGTCTGTCGAGCCAGGCAATTCCTGTTGCGCTTTTCTTTTTCGGCTGCGCGGGCCGAGAGGAATGGGATTAGAAATCCGCACATAACGTGCAAGTGATTTCCCGTTCGGAGAGCCTGCTCACCACGGTCGCATTGATATCGGATCGCGTGAGTCAGGCATGGCTTTACGCCGTTGACGGAAAGCAGGTCTGGACGTTCGCGATGTCCGCACGAACGTGTTCTCAGTCAGTACAGAATTGCAATCTGGTCAGGAGACCAGCCGCCATGCGGGTCGCGGAGAACTCAGTTTCCCCAACGCGACCTGCGACGCCGGCTCTGGCTTAACTGCCATGCAGAAGGTGGACGCCCCACCGGGCGACTAGCTCAGGAAATGGAGTGCGCTGCACTCAGGTCGATGCGTCACTGACGCAGATAGGTGTAGTCATATTAAGTTTCTCGACGCGAGAGTTCGGGCGAAAAGGTCGCGATTTTGCGGTAGCTTTCGGCCAAGGCGTTGCGCTCAGTGAAGATGGCTCGCCTCTGGCGAAAACTAGCAGGTGCTGCCGAATTTCGGACCAAGGAGAACAACGCGCTGCAGCGCGTGTTCGCGGCGAGAAGCGAGCAAATCAGCGGATGGCAACTGGACATCTTCGGTCAGCAACGTCAAGCGCCGCTGCCGTCCCAGGAGTCAGATCTGTCCATTCCGGTAAAGGAGGACAGGCGCAAGCGCGCGGCAAGGGGCGTGCGCCTCTATCAGACGATGTGCCGCTCGGGCACGCTATGGATGCGATGCCGGCCGCAACATGATCGGATGACGAGCGAAACGGTCATCGGCAAGCTCAGGTACCGCGGAGCAGGATCGAATCGTCGAGCATGTAGGGCCGCCACATGCCCTGATCAAGGACAGACTTGACGAAGCGCGGGGGGAGGTTCCAGGCGGCGCCACTGATATAAAGGAATGTCACCACGTCGTCGTGCGCCTTGTTCGCGAACAGGCGCCGCCGGCCACAGCCCGGCCTGAGGTCCACGTTTTTGGCAGGACCCAGGCGGACGAGGTCGGGCACGCGCGCCTTCGATTGTGTCGTTTCTTCCACGGAATTTGAGCGCTCGTTGTCGCGCAATCGCGTGGAATTCATTAAGGAAAGTCGTTTCAAATTATCGCGGTGCCACCGAAGCGATGACATTCTTTTTTACAAGCAATAAGCTGCGCACCGCTTCCATGAGTGCTTCATTTCGCCGGACTTTCCCGCACGCTGACTTTTCGGCAAAGGCCGTGAGCGACAGGATTGCGCCGTGCAGCGCAGACTGGTCAAGCGGTTGGAGATGCCGATATTTTGCCGCGCCGTTCCAGACAAATGATGTCCGAAGCGTTGGTCATCACCGGTGACCTCGAACGCTTCAAAACGTCACACGACGGAAGGACCAACTCTGGAAATCCGCACCGTGCTCTTCGCCGCAGATGCCTTGAGTAAAGGATCTTCGATTCAATTTATTGGCCTTGACGCTCAGACTGCGTTCGACCAGCGGACAGGGAGGCACGAAATGCGGCAGCCTTCGCGTGCTGCGTACCCCGCTGGCGAACTATAGCCTGCCAAGGCTGTGCCGTAATCAGAGGATCAGACAATCCGGCCTGGAGCTTGAGCCAGCCGTGAGCAAGGTTTTCATGCATATACATCCGACGCCCCTCGCAAGCCCGTGGTGATGACCGGAAATGGTCTGCATACATGAATCCGGCTTGCTCATGGTTGGTTGCGGAAGCGTTCCCGCAGGCTGGATGAGATCCGGCCCTCCGGTCTGGGATAAATCATGGCTTGAACTACATGGGCGGTACAGACAGCAAAACCGGCGATGGGCGATGCGACTGTAAGTCTGCCCGCAGCGCCCTCGCAAAACTCGAACTCGAGTAAGAGCCAGCACGTTGAAGATCCGGCGTAGATCGCGCCGGCGGCCCGGTACGCGTCGTCTTACCAGACAAAACATCTCATGGGCACAAGCAGGACTGAAGGGCGACTACCCCAGCGGAAGCCTATACTCGATGACTAGTGAGTATTGCGCAGACGACGTCGTTGCCGCTTAGCCTTGCGCGCGTTATGCTCCATCAGCGCGCCAAGTCCACACATGGCAACTGCGGCGCCTAGTATTACAAAGCTGATATCCATGCTCATTCCTTTTCGCTCGAAATCACTTCATGAGTGAACGTTAGCACGAAACTGTTGACAACACCTCGTCTTGTCGTGTGATGCGGCGCAGGCCAGCGTCAAATGGCCTCCATACTGTGCCTTCAGGGGAAAAAGCAGCAGGACGTGCGTGGCAGAAACGGCCCACTGCTGGCGACGCTGCTTGCCGCCTTGTGCATGACATGCAATCAAAAAGCGGCGCCCCGACGCAACGGGCCTCTTCATGGATTAGAACCGGCAAGGTCATTCAGTTCAACGAACAGCGCGCACGCCGAGATTATCCGGCATCGAGGACGTCGGTATTGCAGACGTAGCGTACTACCGTTTCAGGGCGCCGCATTCGGCGCCGGGTTATGACGCCGGCGATATGAGCGATTGGCGTATTGGATCGCCGATGATCTGTACTTCACCGTATGCCCCCGACCGCCTAGCGATGTCAAGCACCAGGTCGCAAAAGTCGGTTCCTTGAGCGCAGACCCGCGACGGCAAAAACGCTAGCGCGAAGAGTGCAGTATGAGATTTTTTCTTCAACACATTGCGGTGACGCCGCGTCATACGTTGCATGGCACGTTGAAGTAATTTTTGTTAGTTCATCATACACACGGCAGGCGGAAGTCAAGGAAGCGCTGCACAACTGACCCGCGCGCGAATGACAGGACGTTTGACGCAGTCCGTTCCCTACCGTGGTACGAAATGGTCGACTCAGGAGGGCAACGAAGACCTTAGCTCGGCAACGTACTCGATCTTGGGCTGAGGGAGCCGAGCGAGATCATGATCCGCTTTCGCGTTGAAACAACGAGCCCTTCTCGATGCGCACAGTGCGCGCGTCACCTCCCCGAATCCAGACGCCTGGACCAGCCGGCTGACGGTCTTAACCCGAAAAGCTCCGCAAAAACGCATAGCTTTTCGTCCAGCATAGCGTTGCATCCGGCAGCTGATTCCACCATGATCGTACGTTTGCCGGAACTCCCGCTCAGGTCGACATCCCCGCGGGATTGCGGCGTCATCAGGCATGTCTCTGGCGTATCTAACGAGGTGCCGGGCGAATGTGGCTGCTCGGTTCACAATCAAAGTTTGTTGCGTCCGTAAGGTAGGATGCAACGAGATGCCGTCCTGGCTTTTCTAGATGAAGTCGAAGCTCACACGGCAATCGGCTTGGCGCCTCGCCTGGACCAGCCTCAGGTTTCCGAGCGACACAGACGTTAATGCCTCGTCACGCCTACACGGCCTCCAACTCGGGACGGCTCTACGGGAGAATCTCATAAAGGCATGAAACTCGCGCAAACGTTTCGACCTAATGAACGCAAAAGGACCGTTAGCCGGCTAACGGTCCTCGCGACGCGCAAAAACCCGCCGCCCCTTGTCCAGCAAGGCTTCCAAGCCAACGCTTGCTCGCACTGACCTTGTAATTTATGGAACCGCCTTGTATTGCGCGTATCGATCCGTCGGGACAACCGGCTGCGGCAAACGGATTGAGTTTATGAGAATGCGCGAATACAAAGCCGGTGCGGCCGGCAAATCAAGGGCTTCGGACATAAACGGGCCATAAAAAGCAAAAGGCCACCCGAAGGTGCAGCCTTCAACAGAAGATGGAACAGTGAAAGCCGGTCCGCGTCAATAATCAGCGTGGAACGCGCGGACGCCGGCGTTCGCGATCCGCCTTGCGGCCGAGGTCACTCATGTGCTTGCCATACGCACAAATCGCAATCGTCAGGATTAGCGCAACTACACCAAAGCCCATAGTGATTCTCCGTTCATGAAATCCATGCCCTCAATAAAGGTTAGCACAATCGCCGCAAGCGAGGCCTCGTTCAGAATAGCGCCCGCGTCTAACTGATGATTGAGTGCCAATACCCAAGGAAACCCACCAGCGAAGCGACAGAGAGCGCGTGACAGAAGCGACCGAACTGCTGCCTCTGATCCTTACTCCACGCCTTTGCGATCGGGATGATTGACAGCTTCGCTCGACATTCGTGACCGGGACGATGACCGAAAAAGTACCGTCCACGCGATGATCGAGCGGCGCATTCAGGCCATCGATCAGAGCAACTACTGAGGTCGGTCGCAATCGATGGAGGCCAACGCGCCGCTTGCGATAGAAACGGCCATCGATGCTGGCTCTGTGTCTTCTGTTCGCGCCTGAGATCACGGAGGCGCATCGGAGGGCTGCGTAGCACGCTCTTCTTCCGACGGCTCAGCAACCACCGTTTGCCTGTGTCAACTCTCGCCCCAATCCACACATCGCAATTCCAAATGGGCGGCGAGTCTCACGGCATCGAGATGCTGAAGATGGCTCGCGCGGAAACGGTTCAATCGCGTGCGCATAAAATGGTGAAGTTCAGATGGATACAGGATCGCTTCGGGCAGCGCAGGATCGAGCACGCACTGCGAAGGGGCGAAAACTGCAATGGACTCAACCGGACATCCATATTCGGCGAGTAACGCATGCAGGTGTCGCACAGCGGGCTTTGCCCTGCGTAGTGGAGACGTCTGGACAGAAACGACACCGACCTTGTCATGGACGAGCAGTTCGTCGTCGTTTAACGAGCGCTTTACAGTGCCCGTCCAATCGTATCGGCCAATGACAAATGATCCGAACCCAGTCACGGCAAGACAATCCACCCACGTCATCGGATTACGCGTTCCGGGCGCGTGCTCAAGCATCACGCCGCGGCGTACGACGAATGCGCGGGATGGCGCATCGACGCCGTTTGTCTCTTGCCTTGTCAAAAAGCGTTGCAGCGCTACCAGGCGTCGAGATTGCCGGCGGACTTGGAACCCGGAGCCAGTTCGTCGAAGCATCCGGCAGCATAGTATGCGTCTTCATTCGCAACAGAAAACAGCGCCTTGCCCTGTTTCATTTGATCTCCTTTCGTGGACTGCAGGGGTTATCGGACGGCGGTTCACTCACGATCTGGGCACCTGACGAGCAAGCGTCGATTCAACAGCGGTTGGGCGTGACGTTGCGTCGTAGATCGAAAGGATTGCCGACCACTCCAGCTTGCCATTTGCAGTCAGAAGTCAAGGCAACCCTTTCATAAAAGAAGCAAGTCGAGAGCGTCGTTCATGGCCCCTATTACCTGCCGCCCAGACGACGGCTGTTAGCGCTCCTGCAGGATGGGAAACGGGAACTGGAAACTGAACTGCGAGCCAATCAGACGATGGCAGCGTGAGACCTCGCCGCCGCGCCGCTCCAAGAAAGCGAGCCGCTGGGCTGATTTCAAGGCGATCGCGGCGTCCATCGCAGAACTGGGTGCGCATCGCTACGACTACATCATCGACATTCACGGCGTGTACAAAAGCGCGTTCATCGTGGTTCTCGCCCGCTCGCCGCGGCGCATCGGCTATCAGTCGCAGGATCTTGGCGAGCGCGGTGCCGCGTTTGCCTATAACAGGCGCTCCGGTCCGCGTCCGCAAGGCAATGCGTGGCACGGCGTGCGCATCAGGCAAAGGCGCCGTTCACAGGCGAGCGCGCACCCGTCGCTGCACTTTTTCACGCAACGTCGAAAGACGACACGAGATGGCCGCTCGCGCATTGGGCGATGGTCGGCAGGGAACTCGCGCAACGCGGCTTCCGGGTGGTGCTGCCGTGGGGTTCCGAGCGCAAGCGCAGCGACGCCGAACGAACGTCGCGCAGGTGCCCGGTTCCAAAGTTCTGGCGGAAATGAGCAAGCCCAAAATCGCGCAAATGATCGACACTTGCGCGCTGGCGCTCGGCGCGGACACCGGTTTTGTCCTCCTTGCCCATGCACTGCAAAAGCGCACCGTCATGGTCTTCGTGGCGACCTCACTATCGCACTGCGGCATGGAAGCGCCGGTCCGCCTGATCTCGGTCGGCGACGGCTTTTCGGTGCCGCCCATCAGCGACGTGCTCGACGCGATCGACTACGTGCATAGGGAGCCGCAGGTTTTCGCCGTGCAGCAAGGCTCGGTCGCGGCTTAAGCGCGGCTCGCCGTGCAATCGCCTGCTCGCGATAAGGGCGTGACGCGTCGGAATGTCACCGTCCGGTACGTGGGCGAATCGCGTGCGGATGGCTGCCTAACATGCAGCGTGCAAAGTGCCCCATCGCACCATTACACGCATTACGCAGTCTTTTGCCGCTTTTCATTGCAATCGTTACCCGAGAGCTCGTGCATGCTGCGCTGGGTTAGGCCGCGCTGAAAGAGTGTGGGGCTGGACCGACTAAACACCGGGACAGTGAAGCCGAGCAAGACAGAGCTAGAAATCATCACCAGAGACAGCCGCAAATGCGGTCATCACGCCCAGAGGCGAGCTAATCTGGATATACCCGCGATCGGGAGTCGATGTTCGACCCGCACCCTGATACGCAAATATAAGTGCCGGCGGGCAAGCTTCGATCACGTCATTAGCATGCATGCGCGCCACATTAATGCGCGCGAGGTTCGGGGCTATCTGTCGGAGCTGTATGGCTTGCAAGTGTCCCCCGAGTTCATTTCGATCGTCACCGCCAAAGTGCAGGCGGAGATCAAGCAGTACCAGCAGCGTCCGCCTCGAAAGGAATTGGAGGATGCCGCCCGTCGCCTGACCGCAGGCAATCAATAAGTTCGCCCTTCTGTTCGACAAGCGGTCGACGAATGGCCTTCGCTGAGTTGCTTTACCGATCTTGACGGGGGAAGGATTTTTAACGCATTCCGCCCCGCTTTTTTAATTTGCGGATCGTCGAATAGCGAGCGATTCTTCTCAATGCTGTCGGGAATAACAGAAATTTTTCTTAGCGCTTTGCGAATTACACGCTCCAGTTCGCGTCGGTACCCAAAAAGCAGGCCTGCGTTGTTGCACTCGATAATAAGCCGCTTTGGTCCCCTGCCCTTCCTGATGCGAATGCGAGAAAGGTCGGATGGCTGAACGGTCTCGCCGTTCAACTCGCGAAGAACAGATTCCGGCGTTACCCCTTCCACTTCAAGACCTAGTGTCAGCACACGCCGCAACAGTGCCTGCCGGCCGAACTCCTTGTCTAGCGCGAGAAGTGCCCGCCCAACAGCAAAAGTGAGTTGGGCCTCACTGAAATGAACTGGCAAGCTACTGCAAAGCGCGTTGATATGCACCGCATCGCGTATGTTCTTTCGGGAAATGCCAAGCGCGCGGGCGCAGGCGCTGTAACTGGTCCATTCCCCTCTGGCCTCACCGAGGTGATATCGGGAGGAGATGTTCTTCGGTGAGTCAGGCGTCTTTTTGGGAACACTGTTCTCGAGGTTACGGGATCGGTCCAGCGCGCGCCCGGCGGCACACATTTGCCCTTTTATCGTCGCAAGCAACGCTTTGGCCGGAAGCTTTCTGCCTGCTGCAACATGCTGTCCGATTCGCTCAAGCACGGTCTGAAGCCCGTCTCGCGCGATAACGTCGCGTATCACCCGCACCGAATAAGGCGTTACCTCAGTGGCCGACTCGAACAAGTCGACTATCCCTGCGGGCAGGGTATTCAGTCTAAGCGCCAGCGACAGTTCCGCCTGACTAACGCCCAGCGCATCAAGTGCACCCTTCTGTGTAGTCCATTTCCCCTTCGCGAGTCCGTCTTTATAATAATGAGAAATGATGAAGCAATTGCGCCTTTTGAGTTGTCGAAGCAGTCCATCACGGGTCATAATTTTCCCTCACGTCTAATTCGGTGTTGCGGTGCTCTGCAGGCAAAACATTACGATACGCGACTTGCCGGTCAGATGGCGACCAAAAGGTGTGTCAAAAACAGCGTCTTTCGAAAAGGGACTACGACTGATCGAAGCATCGGGCAGTCACATGCCACTGGAGCCACGACATGCACACGGGCGCTGGACCACGTTGCCAGTTTGCGTGCGAAAGTGGCACGCTTGCCCGGATCCATGCTCCCGGCTACC
This sequence comes from Paraburkholderia sp. 22098, assembly GCF_052045935.1. NCBI lineage: Bacteria > Pseudomonadati > Pseudomonadota > Betaproteobacteria > Burkholderiales > Burkholderiaceae > Paraburkholderia > Paraburkholderia sp. 22098. The sequence goes on along the minus strand of NZ_JBQEPV010000021.1, from coordinate 74,275 downwards.
GAATGATTTACCGCGGCGGCGCACTTTCGGAGTGGACGGCACTGGACTCTGCGCGCGTCGGCTATCGCCCCGCTAGCCGGCTCACGGTCCTGACAGCAACGCTGCCACCACCGCATCGTGCTGTTTTAATTGATGAAATAGGCTGATTTGCGAAATCCCGATTGATTGATCAACGGCGTAAGAGTTTCGCAAATCGGAAGCCGCTGAGGGTGTTACGCCACCGATGCAGTGAACGCGACAGTGGCGCTCGACGATCGCGTTCGCGCACTGTTGCTTGAAGATGTTCAGAACAGCATGCTTTTTTCGCCCACTGGGCAAACGCCGCTTGAGGCTCCAACTGGATCACGACTGACAGATTGCGCTGGCATAGTCGTCCAGTGGCATCGTCGCAATCGACGTTGGCTGAGTCCGGCGACCTGTCGTTTTCACGTCGGCGTTAGCAGTCATTCTCAGTCATCCGCTGACAACAGCTCACGTCGCGTACCAGAAAAGAGTCGACAAGCAGATCCGCGACGTTTGTCCACTATACGGAACGCGGAAGGCGGCTCGTGGGAACGCTGACGCTCGCGCCCGATGCGAACGAGTGTCGCAATTCACTTAGCACAGGCAGTGATGCTGTGACGCGGGACCCAAGCTCGCAGTCGTCACCGTCAGTACGCGCAATCGCTTCAACCCAGCAACTGAACTCGGTCAACAGGGCGCGCAAGAAGCTCTCGTCGGGGGCAGTGTATCCAATAGAAGATCCATAGCTCCTGGCCTCCTCGGACTGCGTCGCAAAGCGCAATTTCCCGGCTTCATAGTCCATCGAAATCCGGCAACACTCGGAGATTCCGACAAGGTTCCTGGATATGTGTAACGACAACTGCACCTTAGTCAAGACGGCGTGCCGTCACCATCTGACTAAGCCCCGAAAACCCGTCGGACGTTAGCATTGTCAGGTCTCCGTGAATCAAATAAACCTCTCGAAGCACTAGGCCAAAGTTCTTCATGCAGCGTTCGCGAGAAGTCGGTGAATTTATGCTGACGTTCCGCCACTCTCGCAATTTCTTTAATCGGGGCACGACGGTCTGACGAGCCGGCTCACGACCTTAAGCCACAAAGCTTCAAGAAATGCGCAGCTTTCGACGCAAGCTCGAGCTAGGATCGTCTGTAGTGACCTAACGCTGCCACGTATCAACTTTCGCCCGGTCCGCTCTGTGCAACTGAAGATGCGCCACGATTCTTCCAGCGTCCAGATACCGTGAGTGCCTACTGCACAAACGGTGCAGCCGCGTGCGCATGAGGCGACGCAGATCCCTACCTCGAAGGATGCCTTCAGGTAGCGCTGGATCGGCCGCGCAGCGAGAGTGGAAAAACGCGGCGAACCATTCGACGTTACACTGGTATGGGCTCAGCGCCACTCCGAGATGCCAGACCGCGGGTTTTGCCGTGCGCAATGGCAAGGTCTCAGTGTAGACTACCCCGGGCTTCTCATGGCTGAAAGCTCGTCCTAACTCGCCGAGCGCGCGACCATACCCATCACGCCGTATTGTTCGACAGCGAACACGCCGAATGCAGAAACAACACGGCAGTCTATCCAAGTCACCGGGTCAAGCACGCCGGACGCTCTGGCACGAGCCCGAGGCGAACGACACCTACATCGCCGCTCATCCTTCCAGCAGCGATTGCATACGAGCGGGCTAATGCCGAAAATTCACGACGGCGTTTCTCCTTTCACAAGGCTTGCCTGGCGACTTGTCCTTCAGCGACCGCACTTCAATCCCCCGGCAACGGCGCGGGAGAGACTGCGGTAATTCCGGCCAGAAAGTGCTGAAATTTTGTCCGTCCCATTTGTGCTCCGTTGACCGAGCGAGCGGATAGACTAAAGCGGGCGTTTGCCACGCCCGTCTTGCCTCGGGGTCCAGCACGGCGCTTTCGGTGACGCACCACCTCGCAGCAGGTCCAATACGTCGCTACGCAGGACGGCTCTGGATAACTGCAGGGTGCCATGCCCGGCGCAAGATCAAGTCAACGTGAAGTGGCCGAGACAGCGAGCCGGAGGTGGGAGCAAACAATTCCTTCGATGCCCAGCCTATTGACCTTCTCCTCTTCTACGTAGCACATGGGGATTTTTCACGCCTTTGAAGGCTTACTGCACCCGCCGAAAGCTGCGCTAAATTTTGATCATTCGCTTCGCTCGTTATCCGATCGAACCGATACAGTTGGCGTGTCAAGCGCTGTTCTCTTTGTGAAGGGTCAACGACCTGCGACCGGTTTGGCTCACGGGGCGAACGCTTGACAGCTGACGCTGGTTTGTGTGCCCGGACATCGCCGACACGGGCCTGAAGGACGACTGAAGGTAGGGAACCATGGCAAAAGAAAGGGATCCGTTGGCCGCAGCGGCTCGGCATCAATGGCGGGCACTGATTTGTTCTCCGACAAACGAATGAGGTGTAAATGTCTGCAATCTTCGATGTGCGCGCGGCCTTAAATAAATGCCGACTGCCCGCCGACTTGAAGGCGCTGCTCATAGAGCTGCTCGAGCGAAATGTAAGCCGCACCATTAACGCTGCAAAGGTCGGCCCGAGGAAACTGTCGATAAGAACGCAAGAGCGCCGAACAATGGCGATCGGCAAGTCATTCGAAGAATTGCGACAAAACGGCTTCGCGTTGCAGTCTCCATACTCACTCAAGCACAAGCATGTAGAGTTTTTGGTGAATTTTTGGGTGCGTCGGAAGCTGACCGGCGGCACTATCGAGAACAAACTGACCCACCTGCGGGCCATCGCCGACTGGATGAGTAAGCCTGATCTGGTCAGCGCACTCGCAGACTATGTCGACAGGGAAGAGCATAACCTTGTGCTGTGGCAAGCGCCCCCAGCCGATGAGTCGTGGGAAGCCAACGGCATCGACGCCGACATGAAGATCAAAGAGGTGGCAGCCACCGACCGCAACGTCGCTGTGCAACTGAAGCTTCAGACGCAGTTCGGCTTGCGGGTAGAGGAAAGCTTCCTGCTTCGCCCCAAGGAAGCCATACGCGATGACGGCTTATTAGGTGTCACGGGCAGCACGAGGGGTGGGCGAGATCGCGTTGTACCGATCAGCCTAAGATTCGCGGCGCTCGAGGAAGCGGCCGCATTATCAAATCCATATACCGGCTCTACCATCCCGCACGGATACACGAAGCAGCAGTGGCGCGATCACTACTACCATGTCCTGCACAAGCACGGCATCACGCGGTCTGGCCATGGCGTAACGAGTCGCGGGTTGCGGCATCAGTTTCTCCAGGAAATGTACAAGACACTGGCAAGCGTGCCTGCGCCAATCAAACGACACGAGGAGTCGGCCTCAGTTGAACTACACAGAAAAGCCAGGCAGTGTGTAGTGGAAGTCGCAGGGCGCAGCCGCGCCTTGAACGCGAACGCCTACCTGACGAGGCATGAAGCTGCGGCATTGGAAAGAGCCCGACTCGCGCAGGAGGTGGTTGAGCAAGCACTTGTAGACGCGCGTGGAGTGAAGAGTCGGGCTGCCGCAAAGCTGGGAATTAGCAGGCAGTCTCTCTACAGACTGCTTGAACGCGCCTCCTACCCGGCGGCGCACAAAGCTGCGACATCGAAAAGAAGCCCCGCACTGACGCCGGAGGCAGCGAAACAAGCAATTGAGGAGGCGGGTGGAGTCAAGCGCCAAGCCGCCGCTATGTTGGGAATTTCACCGCAAGCTCTCTACAGATTGCTCGAACGCGACCGCCAGTAAAGGCCTACAGTGCTCTCCTCTTATGGGAGTGGTTTCAGTTGTCCTATTGTCCAATGCCTGCGGCAACTTCGCATACTCGCATCACGACGTCATGATAAGCGGCCCGCTGATCCGCCTCGACGACCTGAGGTTGACGTGGCACGAGGTCGCGCAAATAGTGCTTGCGGCAATGCTGCCGCGGTGCCCATTCGGAGCCGGAAATCTTGCAGGGTGTTTTTGGAAATATCTACAAACGATGTACTAGTAGAAAACTCCGCATTATTTTGTGCAGAAGCAAGACGCACGATGCTCGCTAATTTCGGATGGCTCCCTTGATGTTGCTGGACACGGGCGTGGTCTTCACTGATATTACTGGCCGCAGGCTCGGCACGTGCGCGAACACCGTTCCGGCTTCCACTCCTCCGCGCTAAGAAACCTGGTTCGCAACGCAGCAACTCGTCGCACTTGCGCGGGAACGAGCTGGAAGCGCTGGTCGATTGCTTCGACACGAGCGATCCAGTATGAAGAATCTAGATACTCGGGCAAGTCTTGCTCCTGCGAGTTGAACAGATACGACACGACGGCTTCTAGATGCGCGATTTCGGCATCGGCGAGAACCGCTGGCAGTTTGCGATGTGCAAGTGTCGGCGCAACAGGACGATGCGTTCTCATTTGAACACTTCCCGGCACTGCCTCGCATCGGAAAACGACGGTTCACACGTGCACGTTTTCCGATCAGCGCCCAAGTCTAGATCACGCGATGAGACTAGATTCGGCTTCGTGTCCCGCAGGATGGTTGAAATCACTCTGCTCGAACGCATGCCGCAGCATTTTCCAATATCATCTGTATTTAGAAGTCCTATATTGATCACTGATACTACGTAACGTTTACTCGAAGAGTTCATATTTCAATGAGATCGGCTGTGGTGATTCCATGATGCCGAGGTCATTGAAAAGTCAAGGCACTCCCGACGTGAGAGTGCGGAGGGACAAATCTGAGCCAGTCTTGTCCCAGTCCTATTCAGAGCAGTGTCGGGCCCTCGCCTATTGAGCACTTACAGCCGTATCGGGAAAGTGCGAAGCGCCGCTTCCGGCACGGACGACGTTCTCCGACAAATGTTCACCGCGGACAACCACGATCGCCAAAGGAACTACGTCGTGCCGACAAAATTCTCATGGTAGGGAGCGCGCTTTTTCGCTCACGCGGAAGTCGAACGCTGCTTCGAGCGCTGTAGGCTTTCGTTGGTCAGCATGGCGACAGTTTCGGGGTCAAGCCGATCCGCAAGCTCTTGCGGGACCGCCCTGTCGGGCTACCGAAGCGAGGCGCCACGGCTTCACGGATCGCTCAAACGCTGCGCCTGAAGGAAACAAAATGAGATTTTGCAGCTTGAGATCCAACGTGTCTGGCAGATCAACGTGCTGATCCGCAGCGTACCGAAGGTGTCGAACAGATGAATCGAAAGGATGGTGGCGCGCCGCACACTTGGTCGGCTGATGAAACCGCAGGGCCTGCGTGGTGCGGTTCGCGGCAAGCGAGTTGGCACGACGATTGTCGACCAGAGGACCGCAGCAATGGGCAGGGTCAACCGACAAAAAGGCTCAGCGTCCGCGTCAGCTTTGAGCGTAGGACTTCACTCAAGTGTCAACGTGGTGGGACACGGCAACCTGGCGATGATGTCACGCCTGGTGCCCCCATGAACCGGAACCGCTGAGATCGCACACACGACCGAGAGCGCGCTCGATTTATATAGCTTGTTTAATCGAACCAGGCACACTGCGTAGCGCAGTCGACACCGCCGGTTGATATTCGGCGACCCAGCGGCGCAGGTCGCGTCTTACTTCATCGTCGGTGGGCACGCGGTGCTGCATCAACCACGGCAGCAGATTGTCGATCAGGCTATCCGGCACTTCCCGCGCCTTCGCGATACGCAGCTTAGGATGCGGCGTGCGACTGGTGGTTTCGTCATCGGCGAGCAGTTCCTCGTAGAGCTTTTCACCCGGGCGCAGGCCCGTGAACACCACGCGAATCTGGTCTTCGGTGAAGCCATACAGCCGGATGAGATCGTGCGCAAGATCGGCGATGCGCACGGGCTTGCCCATGTCGAGAATGAAAATCTCGCCGCCGTGTCCCATGCTCGACGCTTGCAGCACGAGCTGCGACGCTTCGGGAATCGTCATGAAGAAACGCGTGATTTCCGGATGCGTGACCGTGACGGGACCACCGCGCGCAATCTGTTCCTGGAACTTCGGAATCACGCTGCCCGCGCTGCCGAGTACGTTGCCAAAGCGCACGGTCTCAAACTGCGTGCGCCGCGTGCCCTGCTGTTGCAGCGACGAACACACCATTTCCGCAAGACGCTTGCTGGCGCCCATCACGTTGGTCGGGTTGACGGCCTTGTCGGTGGAAATCAGCACGAAGTGCGCGACGTCGTGACGGATCGCTGCGCGCGCCACGCGATAAGTCCCCAGCACGTTGTTGCGCACGGCTTGCCACGCGTTCACCTCTTCCATGAGCGGCACGTGCTTGTAGGCCGCGGCGTGGAAAACAATGTGCGGCGTGTAGCGCGCCATGACCTGATCGAGCAGCAGCGAGTCCTTCACGTCGCCGATGATCGGCACCACGGAGACTCCCGGATACCTGTCGGTCAGCTCTTCATTGAGCCGGTAGATGGAAAACTCGGAGATGTCGAACGCCACCAGTTGGACCGGGCCGAAGCGCAAAATCTGCCGGCACAGCTCAGAGCCGATGGAGCCGCCCGCGCCCGTGACCATGACGACGCGGTTTTTCAGGAGCGCTTCGACGTGGTCGGTGTCGATCATGACCGGGTCACGGCCGAGCAGGTCTTCGAGATCGATCTGGCGGACGCGGGAAAGGAAGGCCTGGCCTTGGCTGACAGCGGTCAATGCCGGCAGCACGAGCGCGCGCACGCCGGCGCGCACACAGAGCGTGGCAACCCGACGCTGGACGTCCACAGATGCCGACGGGATAGCGATGATCGCGTATTCGGTTTTGAGCTCCTCGGCCATGCGCGGCAATTCGCTGATAGAACCGAGAACCTTGTACCCGTATATTTCGCGTCCATGCTTGGACACATCGTCGTCCAATAGGCCGACAAGACGCCATTCGCTCGAGCGCGACAATTCACGCGCGAGGCTTGCACCGGCGTTTCCCGCGCCGAGCACGACGACCGGCTTGCCTTGCGCGACGAGGCCGCCGTAAAGGTAGAACTCCTTGGTCGCCCGGTAGAGGGCTCGCGATCCGCCCATGGCCAGGAACAGGAAGAGCGGCGATACGACGAGGACCGAGCGCGGCACGATCGGCGAAGGTTGTACCAGTACCGAGACAACCATGGCAATCAGCGCCCCGGCGCTCACGGCTTTCGAGATCCGAACGAGATCGGGCAAGCTGGCGAATACCCACATGCCGCGGTACAACCCGAAAATGCGGAACATCACGCCGTAGACCGGAAGCACCCACAGCAGGGAACGCAAGGCGCCGGCGCGGAATTCGTCCGGGATCGAGCCGTTGAAACGGAGGAGATACGCGATGAGCCACGATCCGGCAACCGCGCATAGATCGAAAAGGAACGCGCTGAAAGATAGCCAAGTGGCCTTGTTTCTTAACATCAGCGGCAACCTTACTTGTCTGACAGTGTTGATTGGTAACGACGCCAGCGTCTATCGACGACCACACTCGCCAGAAAAAGAACCACCATCCAACCGGCGACGATGGACCACTGAACGATAGCAGCGCGTCCCAGCGCAAATACAGCAAGCATTATGCCAGTTGCCATGACGACATACCACGCCAGAGCTGTCCTCGCGTGGCCGACTCCACTTCGCACCATACGCTGATAGTAGTGCTCGCGGTGCGGTTGCCAGAATCTTTCTCCCCGCAGGAGGCGCCGTGCGAGTGTCACGGACGCATCGGCGATGAACGGCGCAAACACCATCGCTGGAAACCAGATGGGCCAGACGCCCCCGCGCCAGCCCCAGTAGCCGAATGCCCCCGCCAGAAAGCCCAAAGAGATGGACCCTGCATCGCCCAAAAAAATCCGGGCAGGATGAAAGTTGAAAAAGAGGAAACCCAGCGCCGCCCCAGACACCGCCACGGACGACCACGCCAGTTCCGGCGCCGGATGGCCGCTTAGCAGAGCAGCCACGGCGTAGCCGGCGAAGCCGAACAAGGTCATACCCCCGGCCAGCCCGTCCGCGCCATCCATGAAATTGTAAAGGTTCACGAGCCACAACATCAGGAAGGCAAGTATTGCCAAACCCCACCATGGCGCGTTGGCGGTGAAGAGAGACACCAGGCCGACAACCGCTAACACGTGCGCAGCAAACCTGACCCGCGCCGGCAGCCCTCGGCGGTCGTCGATCTGGGAGACAGCCGCCAGGAAGGCAGCGCCCACCGCCGAGAACCAAAGGCCTGGCGCGAGCAGCAAGGTCGCAATGACGCCGACGGGGACCACGCCCCAGCCACCGACTCGCGGCGTAGGCGCGTTGTGAAGCGACCGGTCGTTGGGCACATCCGTGGCGAGACGCCAGGCGAGTCCGGTGCGCAGCAACGCCCAGAGAATCGCTCCACATGTGCAAGCGGATGTGAGTGCGATCAGCGCCGCAGCCGCCCAGGCCGGCAACGTGGCAAGGTAGGTCAGCACCCTCGGCCTCCTTGCGTGGTGCGATACCAGCGGGCGGTCGCGGCCAGCCCTTCGTCGGTGGAATACGGCGGGGTCCAGTTCAACACCGAACGAATTCGAGCCGTATCCACCTGCAACGCGCCGACCAACCGATCCACCTGCGCCGAACGGCCTGTCAGTCGGCCGGCCAGACGTAGCCATTCCTCCGGTATCGGAAGCAGCCGCGCCGGCTTGTGCAAGTGGCGGCCCAGCGCGCGGCACAGTTCAGCGACGGTAAGCGCGTCCGTGTCCGCGACATGGAAGCATTGGCCTGCCGCGCGCGGATCCGTCGCGCAACGCATCAACGCGTCTGCGAGGTTCTCGACGTACACGAGGCTGCGTCGTCCATGGACGGCGCCAAGGGGCAGCGGCACGCCTTTTCCTATGCCTTGCATCAGACGCAGGAAGTTGGCGCGTACTCCGGGCCCGTACACCAGCGGCGGCCGCACAATCACCAGCTCCAATCCCGTCTCACGAGCATAGCGGGCGAGCGCCTGTTCGGCGGCAAGTTTGGAGCGGCCGTAAGGGTCTTCAGGAGCTGGCAAATCGTCTTCGGTCAGAGGCCGCCCGTTATCAGCTTCCGCAACTGCCTTGATACTGCTGACAAAGACGAAACGGCGAACGCCATGCTGCGAGGCAGCTCGCGCAACGCGAAGCGTGCCTTCGACATTGGTGGCGTGGAAGGCGGCCTCCGGACCTGCCGACACTTCGCGCATCACGTGAACACGGGCCGCGAGATGAACGATGCAATCTGCAGCGAACGCAGTTGGCCACCCGGCTTCTATGGCCGCGAAGTCCGCGCTAGGCTCGATCCACTCATCGACACCGGGCTCGAGGTACCCGCCGCGCCGGACAAGGCCGGTGACGGTGTGCCCCGCATCGAGTAACACGCGGCTCAGCGCGCGACCGACAAACCCGTAGGCTCCTGTAACGAGTATGTGACTCATAGCCACTTCCAACCGAAGCGGTTGAAGAACTTGTAGGCGGAAGAGATGAACATGCGGATGTGGGAGGAACCTTTGCGCGATGCTCCACCGCCGTGATGAAGCACCCGTACATTAGGCACGTACGCGACACGTGCTACGGCATGCGTGCGAAGACTTAAGTCGTAGTCCTCGAAATAGAGGAAATACCGTGAGTCGAAGCCTGCCAGCTGCTTCAGCACGGAAGTGCGAAACAGCATAAAACATCCGCTGACGATGGGCGGGTCCCACACGACGTCCCGGTCATTTATCTGGTCATGCATCTCGTAGCGTGCAAGCCGGCGCGAAAACAATCGCTGCAACGCAGTAGGCAGGAAACCGCGTACGAATAAATCCAGCAATGTCGGGTAGCGCCGACACAGGAACTGTTGACAACCGGATTCGTCGCCGATCCAAGGCGTTAGAAGACCCACTTCCGGCTGTGCCTCGAGAAAGTCCAACGCTCGCTGGAGGGAGTCTGGCGCAAGATCGATGTCCGGGTTCAGTATCAAGTGGTACCGACTCGTACTCCGCTGGATGGCGAGGTTGTGACCGCGACCATAACCGACATTGCCTTGCCCGGTAATGACAGTGCAGACCACACCACTTGCCCTCAATCCATCTAAACACGCCGAACCTTCAGGCAAGCCTCCATTATCGATAAGGGAAAGGGCTATCGGTTGTCCTGGCCGCTTTGCATACACTGCATGACATGCAGCGCTGAGGTCAGCGAGCGTCGAGTTCAATTGCTGAATGTCCGGTCGATAAACGACGATTGATATCGACAAGACGTTGGATTCGGAAGACGGCGTATTTCGAGGTTTCATGCGTGGTGAATTACGTGCCAAGAGAACCATACTCGCTCTGGCCCCTACAGCCCGGAAGTTTTGATCAAACGTTCGGACCTCGGCAACTATGTTCTTCAGTGTGCTGCGGCTGGAAGCGGTATGACTGCACCATTGGCGGATAGCCCGGCGCGCCATGGACGGCTCACGAATCAGCGTATTGCACTTAGGCTTTACAAGAGACGACTCATGGGGCCTATGATAACGCATCAATCAGCGCGTTCTTGCGGCAAGAGCCTGTGCTAGAAAGCCCGCTCCTTGCGGGCCTGTCGCAGCAACTCCTGCCGTTAACCAATACGCGGGCAAATATGGCGAGTTGGCTCGCCGCCAATCTATATGTGAGGCTCGGCGCAAGCGCCTCACGCCGGCCTTTGTCGACGATCGCGCGCGTGTGACACTCCGGTCAGAGCAGCAGCGCATTGACCGATCAGTCCCGGATAGCTTACGGAAGACGGCGCATAGATCTGCTTGCGACAGACGGCGGAGTGAATTGCGTAGGCAATCTCTCGGACACGTTCCAGTGCAGTAGTTTGTGCATGCGATTGATTTGTGATCAGCGATGTGGATCAGGACGTGATCGAGGTAGCCGCGCTGATTGATATCGTTCAGCTTGCATGTTGCAATCAGGCCTCATATCGCAGCGGCCATTGCTGGTCCCGGAATATTCAAGCGGTTGGTTCAATGCTTTGGGTTGCAGGAGGAGAATCGGTGCGAGAATCGACCGGTCCAGGCGAAATTGGCCGCTTCAAATAGGTTCCGTTGCAATCTTCAAAATTACCGCTGACGTTAGCTCCGCCACATTCTGTAGCGGCTTAGCACCTCGTCTCCTTCGGGAGCCGTTGCCTCTGTTCGATGTAAACATCCTCGCGCAAACCGGCGCGCTAGCTGCTTTCGATACCATGTACAATCCGCGGTCTATCCCGAGGCGGATTGCTCTTTGCTTGATTATGTGGTTTTCGGACCTTTTGCGAAGGCGGAGTGCAGCGCATGCATCGCCGCTTGCCGATTTGTGCTAGTACCGGGTCGCCATCATGCGCGGTTTTTGTCCGCTGGCGCTGCGTTGAAGGGTCGACTGGCCTGCCGCTACACCTAAGTAACTGGTGCTCACCTAATAAATAGGCTTCTGAGTAGGCGCACGACTGCCGCAAACTGACGTCTCCCACTATCCGAGAATGCTGAATAGCCTCGCTTCAAAGATCCTCGTTCGCGAAAACGAAATTGGACCGCCGCAATTATGCTCAGCACGACCCCTACCGCCGCCTCAACGTCCGCGCTCGCCCTGGCACTGCGCGATCACTTCAGCGGTGTCATTCTCCCTATGTGGCGAGGGCCCGGGTTCAATGCTGCTCTGAAATTGCCGTTTGAGGCGCTTGACGTAAATCATCGTCCAGTGCCGCCCCAACGCTATCGGGCAATGGCCTGTGCGCGACAACTTTTCGTGTCCTCTCAAGCCGGAGATGCCGCTCACGCGCACGTTCTGTTTCATTCTCTGACACGCACTTTCCGGGACATCCACCGCGGCGGCTGGTTTTACAGCGTGGACGCACAAGGCGTGCCGCTCGACACCACCAAAGATCTGTACACGCACGCGTTCGTTGTTTTTGCGTGCGCCGAGTATGCGCGGCGCTGCGGAAGTCACGACGCTCTCGAAATCGTGTATGGCACGTCAGAACTGATACAAGCGAAGTTCGCCGCGGACGACGACCTATTGAACGCGGCACTCACCGCAGACTTCGCAAAAGTAACCGGCTTACCGGCGCAGAACCCATTGATGCATCTTACCGAAGCTTGGTTGGTCGCCCGCGACGCGACGCACGACCATGCTTTCGATGCAACACTTCTGCGCCTAGCCGGGGCGGTGTCGCGCCATTTCGTGCATCCGAAATCAGGTTGCATTGCCGAATTTCCGGTCGGCACGCAAGGCAATCGCCTTGAGCCAGGGCATCAGTTCGAATGGTTTTGGTTGGTCAACCAAGCGGGCCCGCTCTTCGAAGGTACGGGGCTGGCGGAGACGGTATCGCGAGCCTTCAGCTTCGCACAACGCCACGGTGTAAATGAGCGAACAGGAGGAGTATGCGCGTCGCTTGACGAAGAACGGCGCATTCAGGACGCGACTCAGCGCATCTGGGCGCAAACAGAGTATCTGAGGGCGCTTGCCATCCATGAAGAGCCGACTGTCCGTGCGACCTTGCCGCGGCAAATGGAACTGTTCAAGCAGCGCTTCCTGCGCCCACAAGGCTGGGTCGAATGCATGACTGCGACGGGCGAAACAGCCCGGGCGGACATGCCATCAACAACACCTTATCACCTTGCAACCGCTTTCAACGCGTTGCCCGTCTGAAGGCGACAAGCAAATAATAGCGAGGTTGTTCGTTATCCACTGGAATGGGTGGTATCCATACGTCCACTTTAGTGGACACGATACTCCCCAAGCGCTTCAACGTAAGCGCCCGGCCATCCCATCTTGAGTCACGTTGAAAGTCTTGGGAGCATCGTGTTCACTTAAATATGGACTGACCCCCAGAAGTTGGACGGTTAAATGGCTACGCCTGACCGAGTTGAGTCCGATATTTTACGGGGCTCATGCCCTCCAGTTTTAGCTTGATACGGTCATTGTTGTAGTACCGGATATAGTCCTTTATGCCGACCTCCAGCTCGTCAAGATTATCAAATTTATTGGGGTAAAAGAACTCCGCTTTGAGGGTGCCGAAGAAGCTCTCCATGGCGGCATTGTCATAGCAGTTGCCCTTGCGCGACATGCTTTGTGTGATCGAACGGTTCTCAAGAAGGCGCCGGTACACGGCCATCTGATATTGCCAGCCCTGGTCGGAATGTAAGATTGGCTTGTCGCTCTGCTTGAGCCGCCCGAATGCTTTTTTCAGCATGTTGCCTACCATGTCAAACAAGGGACGTCGTGCCGTTTGGTAAGCAACGATCTCACCGTTGTAAAGGTCAAGCACTGGCGAGAGATAGAGCTTCTCCCCACGAACGTTGAATTCGGTCACGTCTGTTACCCACTTCTGGTTCGGCGATTCTGCGTCGAACTGACGTTCGAGAACATTTGGCGCAATCTTTCCTACCTCGCCCTTGTAGGCGCGATACTTCTTGACTCGCACGCTCGACTTCAGTCGCAAATCAGCCATTAGACGCTGGATCGTCTTGTGGTTGACGGCGAGGCCCTCTTGCCGAATCGTAGCGGTGATGCGACGGTAGCCATATCGCCCTTTATGCCTGTCGAAGATCGTCTTGATCCGGGCCTTGAGGTCAGCATACTTGTCGGCCACCTGCAGCGCCTTCTGTTGATAATAGAAAGTGCTGCGCGCCAAGCCTGCTAGCTTGAGCAGACCGGCAAGAGGGTATTGGTGCCTTAGCTCGATCACGATTTGTGCTTTTTGCGCTGCGCTTGCTGCGCGGTCGTTTGAACCAAGGCATTGAGCTTTTTTAGATAGGCATTCTCCATGCGGAGATTGTCCAGTTCCTTTATCAATTCGTCGCGAGTTCGCCTGGCGTCGCCCTTTGATGATCCCGGGGATTCTGTGGTCTGATGCTTTGTCATCTTCTTGCGGCGTAAGGAAGCGTGCGGAGACAAGGCCTCCAGTCCGCCCTGATCGTAGTTGCGCTCCCATGTAGCGATAATATTGAAGTTGCGAATGTCAAACAGCGCGGCGGCCTGCCGATAGGAAAGGCGCTCGTCACGCATGCGTCGCAACACCGACAGCTTGAATTTTAAGCTATAGGTAGCCCGCACCTTTTCCCTGACGCCTGCAGCACCATGCGAACGATAACCAGCCACCCATTTGCGCAGTGACGCAACATTCACGTCGTGGCGGCGAGCAACGACTCTGAGCCCCGCCGTTCCCGAACAATAATCCTCGACGACCGCGAGCTTCGTCTCTTCCGAATACTTGCCCACAAGACTCCCTGCAAAAGTGTCTAACTTTGCGGGGTCAGTTCAATAGGTGGACACGTGAACACTATTGAAGAAGCAGCAACACCTGGCCGTCGACGACGCCGGCGCTACAGCATCGAGTTCAAGGCTCAGGTGGTAGCAGCTTGCCAGAGACCCGGGGTATCGCTCGCGGCCATCGCTTTGCACCACAAGCTGAACGCGAATCTGCTTCGACGTTGGGTCGAGCAGGCCGAAACGAACGATTGTGTGCTGGTGGCACGTAGCGACATGGCTGAGGTCGGCTGAAAAAAGTGGACGCCAACATTCCGTAGAATTGAGGAATGGAGGCATTGATGAACCGAATCCCCAAAGCCGTGTACACGAAGGAATTTCGTGAAGAAGCAGTAAAGCTGGCAATGACTGACGGCGTTGGCGTGTCCGAAGCGGCGCGTCGACTGTCTATTTCGATGAAGACGTTGGCGAACTGGGTTCGCGCGGCAAAGGATGGCAAACTGGAGAACGTCGGACAAAGCCAGAAACCACTGACAGAGATCGAAGCGGAACTGGGGCGGCTCAAGCGAGAGTTGGCAGAAGTAAAGATGGAGCGCGACCTTTTAAAAAAGTTTGCAACGTACTTCGCGAAGGAGTCGCGGTGAGGTACGGCGTTATCGAACAGATGCGACAGCATTACCCCGTGCCGCCGATGTGCCGGTTTCTGGGCGTGTCCATCAGCGGCTACTATGCCTGGCGCACACGGCCTGTGTCGCTGCATGCTGAGCAGGAGCTCCAACTCGAAGCACAGGTGCGCGCCGCTCACGAGCGAACTCGACAAACCTTCGGTCCGGAGCGGCTACAAAAGGATCTGGCGAATCACGGTGTTCAGATCGGCGTTCATCGCATCAAGCGCTTGCGAGCAAAGCTCGGCCTGCGATGCAAGCAAAAGCGCAAGTTCAAGGCGACGACCAATTCGACGCACAACCTGCCAGTTGCACCGAACCTGCTGAATCAGGACTTCAAGGTAAGCGGGCCGAATCAGGCCTGGTGCGGTGACATCACGTATATCGCGACCGATGAAGGATGGCTGTATCTGGCCGGCCTCAAAGATCTGTTTAGCGGAGAGGTAGTCGGCTACGCGATGAGCGAGCGCATGACAAAACAGCTGGTAATGCATGCACTATTTCGTGCTGTCGCGTCACGCCGACCACCGGCCGGTCTGATACAGCACACGGATCGCGGCAGTCAATACTGCGCTCACGCCTATCAAAAGCTCCTCAGACAGTTCGGAATGCAGGCGTCAATGAGCAGACGCGGAAATTGCTTCGACAACGCACCCATCGAATCATTCTGGGGCTCGCTGAAAAGTGAACTCGTCTATCATCGCAGGTTCGTAACCCGCAGTCAGGCCAAGAAAGAAATCACGGAATACATCGAGATCTTTTATAACCGCCAGCGCACACAGGAGCGTTTGGACTATCTGTCGCCGGCCGCTTTCGCGCAGCGATTCTATTTAAGTAAAATCGCTGCTTAACCCGTTGGCGTCCACGGATTCCGACCGACCTCAGGCAACTCCACTGGTAGCGACTCCAGCACCGGAATTTGTACCGTTGCCTCTTGAGACGCGAAACACGCGCACAGCTGAGATTCGCGTCGAGGTGCGTCGCGCGGACCTGTCGATAACGGTTAGCTGGCCAACCTCAGAGGCAGCGCAGTGCGCCGCCTGGCTGCGCGAGTGGCTCGCATGATCCGCATTGATCAGGTGTGGCTGGCGGTTGATCCGCTGGATATGCGGGCCGGCTTTGATACGGCGCTGGGTCGGGTGATCACCGTGTTCGGCGCTGCGCATCCGCACCATGCTTACCTGTTCGCCAACCGGCGAGCCAACCGCCTGAAGATGCTGGTTCACGATGGGATTGGCATCTGGCTGGCAGCGCGACGGCTGAATCAGGGGCAGTTCGCGTGGCCGCGCGCTGGTAGCGAACCAAAGCAGCATGCGCTCACACAGGAACAACTTGCCGGTCTGGTGGTGGGCTTGCCATGGCAGCGCATCGGCGCGGACGGTGTGATCCGTGTCGTTTGAGACAGCCGGGGACGTAAACTGTCGCGCTCTCGTGCTCTCCTGGGTTCTGGCAGACTCGTCTGCATGGACCTGCCCGCCGACCTCAACGCTCTTAGCCCGGAACAGTTGCGTGCGCTTGCCACACAGCTGATCGCGCGCGTCGAGGACCGGGACAGGGAGATTGAGGAGAAGACCCGGGAGGTCGGTGAGAAGGAGCGCGAGCTACTCTACCGGCAGACCCGAATCGACCAGTTGACCCACGAGATATCGATTCTCAGACGCCATCAGTTCGGCAAGCGCAGCGAGCAACTCAGCAGCGATCAGATGAACCTGCTGGATGAGGCGATCGACGCGGATCTTGCCGCCATTGAAGTTGAGCTCGAGCAACTGCAGCCACAAGCCACATCCGAGCCGCTACCCCAGCAACCGAAGCGAGCAGCGCTGCCGGCACAATTGCCGCGCACAGAGATTCGCCACGATCCGCAGAGCACCGTATGCCAGTGTGGCTGCGAGCGCGTGCGCATCGGCGAGGACATCAGCGAGAAGCTGGATTACACGCCAGGTGTGTTCACCGTGGAGCGGCATATCCGTGGCAAGTGGGTGTGCAGAAACTGCGAAACCCTGATTCAGGCTGCGGTGCCTGCGCATGTCATCGACGAGGGCATCCCGACTGCGGGACTGCTGGCGTCAGTGCTGGTTGCCAAGTACGCCGACCACCTTCCCCTGTACCGTCAGGAGCAGATCTTTGCGCGAGCGGGCGTCGCGATACCGCGCTCGACATTGGGCGCTTGGGTCGGTATGTGCGGCGTGCAGCTACAACCGCTGGTCGACGCGCTGCATCAGGAAATCCTGCAGCAGGGTGTGCTGCATGCAGATGAGACGCCGGTACAGATGCTCAGTCCCGGCAAAGGCAAGACACACCGCGCGTATCTGTGGGCGTATACACCCACGCATTACAGTGAACTGCGCGCCGTGGTCTACGACTTCGCCGACAGCCGTGCAGGCGAACATGCCCGCGCGTTCCTCGCTGACTGGCAGGGCAAACTGGTATGCGACGACTACAGTGGCTACAAGGCCGGATTCCAGCAGGGCATCACTGAAATTGGATGTGCGGCGCACGCGAGACGCAAGTTCTTCGATCTGCACGTCAATCACAGTAGTCAGATCGCCGCGCAGGCGCTGCCGTTCTTCGCTGCGCTTTACGACATCGAGCGCGACGCTGCAGTGCTGCAAGCCGACGAACGCCAAAAGCTTCGACAGCAACGGGCCAAACCGGTCTGCGACGCACTACACGAATGGATGATCGCGCAGCGCAAGCTGGTGTCGGAAGGCTCGGCGATTGCCAAAGCGCTGGATTACAGTCTTAAACGATGGGATGCGCTGACCCGCTATCTCGAAGACGGTCACGTGCCTATCGACAACAACTGGGTCGAAAACCAGATACGCCCTTGGGCTATCGGCAGATCGAACTGGCTGTTTGCGGGTTCGCTTCGAGCCGGCAAACGAGCCGCAGCCATCATGAGTCTGCTGCGTTCAGCGCAACTGAATGGGCACGAACCGCATGCCTACCTGAAAGAAGTCCTCACGCGATTGCCGACTCAAAAGGCCAGCGACATCGAAGCATTGCTGCCTCATCGATGGCAGCCGGCGGATCCTATCCGATAGTTCAATTCGTCAAGACGGGTTTGCCGGGCGCTTACGCTTCAACGACAATCAAGGTGAGTTGGCCAGCCGCTTACGATTCAGCGGTCCACATGCCGAGATTTTCGCTCGCATCAAACTGATGGACGAAGATGGTCTGGACGCGGACCGTGCCATCAAGCAGGCCACGACTAAAGGAGAAAGATGGTTCTGGGCAGCCGAGTTTGCCGGGTGACGTCTGCGGCGAGGTTCGTTCTAGGCACGTGGCTGTTCGTTAAGCCGGCTTCCGGTCAGATTGCGCGACTAGCCTGTAGTGGCTATTGACCTATCAAGGCTGGTGGCACAAAACGCAAAAGAATCAAAGCGATGCGGCAGGCACCCCGTTCCCCTTTCAGACTTTGCGACCGGTCACAAAGCCTTGCTGGCATTGGAACGCTGCTGTTCCAAGGGTACAGGTTTGATCCATCTTTTTGGGCAACATGGCGAGGGCGTCTCGCACCCTATACGGGGTTTCAGTCGGCGCAAACCTATACTAATGCGCCCTGTTGCTGCCGTCGGTCTGCGGATGCCGGATGAATCTTTTCAAGCTCAATGCAGGCTTCTCAAGCAAGTACCATGAAAGGGCTGACAGCGGTATCAGGATTGCCATCGTGATCAAGAACACGCCATAGGGGTGGACGATCGGCATGCCGTGTTTCCTGGTCCAGTAGATGACTGACTGCTGCACCGGCCACCCATAAACGTAGATTCCATACGATAAATCGGCACGCCAGAACGGCAACGGTTTTGCGCACTTGGCTAGACAAATGACGATGAACGGAACCGTGATCATCAATGCGACTTGTCTTATCTGAACATCAGGCACACCGAAACCCCAATAGAATGGAATAAGGTCAATGCCGGCGAACAGCCAAGTGCGCAGGGGCTCGAAAATAAACGGTGCTATACAGATGGCGCACCAAAGGGCAGTCCGATCCAGTTGTAGATGCTTTTCGTTAATGGCGATGAAGCCGCCCATGGCAAAAACCAGAAAAAACGTTCCAACCACGGTTAGCGTTGGTGAGCCGCTGTGCCAATGAGCGAAGTAAACGACCCAGATAGCGCCGAGGATAGCGGCATACGACGCACGATTTAGCGCGCCGATAAAGCCCAGTCCCATCACCGCGGCATAGCATGCTAACTCCCACGGAAGCGTCCACCAGGTCCCGTTGACTGTATGGATCTTGTTCGCGTCGTACCCATTGAAGCGCGCAGAAAGCCAGTAGGAGATGACGGCCGAGACGATCCACGCTGGAGCGATGCGCAAAGCACGGTTCGCCATAAACGATGGTATCGATGGTGTGCGCATCCAGCTCTGGGTGATCAAGTAACCGCTGATGACAAAGAACCACATCACCGCAGCCCCGCCGACACTCATACCCCACGAGTTCGGTTCCTCGTAACCTAGCAATGGGTAGCAGTGTGATCCGACAACAGCCGTCGCGAGCCAGAACCTTATCTGGTTGAAATTGTTACGCACCGGTATAGCTTTGGCGAGCATTCCACGCCCACGCAAGTGCCAGCTTCGCCTAAACGTCTATTTTCGGATAGCCAGTGACCGCGCAGAAGCGACCACAGTCATCCGGGAGAGTGTGCCCGTGCTCGCTGCGCTGGGCGGGATCAGGCAGTACACCGGTCAGAATCGCTTTAGGGTTGCGGTATTCGAACATGGGTCACCTCCGTGCGCGTTGATTAGCATGATTCGGGCCTTCGTCATGGTACCGAGAATTGCTCACCCCTGACGCGTGGATGCGCTGCCTCAACGCACGCATCCGACAACCGGCGCATAATGTCTGTCCCAAACGGCCTTGCAGCTCCAAGAAGTGCTCCTGAAGTGCAAAATTTGCGGCAATGGATCTCTTATCCCGCTCTTGATCGGAGGGCGGCCGGGCGATCGGCCGCAACGCGTTACGAAAGCTCAGTGCGACAAATGCGGGAGCGTACTGAGCATGATTGCACCACCGCTGTCGCCTGACAGCGAGGTATCGCCGCACGACGGCTTCTCGGGGTAGGTCTGGTTTGCATACAGTCCCACAAGGGCTGGAGAACATCCGCAGGCCCATCTGAAGGACTTCAGGGGAACGTTGCAGGCCGATGCGTTCGCGGGGTACAACGCGATCTACGAAAGTGGTGATGTGCGGGAGGCTGCATGCATGGCGCACGCGCGTCGCAAATTCCACGATCTGTTCGTCGCGCGCAGAAACGAAGTCAACACTGAAGCGTTGCGCCGGATCGGCGAACTGTACGCAATTGAGGCCGCAATTCGAGGCAAGCCACCGGACGAACGAAGACGTGTCAGGCAGGAGCAGGCGCGGCCGCTACTCGATGCCTTCGAGATCTGGCTGCGCTCCACATTGGCTACGGTGTCGCAGAAAGGCGATACCGCCAAAGCCATCAACTACGCTCTGAATCAGTGGGCAGCGCTCACGCTGTACATCGATGACGGTGCCGTGGAAATCGATAACAACGCAGCCGAACGCGCTTTCCCCGACGGGCACCCAAACTCCTCCGGGTATGGGCAGTTCAAACTCCTCCACCTGAGAACCGCCGGCTGAACTTTTCAGCGGGCGGCTAACGATGTTGCAGGACGTCTATTTTCTTCTCCTTCGAACAAGAAGGAGATCAGGGAGTGAACGTCTTGAAGCAACATCTGCAAAGCACGATATTCACGTTGCTCGAACGCGAGGTGAGCCAACGCAGGATCTATGAGCTCACGGGCGTTGATCGCAAGACTATCCGTCGCTACCGGGCGATCTTCGAGTCCCGGCGTGCAGCGACAGCAAATTCCCCCACGGTGCCCGCCGGTCCGGCACAGCCGGTGGGCGCGCAAACTCCTCCACCTCAAACTCCTCCACCCCCGCGCCCACCGGCTTCTGATGCTGCCGCGCCAGCCAAACCCTTCAATTTCGCACGCTCGGCGAGCGAACCATATCGCGACTGGATCGAGCAGCAGGTGCGCCTGAGGCGCAACGCCCAGGCCATCTACCAGGATCTGGTCGACCGGTTCGGCTTTACCGCCAGTTACGACAGCGTCAAGCGTTTCGTGCGCGCCCTTCGGCACGTCGAACCCGAGCAGTTCGACCGCCTCGAGTTCGTGCCCGGCGAAGAAGCCCAGGTTGATTACGGCGAAGGCGCGCTTACGCGCGATCCGAAGACGGGTCGCTTCCGGCGCCCACGGCTGTTCGTGATGACACTGCGATACTCCCGGCGCAGCTTCCGGCGCGTGGTCTGGAAGTCGAGCAAACAGGTCTGGGCACAGCTGCACGAAGAAGCCTTCCGGTACTTCGGTGGCGCAGTCAGCTATGTCGTGCTCGACAACCTCCGCGAGGGCGTCATTACGCCCGACCTGTACGAGCCGGAGATCAATCGGCTTTACGCCGCGATGCTCGGGCATTACGGCGTGGTCGCCGATCCTGCCCGGGTACGGGATCCGAATCGAAAGGGTGCCGTAGAGAACGCGATCCAGCATACGCAGAACACGGCGCTGACTGGCCGGCGCTTCGAGTCGCTCGAGGCCCAGAACGAATTCCTGATGCACTGGGAGGAGAACTGGGCCGCCAAACGCATCCATGGCAGCGCGCGGCGACAGGTCGAGGCCATGTTCCAGGAGGAGAAGCCGCACCTGAGGCCGTTGCCGGCAACCGGATTCCGCTACTTCAGTGAGGTCGTGCGCACCGTCTGGGACGACACGACAGTGAGCGTCGATCGCAGCAATTACGCAGCACG
Organism: Paraburkholderia sp. 22098; assembly: GCF_052045935.1. Taxonomy (NCBI): domain Bacteria; kingdom Pseudomonadati; phylum Pseudomonadota; class Betaproteobacteria; order Burkholderiales; family Burkholderiaceae; genus Paraburkholderia; species Paraburkholderia sp. 22098. Next base: position 52,727 of record NZ_JBQEPV010000021.1, on the reverse strand, counting down.
GCCCGCGCCGATCGGCAGTCTTGTGTGCGTGCGCATTTACGAAACCACCATCGAGATCCGTGATCGCCGAACGCAGGAACTGCTGCGAACCCACGCGCGCGCCTCACTACCAGGCTCGCTCGAGCTTCCCGAGAGCGAGCGCCCGTTCAACCCGTCACGCCAGACACGGATTGCACTCGCCAGTGCCGGCGACATCGGACCGCAAACGAAGGCGCTCTGCCAGCACATGTTCGACGCCGAGGGTCGTGTCGGCCATCGCGGCATGTGGGGCATCGTCGGACTGGCGAAGAGGTATCCCGCCCGACTCGTCGAGCAGGCGTGCGATCACGCGCTGCGCCATCACGTCTACCGGTACCGGCAGGTGCGCGCGATTGTTGAGCGGCTGTTCGAGCAGGCCCTTGAGCGCCTCGACAGCGCGCCGCAACTCGCCTTGCCGCTGACGCAGGAGCACCCGCTGATCCGACCGGCCGCCGAATACAGCGAGCTGTTCAGCGCCGGCGCTGCGCACAACGCCGGATCCCTCACTTCCACCAACGGAGAGACCACATGACCACAGCACTCCCGGACATCGAACGCGCCCTCAGACTGCTGCACCTGTCCGGCGTGCGCGACACGCTTGAGACACGTGTGCTGCAGGCGCAGGGCACCCAGCAACCGTTTCTCGAAACATTCGCACTGATCCTGCAGGATGAACTGGATCGCCGGCACTCGCGGCTCATTGAGCGCCGCTACCAGCAGTCGGGACTTGAAGAGAAGCTGACGCTTACCGAGTTCGACTGGTCGTTCAATCCCAAACTGCCGCGTCAGGCATGCTTCCAGCTGCATACACTGAAGTTCATCGCCGAAGGCAGCAACGCACTGATCATCGGCAAACCGGGTACTGGCAAGTCGCACGTTGCAAAGGCCATTGCCTACCAGGCCGTCCTGCAGGGCTACAAGGTGCAGTACCTTGAGACCGATGACTTCTTCAACCGCTACGTTCTCAGTCCACCCGCGCAGCGGGAAACGCGCCTGCGCGCCATCCTCGATGGTGATCTGCTCGTGCTCGACGACCTGTTCCTGTCACGAACGATTCCCGACGACGCCGGCGCGCTGTTGCAAACGTTGATCCACCAACGCTACAAGCAGCGTCGCAGCGTCGTCGTGACGTCCAACCGCGTCGTCCAGGACTGGGGCGCTTACCTTGGCGACAACACGATGAGCACCACAATCCTCGACCGCCTCATGCATCACTGCCACCTGCTCGAGTTCGACGGTCGCAGCTATCGACTCAAAGAGGCCGCCGAAACCCTTGCGCGAAAAACAAAAGAGAGCTAAATAACGTCCACGTCCTGCTTCACGGGGTGGGGGAATTTAACTGCCCATAAGTGGAGGAGTTTGAACTGCCCGTCGGGGCGCGCTTTACGTGCCGTCGCTCTCGGCAGAAAAAACTTCCTGCACTTCGGTTCCGACAGCGGCGGCGAACGTGGCGCCGCAATCTATACCCTGGTTGGCACCGCCAAACTGAACGGCCTTGATCCCGAGGCCTACCTGCGCCACGTCATCGCTCGCATCGCCAAGCATCCTGTCAATCGCGTCGACGAACTGTTGCCATGGGTCGTCGCTGATTAGCTTCACCACGACGCCGCCTGAACTCAGCGCGCTGCGTTCAACTGTCCGATATCAACATGCTGTCAAGAACGGTCGTGGTCAGACAGTTACGGAATCGCGAACCACGCGATTACCTCCGCAGCCCAGCGTGACAATCACAATCTGCGGTCAAGACGTCGCTGCTGCCACGCTTACTTCGCAGCGCCGCCATGACGGCAAGGTCGCTGTCGCCAAAAGCAACTAGCGCTGGTGTTCTGACGGCTTCGAGTTTCGCTGCAACGACGGCGAGTCGCTGCGCGTGACCTTCGCATTGAATTGCAGCGACCGCGAGTCGATGAGTTAGGTGGCGACGACCGGCGGCCACAGCGGCGAAATCGTGCGCGACGTCATGCTTGCGGCCGTAGAGCATCGCTTTGGCAGCATTGTAAAGGCCCCAAGCAAATCGAATGGCTGACGGGTACGGCTCGTGCTGCCTCGCAGAGAAGACCCGCGACTTCGCTGCCGACATAGGCCTGCAGCCGTTGACGACGCATGCGTGCAGCCCGCAGAGTAACGGCGTGGCCGAAAGTTTCGCGAAAATGATGAAGTAAGATTATGCCAGCTTCATGCCCAAGCCTGACGCTGCGACGGCGGCTCGCAATCTTGCAGTTGCCCGCGAGCACTACAACGAGCAGCGTCACCATAGCGTTGAAATACCTTTCGCTACGCGAATTCCCGGCGCACGACTGAATCATCAAGTCAAGGTGAGGCAGTGTCCGGAGGTACGGGGGCTGATCCAGCCGGCACCAACAATATCATCACTACCCGAGCGCTCCCGAGGCCCTCCGTCTCAAGAAACAGCGAGGGAACATGCTCCTTAGGCGCGCCGCCGTACAAACACAGGCTTAAACGCAACCGGCCCAGCCTCTAATCTGAGCTCGGACAAATCGCGAGATCTCCGGGAAGATAGCGTCTGTAACGATCGAGTGACGCTCTAATCGAGGGGGTATCGATCATGTACTTGTATTCGATATCTGTTTCCTCCACACGCTTGGCACCAAAACGCTCATGAAATGTCCAAACAGATGAGTTTCTCTTATCTACTTCAAAGTGTGCACATTGAAAACCGAGGAAATCCAACGCAAATTTATAGACAATAAGCGCAGATTCGATTGAAACAGCCCATGGCGCGCCTTCGACAACAATCCAACTTCCCCAACAGAAGCTATTCCCTCTGGCGTCGTACAGCCTGACGGTACCTAACTCTCGCCCACTGTGGTCTTCTATTATGAAGTAAGCCTGCCCGGAGTCAGACAAATAACGTTCAATCCACTTCTGTTGAGCAGTTAGGTCTTCGGTTACCTTCGACAAAAACGCGCTTTTTTTTGGATCGGTCCTCAGCGACAGGATAAATGAGGCATCCGAGCGGGTTACACCGCGTAAAGCAATTTTATTGCCTATCATGCGTTTCACCCTTTTTATTTCCGGCTTTTTCTTCTCAAAATTCATTTAACACCATTCCAAAAAAAATTGCCTATTGAACTATGCTGACGAATTGTAAAGAAATCGAAAAGCGTTTAATCGCCTGCCCATCGAACTTTGCATAAACTCTGAATTTTCCATCAGATCGATTGCGAACTCCAATCCTCTCGTTCGAACCTCCCGTCGGGGGTGGGCCAACAAGATCAAACATACCTCAAAATCACTGAGCACCGTGTCGACTGACACATTCTGCGGTAGTAACTTCCGAAACACTTTCCGTATTATTGACGGCTTACCTTGTCTTAGAGTCCGCAAGAGAACAACCGGCATTTCAGCAACCGCAGCGCCGCTCCGTGTGGCCGATGAAAGGTTACTTCCGTGACGCCGATAACAAACTACTGGATAGTCGAACAGTTTTAGCTGCAGCCCTTGTGCAAGCGCCCTCAGCCAGAATTCGTAGTCCTGCAGTTGGATAAGTCCCTCGTGGAATTTTCCAAGTTGACCAAAAACTTCCGTACGCACGGTCGCCGTCGAAGCACAAAGAAAATTCTCCTTGAAGAACAGCTCTTCCAACGAGATGTTCGAATCCACATCGGTTCTAAAAAATACTGGCTCGCTGTCATCGGATATGCGCTCGCTACCATCGTCAATCAACACTGGACGACAGAAAACGATATCGTTACGTGATCCTTCCAGAATCTCTATTTGGTGCTCTACCCGGTCCGCCGCGCAAGTATCGTCGCCGCCTAACAACACGATGTATTTGCCGCTGGCCGCCCTCACCCCTGCATTGACGGCAGCACTAGGACCGAGGTTGCGCTGCCGGACGATGGAAATTCGATCTGCAAATCGAGTCGCTACGCGCAGTGCGCCATCGTCCGTTGATCCGTCATCGACCACGATGATCTCTACATTCGGATAGGTCTGGTCCAAAGCGCTCTGAACCGTCTCAACTGCGAATCGAGCGTGGTTGAAAATCGGGATAATAATAGATGCTAGCGGTGCTGATTTCGTCAAGTGAGGGCTTCCAAATTGCGTCACAACTCCGTGTCACGCTTTTGCGAAAAATTGTTGCACGCAATGGGCGACTGCGTCGACAACCTCCAAAGGCATGTGTGGCCACATCGGCAGTGAGAGACTTTCCTCAGAGGTGGCTTCAGCAATAGGCAAAGAGCCCTTAACATATCCCAAGCCAGAAAACGCCGCTTGCAAATGGGGTGGAATCGGATAATGAACGGCAGTCGAAATACCCCGGTCTTGAAGGCTTTGCGCGAGCGCATCCCGACGTTTCGAGCGAATCACATATAGATGGAATACATGCGTCCGATCCGTTGGAACCGTCGGAAGCACTATCTCATCGAGAGAGGCCAACGCTTCAGAGTATCGCTTCGCGATCGCCCCACGCTTTGCGTTCCAACCGTCCAATAGTGGCAGTTTTTTCCGCAGAAATGCTGCCTGCAGTTCGTCCAGGCGCGTATTTCCCCCAACCGTTTCATGAACGTACTTCACCGTTGAACCATAGTTCCGCAACATACGGATTTTGTCGGCGAGCGCTTTATCGTCCGTTACGACTGCGCCTCCATCCCCCATCGCGCCCAGATTCTTCGTTGGATAAAAACTGAACGCCGCAGCATCCCCAAGCGCACCGCACCGCTTGTTTTCATACATGGCACCGTGTGACTGAGCCGCATCCTCGAGGACGAATAATTTGTTGGTATCCGCCAGCTGTCGAATCGCACTCATATTTGCGGGAAGTCCGTATAAATGAACGGGAATGATCGCAGCGGTACGGGGCGACAATTTCTCCGCGATTCTTTGCGGATCTAAAGTATAGGTCGACGCATCGACCTCGACCGCTATGGGCGTTGCGCCGACCATAGATACCGCTAACCAAGTAGCGATGAAGGTCTGCGAAGGAACGATTACTTCATCGCCTGGACCGATGCCTCGCGCTCTTAGGGAAAGCGTCAAGGCATCTAGCCCGTTACCGACTCCGATGCAGTACTTCGAACCACAGTATTGGGCAAACTCATCTTCGAACGCTTCAAGCTCGCGCCCCATTATTAGATGGCCGCGGCTCATGACTTCTTCGAAAGCGGTGGTCAGGCTTTGACCGAGTTCGCCGTGCACTTCGCTGAGATCAAAAAATGGGATCATAATTGGTTCCGTTGCGCAACCGCTTGCTCAAATTTTTCGTATTCGCGGATGTAATCCGCCTCTTCATAAGGCATTGAAGCCAAGACTAGGCAAACCGCGCCCGAAGAAAAGTTACTAAGCTCGCGCCAAACTAGAGAGTTCAACAATACTCCCTGGTATGGTCTGTTGCATGTAATAGTCTTTTTTTCATAACCGTTGTCTACCAGCAGATCGAAGCTTCCGGAGACGGCGATGACCAGCTGCTGCAAAGCGTAATGGGCGTGTCCCGCTCGGGACTCCCCTCCGGGAACATCGTATAGGTAGTAAACCCTTTGTATTTCAAACGGAATGTGACGAAAGCTTTCCGCAAACGTGAGGTTGCCTCTCGGATCGGTAATTTTCGGGAGATGAATAACTGAAATTGCTTCATCAAGCGACGCAGCGGCCGGTAGTTTGTTGTTCATTCTTAGAACATTAAATTAATTAAATTAAAGTCAAGAGCTGTTTAACGTCGATTGTATAGTCGTCGTGCACACTAAAACGATCGTCGCGATTGAAAGCACGAGGACCCTGGAAAAAATCAACAACCGCTCCCGAAACCTTTCCGAGCAGTTCCCATAGATAAAGCTGGTGATGCGGATGGTCCGATGCAAGGACTATCCAGCGGGCTCCGGGAGGGCTCCAAACCATATTGGTTACTTGGGCACCCGTTGGGGCGATGACTACCTCTGCTTCGTTGAATATCCGGATCTGCGTCGCCAAGTCCAGATCCTCACATCGCAGAATCTCGAAACCTAATCGAGCCAGATCACTTTCCAACTGACGCTGGTTCAACAGGTGGCGGTTTCTGGAAGATCGCCCTGCATAAATTTTCCGTCGTCTTGTAGTCGAACCGTCACTGAATTTTGACTTGCAAGTAGCTACTGCTTTCCGAATTCTCGTAACGTCAAGCATCGCCTGTGCGGCCAACTCGCCACCTTCATACGCATCGACGACAGACGTCAGATCGGAGGGCTGGTATAACTCTTTAACCAAAAACATCGTCCCTGGCTCCAACGGCAACAATGGACGGAACGCCGGGCAGACTGACGTCAACAACTCCACCATCGTCCGATGCAAATTCGATTCGTACAGGATTGGCACGGCAGACGGAATTTCCGATTCTTCGGCTAACACGATCCGTGGAAGAGTTTCGGCGACGAAGTGGAAATAGTTGTTCGAGTACTCATGCATTACGCTAATGCCCGAATCGATCCACGCCGCTTGACGGGCATCAAATTGCAACAGAAGCTTTCCGCCGGGGAGGCGCTTTGCGCGGTGGTACTTCAGCGCAGCGTCTTCGCGCCTGCCGAACGCGGCCTCCTCGTCATGCAGGATTACGTCGCCGTCGGAGACGATGTAACGTGTGCCGGCCACGACCCGCACGTTGTGTAGGTGGGCCACATACGGCTGGCCGGGAAACGAAGGAACACTCGTTCCCTTGCCTTCAGCAGACGCTTTGAACCATTGAATTCCGCCGTGCGTTGCGTGTGTCCTCGTGGTCGTCAAGGCGGCTCTTAGCGAAGTGACGTCCATCTCGACGCTAGCGAGGACCGCTTTCGTCGCAGGAGCCAACGACGATAAAAAGCTGGCAAGATCGCATGCGCGCGCGAAATGATTGTCGCCGCTGGACGGCGCGCGCCCCTCTTTCTCCCCGTACAGTAGAAAGTGTGCAAACGGGCTTAGCTTAGTAAATTCGATGTCCGGATTGACGCGCCGATACCATTTCGCATCGAACCTCAGGCTCGGGCGATAATCTTTCGCCTCACCAACCTCAACGAAATGCACAAGCGGATTACAACCAAGCCCTATTTCGTCCGCATAGTTCGTCGCATACCATTTGGTATCGAAATACGGATTGGGATTTCGCCCCTCCGCCGCGCCATCGCGCACATAGTGCACTAGCGGGTTAATGCCGTTTTCACGGACATCCGAGTACCGGTCCAGATACCATGAGACGTCGAAATATGGAGATGGCCTGCGTCCCTCAAGAGCGCCATGCTCCATAAAGTGTAGAAGCGGATCAATACCAGCCGCGGCGACGTCTGGGTTTTCCGTCAGATACCAATCGCGAAAAAACAGACAATGGAGTTGCTCAGAAATATCAATGTCACTGCTCTCTTCCATTTGGGAGATTTCCGCAAGATTACTATCTACATTACCGAGGTTCGTGCGGATGGCATTGGCGCCGCCGCTAGCGTCGACATTCATATAGCGTTTCGCGCCAGATATCACTCGTTGGAGCACGACGTTTCATATCTTGATTGCAATCCTTGCGTAGCGGCCTTTGCGGCGCTACCGCAAAGTCGTCGAGTCAGAACTATCCACCGAACGGATCTGCTCAGTCCATCTTTTCACCATCGCTTCAGGATAACCACGGTGGAAATGGGCAGTCCAAGGGTATGCGTTGCGTTCAGTTCCGTCTTGCAACCGAATTCTGCTCGTAGCACATAGGAATTTTGCAGGGCTCCCGCCGACAACTGTGTCGCTTGCTACGTCTGCCTTGACGCAGCTATGAGCCGCTACCAACGAACGTTCCCCCACGGTTACGCCCGGCAAGATCACCGACATGGTAGCGATCGCAGCGTAGTCTGATATTTTTGCCCCAATGCATACCTCACTCGGGGGGTGCGGATCATTAGTGAGAACAACGTAAGGAAATAGCCATACGAAATTGCCAATCGCCGATCTCTGGCCGACATGAACGTTGCTATGTAGCCGCACATAGTCACCGATTCGACAATTTCCTTGCACGTCGGACAAAGTGCCGATTTGCAGGTTGAGGCCAGCGATCGTAAGTTCTCGAACGGTCACTCTGTGCCCGGTCACTAACTGTTCACCGAATTCCGAGCCCTCGTAGAAAATGCTATGCGACCTGACTAACGAGTTTTTCCCGATCTTGAGAGTGCGCCCATCAGACAACATCGTGGGGCAACCGATTTCACAGTGACTGCCGATCTCAGTGTTTTCCCCAATCTCCACATTTTCGTGAATGATCGTGTAAGGTCCAATCCTCACGCCCGCCCCAATCCTTGCGCCTGCGGAGATAATTGCCGTCGGGTGTATCATTGCGTATTTGTAAGTAAGGCATCGCGTCCGGCCGCAATCCTAAGCGGCCCCGGGGGTCGCCGCGGGCCGTGGCTTTGACAACTAGTCTACGGAGGCTTGGACAGCAGCCTTAGCGTCGAGCCGGCCGCCCGACTCGCTATGTCTTGTAGTCCACTGTTGGCTGCCAGTGGCCACGCGGAAGAAAAAGTAAGATACACGAAATATGCTCACATTTCCATTTGAATTGACGTTTTGCATCGGCGCCCCGCGCAGCGGGACGACACTTTTGAGCAGTCTGCTGAGCGAAGGGCCGACGGCCTTCCCTATGCTGCCAGAATGCACTTTTATCACCCGGTTAATCCAGTACTATCATGATCTGGTGAATTATTCGGACAAAGCCAGATTCCACGCCTACGCAGTGTCGAACGAGCACTTAGCGACCATCTTTGAACCGAGTATCGAAAAATTTGTGTTGACGGCTCAAAGCCATTTCAAAGACTTCTCACACAAGAATTTGGTTCTTAAAGACCCTGACCTGTCTATTTATGTAGATTACATTTCACATTTTTTCGAAAATCCTAAAGTGATTTGCGCGATTAGAGACCCGCGAGATGTCATCGCTTCGTTTCTAGAAGTTCGAAATCGCCAAGGCGCAAAGGAAACGTTGGATTCATTGGTTGCCTTGGTATATAATTATTATTGGCGCGTTTCGCAGTCAGCAATGGCGCAACAGGGCAAAATCCATTTCGTCAGATTTGAAAGAATCGTAGCTCTCGATGAGCAGGAATTTTCGGTGCTTGAAAACTATCTTGGATACAAAATAGGCCGAACGGGGTTTCGAAAAACGTCATTTACTATCGACAGAAGCGACCCCACTTACTCCGATAATTATGGAAATCCGATTAGATCAAGCCAAGTGAAGCCGACAGCGCTTGGTGATGACGAACGTACACGGATCCAAGAGGCTTTCGCCGGATACAATCAAATTTATAAATGGTGGCGATAGGCTGTATCGTCTGGTCTAACTAATGTCGTGCCGAGACCTTCCGAAATTCATCGACTTTGATCTGGAAACCTCCGGCGTTGCGAGGAGCTGCCCCCGGGAGGGGATTGCTCGATGTGGCCTGTGCCGCGAAAGGTCCATTCGGAGGATCGCTGTGGAGTCATCGCCCGCTTGCTACGTCAACGCTTCAATACTACTTCAAGCGCATTGTCGTACGGATTGCCAACGGTATTCCTCGATCCGATGAGCGGGCAGGGCGTTAGAGAATCAGAGTATGCGATCCTGACGTACTGTGCGGATCGAACCGATTGTCGAAACACTTCTAGTGGTCAGGTGTTGATGGTGCGAACCGGGGGCAGTGTATCTATCAGCGGGGCGAGCGCCGATGCATTGATACTTCAAACCATCGCGCAGCTTCGTGCTAACTGACTGATTCGCCCAGCCTGACGACCTCGACCTTGAGTTCGTCCATGCATTGCCGTTTTGGCAACAGCTTTGCCGACACCCGGCGCTCTACAAACAAAAAATTATCAAAAATGCTGACGTTCAACGAGTCCAGGCATGACCTGTACACCGCTGATCGTGAATCGGTCGCCCAAGGTCCTCCGTCAGAAGTTACAATCGAGCCGTGCGTCGCGCGAACAAAAAGGAGTGAGAGCAAGATGTCGTTCTCGCTGCGATGTAACAGAGGGACATCTGGGCAACGCTGAGCGCCTTTCTTCGCAGCGCCATCGTCATCGCGCTTTGGCAGTGCCTGTCGAATGCCATCTCACTTAACCTCGCCTAGATGCCGCTCACATCAACTGATATCGCACTCGGCTCGTTATTCTCTGTCGTCGTCGCGCTTGCCGTCGCACAACTCACGTATCGCTTTTGCGGCTTCTATGCACGCGCGATGGATCGTGAAATCACGTCGTCGCGCTTTCACGCAATCGATGGTCTGCGCGGCTTTCTGGCGATGGGCGTCGTGCTGCATCACATCCACATCAATCACCACTTTTTCCTGACCGGCCAATGGGAATTGACGCCGTCGCGGTTCAGCACGTTTCTGGGTCGCGGCTCGGTGGGGATGTTTTTCATGATTACGGCCTTCCTTTTCTGGGGCCGGATAATTGAAAGCAAGGAGCGCTTCGATGCCACGCGCTTCTACCAGAATCGAGTCCGCCGCCTCGTTCCCATGTATCTCGTGAGCGCCGGTCTCGTGGTGGCGACGGCCGTGGCACTGAGCCATTTCCGGCTCAACGTACCGCTTTCGGACCTCACGGCCCAGATAATGTCGTGGCTGCTTTTCACGTTCCCCGGCGTGCCGCCGATCAACGGCTTCAGCCAGACGGCTCTCATCAACACTGTTTTCTGGTCGTTGATCTACGAGTGGAAGTTCTATCTCTTGTTACCGATGATCGGCGCACTCGCGCTTCGTTGGGGAACGTGGCTGGTCGCGCTGGGCGTATGTGCGTGCATTGCTCTCTTTTCGCCGGGGCAAGTCGAATGGTACTTCGTCGCGGGTTGCGCGGCGGCGATGGCAGTGCGCATTCCCGCCATTCAGAATCTGTGCCGAAGCACGGTCGGCACCGCGCTGCTCATCACCTGCATCGCTGCTGTCGTAACCGGGCAACCGTTGATCTACTCGCCTAGCGCCGCCGCGTTGATGTTTGTGCCGTTTCTTGTGATTTCGGGCGGCAACAGTTTGTTCGGCATCCTGACGAACAAGGCAGCTCGCCTGCTCGGCCTGCTGAGCTACAGCATCTACTTGCTCCACAACTGGGTGCTCTATCTGGTTGCACGGCTCGTCAATCACATTGTACCGATCGCGTCGATCTCTCACGCGAGCTATCTCGGCATCGGCGCCGGCGTGGCTGCGATCACGGTGCTGCTCGCCACGCTGACCTATCGGCTCATCGAGTTTCCGCCGATCCGCCTCTCCAGCGCCGCAACGAAGGCAGAACGATCGCCCGCACTCTGAATCTGCAATGCACTGCGACGCGGCTGCAATCTCAGCCTCGACGGCGAAGATTGCAGAAGCATGCCGTCAATGTTCGCTGACGGCCGGCAACATGGAGAAGAACGCCTGCAACGCGGGCCGGTCGACCGTGTAGCCCGTGCAGTAGTCGCGGTCGGGGTACGCAATGCAGGTCAGCGAGTTACACGGCGAGCAATTTACGATAGGCCCGAGATTCAGGCAAGGACTCCTCTGGCTGCGGAACCAGCGTTTGGAGCTCACGTGATCCGGATGCGTCGAGCCGTAGACGCAGATTTGTGGAATGTCCAGAATCGCGGCGAAATGCGACGTCCATGAATCGACACAGATCAACGCGCGGCCGAGTGGAAGAATTTCCTTCCATTGCGAAGGCATGAAATTCTCGAGGATCGCGCCATCGGTGTGAGTGACCCGGCGATCGTTCGCCGCACCAATCTGGATGAGCTTGAATCCGGCGCGATGCACTTCTTCCGCCAGCCCGGCCATGATGTGCGGAGGAATCGATTTCAGGCTCCACCCGCCAAGCGGGTGCACGAAAACGACGTGTTCGCCAATGGCGCCGACAATCTCTCGCGCGCGAACACGGTGTGCATCCGTGCTGGTCGGCGGCAAATTGGGCAAGCGCGTTTCCAGCGGCAGCCCTGCCTCTTCCAACATGTATTCGACCAGATTGCGGCCTGTGTCCGACAAGCTCCGGACCGGATGGCAACGTGCGACGCGCGGCACCGCATCGGGGCGCAACGACACATACTGGTAGGAGTCCAGCAGCACACGATAGGTGTCTTCGGCCGCTGCAACCGGCACCGGGATCGACTCGACGTGAATTCCCGGAAACTCTTTCGCCCACGACACAAGCGGCTCCGCGACATGCAGCCGAACGCGCTTGCCCGCCTCCGCCCCACTAGCCGCCACTTGAGCGGCGATGACCATGTCGCCGCGATGGAACGGGCACACGATCTCGATCACTTCGCTTTCGTCGCAAACGGTAGATGCCGCGTTGGAATCGATGCGTCGCAAATCGTAGATTGCTTCCCAGGACGGGCCGGCATCAGTCAATTTCGCCAGCATCGAGCGTGAGTACGCACAACCGCTGCGCACAATATTGACGCCTCTCGCCGCCAGCCTTCGCGAGAAGTCCGTCACTGCGAGATTGCCCAAGAAACGTGTGTCGAGCAATTGGCCGGAATCGTCAGCCAGCAATGCGCGCGGGCCACCGAATATCCCTTCGGAAAACTCACGCACCGGCTCGGTCGGCGGCAATTTCCCGGTCTTGCGCTTGTTAGCCGTGACAGCGCGCGCGAGCAACGCGGCGCTCTGCTCCTCGTCAAGGACTTCGGCTGACTGGGCACGCACCGGCGCTGGGTCGACAGTAATCGAGCGCAGGGCCGCATCCGGGCCGACGGCGCCCGAAACGATCACCGCGCGGCGCTTCTGCTCGAGCTCAGTCTTGAGCAGATACGTGAAACAGCCGTCGAGCGGTACGTCGTAGCGTCCCACGATCCATACGTTCTCGTGCTGCGTCTCGCGCCAGCCTTGCGAGAACGCCTCGGCGAACCGCACGTCCTGCAGCGTGTACGTCGCCACCTTGAAACGCGTGAGCGGTAGGCGTCGCAGCCACGACGCAACGTGATCGCGGATCGCCACGAGACGCGGCTGTTCGGCCGTCGCATCGACCACGACGATTTCGGCGACGTCCAGCTTTTCCTTGCGAAGTTCATCGACAAAGATCGAGACGTTGTCGAACGGCGCAACGCCGACGATGACGATCGACGTATTGGCGGCGAGCGCGCTCAAATCGGCATCAGCGATGTGCGCGCGCTCGTCGAATGCCGTCTGACTGTCCTGTACATGCGCTATCAGGTTCCCAAACCGCGCCGCGTTGCGCACCGCCGAGCCGCGCGTCGCACGTAACACCACACTCAGGCGATCCGCAAGCCCCGGTGCGGTACGTCTGATGATCCGCCTCAATCCCCGTTTTGCACTAGCTTTCATGTTTATTGCACCTGCGTACCGGTCGCTCTCCAACACTTCATCGCTCGTGGAGGAAAGGCAAGGCCGTAGTTTTCCGCTGTAACCGTGAGGTTCGGACTGTAGAACGGATCGTGAGCGATCACGTCGCTCCAGCGCGTCAGCATATACGCACGCTCGCGCGCATCGCGCTCGATCTGCGCCGCCGAAAGATTCGCGCCACGCGAAATCGATTCAAGGTGGTACAGCTCGGCGAACGGCGTATAGACGATGTCGTAGCCGGCCTCGCGAATCTTCAGGCACAGATCAACGTCGTTATAGCCGACCGTCAGATTTATCTCATCGAAACCGCCCACCTGCTCGAACACATCCTTGCGCGCCAGCATGCAGGCCGCCGTGACTGCCGTCATGTTTTGCACCAGCATCGGACGGCCAAAGTAACCGATCGAATTGCGCGGGAAATGGCGATGTCCGTGCGCGGCCACGCCGTACAGACCGAGCACGACGCCGGCGTGCTGGATCGTATCGTTGGCGTAGTAGAGCTTTGCGCCGACCGCACCGACGTTCGGCTGCGCCAGTTGTGTGACCATCTCCAATAACCAGTCGGGATGGATGATCTCGATATCGTTGTTGATGAACCCGATCACCGAACCCGTCGAAACCGCCACGGCCGCGTTATTCAGAGCCGAGAAGTTAAAGGCACCCGGCACGCGCAGCACCTTCACGCGTGTGTCGCGCTTGATTTCCTTGAAATACTCGAGCGTTTTGGCTTCTTCGCTGTCGTTGTCGACCACGATGATTTCGAGGTTCTCGTAATTCGTTTCATGCATCAGCCCGTCGACTGCAGCGCGCAGCACTCCCAGACGGTCGCGGGTCGGCACGATGAGCGAGACGCGCGGCAGCTCGGCGGGCGGCTGGCGCTTGATACGCCACCAGCCCGGGAAGCTGTCGATCCCGACCACTTCTGACGTCGGTTCGACATCCGCGAAATACTCGACCATCGCGCGCTGCGCGGTGTCGATCGAGGCATCGGGATTATCGGTCGAGAAGCTTGTCACCCCTGGGAAAATGCGCCAGTGATACAGCACGTGAGGAATGTGCCGTATTCGCCGGCCATCCGTGTGCTTGAGGAAGCGCAGCGCGAAATCGTAGTCCTGACTGCCTTCGAAGCCTGCGCGGAAACCACCGATCTGCCGCACGATCGACGTCCGGTACACGCCGAGGTGCGCGATGAAATTCTGCGAGTAGAAGAGCTCGCGATTCCAGTCGGTCTTGAAGTGCGGATCGTGACGCTGGTCATTCTCGTCGACCTTGTCCTCGTCCGTGTAGATGAGATCAACGTCCGGATGACGATTGATTTCGTCGGCCACCATGAAGAGCGCATGCGCGGGAATGGCGTCGTCGTGATCCATCAGCGCGACGAACTCGCCCTTGACGATTTCTAGCGCCGAATTACTCGACGCCGAAATATGGCCGTTCTTCTCGCGAAACACAACGCGAATGCGCGCGTCCTGGCGCATATATTCTTCCAGCACCGCGCGGATTTCCGGATTCGGCGAGGCATCGTCGGCGATGCACAACTCCCAGTGACGATAGGTTTGCGCGATGACGCTGTCGAGCGCCTTGCGCAAATATTTCGGACGCGTGTTATAGACGGGCATCACCACGGAAATCAGCGGCTTGTTCGCAAGCGCGTCGCCAAGTTCGCGCAGGCGCACGAGATCCGGTTCGGTCAGCGTGTCGTAGGTCTCCACCCACGCGCGATACTCGCCCTTGTCGTACTTGCCGACAATGCCTGAGCGCACAAGCGTCTTGGCGAGCCGCAGCTTTCCGCCCACCAGCGCGCGCCAGACCTGCGCGCGTTGCGCCCGCGACAGCGCCGCATAACCCAAGCGCAACAGACCCAGCCGGCCGATGCTGCGCACGGACACGTCTTTCAGGCTGAAACGGACATCGCGACGATCGGTCGGATCGAAACGCAGCGAACGCACGTCCGGCGGCAGTACGATCAGGCGCTTCTCGCGCCCCTTGCCGTAGCCTGGCATGGCATACGACGAAACCTGCGCGCCGTCGGCGCCGTGGAAGGCGTAAAGGACCGGGTTCAGGCTCGGCTCGTTCGAATCCATATCGACGGTCAGGACCGCCCAGCCCGCACGCAATCCCGCCCAGTGCGGCGCAACGGCGACCTGCGGATCGGCGCCCGTCGAGATGAAATCATTGCCGCCTGTCGACTCCATTTCGTGGACGGGCATGAACGCCGGCGTGCCCGCGGAGGTCATCAAGCGGTAAAGCGCGCGCGTGGCGCTGCGTGCGCGCCGCGCCACGCGGCTCGCCACACGGACGGGCGCGGTGATGCGCCAGCTGAACGACTCGCGATAAGCATGCACGGCTGTGTTGAGCTGCTCGACCGAGGCGCCGAGCCGGTTGAGCGAAGCTTCGAGTCCCTGCTTCTCGGCCTGCAAACGTGCGAACTCGATTTGCTGCTTGCGGGCCGCGCCGCGCAGCGAATGCGCCGTGGAGTTAGCACGCTCGAGTTGCGCCGCTTGCGCTTCAATATGCGCTCGTGCCGCCTCAAGCGCTTCCTGTGCCTGAGCGCGGGCTTGTTCGGTGCGCGCATACGCAGCCCGGGCCTCTTCCTCGGCGCCTCGAACTTGGTGGAACGCGGCTTCGAGCGCGGTGCGGCCTTCGCGGAATTCGGAAATCTCGTGGTCGCGCGCGGCGATGGTAGCCTTCAGTTGAGCCACGGCATCAGACTCGCCGATGTCGGTCTCGAACACGCCGGACGCCAGCGCGGGCAGCTCGCCATCGGATGCAACGGCGATCAGATACATCGGTGCGACCAAGCCGGTGCATTGCTCGACGCCGTCCGTCGACTTGCGGAAGCTTTCGATGCGGCCGTCGTGCTCGGCCAGCAACGCCGATGCGTAGACCACGCGTTGTCCATACATCGCGACATGCGTAAATGAAGCGCGCACCAAGGCCTCGAACTCGGCACGGGTCAATTCCTTGACGTGATATTCGTTGTGAAAGCCGGGGATGTCGGAATAGACCACGCGATCGGGACTCGACATGATCAGCAGGCCGCCGGGTCGCAGCACGCGCCGGATTTCCGCGATCATTTCGTCGTGCTGATCGTGATGCTCGATCGTCTCGAAGCTCACCACGACATCGACCGACGCGTCATCGACGGGCATTTTCGCCGCCGAGCCCACCCGGTACTGAAGGTTCGGAGCCGCGTGATGGCGCGACGCGTGATCGATCGCTTCCTGGGCAATATCGACGCCGATGACAGAGGCCGCGCCGCGGGCGAGCAGCGACGAGCCGTAGCCTTCGCCGCAGGCGATATCCAGCACGTTCTTACCTTTGCAAAGCTCAGCGGCACACAGATACCGGTGCACGTGTTCGAGCTCGATGTTGCCCTTCTGATCTGGGACAAAGCGTTCGCCGGTGAATTTCATAACTCTTTTTGCTGATTCCGCTAGAGATGCCTAGTCAAACTGACCTATACGCGGCGATTCCGACAATCGGAAAAAGTGCCCGCCTTCGATTTCGAGATTTGGGTTGTAGGCCGGGTCACTCACCAGCCTAACGCCCCACCGCTGTCTCATCCATGCCGCTTCGCGCTCTAGTCGTGCGGCGCGCGCGCCGGTCCGGTCTGCACCACGGGAAGCGGACTCGTGGTGATAGAGGCGGGCGTAGGGCACGAACACGTTACGATAGCCTTCCATATATAACTTCAGGCAAAAATCGACATCGTTGTACGCGACGCCGAGATTATCCGGGTCCAGACCGCCGACCTGCTCGAAGAGCGCCTTCCTGACCACCAGGCATGCGCCAGTCACCGCGGAAACCTGTTGCGCCAGCAACGCGCGACCGAAGTAGCCCGCTTCTTCGCGGCCGAGCATGTGATGAAGGTGGCCCGCGACGGCGTCGCCCGCGAGCACGACACCGCCGTGCTGCAAGCGTTCGTTCGGATACCAGAGCGCGCCGCCCACGGCGCCGACGCCCGGCTGCATCGCATAGCCGCACAGGACCGACAGCCACGCCGGATCGCGCGCATCGATATCGTTGTTCAACAGGCAAAGCACGCTGCCGCGCGCCAGTGCCGCCGCCCGGTTGTTGAGCGCCGAGTAGTTGAACGGCGAGTCGTCGCGTATTACGCGACAGTTTTCCATCGCTGCGTACTGCGACAACAACGTCAGTGCGCGCGCATCGGTCGAGCCATTGTCGACTATCAGGATTTCGATATTCGCGTAGCGAGTCCGCTGCGTCAGGCTCTCGAAGCATTGGACCAGCAGGTCCGGTTTATCCCGCGTCGGAATGATGACCGACACAAGCGGTTGCGGCTGGGGCACCGGAAAAAGCACACGCAACATCGACGATGTCGGGCGCAGCCACTCGACGTCGGCGGCACGGCCCGTTCTTTGCAGATGCTCCTTCACTGCACGCTTCGCGGCCTCGCGAACATAGGGCTTCGCCGCCACTTCGCGCGCCGTGCTTTGCTTGCTGATGCGCCAGTGGTAAAGCACGTGAGGAATGTGAACGATGGCGGTAGCGTCCACTTTCTCCGCACAACGCAAAACGAGATCGTGATCCTGAGTGCCTTCGAGTCCCGCGCGAAATCCGCCGACCTCGCGCATCAGCGCCGTCGAAAAGACGCCGAGGTGCGAAAACATATTCTGGCCGAGTATGAGAACGGGGTCCCAGTCCGGCTTGAAGTACGGTTCGATGCGCTCTCCGCCGGGCGTGAGTTTGTCCTCGTCGCTATACAGCAGCTTCGCCTCGGGATGCCGCTGAAGATAGCGCGCGACCATGTACAGTGCGTGTTCGGCCAGCCGGTCGTCATGATCGAGAAGCGCAACGAAGCTGCCGGTCGCCAGCGCGAGCGCATCGTTGCTAGCCGCACAAATGTGCCCGTTGACTTCGCGCCGCGTCGTCTTGATGCGCGCATCGGCTGCAGCGTATTGCGCGAGAATTTCCGCGACGTGAGGTTCGGTTGATGCGTCATCGCAAAGACACAGTTCCCAGTCGGGATAGATCTGTCCGAGCACGGAATCCAGCATATCGCGCAAGTGCTCCGCCTGCGGATTGAACACCGGCACGACGATGGAAATGCGCGGGCGCGTTGCAAGCCCCGCGATTTTTTCGCGCAGCGCAGCACGGGCGGCGGCGTCGATCGTATCGAAACGGGCGATCCACGCCCCGTAATCGTCGGCGTTGGCAGCCCGCGAGAGTAGACTGCGCACGCCGCCCAGGCCTTGCCGACGGAGCACGCCCATTGCAGCCCGTGCTACAGGCAACACTCCGCCGCGCGAGCGCACTGCCTGATGGGCTGCGCGCCAGGCACGGCATGCGGACCCAGGCACGGAATGCCAGCGCATGTCAGCCAACCTGCTCTTCGTACGCAGCGACGACTTTCTCGACCGGACCGAACGCCCGCACGCGGCCGCCGTCCATCCAGAGCGCCTTGTTGCATACGCGTCGGATCTCTGAATTTGCGTGCATGGCCAGTACGACGATCTCGGCGCGGCTGTGCAGGTCGTACAGACGCTCTTGCGCCTTGTGCATGAACGCTGCATCGCCCACGCCCATGACTTCGTCGAGCAGCAGGATTTCGGCGTCCACGGCCGTCGACACAGCGAACGCGAGACGAACCCGCATCCCGCTCGAATAGGTGCGCAGCGGCAGATCGAGGTAATCGCCCAGCTCGCAGAACTGCACGATGCTTTCGGTCTTCGCCTTGATTTCCGTGTCCGTCATGCCGAGCAGCAGACCGCGCAGACGGATGTTCTGCATGCCGGTCGAGTTGTCGTCCATGCCGAGACTGATATCGAGTAGCGGCACGATCTTGCCGTTGCTTTCGACTGTGCCGCGCGTCGGCGTGTAGATGCCCGCCATGGTGCGCAGCAGCGTCGACTTGCCCGCGCCGTTGCGGCCGATCAAACCGATGCGGTCGCCGGCTTCAAAACGCAGATCGACATTGTCGAGCGCCTTGACGACGACGACGCCGTCGCTGTCTTCGGCGATCGTGTTGCGGCGACCCATGCGAAGAACCTGCTTCTTGAGCGAGCGGCCCTGCACGTCGTAGATGGGCAGGTCCAGACATGCACCTTTGAGTTCAATAAATGCCACAGTGCTCTCCTAGACCCAATACGGAATGCGTTTGAGATAGCGCCCGGTCATAGCCAGCGCAAAAGTCCAGCCCACGACCGCAAGACCGAGCGCGACGAACCACGTCGTCGGTGACGGCATCTGTCCGATCAGCGGTGCGCGGACCAGTTCGATCAGATGGGCGAGCGGATTCAGTTCGACAATAAACGAAAACCGCTTGAGCGAATCGGGGCGATAGATGATCGGCGTCACGTAGAACGCAATCTGGACCAGCGCCGAAATGATCTGCGGCAAATCGCGGAACCGTGCCGACACCAGACCTGCGAGCATTGCGACCCACAGCGCATTGGCGAGGTAAAGCAGCAGCGCCGGAATGAAGACGGGCAGCACCGCCCAGTCCTTCACGCCATAGACGGCGAGCAGGATCAGCACGATGATGAAGTTGTGGGCAAGAATGACGAGGTTGCGCCACATGACTTGGAAGACGTAAATCAGCTTCGGCGTGGCCGCCTGGCGGATATAGGTCGCGCTGTTGATGTAGGCGATGCTGCCTTCCTGCACCGTCTGCGCGAACATCGTCCACATCACGAGGCTGATCGCCAGAAACGGCAGATAGTCGCTCATCTTCTGGCCGAACAGCGAGCCGTACACCACGCCGATCGAGCCGATCATGACCCCCATACTGATGGTCAGCCAGAACGGCCCCACACGCGAGCGCGCATAGCGCTGACGGATTTCAAGCCAGCCGAGCAACGTCCACAACCGGTAGGACGCCATACTCTGCTTCAGGTCTGCAAATATCAAGTTGAACATAGCTATAGTCGAGGGAGTTCACTGCCCGCGTAAGCGTGTCTGCTTCGCGAGGCCTATCTATCAACGCGCGGAATCAAGCGGGCCGCTGCGGCCCCTCAGTCCGTGCCATAAACCAAGCAACGCCATCCCAAGATGGCGCCGGCGAGGTTTGAGCCAGATACCATATATCGCCAAGCGAAACGGCAGCTTCAGCAGCTCGTTCGCCTTCCATTTCCACGGAATGTACCGTCTCTTCATCAGTTCGACGGCATTCCTGAACAAGTAGTAGTGACGCATCGGTGAATGGCTGGGATAGCTTCGTCCCAGTATGTTCACCGGTTCGCCGCCCAGTTTGTGAGCCAGCCGCAGCCAAGGCGCGCCCACGACGCTATAACCTGCGGCGCTGGCCCGAATGCACCATTCAAGATCGACGAAATCGATGAACAGCGAATCGTCCATCGGACCGATCTCCGGCCACACGTCCAGATTCACACACGACCCCGACGTGATCAGGAAATCGACGTCGATCAAGTTCTTGCCGTCTGCCGCGACGCGCTGCAAGGCGGGAAACCCGAAACGGACGAACGGCGCGATCCCGCCCAGACGAACGTCCTCATAGGCCGGCCCGATCAGCGCCACACGATGTCCGGCTTCGACTTCGCGCGACAGCACGGCCGGCAACTCGCGGAGCAGATGCACGGAGGGTTCGCTGTCCTGATCGAACAGCAACACGCTGCGGCAACCTGCGCGCCGCACCTGCTCCACGCCCTGATTGAGCGCGGTCGCAATGCCGAGATTGGCGCCGTTCGCGATGTACGCGATCCCCGGCTTCAGCCCTAGGTCTTCTGCCGTACGCACGCGCTCGGTGTTGTCGACCACCACGCATTGGCCAAAATCGACCAGTCGATTGGCTCGCTCGATACAGGCATCGTCGGGGTGATAGAAAACCACGACGATGCCAGGCTGTAACTGCGCCGACACCGTTACCGCGCCAGCCAACGTACGTAACGATCGACGCCTTCCTGAACCGTCAGGAACGGCGCGTCGTAGCCCGCCGCGCGCAGCTTGGTGAGATCGGCTTGCGTGAAGCACTGATACTTGCCGCGCAGCGCGTCCGGGAATGGCACGTACTCGATTAACCCTTCTTTCACCTGCTCGTCGAGCGTCATCGCCGGCTTGCCTTCCATCGCGCGCAGCGTGTTGATCGCACTCATCGCGATATCGTTGAATGGCTGCGCGCGGCCACTGCCGAGGTTGAAGATGCCGCTCTTTTCCGGATGCTCGAAGAAGAACAGGTTGACCTTTACCACGTCTTCCGCGGAGACGAAATCGCGCGTCTGCTCGCCGGGCGCGTAGCCGTTGTACTCGCCGAACAGCTTCACGCGGCCTTCCGCGCGGAGCTGGTTGAAGTTATGGAATGCCACCGACGCCATGCGGCCCTTGTGCGCCTCGCGCTGGCCGTACACGTTAAAGTAGCGGAAGCCCGCGATCTGGCTTTGCGCCGTCGGCAGCACGCGGCGGATCACCTGGTCAAACAGGAACTTCGAATAGCCGTAGACGTTTAGCGGCGCTTCCACTTCGCGCTCTTCGACGAAGCGCGCCGAGCCGCCGTAAATCGCCGCCGACGACGCGTACAGGAACTGCGCCCGCTGCGCCTGGCACGCGTCCAGCACCGCGCGGCTGAAGCGGAAGTTGTTGTCCATCATGTAGCGGCCGTCGGTTTCCATCGTGTCCGAACAGGCGCCTTCGTGGAACACCGCGCGCACCTTGCCGAAGTCGCCGCGCGTAAAGCGCTCGACGAATTCGGTCTTGTCGAGGTAGTCGTCGATTTCGCAATCGACGAGATTCCTGAATTTGTCGGCACGCGTGAGATTGTCGACGGCAATGATGCGGTCTTCGCCGCGCTCGTTCAGCGCCTTGACTATGTTGCTGCCGATGAAGCCGGCCGCGCCGGTCACAATGATGGTCATAGTTTTCTTGGGTTCGTTCAGGACAAAGCGGTCAGACCGCTGCTTCGTCGGCGAACACGTCGTGGTAGGAGATGGGCGAGGTGCCTACCCGGCTGACAACCACGCCTGCCGCGCGATTGGCGTAGCCAACGGCGTCGAGCAGCGGCACCCCCGCGCCCAGCATGGCCGCGACTGTGCCGATGACCGTGTCACCGGCGCCGGAAACGTCGAACACTTCGCGCGCGGCCGTAGGAACGTGCACGGGATCGTGTTCGGTGAAGAGCGTCATGCCCTCCTCGGACCGCGTGAGCAGCAAGTTTTCGATGCTGAGCGATTTGCGCAGTTGCGTCACGCGCGCGGTCAAATCCGCTTCGGACGACCACGCGCCGATCACGTCGCGCAGTTCCGCGCGATTCGGAGTAATCAGGCTCGCGCCGCTATAGCGCTCCCAGTCGCTACCCTTCGGATCGATCAGCACCGGCTTGTTGAGACGGCGCGCCGTCGCAATCATGCTGGAAACGTGTGTCAACCCGCCCTTCGCGTAGTCCGAGAGCAGCACGATGCGCGAGTGCTCGACCATGGCGTCGAAGCGCGCGAGGCCGGCGAGTAGGATTTCTTTCGTCGGCGTTTCCTCGAAGTCGATGCGCACCAATTGCTGCTGCCGGGCGATGACGCGCAGCTTGATGATCGTCGAGATCGAACGGTCGCGTTCGGCGCATGCCTTGACGTTGCTTTCAGTGAGCAGGGTCATGAGCCGCTCACCCGGTTCGTCCATTCCCACCACGCATAGCAACGCGGCGTCGGCGCCCAGTCCCGCGATGTTGCAGGCGACGTTCGCCGCACCGCCTAGCCGCTCTTCGCTGCGCTGCACGTGCACGACGGGAACCGGCGCTTCAGGCGAAATGCGATTCACGTCGCCGAACCAGTAGCGGTCGAGCATCACGTCGCCCACCACCAGCACCGAAGCGTCGGCGAGCCGCTCGCGCGAAACTGTTGGAAGCGAGTGTTCCAGTTTCGGTCTGATCACGACGCTTTCAATGACGGACATAGGCTTCCGGGGGAAAGAGGAATCGCTGCACAGGGCGCTGAATGCGCCTGGCCCTTACTGCATGCACAACGTCAGCGCCTCACGCCAGTCCGGCGCACGCACGCCAAACGCCGCAGCAAACTTGTCGTTGGAGATGCGGGAGTTGGCCGGACGCGTTGCCGGAGTCGGATACGATGATGCGGGAATGGGCTTGACGACGGGCCGCTTCGCGAGCGACGACAGTTCGAAGATCGCCTCGGCAAATCCGTGCCACGATGTCGCGCCACCCGCCGTCAGATGATAGACACCCGACTGTTGCGCCCACCACTGACCGCGCTCCCCGGCACGCGTCGCCTGCACGAGCACGTGAGCGGTCAACGCAGCGATCGTACGCGACCACGTCGGCGCACCAATCTGATCGGCGATGACGCTGAGTTCGTCGCGTTCCGCCCCTAGCTTGAGCATCGTCAACAGAAAGTTCTTGCCGCGCGTGCCGTACACCCAGCTCGTGCGCAGGATCAGGTGATCGCAACCGCTGGCCCCGATCTCGTGCTCGCCTTCGAGCTTGGTCTTGCCATAGACGTTCTGGGGATTGACCGAATCGGTCTCGACATAAGGCGTGTCCTTCGTACCGTCGAACACGTAGTCCGTCGAGTAGTGGACGAGCGCGGCACCCAAGCGTTTCGCTTCTTCTGCGAGCAGGGCAGGCGCCCGCACGTTCAGGCGCTGCGCACCTTCGAGGTCGCTTTCCGCCTTATCCACCGCCGTATAAGCGGCCGGATTGACAATGATCGTCGGCTTCACCTCGCGCACGACGCGACGAATCGCGTCCGGACTACCGAGATCCAGCGCAGCACGATCAAGCCCCACCACGCGCCCGAGCCCCTGCAGCGAGCGCAGCAGCTCATACCCGACCTGACCGTTGACACCCGTCACGAGAATGGTGGCTTGCTGATCCATCACACCCTTACGCATAGACTTCCGCTTCGGCGAGCGTTTTCCCCGCCGCATCTTTCGCCGCAAGCAGCGGCTCGAGATCGACAGGCCATTCGATACCGATGTCCGGATCGTTCCACACGATGCTGCGCTCGTGCTCCGGGAACCAGTAGTCCGTCGTCTTATAGAGGAACTGTGCGGACTCCGACAGCACCACAAAACCATGTGCAAAGCCAGGCGGCACCCACAGCTGCCGATGATTCTCCATCGACAACGTCACGCCCAGCCACTTCCCAAAATTCGGCGAACTCCTGCGAATATCCACGGCAACGTCGAACACTTCGCCCTCGACCACACGCACGAGCTTTCCCTGCGCATGTTGAATCTGATAATGCAGACCGCGCAGAACACCTTTCGCGGAGCGCGAATGATTGTCCTGCACGAACGTCACGCCGCTATGCACGTGCTCCGCGAACTCGACGGCATTGAAGCTCTCGTAGAAATAGCCGCGCGCATCGCCGAATACCTTCGGCTCGATGATCTTGACTTCGGGCAGCACCGTAGCGGTTACTTGGATGGCCATGCAACTTGATCCGTAAGAATGTTTTGCAGATACTTGCCGTAGGCGTTCTTCGCGAGCGGCGCGGCGAGCGCCAGCAACTGCTCGGCGCCGATCCAGTGCTGGCGGTACGCAATTTCCTCGGGACATGCGACCACGAGACCTTGGCGCTTCTGCAACGTCGCGATGAAGGTGGCGGCTTCGATCAGCGAATCATGCGTGCCCGTGTCGAGCCACGCATAACCGCGCCCCATGATCTCGACGTTGAGCGCGGCATTGGCGAGATAACGCGAATTGACGTCGGTAATTTCCAGCTCGCCGCGCGGCGACGGCTTGGTGTCCGCCGCGATGTCGCATACCTGCTTGTCGTAGAAGTACAGGCCCGTGACCGCATAATTCGAACGCGGTTTGGTGGGCTTTTCCTCGATCGACAATGCACGGAACTGCTGGTCGAACTCGACGACGCCGTAGCGTTCCGGGTCGTGCACGTGGTACGCGAACACGGTCGCGCCTTCGGCCTGATTGTTTGCACGCTCGAGCTGCTTTGCGAGGTCGTGGCCGTAGAAAATGTTGTCGCCGAGAATCAGCGCCGACGGGTCGTTGCCCACGAACTCGCGGCCAATGATGAACGCTTGCGCGAGACCGTCCGGAGAAGGCTGAACCGCGTACTGAATGTTCATGCCCCACTGGCTGCCGTCGCCGAGCATCGCTTCGAAGCGCGGTGTGTCCTGCGGCGTAGAGATGATCAGCACGTCGCGAATGCCCGCCACCATCAGCGTGGAGAGCGGGTAATAGATCATCGGCTTGTCGTAGACAGGCAGCAACTGCTTCGAGACGACATGCGTGATCGGATAGAGCCGGGTGCCCGAACCGCCCGCGAGAATAATGCCTTTGCGCGCCATTGCCGTGCCCTTACGCGCGTTGCGCGTAGTTGGTCTCAACCCACTTCCGGTAGTCTCCCGAAGCGACTTCGTCAGACCACGCCTGATTGTCGAGATACCACTGCACCGTCTTTGCAAGACCCGTTTCAAACGTTTCCGCCGGCTTCCAGCCGAGTTCGCGTTCGAGCTTGCGAGCGTCGATCGCATAACGGCGGTCGTGGCCCGGGCGGTCCTTCACGTAGGTGATCTGGTCGCGGTACGAACCGCCCGCCTTCGGGCGCAGGCGATCGAGCAGATCGCACAGCGTGTGCACGACGTCGAGGTTCTTCTTCTCGTTCCAGCCGCCGATGTTGTACGTCTCGCCCGGCGTGCCGCGCGCGAGCACTTCGCGGATCGCGCTGCAATGGTCGCCGACATACAGCCAGTCGCGCACGTTCTGACCGTCGCCATAAACGGGCAACGGTTTGCCGCCGAGCGCGTTGGCGATCATCAGCGGAATCAGCTTTTCGGGGAACTGGTACGGACCGTAGTTGTTCGAGCAGTTTGTAGTGAGCGTGGGCAAGCCGTACGTGTGATGGTAGGCGCGCACCAAATGGTCGGAGCCAGCCTTGGTCGCGGAGTAAGGGCTGTTCGGCGCGTACGGCGTGGTCTCGGAGAATTGCGGATCGGTAGCGGAAAGCGAGCCAAAGACTTCGTCGGTTGAGACATGCAGGAAGCGGAATGCGGCCTTGTCTGCGTCGCCAAGCGTGTTCCAGTAGCTTCGCGCGGCTTCGAGCAGCGTGAACGTGCCGACCACGTTGGTCTGCACGAAATCGGCCGGGCCGTGAATCGAACGGTCCACGTGGCTTTCGGCCGCAAAGTGCAGCACAGCGCGCGGCTTGTGCTCGGCGAAGAGCGCGTCCATTGCGGCGCGGTCGCAAATATCCGCGCGCACGAACACGTGCCGGGGATTGTCCTGTTGCGACTTGAGCGTGCCGAGATTGCCGGCATAGGTCAGCTTGTCTACATTCAGCACCGCTTCGTCCGACGTATTCAGCCAGTCGAGCACGAAATTGGCGCCGATAAAGCCGGCACCGCCCGTTACCAGGATCATGTAATTCCCTTCCAGATGTTGGCGATAGCCCCGGCATTGATTCGCCGTCCCGCTCGCCCCGCGTTGTGGAGTCCAATTAATTCGCCGCCCGCTGCCAGCGCACAGCAGGCAGACGCTCAGACGCCGATCTTATGAACCCCAGATTATATAGCTGCACGGAACAAAAACGAGAATCCTAACAGCTTGAAACAGCTTGACGTCTGTCGTCGGGTATATTTTGCCGAAGTCGCGTGCCAAACATCGCATTTACCGCATCACCACCGCGCGCACAACACGAGGTCTAGACGCGACCTCCTCACTACGCACAGCGGCGTGATCGGGAACGGGGTCGAAGGGGGAACGGGTGTATGCCGCGCCGCTTCCAGGCCCGGTGGAGTTGAAGCACACGGAGCGCCCGCTTCACGCGCTCAGGCCGCAAGCATCCAGCGCAGCGTATCGATGAATGGGATGGCTTGCACCTCGGGCACTAACGAGCGCAGCTTCGCGGGCGAACCGGCGAGCACTTTGACATCGGTTTGCCGGACGAAAGCGGGATTGATGTGCACTTGCAACTCATGGCCGGTCAGGTCGCTTGCGGCCGACAGAATCTCGCGCAACGTATAGGGCGTGCCAGTGCACACGTTCACGGTCTCGGAGGCGGCCTCGGAATCGAGCAGCGCCTCGTAAGCGCTCGCCACGTAGCGCACGTCGGAAAAATCCCGTGCAATATCGATATTGCCGAGTTCAATAGAGGGCTCGCGCCGCGCGAAGTGCTCGACGATCTTCGGTACGAGGAAGTTCGACGCCTGTCCGCGGCCCGTGTAGTTGAACGGACGCACGATCAGGATAGGCAGCCGGTCGAACCAGGTGTGCACCATCGTTTCCATGGCCGCCTTGCTGGCCGCGTAGTGATTGACCGGCGTGAGCGGAAAGCTTTCGTCGATCGCATCGCTCGTCACGTTGCCATACACATTGGCGCTGCTCGCAATCAGCACCTTGCGCGGCGAATGGCCGGTCGCCGCACACGCCTCCAGAAGGTTCAGCGTGCCGATCACGTTGACGCGGTAGAAGTCGAGCGGATCGTCGTGACCGACAAAGCTGATCGCAGCGAGATGAACGATAAAGTGGGGCCGCGCCGTTTCGATCACGCGCCGGCAGTTTTCGGGCGAGGTGATATCGAGCCTCAAACGCGTGGGCGTTTCCCGCTCGCCGCGGCCGGCGAAGGTTTCGATCACGGTATGGCCGCGACCAAGCAGGTTATCGACCAGATAGCGGCCCGTGAAGCCGCTCGCCCCGGTGACGAGCGTGCGGACCCGTTGCTTCGCATGGGAAGACGACATGCTTTCTCCGTTCACGAGAGTCATCTTGTTGTGATGCAATATCGCGCCGGTCGTTCATTGCGTGCCACGACAACAGCGGCAGTGCGAGCGTGGCGCGATACCGGCGCTTCAAACGGGCTATTATGTCACGCTCGCTTGCTGCATTGCCCAACGCGGCACGCTCCGTGCGCCGCCGCGTGTATCGAACCGCAAACATTCCCTCGATGACACCCTCCACCGCGCCTTCATCCCCTTCGTCAGTTTTGCAGCAGCAACCCGTGCCTCTGGCCTTCGGCGATCTGCAAGGATGCCGCACGCCTTTCCAGCGACTGCTCGCGAAGGCCGCGCCGCCAGCCGGCACGCCACTATGGTTCGCGGGCGATCTGATTAACCGCGGCGCCGAATCGCTTGCCACGCTGCGCGACATCATCGCGCTCGGCGATCGCGCGGTGCCGGTGCTGGGCAATCATGATCTGCATCTGCTCTCGGTGTCGGCGGGAATTCGCAAGTCCAAAAAGGGCGATACGATCGACGACATTCTGGCCGCGCCCGATGCCGCCGATCTGCTCGATTGGGTCCGTCACCGCCCTATCGCGCATTTCGAGAACGGCATGCTGATGGTGCATGCGGGCGTGGTGCCGCAATGGGACGTGAGCCTCACGCTCGAACTGGCCGACGAATTGCAGCGGGCGCTGCGCGAGCCGAACTGGAAGGAGACGCTCGCGGGCCTGTATGGCAACGAGCCGAGCCTATGGACGCCGAACCTGAAGGGCATCGAACGGCTGCGCGTCACGTGCAGCGCGTTGACGCGCGTGCGCTTCTGCAATGCGGAAGGCGCGATGGACTTCAGCAGCAGCGGCGGCCTGAACGCCGCGCCGCCCGGCTGCATGCCCTGGTTCGACGTGCCGTGGCGCAAGACTGCGAACGTGACCGTGGTGTTCGGCCATTGGGCGGCGCTAGGGCTGATGTTGCGCGACAACCTGATCGGACTCGACTCTGGCTGCGTGTGGGGCGAAAAGCTGTCAGCGGTGCGGCTCGCGCAGAATCCGGGGCAGCGCACACTCACTCAGGTCCAATGCGACAACTGCCGGTCGAGCGGGGGCAATTAGGCGGTACGGGATCTAGACGCCTGGCGAGCGGGCCGAGCTGTCGGCGGGTTCAATCATTGTTTCGGCGGATGCGGACGATTCCGCCTGCTCCACGACGAGCGCGCCGCTTGTTGCCGCACCGCCCTGCATCTCCCGCAGCGCCGCTTCGATCACGCCTTGCGCTTGCGCCGCCAACGCACGGCGGTCCGCGCCCGCCGCAAGCGGCGCACACACGTACACATGTGCGGTCAACGGCCCGCCGCGCAGCAGCATATCTAGCGAGTCCGCGAGCGAGACATCGTCGATATAGGCAGGCGCCGTGGACTGCCGGCCGTGCGCGTCTTCGTACATGATGCAAAGCGGCTGCACCGGCGCTGCGGCCGACACCGCCGCCTGAAACATATTCGCGTGAAACGGCAGCAGCGCGAGGCCATTGGACGTCGTGCCTTCCGGAAACACGCACATCAGCTCGCCCGCGCTCAAACGGTCGGACAGCTCATGCATGATCCGCTTTGCGTCGCTGCGCTTCTCGCGCTGTATGAACACGGTGTCCAGTTGCTGCGCGAGCCAGCCGACCAACGGCCATTGGCGGATCTCAGCCTTAGACACGAACGGGGTGGGCCGCCACGCATTGATCACATAGATATCGATCCATGAGATGTGATTGGCCACGACCAGTGCACCGCGATCGAGCCGTGCGCCGTCGTTATGCACGACGAGCCGCATGCCGCACAGGCGCAGCATCTTGAGCGACCATTCGCGGTTGAGCGCGTGACGCCGGTCCGCGTCAGCTTTCGGAAAGCGCGTCGCCACGATCCACATGCCATGCAGCAGATGCGCGATGAGACGAGCCTTGCGTAACGCGAGCTTCATGTTCGGAGCTTTCCGTTGTGGGTCGATGCGAAATCCAGACTGACCAATGCGTGAGCCATGCCGGGCACGTTAGCGCTGCTCGAATGCGACGCGGCCCGCCACGATGGTCGCGCGAACGCGAGCCGGCAATTCGTAACCGAGAAACGGCGTGTTATGCCCTTGGCTCTTCAACGCACGCGGCTCGACGCGCCAATGCGCGTGACGGTCGAACACGCAGAGGTCGGCCACGCTGCCTACCGCAACGCTGCCCGCCGCTTGCAGATCGAGCACGGCGGCTGGCGCCGCGGTGATGCGGTTGAGCGCTTTTGCAAGCGGCACACCGGCTTCGTCGGCCCACTTCACCGTTAGCGACAGAAACAGTTCGAGGCCGGTAGCGCCCGGCGTGGCTTCGCCAAACGGCAGCAGCTTTTCGTCGTCATCGACCGGTGTGTGGTCGGAGCAGATCGCGTCGATGGTGCCGTCGACGAGACCCGCGCGGATCGCTTCGCGATCACGCTGCTGACGCAGCGGCGGGTCGAGCCGGAACTGCGCGTCGAAGTAGCCGATGTCGAGGTCGATCAGATGCACATGGTTCACGGTGACGTCGCACGAAACCGGCAAGCCCTCGGCCTTGGCCTCGCGCATGAGCGCGATGCCCGCCGCCGACGACACATGCGACAGATGCACCCGCGCGCCCGTCACACGCACGAGTTCGAAGATGGTATGCAGCGCGATCGTTTCCGCCGCGACAGGCACGCCGGAGAGGCCGAGCCGCGACGCCAGCGCGCCGCTCGCCGCCACGCCGCCCTTGCCGAGATAGGCATCCACGGGACGCAGCCACACCGTGTAGCCATAGGTTTTCGCGTATTGCAGCGCGCGCATCAGCACTTGCGTATCCACCACCGGCGAGTCGGCCTGCGAAAAACCGATGCAGCCAGCTTCCGTAAGTTCGACCATTTCGGTGATAACCTGGCCCTTCAGGCCGACCGTCAACGCACCGAGCGGATACACATGCGCCTGATCGAGATTACGGGCGCGGAACTTCAGCATTTCGACGAGACCGGGTTCGTCGAGCGTCGGATCCGTGTCCGGCGGACACACGAGGCTCGTCACGCCGCCAGCGAGCGCCGCGGCCATTTCCGATTCGAGCGTGGCCTTGTGTTCATAGCCCGGCTCGCGCAGACGCGCGGACAGGTCGACGAGACCGGGCGCGATATGCAGACCGCGCGCGTCGATGGTTTGCGTCGCCTCGAAACTGGTGGGCGCGTTGCCGAGCGCGACGATCTTGCCCGCCTCGATGAAAACGTCCTGCTGCTGTTCGGTACCCGCTGCCGGATCGATCAGCGTGCCGCCTTGAATATGAATCGTCATGCGCTACCTTAATGTTTCAGCCGGATTCGGCCAGGTTCTGCGTCGTCTGCCGCGCGTGCGTCGTTCTGGGTCCGCACGCATGCGTTTGCCGGATCAATCGTTATTTCCCGCGACAATCCCCATCACCGCCATGCGCACGGCGATGCCGAACGTCACCTGATTCAGAATCACGGATTGCGGACCGTCGGCCACCTGCGAATCGATTTCGACGCCGCGATTCATCGGGCCCGGGTGCATCACGATTGCATCGGGCTTGGCGAGCGCGAGCCGCTCGGGCGTCAGGCCCCAGCTCTTGAAATACTCCTGCGCCGAAGGCAGGAGCGCGCCGCTCATCCGCTCGTTCTGCAGACGCAGCATGATGATCACGTCGACGTCCTTCAGCCCTTCGTCGAGGTTGTGGAACACTCGCACACCCATTTGTTCGAGGCCGCCCGGCAGCAGCGTACGCGGGCCGATCGCGCGCACTTCGGGCACGCCGAGTGTGGTCAGCGCGTGAATGTCGGAGCGCGCGACGCGCGAATGCAGAATGTCGCCGACAATCGCCACACGCAGATTCGTGAAGTCCTTCTTGTAGTGGCGGATCGTGTACATGTCGAGCAGACCCTGAGTGGGATGCGCATGACGGCCGTCGCCGGCATTGATCACGTGCACGTGCGGTGCGCAGTGCTGGGCAATCAGATACGGCGCGCCGCTCGACGCATGACGCACGACGAACATGTCGGCGTGCATCGCCGACAGATTGTTGATCGTGTCGAGCAGCGATTCGCCCTTGCTCGTGGACGAAGCGTTGATGTTCAGATTCAGCACGTCGGCCGACAAACGTGTCGCCGCAATTTCAAATGTGGTGCGTGTGCGCGTCGAATTCTCGAAGAACAGATTGAAGACCGACTTGCCGCGCAGGAGCGGGACCTTCTTGACCTCGCGATCCGTCACGCTGACGAACTGGCTCGCCGTGTCGAGGATGTGGTTGACGATCGCCTTCGGCAAACCTTCAATCGATAACAGATGCTTGAGCTCCCCGTTTTTCGTGAGCTGCGGGTTGCCCCTCAGGAAGCCGTAGCGGAAGCGCTCGGTGGCGCTATCGACTTGGTCGTGAGAGGCCTGGTTCGCGGTGTTCATGAGTTACCTGCTGGAGATACGGACTTCAACGTGTGTGCGGCGGGCTGCGAGTCGCGGTGCGTGCGCATTCGCGCCCGATGCCGTGCTCAATCGGCGCGGGCTTCGGTGTGAAAGGTGAAACGCGGCTGGCCTGCGCTGCTCTCGTCGCGCGCGAGCACCAGCGTCGCGTCCGCGGGCACATCCACCACGCCGCCGACAAAGCGTGCCGCTACCGGCAACTCGCGCCCGCCGCGATCGGCGAGCACCGCCAGTTCGACAGCCGCCGGGCGGCCGTAGTCGTAGAGTTCATTGAGCGCTGCGCGGATCGTGCGGCCGGTGTACAGCACGTCGTCGACCAGCACGATGCGGCGGCCGTCGACGGAAAACGGCAGCGATGTCGGACTCGCCTGCGAATGCAGACCTTTCTTCGCGTAGTCGTCCCGATGCAGTGCGACATTCACGACGCCGAAACTCGGGAGCTTCAGATCATGCGCGAGCCGTTCGGCGAGCCACGCACCGCCGCTGTAAATGCCGGCGAGCACGGCGCCCTCGGCACCGTTTTGCGCCGCACCGAACTCGTCGCCGTAGGCGGCGCGAATCTGGTCGAGCAGCGCGCGATAAAGCGCTTCGGCGTCAATGGAACTCATGATTGTCGGAAAGTCCGTCTAGATATTGCTGAAGGATGATGCTGGCGGCTTCGGCGTCGAGCATGTCGGCACGGCCCTTGCCCTCGCGGATACCCGACTTTGCCTCGACCGACGAATAACGCTCGTCGATCCACGTGACGGGCAAATTGAAGCGGCCGTTCAACTGGTTTCCAAAGCGCTTGGCGAGTTGCGTCATTTCGTGCGGCGTGCCGTCCGGATGCATTGGCAAGCCGACGACGAGCGCGTCCGGCTTCCATTCGGCGATCAGTTTGCCGACCTCCGCGAAGCGAAATTCGCGGCTGCGATTCTGCACGATGACGAGCGGCCGCGCGCTCTTCGTCAGCGAATTGCCGACCGCCACGCCGATGCGCTTTTCACCGTAGTCGAACGCAAGCAGCGTCGCCTCACGTCCGGCCGGCAGGCTCATGCGGCGCCCCTCATGCGTGCCCCGCCTCGCCCGACAGCATGGACAGCGAAATGCCGAGCAGCGCCAGCGCGGCTTCGAGACGCTCTTCGGCCGGCACGTCGAACACGATTTTCGGATCGGCCTCGACCGTCAGCCAGCCGTTTTTCGAAATCTCTTCTTCGAGCTGACCCGCGCCCCAGCCGGCATGACCGAGCGTGAGCAGGAAACGTTCGGGCCCGGTGCCGCTGGCAACCGCCTCAAGCACGTCTTTTGACGTGGTCATCTCAAGACCGCCGGGCACCGACATGGACGACGTATAAGTGTTGCCGTCTTTCGGGTCGTGCAGCACGAAGCCGCGCTCGGTTTGCACCGGGCCGCCGAAATACACGGGAACATGAAGGAGAGGCTCGATTTCGAGCTTGAGGTCGATGCGACTGAAGAGCGCTTCCAGGTCGATATCGGTCGGCCGGTTGATCACGAGGCCGAGCGCGCCGCGCTCACTGTGATCGCAAAGGTAGACCACCGTTCCTGAAAACGTCGGATCGGCCATGTTGGGCATGGCGATCAGGAACTGGTTGGTCAGATTGATGCGATCGGTACTCTTGGACATAGTTCGGATTTTAGCAAAGACGGTGCAGGATGGCGGGCTTTGAGCGTGGATTGGCGACGCGAGTCATGGAGCGTGCCGCAAGCCATCGACGGCGATTCATGTTGCACTCTATCACGCACGCGGGCCTTGCCACGGTGCAGCTTGGGCCTGCGCGCTTGACTGCCTGGTAGCCCGCCTGGTTGCCTACTTCGTTGCCTGCTTCGTTGCCTGCGTAGTTGCGTACCTCATGCGCTCGCTGCGCGGCCCGGGCGCACGTGACGCCCGTTACGCGCCGCCCTGCTCGATCGCCCGCGTAAGCGCGCTCAGCGCCGCGCCGCTGGCCGGCGGCGCCACGCCCGCCGCCACCTTGTGCAGCGTGGCGCGCAATGCCTCGGCCGCGCCTTCCAGCGCACTGGCCGCGGGCGCGTCGACGATCACATGCGCACGCACCGCAGGCGTCGACACGCCGGCATGAGCGCGACGGCGCCAGGCGAGCCCCAGCGCATCGGCCAGCAGCGCGACATGGCCGAGACCGAGCGCGCAAGCTGCGGACCCGAGTCGGTACGCGGCGTCGCCCGCCTGGAGCGCTTCGCTCGGATCGGCCCTCTCAGGCTGATCCGCGGCGCGCGCATGTTCGGCGAGCGCGGAGATGGCCGCGTCGGCCGTCTGCAGAAAATCTTCGTACGCATGCGTGTTCACGCTCAGCACGCCCAGTTCGCGTGTCATGGAAGTGCGTGCGCTGAATGACTGCGCCTCCACGGCTCCGGCTTCCCAAAGCATTTCCGATGCCTGCGTGCCTGCCACGTGCCAATCGACCGTCAAGCCGTAATCGTGCAGCACCTCGACCTGGTCGGCATCTTCAGCGGCGGCGCCAAACAGTGCGTAATCGCGCCACAGCAGCGCGAGGGTAGCTCGCACCAGCGAGCGCTGCGCGCGCTCGATGCCGCGCGCATGGTCGGCTAGCGCGAGATTGCAGCGCGCGTAAAAACGCCGCGCGTCGGGCTCACCCGCCGCGCGTCCGCTGACCCGCAATGCACGGGCGCAGGCCTTGGCAAGACGCCAGAAGTCATAGGGATCGGGACCGGCGAGTTCGGTGAACACCGCGTCGAGTTCGTCGAGCGCGGCGTTGGTGGCCGCTCGCGCCGCCACGCTGCCGGTATCCGGCTGCGAGCGCAGCACCGGGAGCAGCGCGCGTTCATAGCGCGCACGCAGATGAGCCAGCTGCTCGGCCGACTGTGCATGAAACGAAACGGGCGGCACGGGCCGCGCGGTCAGCGCGAGGTCTTCGAAAGCCACCGGAGAAGCAGTTGGGTGTTCGCCGAGATCGGCACACAACTCGCGGTAATGACAAAAGAGCGTGGGCGAACAGGCGAGCTCGCGCAGATTGTGACGCTCGAGCGCCGCACGGAAGTCGCGCAGCGCGGCGCCAAACGCCGGCCGCACGTTATCGGCCTCGGCCGGATCGCCCGCGGCCAGCGGCGAAAGACGCACGAGCGCGTCGGCGAAACGCGTGGCACTCAGCCAGCCCGCGCTGCGCAGTGCGTGCGAGGCGCGCACCAGCGCGGTGGTGCAGCCGGTGTGCTGCTCGAACGCCAGCAGCGCTTCGGCTAGCGCAAGTTCCGCCGGGCGAACAGCGCCGCCGCGCGGGTTGGGCAATGCGTCGAAGGAAACAGGTGCTGCGGATCGAAGAGTCATGAGTTGGCGACGGAAAGTCGGCGGGCCGCCGATGGGCGCCGCGCGCAGACTGAGCGCCTAACGCGCGGACCGGCAACTGAACAATGACAAATGCGCGATGACTTCTGCACAGTGACACATGCAGAACGACCAATGCGCCATGACAGACTACGCAACGTCAACCTGCGGTTGGGACACGGCCAGCACGAGGACGTTCCGCCGCCATGCCACACCCCGGCGGGGCGACGCCGGCCGCCGTTCGACTTCAGATCTGGACCATCTCGAAGTCTTCCTTGCGCGCGCCGCACTCGGGGCACGTCCAGTTGATGGGAACGTCTTCCCAGCGCGTGCCCGGCGCAATGCCCTCGTCCGGCAAACCGGCTTCTTCGTCGTAAATCCAGCCGCAAATCAGGCACATCCAGCTTTGATATTCCATTCTTGTATCGCGTCGTGAAGTCCGTGGAAACAGGAGCCATGATGGTACCGTGTTGCCGCCCCAATGCCTAGCAATCGCAAAACGCCCAGTCCCTTTGCGCAACGACCTTCGGCAATGCTGGATGGGAAAAGTGCCGCTGCGTGCGACGTCGCGCCACGGGTTAGCCCGGAAGCCGGGAACGAAGCCACCCGCGATGCGAAAAAACGCCCCTGCGCCGTTTTAGGACGCATAATTGAGCCGCTTGCGCACTCACCGCGCCAAAAATACTGCTCCTCGTACATCTTCATGCCCAGCGACACGCCTCCGATCGTCCTCACCTTCGGCCTCTCCGATCCTACCGGCGGCTCTGGCCTGCAAGCCGACCTGATGACACTTGCCAGCATGGGCTGTCATGGCGTCTCCGTGCTTACCGGCTATACCGTGCGCGACTCGGCGAGCTGCGACGAAGTCAACGGGCTCGACCCAGAGGTTGTAGCGACCCAGGCGCGCATGCTGCTCGAGGACATGCCGATTGCAGCGTTCAAGGTGGGCGCCTGCACGCGCGCCGAGGTAGTGAGCGCGATCGCCGAAGTAGTGGCCGATTACGACGACATTCCACTAATTCTTGCCCCCGACTTCACACTCGACGACGAGCACGTCCTCGCCGCCGATGAACTGCGTGAAGCCATTGCCGACCTGCTCGCGCCGCAAACCACCTTGCTGGTTGCCGACTCAGCCACCCTGCTCGCGCTCGCTCAGCCAGACGGCGACGCCGAAGCACCGAGCCTCGACGCCGCGATCTCGCATCTGCTGTCGCAGGGCTGCGAATACATTCTGTCGACGGAAACTGGCACGCACCGGCTGGTCAATACGCTTTTCAGCGAAGACGGCCAGTTGCGCCAGGACATGTGGGATCGCGGCAGTCACCGCATCATGGGCCTGACGGATACGCTCGGCTCGGCCATCGCGGCACTCCTCGCCAATGGCCAGGAACCGGCCGAGGCCGTGCGCGAGGCTCAGGAGTATCTGTACCAGGCGGTGCGCGCCGCGTTCCGACCGGGCATGGGCGCGTATATGCCGGACCGGTTCTTCTGGGCTCGTAGCAGCGACGAGGAGGCGCCGCCGGCTAGCGCAAAGGATGCCGCGCCTGGGGAAGCCCGGCACTGACCTCATTTCGACGTCAGTCGCGCGTCGCGGCGAACGTTCAGAGAACCTTATTCGCGTAATCAAACGTTACAACGCCGGGACAACGCGCGGGCTACACTTCCAACTCGCAATTCGTTATATCGTTATATGTTTGCACCCACGTTTTTCGTCCACCCGCTCAAGAGCGGGAAACCGACGGTGATCTCGTACTTCGACTTCAACAAAGGTAAAGACCAATTCGTCGTCTTCGAATGGGACGGAGAAGGTTGGGTTAGTCGCCCCGCCAGGCTACTCGAAACAGGCATCTGCGGCGGCCACCAGCCGTACGGCCTCCATAGAAGCCTGAAGACCCCACCCGGCTATTGCACCATGCGTGGTCCTCTCGCGCGGCGCCAGTGTGTCGGCGACGGAAGCGCTCGTGCGGCGCGGCGCGCTCTCCCTTGACGAGTGGGTGAGCGAATGACTGGGCGGCAGGAATGTCTTTATGCAGAATGCTGAGCGGGCATTCGACGCCCGACAAGCTCAGTCTCGAGATTGCGACAGCCAACTTGCGGCATCACTGCAGTACGGTGGGTATTTGCGAAAACATGAGCGAATTTCTACTCCGGCTTTGTGCAAAGACCGGATTGAAATTGCCGTTTTACTTTGAGACGAACACGACGAGCGGCTAGTCGAAAAACACTGGGCAGCTGAGCGAAAGCGCGAGACAGAAATTCTGTCCAAGACAACAGCCTCAATTACGCGATTTTCGAGCATGCAAGCGCGCAGATGAAAGCGATGCGCACAGGCCCGGC
The DNA here is from genome assembly GCF_052045935.1 of Paraburkholderia sp. 22098. Taxonomy (NCBI): domain Bacteria; kingdom Pseudomonadati; phylum Pseudomonadota; class Betaproteobacteria; order Burkholderiales; family Burkholderiaceae; genus Paraburkholderia; species Paraburkholderia sp. 22098. The sequence goes on along the minus strand of NZ_JBQEPV010000021.1, from coordinate 14,778 downwards.
AGCGTCATTGCGAAAGCTTGAACTGGTCAAGGTGATCCAGGCAGAGATCAATCGGTTTGAGAATTCGAATCTGCATAAGTCGGTGGTGTTCGGCTTCGACGAAGCGTTTCTCGCGAAGGTGCATGGCGTGATCGGCCGCTTTACCCTCGCGCCGATCGACGAATATTGCGGCTCGCATACAGCGAAACGCAAACGATTGCGGACATGTACGACGGATTTGTCGACTCGGTGCGCGACGGCATTGTCTCCGGCTGGGCGGTGAACCTCAGTCATCCGGAACAAAAGGTATCGCTCGAGGTGCGGATCGGCAACGAAGTCATTGCTCGCGGCTCGAGCGGTGGCGATAGGCCGGACGGCGCCCAAGCGGGCTATCCGAGCGCCTACGCCGGCTTTTCCATCGCTTTACCGCCAGGCGCGGCCGACGGATTCCGCCTCGCCCTCGCCGATTCGGCGGAACGGCGGCACAACGCCGGCGTATGGCGCCAAGGTTGGCACTGCGTTTAAGTTTTGAGGAGTAAGAGAATGGAGCAACCCTGCGGCCCCGTACAACGCTTCCACGGCACCATCAAGCTCGCGGACAGAATGCGGATTCTCCGCCAAAGGCCGGTCACCATCTGGCTCACCGGCCTCTCGGGAGCAGGCAAGTCGACCATTGCGTTCGAACTCGAACGGCAACTCGTTTCGCAAGGCCAGGCCTGCTACGTACTCGACGGCGACAACATCCGCCACGGTTTGGGCAGCGACCTCGACTTCAGCCAGCAGGGCCGCCACGAAAACATCCGCCGCGTCGCACACGTCGCCAAGTTGATGAACGACGCAGGCCTCATCGTTATTACCGCACTCATCTCGCCGATGCGGGCCGACCGGGCGATGGCGCGCGATATCGTGGGCGCCGGCAATTTCATTGAGACTTACCTGTCGGCACCATTCGCAACATGTGCGCGACGCGACCCCAAAGGTCTCTATGCTAAGGCGCTGGCCGGCGAGATTGCGTCGTTCACCGGCGTATCAGCGCCCTACGAAGTACCGCTCGATCCGGATATCACGATCGACACCGCAACGTTGACGCCGGCCGAAAGCGTAGCGGGCATCTCCCGGCACTTGCGCGAGCACTGCCTGGCGCAGCCGGCATAGTCGTAAGACGCTGAACGCCTTCCCTCTCCCGTAAACGCCGAACCAAAGAAAAAACCCGCATTTCTGCGGGTTTTTTCTTTGGCAAGCGCACCTCGCGGCGCGCTTTTCCATGGGCTCCCGATCGAACCTCTGTGCGAGGCGCAACCGGCGAGCGGACATGAAATTACATGTCCATGCCCATGCCGCCCATGCCGCCGGGCATGCCGCCAGGCATCGGTGCGTCTTCCTTCGGCAGTTCGCAAACAGCTGCGTCGGTCGTCAGCAGGAGACCTGCCACCGATGCTGCGTTTTGCAGTGCAGTGCGCGTGACCTTCGTCGGGTCCACGACACCAGCGTCAACCAGGTCGACGTACTCGCCGGTTGCTGCGTTGTAGCCATAGTTGCCCTGGCCAGCAGCGACTGCCGCCACCACGACGCTGGCTTCTTCGCCGCCGTTCGTGACGATCTGGCGCAGCGGCTCTTCCATTGCGCGCAGAACGATCTTGATACCTGCGTCCTGATCGGCGTTAGCGCCCTTCAGGCCTGCGATCGCCGTACGTGCGCGGATCAGCGCAACGCCGCCGCCAGCAACGATGCCTTCTTCCACAGCTGCGCGCGTTGCGTGCAGTGCATCTTCGACACGTGCCTTCTTTTCCTTCATTTCGACTTCGGTCGCAGCGCCAACCTTGATCACTGCAACGCCGCCTGCCAGCTTGGCAACGCGCTCTTGCAGCTTTTCACGGTCGTAGTCCGACGTAGCTTCTTCGATTTGCGTGCGGACTTGCTTGACACGCGCTTCGATGTTTGCAGCTTCGCCAGCGCCGTCGATGATCGTCGTGTTTTCCTTGCCCACTTCGATGCGCTTCGCCTGGCCCAGTTCTGCCAGCGTTGCCTTTTCGAGCGTCAGGCCGGTTTCTTCAGCGATGACCTGGCCGCCGGTCAGGATCGCGATGTCTTCCAGCATGGCCTTACGGCGATCGCCGAAGCCCGGAGCCTTCACGGCAACCGTCTTCAGAATGCCGCGGATGTTGTTCACCACCAGCGTTGCCAGTGCTTCGCCTTCGACGTCTTCTGCGATGATCAGCAGCGGACGGCCAGCCTTGGCGACTTGTTCCAGAACCGGCAGCAGATCGCGGATGTTCGAGACCTTCTTGTCGTGCAGCAGCACGAACGGGTTCTCGAGCACGGCAACTTGCTTGTCCGGGTTGTTGATGAAGTACGGCGACAGGTAGCCGCGGTCGAATTGCATACCTTCGACGACGTCCAGCTCGTCTTGCAGCGACTTGCCGTCTTCGACGGTGATGACGCCTTCCTTGCCGACCTTGTCCATTGCTTCAGCGATACGATCGCCGATCGACGAGTCGCTGTTTGCCGAAATCGCGCCGACTTGTGCGATTTCCTTGTTCGTCGTGCACGGCTTGCTGATCTTGCGCAGTTCTTCGATCGCGGCGCCCACGGCCTTGTCGATACCGCGCTTCAGGTCCATCGGGTTCATGCCCGATGCAACGTACTTCATGCCTTCGCGGACGATCGACTGAGCCAGAACCGTTGCGGTCGTGGTGCCGTCACCTGCGTTGTCGCTGGTCTTGGAAGCCACTTCCTTGACCATTTGCGCGCCCATGTTCTGGAGCTTGTCTTTCAGTTCGATCTCTTTTGCGACCGACACACCGTCCTTGGTGACCGTCGGGCCGCCGAAGCTGCGTTCCAGGACAACGTTGCGGCCCTTCGGACCCAGCGTGACCTTCACAGCGTTCGCGAGGATGTTCACGCCTTCGACCATCTTGGCACGGGCGGAATCACCGAATACGACGTCTTTAGCTGCCATCTTCTAACTCCTTGAATTCTTGGGATATAACCGGGGAAGTAGCGGCTTGCGCTTACTTGTTCACCACGGCCATGATGTCTTCTTCGCGCATCACGAGCAGTTCGTTGCCGTCGACCTTTACGGTCTGGCCTGCGTACTTGCCGAACAGGACGCGGTCACCAACCTTCACGTCGAGGGCGATCTGTGCGCCCTTGTCGTCACGCTTGCCCGGGCCGACTGCCAGGATTTCGCCCTGATCCGGCTTTTCTGCTGCGGCTTCGGGGATCACGATGCCCGACGCGGTCTTGGTTTCTTGATCCAGACGCTTGACGATCACGCGATCATGCAAAGGACGAAGGTTCATACATACTCCTCTCTTGATTGAGACTGAAGAACGCTTGGAAAACCCGGCTGGCCGAGCCAACCGGCGAAGTTGTTAGCACTCTCGTGCAGCGAGTGCTAATTATATGGACGGGTGGTGACAAATTCAAGAAGGAATGTGGGGACAGTTGATGCCGAGATTCACTCAACTTCGAACTTCGTTCACTTAAGTTTGAACTCCCAGTGCACTCGGCCTACCGAATCAGCCGATGACTTTCCAAAAAAACAATGACTTAGAGTCGAATCTGTTATTCGGCCGCGTCGTACGCACAGTCCCACGTAACGCCCAATCTGACGACGCTGGGTCGCGCTCGCTGGGCGATCTCCCCAGCCTAGGTAAAACCCTCACCCTAGCGCCAGGCGCAGGATGCTCGGGCTGTTGATGCGCGTCGCGCCTCGGCGCACGAATGGGGATGGCACCTTTCGAGGAAGACAGCGAGGCGACGGAACTGCGACGAGTTGGCCTTCGCGGCACGCCGCTCAAAGACGGACGTAGTAGCAAAAGAATCGCGAAGGTTCGTGGAGCGCGATCTCGAAGAAGAACTTCAGGCCGGTGATCGCCGCATTGAGCGACACCGGCGACACGCCGTGGTCGACCAGGTGCAACTGGTAGCGTCGCAGGTCCTCGACGGTGGCGGTATCGGGCGAGCGCCCGGGAAACCGGGTGAACTCGCGCACGATGCGCAGATAACTGGCCTGCGTCTTCGGTGCGAGCTGCCGCATGCGCATGTCGTCGGTCATGCGCTGACGTAGCGCACTGACAGGCTGGAGGGTGTGAGTCATGACTCTGCTCCCGCTGAACGACGAAGCGGATTGCCTCGCCTTTCGAAATGAAAACAGAGTCGCTTCCCTCTCCATTGCTGTTACCGCCGATCGAAGCTCATGCCGCGCGAGGGGTTTACTCCAACGAAGTTTAACGGCCGGCCAGTCGGCGTGGCTACCATTCCGTTGCGCGGCATGAAGGATGCGGCCACTCGGCATTTTCATGCCATGAAACGCAATGCCGGAGGGTGAGCGGCATTGACATCACCGGCATACCGGGGAGGTTTCCGGCGGTTGGAGTGTGCCGGCGTCCCGGCCGTCATGTTCGCACGGGAAAAATGGCGAGCGCCGCGTTCCTGCACCGCCGTTTTTATTCACGCGATGGTAAATGCCGCTCTTCAGAAGTCGTGTCGAATCGAGAAGGTTGCGCCGCGCTCATGCGCGTGATTGAGGTTCAGAAGCGGATTGGCCCTGAAGCTCCAGTCGTCGTCACCGCTTGCGGCAGTGGGCGGAACGCTCTGCGGATCGGACGGAAGGCCGAAGCCAAAGAGGGGCAAGGGTGAATGGGCGGCCTGAGCGCCGTCGAGCGGGGCCAGGTAAGGGTTGCCCGGCGCATTCCCATAACGGAAGCGCTGTTTGCCTTGCACGATATTGTTGATATTGGGCGGCCCGTAAGCCACAGCACTCCATTGCATCGCATTCTGGACCACATAGCGGCGTACGTGGCGAAACAGCGTGTAGGCCGGTGATGCAGCGACGGGATACGAATAGAAAAGAACTGACGTCGAATAATGCGTTTGGGATGGAATGTGGACGGGACGTTTGGCGAAGGACATCGCGCTGTTCACAAGCAATAGCGCGCCGGCAGTCCACAGAACTGGACTGCGGCGCGCAATCAATCCGACCTTGCCAACGATGTAGTCGATCACCCTACCGGCCACCCGTCGGCGGAAAGTGCTCGCCTTCCACGCACGTGACTTCGAATTCGGGGCCACCACCACCCTCCTTCACGACCTTGTAGATAGCGGACGCCTTCACCGTCTCGCCGGGCTTATGCTGGTCTGCCATACAACCTCCTTTTCTTTGTTGACAACGGACTTGAAGAATGTCTGCACCCGGATATGGTGTGTACGTAGAACTGCGCGGCATTTCCACTCGCCGGCGCGCACGCGTACTTGCCGCATGCATTGCGAAATCAGCCGTCCACCAGTCTCGCGCGCGTGAGCGGATCTGGCTCGTCGCCGCAGTGCTTTCGAAGCGCCGCTTTGAATAGCGCACTGTCTTGCGCGGCGCCGGCAAACAGCGTCATCGATGAGCAGAATTTGAGATTGTCCGGATAGCCGAAGAATTTCATCGAGCGTCTTGCCTTCAATGCCGTTGACGATCGCCGTGCACTCCCGCAGACGGGGGCCGAGCACGGGATGATCGAGATAGTCGCGCACCTCATCAAGCCCGGATATCGCGTAGCGCTGCGCTGTCGGGCTACTGCCGATCCCCTTGATCTGCGGAAAGATGAACCGCATCCAGTGGCTGCGCTTGTCGCCGGCGAGCAGTTCGTCGGTCACTCGCCCATACACCGGCTGCTGCGCGTCCACGAACCGTTGTAGATCGTATCGGTCGCGCATAGCGAAGCCCTCCTTCCGTCAACTTCCCATTCAGCCTGCGACGTCACTGCTACTCGGGCTCGCGGCAGCTCGAAAACTGTCGGACATAAGGTTGACTGCGGTGGCGCCGGGCATGTCGCCGACGGCACTGGTTTTCTCAACGCGCGCGACGACATGTTCTGGGCCGAGCGATTTTCCGCAAGCGGGGCAAGCGGGCTTTACATCGGCGAATATCGGGTCGAGGCCTTCGTAATCGCCAGCGTGCGACAGGCTCCTTACGAAGTTGAAGTGCCATGCTGGCACCGCATTTTCGTCTGCGCTTTCCACGATGCAGCCCCGATGTCCGCACGGGCACAACAGGTTGAATATCGTATGTCTTTTCACGATGCATCCCCATGGTCCAACACCGTGAAAGACGAGCATGGTTAGTGCCTGCTTCCCTATGATGCAGCGCTTCGAGAGGACACAACCAGGCAGTGCGCTCCTTCCTGCGGCCTCATCGACGCCTCGCGTCCATGGCGACGCGCGTCGCATCGCCGCAGTGATGCCGTGCCGGATCTGCCAGTACCCCTGCCAAGGGTCCACCTTGAGGGAACGCTGCCGCTGAATGGCTTTTTGCATGGTCCACTCGTCACCGCGACTTACCTCTTTCAGTTCGTCCCACGAAACCGGCATCGATACCCCATCCCCGACCGGGCGCGTAAAGAGAACGCAGCGACAGTGCTCGCGCCGCGCCTATTGCGCAGGTAGTCGATGAAAATCTTTCCGACGCGATTCTTAGGCCCGAGCACGGTACAAACCTTTGCGGAACGCGACCCGCGCCATGTGCGGTGGTACCGCGTGCGCGAAGGCTTTGGTCTCGTCCCACCCTTGGCGGCGGGTCAACGGCACAACGACGCGAAAGCCCTTCCCGCCGCTCGTCTTGGGAAAAGAGCGCAGGCCAACTTCGTCCAGCACGTCCTTTAGAAGCTCGGCGGCTTCGAGCATGGCAGTAAAGGGCGAGGGTGAAAAGGCGAAAAGACTCCGTCAGGCTCACGTCGAAGCTACGCGCCTGCTTACGATGGCTGAGCAGGCGGAAGCTGAAGGTGACCACGAAGCTCATGAATGGGCTCACGATCACCGAACCTACCACACACGGATCACGGCGCTTCTTCGGATTCTGGACGACCTACAGTTCCCTGCGGCGCAGTCATCGAGCTAACACCGTCGGGAGCCCCGACCACGCTCGAGCACACGGAAAAAATGTGCGAATCCAGGTATAGACCGCGCCATTCAGTACAGCGAGCGGAAGGCGGGGAGTGAATGCCTTCGCCCGAAGGGTGACCTTCCGGCTCATCGCAGTCGGGCGCCGGGACACCCGTGCGCTTCCCATGGCGTGCCTAATGTGGCGCGCCTCCCCGGTCACCTGCGCGCTCGCCGGCAACCATCTCCGTCAGCCAGTTCATCAGCAGGCTGGCATAGGCCCGCTGGCTGGCGTCGTCCGACAGCCCGTGATCTGCTCCAGCGATGATCCGGTAGGTGAGCGAGTGGGCATTCAAAAACGCCTGCAGATAGCTGGCAATTGCAGGGTGCGGCACAATCTTGTCGTGCTCCGATTCAACGAGCAACACATCACCGCCAAAGCGGGCGGCCGCCCGCAATGCGCGATTGTCTGACGACGCCACAACCCGTTTGCGATACGCCACCAGGTCGTGCTCGACATGCAGGGCGCGCTTTGGTGTATTCCATCCGTCGTCGAGGTAGAGCGCCGGCACGCGCAGACCCAGCCAACGCACGGGTCGCAGCTCGGTCAGAATGGTCGCGAGATAGCCTCCATAGCTGCTGCCCACTACGGCGACCGCGTCACGGTCGATCGACGGGTGCGCAACGAGCGCATCGTATGCAGCGAGCAGGTCCTGCAGATTGGTCTCCCGGGTCACGTTCTGCTGTTCGTCCTGTGTTCGTCCATGTCCCGTCAGATCGAACGTCAGGCAAATGCAGCCCAGTGCCACCGCCTGCCTGGCGCGCTCCAGATACTGCTCCTGGCTGCCCCCCCAGCCATGCACGAAAAGAACACCCGGGACGGCAGTCTTCGGCGCGAGGACGGTACCGTCGAGGTATCCGCGCTCCAGCTTTATCTGAACGCCGTAACGTTCTGCTGTCATCTGTCGGCACTCCCTTGCAATATATGGCGATCCACCGTGTAGTACTTCGTGATGGCGCCCGCGTGCGGATCGACGCCCTGATAAACGATCGAGGCGCCGTCCGGTAGCTGCACATCGTCACCATAGATCTCGCGTGTCGAGGCGCTCACCGCATACGCCAACGGATCTGCCCTGAACGTGCGTAGCGCACCAATTTCGGCGCCCGTAGCACCGCCGACCCGCCACGACTGCTCGAGCACGCCGCATTGGCGCGCGCCTTGCGCGTCGGTGCCCCACGCGACGTCGTAGTTGCACCGCGATGCAAAGAAGCCCGCATAATCGTTTTGCACGGCGGCATCGAACGCACGCGCTTTGCGGATGGCCTCATTGATGTCGCTTGTCAGGTCGAGCCGCGCAAGCATGTCGAAACCGCCCCGCACGGCGATGAGATCCGTGCCGCCATACACGCGATGCCCGTGGTTGTTCATGGTCAGATGCTGCACGCCGTAGTAACTCACCACGAGTTCGTCAAGCGTGACCTGGCCGACGCTCAGCGTTTCAATCGGATCGAGATTGCGCTCCACGACGATGCCTTCAGTTCGCAACGCCGCCTCGCCGAGCGCCGCAAGCTCCGTTTCGAGTTCATCCATATTCGCGACCAGCGACTGGCCCGCTCCACCAATTCCCGATGGCCGCTTGATCCGTACGAGCCCATCCCGCCACAGCCGGCGAGCCGCGTTGCGAGCGTCATCGTGCGAAAAGGCTGAGTAGCCCGGCAGAACCAGCGAGGCAGTGTGCTCGCCGAACAACCTCGACCAACCAGGCGGAGCGACTTGGGCGTCTTCGGTCAACGGGTGTGCAATGAGCTTTGTCGCGACGAACGGGAACGGCACGACCCCGCCGAACAGATCGCGAACCGAACGCACGCCGAGCCTATGCGCTTCGGTAAGCGTTAGCGTGTGGTCCGGAATCAGGTAACGATGGGCAGCACAAGTAAGCGTTGGGTCGGACTCCCCCGCAACCCCCGTGCCTTTCAGCTCAGCAATCTGCCTGGCGAGTTCCCGAAGCGTGCCCACCTCGTGACCAGCCCGCGCTGCCCTGCATTCCTCCAGATGGACCAGCACAACGGGAACGGGTGGTATCGCAGGGGGCGAAAGCACCGATGGGTCCACTTCGTGCTCCTTTGCGCCGTCGCACGGCCGACGTATGTGGTTGGCGCTCACGTGAACGGGCAAGGCCGTCATTTTTGCAGCGAGCAAAAGCTGTGCCTTCCGTTAGCCCGTCCGCGCCGTGTCTCTGCTCGCCGGTTTGGACTCCGGCTCTTAATGGGACGTCCAAGGGCGGTCCCGTAATAATTCGTAATATTTCAGTTACAATCGCGGCCAGCAGCCCACCGTCGCCCGCGGAAATCGGGCGCGAAAAAACATGAAAAAAGCTGTTGTCCCCTTGGCGCCGCACGGGACCAAGCCTCGCTCATATGACACTTGCCACTGACATTGCAGCGCCATCCCGCTGTTGGACCGATTGATGACATTTTCAAGCAAGTACGCGCTACTTCGAAAGGCCGTTTTTGCGACGAGACCACAGTCCCTTTTCCGAAGGGTTCGGATTCTGATGTATTCCGTTATCTATCCACGCGCGGCATGGCTTTGGTTTCAGGCGCTGAGCAGGCGATCGCTATTGACCGATCTCGCGGTCCACAACCGGCGCTTCGTAGAAAAACCATTCCATCGTTTCGGGCAGGCGGACTTGTCCGCCCGCAGTCGGGCCGCGCTGATTTGCGGACACTATGCGGCGATGGAGCAAATGCTGGGCGACGCGCTCACGGCCCGCATCTACCTGCTTGGTGAATCGGTCTCACTGTCGTCCACGCTTCAATACGACATCGTTTTGCGAGAACCCACGCGATGCTGGCGGGAGGGCCTGCTGACAGTGGCGTGGATGGACCGGCAGACAAGGGTCGATCTTGCGTGGGCCACGGTAAGCATCGAGTACACGGCGGAGACCCGCTCGTGGGTGCTTTTGATTGGCGGCCTACAGGGGCCAGCCGGAATTGATCGGGAACGTGTACGTGACGCGACGAAAACATGTCATGGTCTTCGTCCCAAAGCGGCCGTGATGGAGGCGCTTTGCGAGTTGTGCCGCTTGCTGAACATCCCGGTGCTCGCAGCTGTCGCGAAGAGCTCGCACGTGTCACACGCTCGGGATGAGGGGTTTCACGCGGACTACGACGCTTTCTGGCGTGAAATGGGTGGCGTGGAGTGTGGTGCTCGTTTCATCCTACCTCGCATCCTGCACCATCGGGAGATCGGTCAGGTGCCTTCTAACAAACGAGCCGCGTTCCGGCGGAAACATGCTTTGATCGCGGAGGTGTTGGCGCAGATTCAGGCGAGCCTAGGACCGGAGCTGTCAGGAATGGGACAGGTCAAAGAGACGGGACTTTACGGCCAGAGCAGCGAGCATGCATCGACATGCAGGCTACACGATGGACATCAACCGTGTCGGCAAGAGCCACTAGCACCTGGTATTTGCGGCGACTCGGCGACTTGATTTGAAACGATGAACGTCGGCACAGGCTCCGATGAAGCAACGTTCACCCTCGCGAATGAGTTCGCCGCTTGTTGGGGTGGATCGGACGTCTGAACGGCCGAACGATCACTTGGTGAACGTTCTCCAATTGGGAAATAAGCCGCGCGTGGGTACACGGCGCAAGCGTGCGGATACAGCTTGGTATATATCAATACCGGCCTGATCGTCCAACGACACATGGTTCGTTTTGAATCAAAATCCGTTCGTCACAATGTCATGACACCGGCAAACCGTTGCGCCTACGCAGTTCTCGAATAAGTGCGCTGTGGTCCAGATCGCCGTCGCCATGCTCGACCATGTCGGTGAAGAGCCCATCGACGAGCCCCAGTACCGGCAACTCCAACCCCACGCTCTGCGCAAAACCGAGCGCGGTCTTCGTATCCTTGATTTGATACTTGGCCGGGCCGCCCGGCGCAAAGTCTCGCGCGATCATGCGTGCCGCGTGCTGGCGGAGTATCGTCGAGTCGGCGAACCCGCCGAGCAGCGCCGCGCGGACTTGCGCGGGATCGGCGCCGCCGCTTTCCGCGAGCAGCATCGCTTCGGCGACCGTAGCGATCGTGCTCGCTACCATCATCTGGTTGACGAGCTTCGCGAGCTGACCCGTGCCCGCCGGGCCGATGCGCGTCGGACGGCCCATCGTCTGCAGCACGGAGCGCACGCGTTCGAACACCTCCACCTCGCCGCCGGCCATGATCGCGAGCGTGCCGTCCTGCGCGCCTTTCTCCCCGCCTGAAACGGGCGCGTCGAGATAGCCGATTTCGCGTGCCGCCGCGACCCCGGCGTGGCGTTGCGCCGTCTCAACAGGAATCGAGCTCATCACGATCAGCACGCTGCCCGCACGCATGTTGGCGATGATCCCGTCGTCGCCGAGCAGGAGGTCGTCGCATGCGGGACCCGAGCTCAGCATGCAGATGACGACATCCGCGTCGCGCGCGGCTTCGCTTGCATGACCGACCACCTCGATTCCCACCGAGAAGAGCGGCACCGCCTTGTCCCGGGTGCGGTTCCACGCCGCGACCCGGTACCCGGCGCCTGCCACGCGCCGGGCCATGGGCAAGCCCATGATGCCGGTGCCGATAAAGCCCACAGCAAGGCTCGTGCGCATCATGCAGGCTCGCGATGGCCGAAGCGCACCGGGCGCTCCGCCACAATCAGCGCGGGAAAGCCGGCCCGAAAGCGATCGAGGTGCGGCGTCCGCAAGTGCGCGTCGAACGCGGCTCGATCGTCGTACACCTCGTAGAACATGACGCGCGCCGGCAGTTCGTCGAGCCGGACGATATCGAACTGCCGGCATCCCGGCTCGTCGGCCAGTGAGTGCCGCGCGTCGTCGCGCGCGAGCGCGAGGAAGTCACCAACACGCTCGGCCTTCACTTCGAACTCGGCGATGACCACGAACGCTTCGGTTCCGCTATCCACGCTGGACTCTCCACTCTCTCGAACCGATGCCATGATGTGCGCGCCTCACGCTGCCTTCGCCGGCTTACCGAGCGCGCTCTGCTCCATCTCGCGACGCAGCGCGACGACATCGAGATCGCGTTCGAGTTCGACGTCCTCGAAGCGCACGATCGTGTCCTTGGCGACCGGGCGCTTCAGCCTGACGTTGTGCGCAAGCCCAATCGGCAGACCGCCGATAGCAAGGCTCTTCGATGCCGGGATCGCATTGGCCCAGACCGCGTATCCGCCTTCGCCGTCGAGCAACTCGCCCGGTTTGAGGTCGCGCTTGGCAGTCGCCACGGCGTCGCCGCGGAACTCCTTCGACGAGCCCGTCGCCTCGCCGCGCAGCACGGCGGACAGCACGCTCACGCTGGTTTCGAGGCCGATCATGTGGAACGGGCGCCACATCGAGCCGTACCAGCCGGTTGGATCGACGAGCAGGCCGTACTGCTTGAAGCACGCACGCGCGTATTCGTTCGGTGCCTTGAACGTGACAAAGACACCATAGCGGATGTTGTTGAACACTTCGCGGCCGTCCGGTTCCTGGCTGGCGGCGATGTCCACGAGACCGCTGCGCGAAAGGCGACCACCGTCTTCCGCTGGCCGGAAGACGCGCGCGAGATCGTGCAGGCCCGCAGGCGGAAAGGCGAGGCCGTCGTCCGGGCAATCGAGGCCCGTGCCGTTCGCAACCGCAGCCATTTCGATCGCGGCCTTGGTGCCATCGGTAAACGAGTTGTACATCTTCGGGTTGAAATCGCCCTTGGCGACTTCTTCATCGGTCCAGCCGAAGAAGCTCCACACGGTGTCCGGGGTCGAGTAGCGGTAGCGAGGCTCGAAGTTCATGCCCTTGCCAGCCGATGTCAGTTCGAAGCCGCAGGAGCGCACCCAGTCCACGAGCTCACAGATGATCGCGGGCTGGTCGCCGTACGCCATGCTGTAGACGAGACCACGCTCGCGGGCACGCGCGGCGAGCAGCGGGCCGCACATCGCGTCGGCCTCGACGTTGACCATGACCACATGCTTGTTGGCTTCGATTGCGGCCAGCGCGTGACGCACGCCCGCGATCGGGTGGCCCGTCGCTTCGATGATGCATTCGATCTCGCCGCAGGCGGCGAGCGCGGCGGCATCGTCGAGCACACAGGTGGCGCCGGTCTTCGCAGCGTCGGAGAGCGTGCGTGCGCCGTATTGCTCGGCCGGCCAGCCAACCCGTGCAAGCGATGCGCGCGCCTTGCCAACGTCGAGATCGGCGACGCCCACGACGTGCAGCCCTTCGATATGGCGCGCCTGCGATAGCACCATCGAGCCGAACTTGCCGGCACCGATCAGGCCGACGCGAACGGGACGTCCAGAAGCGTTGCGTGCCTGGAGCAGACTGGAGAGATTCATTTGCAATCCTTTGTTGTCGAGACCGTGGATCGTGGCCGCGAGCGCGGCGCGCGGTGAGTGGCCGGGGTTGGCGTGATCGAAGGCAGAACAGCGGTGCGCCTTACTTGCGAGCAAGTGTAGTCAGGGCCTTGCGCCAGAACAATTAACATTTCCGAGTCGATTTGTTAGCCTGGCTTCAACATCACCGGGAGACGGGAAGTTGGGAACCGGATTGCCAGGCGGTGCGCTCGGCGCGCAGCCAATCGAGGAACAGGATCACTTTTTTCTTGTGGAGGTGCTCGAGCGGGCAGACGATCCACTGCGTCGTCAGGCGGATGGCGGGCGGCTCGCGCACAGGACAGATCAGCGTCCCGTCGCGCAGCTCCCGCCACATCATGAGCGTGCTCTCCAGCGCGATGCCCATGCCGTCGACGGCGGCATCGATTGCCATGTGACTGTGGTCGAACAGGACGCGTTGTCCGGGATCGAGCGGCGCCGCGCGCGCCAACGAGAACCAGTGCGGCCACTGGACTTGCGACTTGATCGAGTAGATCAGGCGGTGCCGCTGCAGATCGGCGGCGTCGAGACTCGCCGGCGCGCAGTAGGCGGGCGAGCAGACCGGCAGGAACGACTCCTCGGTCAGCGCCTCCACGTAAACGCCCGGCCATTGCCCGGTGCCGTGACGGATCTCGATATCGACTGCTTCTTGCGCAAAGTCGGTCATTTCATTGGTGCCGTTCAGCCGCACTTCAAGATCGGGATGGCCGTCGAGGAACGAGCGCAGACGCGGCAGAAGAAACTTGGTGGAGAGCGTTGGCGTGGCGCGCACGGTCAGGAGCGTAACGGAGCGCAACCCGCGTATCCGCTGAGTCGCGTCCGCGATGCGGTCGATCTCCTCTGAAATCATCGCGAAGTAGCGCTCGCCCGCTTCGGTCAATGCAACGCCTCGCCCAACCTTAGTCATCAACGCCGTGCCCAGATGCGTTTCAAGCGACTGGATCTGTTGGCTGACGGCCGATGGCGTGACGTTTAATTCCGCTGCTGCCCGAGAGATGCTTCCCGAACTCGCCGCAGCATGAAAAACACTGATGGCCCGCAGTGGCAGATACATGATCACCCTTTAGATTGGCTACACCTTTTCGCAAAATAATTGAATTGTCCTTCACCAACAAGCCTCATATATTTTGCACATGCAGGACCGGCGGTGCCTGGATAAGCAGTCAACGAACCAAGCATCGCGACGTGCCTCGACGCCATACCGACAAAGTGGCGCGCCACGGTAAGTTCATATAAATGGAGACAGCATCATGAGCACGTCGAACTCGCCGCGCCGCATTTCGCGACGCGCGGTGTTGAAGGCTGCGGCCGCCCTTCCGCTGGTAACAATATGGACCCGGCCTGCACGCGCTGCCGAGTTCACCTACAAGCTCGCTACCGGGCAATCCCTTAATCAACCGATTAATGCGCGGCTGAAGGAAGCCGTTGATCGCATTCGCGAGGCGAGCAGCGGCAGGCTCGAGATCCGCTTCTTCCCCGCATCGCAACTCGGCTCGGACACCGACCTGTTGTCGCAGACGCGCTCGGGCGCCGTCGAGTTGCTCAA
>NZ_JBQEPV010000020.1:0-114550 GCF_052045935.1 Paraburkholderia sp. 22098 | reverse complement strand
TGGGCGTTTGGGCGTTTGGGCGTTTGGGCGTCTGGGCGTCTGGGCGTCTGGGCGTCTGGGCGTCTGGGCGTCTGGGCGTCTGGGCGTCTGGGCGTCTGGGCGTCTGGGCGTCTGGGCGTCTGGGCGTCTGGGCGTCTGGGCGTCTGGGCGTCTGGGCGTCTGGGCGTTTGGGCGTTGGGCGCATGCGGCGCGTTCCGCCGCATCGGACACGTTTCTCCGCGCTCTCGCGCCTTCACCGTGCTCGACGCTCCGCTGAGCGTCCGGGATCGCGAGCGTTCCAGCGCCTCACACTGCCGCGGTAGTCGTTTTTCACACCCTTCGCGCCGTCCACGCATTAGTGCTGCCGGCGCGCCGCCTCTTTTGCTCATCTGCAGGCCCGCATGTCATCTTCGTTCGATTCCGCCCGCGTCGCCGTCATCGGCGGCGGACCCGCTGGCCTGATGGCCGCCGAGGCACTTTCCCTGCAAGGCGTACAGGTCGACGTCCATGACGCGATGCCCTCGGTGGGCCGCAAATTCCTGATGGCCGGCAAAGGCGGCATGAACATCACGCATTCGGAGCCGCTTGAGCCGTTTCTTGATCGCTACGGCACGCGCCGCGAATGGATTGCGCCGCTGCTGCAGACGTTCGGACCCGACGCGTTGCGCGCCTGGCTGCGAGAGCTTGGGGTCGAGACGTTCGTCGGCAGTTCGGGACGCGTTTTCCCGACGGACATGAAAGCGGCGCCCATGCTGCGCGCCTGGCTACATCGATTGAGGGATGCGGGCGTGCGCTTCCACATGCGGCAAAAATGGATCGGCTGGCAGATTGGGGACGAGACCGCCGCCGACGCGTCCGCGACGGCTCACTCCGCGCATACTCTCCTGTTCGCCACGCCCGACGGCGAGCAGGCCGTGACCTACGACGCCGTCGTGTTGGCACTTGGCGGCGCAAGTTGGCCTCGCCTCGGATCGGATGCCGCCTGGGTTCCGTTGCTCACCTCCCGCGACGTGCCCGTGCGTCCACTGGAGCCCGCGAACTGCGGCTTCGACGCGGACTGGAGCCCTTACCTGCGCGAGCGTTTCGCCGGTCAGCCGGTGAAGTCCATCGCCATTTCACTCACCGATGTAGACGAAAAAGTCCACAATCGACAAGGTGAAATACTTTTGACGGAAACGGGCCTCGAAGGGAGCCTGATCTATGCGCTTTCCGCCGCGATTCGCGAGCGAATTCGTGCTGGCGGCGAGCTCACCATTACCCTGGATCTGGCGCCCGGCTTGCCTTTGGAGCGCGTGATAGCAGAAGTCACGAGACCGCGCGGCTCGCGGTCGATATCGAGCCATCTGCAGGGAAGAGTTGGGATTAGCGGTGTCAAACTGGCATTGCTGCACGAGATCCTGCCGAAAGACGTGTTCGCGGATGCCCCACGTCTCGCGCACGCTATCAAGGCGCTCCCGGTGAAACTTCTGCGTGCCCGGCCGATTGCAGAAGCGATCAGCAGCGCCGGGGGCATTCCGTTCGAGGCGCTGGACCATCATTTGATGATCCAGCACTTGCCCGGTGTTTTCTGCGCGGGCGAAATGCTGGATTGGGAAGCGCCGACAGGCGGTTATCTGCTGACTGCGTGCTTTGCGAGCGGTCTCGTCGCTGGCCGCGGTGCCGCGGCGTTCGTAGGGGCGCGCGGCGCGTCGCAGTAAAGTGGGCGCCGCGTGGGAACCCAAACTCGCTTCAGGCACGCGCCTTCAGCCGCCACAGCGACGTAACTTCGGCGACCCGCGCTGCATGCAATGGGTCCGTCTCGTCGGTAGATTTGGGATGCCTCGGACGAATATCCTCGCGCCCGATCACAGTTAAGCCGGCCTCGTCGATCGCGGCAAGCAACCACTCGCGGGTGCGCAAACCCAGATGCTCCGCGAAGTCGGACAAAATGAGCCAGCCTTCGCCGCCCGGCGACAAATGCTCGGCCAGGCCGTTGAGAAAGCCCAGCAGCATTCGGCTTTCCGGATCGTAGACCGCGTATTCGATCGGCGATGCGGGCCGCGCCGGCACCCAAGGCGGGTTGCAAACAACCAGCGGCGCGCGTCCTTCAGGGAACAAGTCGGCTTGAACGACCTCGACCTGCTGTTCGTAGCCGAGGCGCGCAATGTTCTCCCGCGCGCACGCAAGCGCTCGTGGGTCCCGGTCGGTGGCGACGATCTTCTTCACGCCGCGCTTTGCCAGCAACGCCGACAGCACGCCGGTGCCGGTGCCGATATCGAACGCCTTGTTCAACGAAGGCAGCGCAGTCCGCGCAACGAGATCCACGTATTCACCGCGCACCGGCGAAAACACGCCGTAATAAGGATGAATCCGATCGCCGAGCGCGGGAATCTCGACACCCTTTTTGCGCCACTCGTGCGCGCCGATCAGTCCGAGCAGTTCGCGCAACGACACGACTGACGCCTCATCGGTCGGCGGTCCATAGGTTTCGATGCACGCCTGCTGCACGTCGGGCGCGCGGCGCAGCGGAATCCCATATGACGCGTCAAGCGGTATCAGAATCATGCCGAGCGTGCGCGCGCGTTGTGACTGCGTCTGCCGGTGCAGGTTGAACGCCTCGAGCGGCGTTGCGCCCTGCTTGCGCGGCTTGCGTTCCAGACGTCGCGTCACCGCCTGCAACAGTTGCCGCGCGTTCTGGAAATCCCCGTTCCACAGAAGCGCCGTGCCTTCGCACGCAAGCCGGTAGGCGGAGTCGGCGGTGGTCCGGTCGTCGGCGACGATTACGCGTTTGGGCGGAGGCACCGCCGCTTCGGAGCGCCAACGCGCGGTGCGGGGGCCGTCGGCTTCGGGCCAGGTAATGCTTGCAGGGCTGGTCATGATGAGGTGGGTCGTGTTGCGGGAGCGACGCGGTGAGACGTGGCCTGGTTGGACGGCGCGCTATGCACCGGGGTGCGCGGGCGGCGTGCATGAAGCGAACAGCAGTGCCGGCCCGACCCGAATAGTAACCCCTGCCGCCTCGCCTCACGGCATCGTATTCACCGCGCTACTCGCCACGAATGCAGACGATTTTGTCCACGATCGACAAGGTGAAAGAGATATGGCGATTTTGAGCATCAAAAGACGCTCACCGATCGGCGAAAAACGGCGATGGCTCGCGTGCGGGCCTTCCTGGCGGCCGACCAGATGCTGAATCACCGCCAAATAAAAAACGGGGTTTCTGACTGAACAGAAACCCCGTTTCGTACTACTGGTGCCGGCTGCAGGACTCGAACCCGCCACCTCATGATTACAAGTCAAGCGCTCTACCTGATGAGCTAAGCCGGCATGAGGCCGTGATTCTACTTCATTTTACGATCTTGAGGCGAGCCCTACCGCCACCTTTTGAACCGTCGTCGTCGGGCTGGTCGCCCTCCGGCGTCTGGTCAGCTTTGGCGGCGCTGTCAGTTGCGGACGGACTTTCGACCGCACGAGGCGCACTGGGCGCAACCGGCGCGGCGGCCGGCTCGACTGTTTCGGCGTCGGCGCCCGAATCCTGCGCTTCGCCTCCGGTCGACTCGACCGGAAAAGCCATGCCCTGCCCGTTTTCGCGCGCGTATATCGCGAGGATATTGGCGACCGGCACCTCGATCTTGTGCGACTTGCCGGAGAACCGCGCGCTGAATTCGACCCACTCGTTGCCCATTTGCAGCTGGCTCGTAGCCTCGAAGCTGATGTTCAACACAATCTCGTTGTCGCGCACGAATTGCCGCGGCACACGCGTCTGATTGTCGACGCGCACTGCGATATGCGGCGTGTAACCGTTATCCGTGCACCATTCGTACAGCGCTCGCAGCAGGTACGGCTTGGTGGAAATCTCTTGCATCAGCAGTCCTCTTACCGGGCGCGGAACTGCGCGCGAGACGCCGCGCGCAGCCCGCAACCCAAAGCCAAACTCAACGACGCATCACCTTTTCCGACGGCGTCAGCGCCTCGATATAAGCCGGACGGCTGAAAATGCGCTCGGCGTACTTCATCAGCGGTGCCGCATTCTTCGACAGTTCGATGCCGTAGTGATCGAGACGCCACAGGAGCGGCGCGATCGCGACGTCGAGCATCGAGAACTCTTCGCCGAGCATGTACTTGTTCTTCAGGAAGATCGGCGCGAGTTGCGTCAGGCGGTCGCGGATGGCGAGGCGCGCTTTCTCGTGATTCTTCTCCGCGGCCTTGCCCTTTTCGTTCTCGAGCGTGCCGACGTGGACGAACAGTTCCTTCTCGAAGTTCAGCAGGAACAGACGGGCACGCGCGCGTTGAACCGGGTCGGCCGGCATCAGTTGCGGATGCGGAAAGCGCTCGTCGATGTATTCGTTGATGATGTTCGATTCGTACAGAATCAGGTCCCGTTCGACGAGAATCGGCACCTGACCATACGGATTCATCACGGCGATGTCTTCCGGCTTGTTAAACAGGTCGACGTCGCGGATCTCGAAGTCCATGCCCTTTTCGAACAACACCAGCCGGCAACGCTGGGAGAACGGGCAAGTTGTGCCGGAATACAGAACCATCATGATTTACGTTTCCTCAAAAAGCTGAAGGGCCAGCGCGCGGAAAAACCGTTCAACAGGTTTTTCCTGGCGCCGGCCCCACGCCGTGTAGCGGCGTGATTATTTGATATGTTTCCAGTACGCGGCGTTCAGTCGCCAGGCGAAAAAGCTCAGAATACCGAGGAACATCAGCACCCACACGCCAAGCTGTTTGCGGGTTTTCTGAGTCGGCTCGGACATCCAGGACAGATACGACACAAGGTCGGCCACAGCAGAATCATAATCTACCGGCGACATCGTCCCCGGAGTGACCTGCTGGAAGCCCACAAATTTGTGCACCGTTTCGCCCGTTTTTTCGTCGACTTCTTCACCGAACTTCGCGGTACGTTGCCCCTGAAGCTGCCACAACACGTGAGGCATGCTCACGTTTTCATACACCAGATTATTCCAGCCAGTCGGCCGCGTATTGTCGCGATAAAAGCTGCGCAGATACGTGTAGAGCCAGTCCTTGCCGCGCGCCCGCGCTTCCACCGATAAATCCGGCGGACTTGCGCCGAACCACGCCTTCGCGTCGTCCGGGCGCATTGCCACGGTCATCGTGTTGCCGACCTTGTCGGTAGTGAACAGCAGGTTCGACTGAATCTCGGCTGGTGCAATGCCGAGATCGGTCAGCCGGTTATAGCGCACCAGATTCGCGCTGTGGCAATTCAGGCAGTAGTTTACAAACAATTGCGCGCCGTGCTGCAAAGAAGCGAAATTGTCCGCGTTATCCGGCGCGCGGTCGAGATGAACATTCTCGTCCGCATACGCCGGGCCGCTCAGCACCGCGAGCAGTGTCGCGCCGATCAGCGCGCACGTCGAAAGCAGTTTCTTCATCTTCGTGTTCTCCTCGCTCGCCATTAGTGGGACTTGAACCGCACCCGCTCGGGCGGCTGCTTGAACGTGCCAAGCCTCGTCCAGAACGGCATGCCGAGGAAAAACGCGAAGTAGATCAGCGCGCACACCTGCGCAATCAACGTGGCGGCCGGCGACGGCGGTTTAGTGCCGAGGAAGCCCAACGTCAGGAAAGCGAGCACGAAGATCCCGTAAAACACCTTGTGGAAGAACGGCCGGTAGCGAATCGACTTGACCGGCGAGCGGTCCAGCCACGGCAGGAAAAAGAGCGAAATCACCGCGCCGCCCATCACCACCACGCCCCAGAACTTCGACTCGGTGAAGGCCATTGCCAGAATCACGAGTACCGCGAGCACCGGCAAACCCAGTTTCCACTTGCCGCGGGCCCGCACTAGCGCGAGCAGGCCGAGCAACGCGATCACGACCATCAGCACGATCTTGAACGGATCGGTCGTGGCGCGCAGCATCGCGTAAAAGGCCGTGAAATACCACACCGGCGCGATTTCTTGAGGTGTTTGCAGCGGATTCGCGGGGACGAAGTTGTTGGCTTCCAGGAAGTACCCGCCCATTTCCGGCGCGAAGAAAATAATCGCCGCAAAAATCATCAGGAAGATCGACACGCCGAAGAAATCGTGCACCGAGTAGTACGGATGGAAAGGGATGCCGTCGAGCGGAATGCCGTCCGGGTCTTTCTTCGCCTTGATCTCGATGCCGTCCGGGTTGTTGGACCCGACTTCATGCAGCGCGACCAGGTGCGCGACGACGAGCCCGAGCAACACCAGCGGTATCGCGATCACGTGGAACGCGAAGAAGCGGTTCAGCGTGACGTCCGACACCACGTAGTCGCCGCGAATCCACAGCGACAGGTCCGGCCCGATGAACGGAATCGCCGAGAACAGGTTCACGATGACCTGCGCGCCCCAGAACGACATCTGGCCCCACGGCAGCAGGTAGCCGAAGAACGCTTCGGCCATCAGGCACAGGAAGATCGCGCAGCCGAAAATCCATACGAGTTCGCGCGGCTTGCGGTATGAACCGTACATGAGGCCGCGGAACATATGCAGATACACGACGACGAAGAACATCGACGCGCCCGTGGAGTGCATGTAGCGGATCAGCCAGCCCCACGGCACTTCGCGCATGATGTACTCGACCGACGCGAACGCGAGCGTCGCGTCGGGCTTGTAGTTCATCGTGAGGAAAATGCCGGTGACAATCTGATTGACCAGCACCAGCAGCGCGAGCGAGCCGAAGAAGTACCAGAAGTTGAAATTCTTCGGTGCGTAGTATTCGGAGACGTGCTTTTTCCAGGTGGACGTTAGGGGGAAGCGCCGGTCGATCCAACCGACCAGCCCGGTCGTCTCTACTTCATGTTCGATCGCCATTACGCTTCTCCTTTCTCGTCCTTGCCGATCACGAGCCCGTTGGCTCCCGTGAACATGTAAGGCGGGATGTCGAGGTTCTGCGGCGCAGGTTTGTTCTTGAAGACGCGGCCGGCCATGTCATAGGTCGAACCGTGGCACGGGCACAGGAAGCCGCCTGGCCAGTCGTCAGGAAGATTGGGCTGCGCGCCCTCCATGAAGCGCGGCGTCGGCGTGCAGCCCAGATGGGTGCACACGGCAACGGCGACAAATATGTTCTTACGGTCGGTGCGTGCACGGAATTCGTTGTTGCAGTACTCCGGCAACGGCATCGAAAAGACGTTCTTGCTATGGGGATCGGCTACTTCGTTATCGGCTTTCTGGACATCGGCAAGCATCTTGTCGGTGCGGTTGATGATCCACACCGGCTTGCCGCGCCATGCAACGGTCATCATGTCGCCGGGCTTCAGATTGCTGATGTCCACTTCGACCGGGGCACCTGCCGCCTTGGCCTTTTCAGATGGTGCAAACGAACTAACAAAGGGTACGACAGTGGCAACGCCTCCTATGCCACCTGCTACGGTCGTCGCTATCAGCCAGGTACGGCGGCTGCCGTCGACGCGTTCATCTTCCTTGTCTCGCATCACACGCCCCACTTCTGAGTTGGATTTTTCCTTCACGTCGCTTCTACCGCCGCTAGTTTGCTCGAATGGAGTCGCCATTTACAAGGGCCGATTGCCAAAAACCGTGCGAAGCCCTTGATAGGTAAGGGTTTCTCCGTACGGATCGCAAACTTTTTCGCACCTCCTTTTAAGTGTCCCCTCCGTTATTCGTGCCTTTTGCTTAGCTAATGCCTATTTGCTAATTCAAACGAATCAAACCGGATTAGGGATATCGATAAAGAGGTGTTCGATATCGAACTGCTCGGACAAGTGCTTGCCCACCGCCTGCACCCCGAAGCGCTCCGTCGCATGATGCCCGGCCGCGAGAAACGCGACGCCGCTTTCCGCCGACGTGTGCATGACCGACTCAGACACCTCACCGGTCAGATAAACGTCGGCGCCGGCGTTGATCGCCGCGTCGAACATGCCTTGCGCAGCGCCCGTGCACCATGCGACGCGGCGCAGACTGCGATCCGGGTCGCCGAACACGAGCGGCGTGCGGCCAAGCGTCTGTTCGATCTCGGCGGTGAAGTGCGCGAGCGTGATCGGCATCGCGAAAGTGGCGAGCCAGCCGAGGTCGTTCTCGCCGAAGCGCGCGTCGCTGATCCAGCCCATCTTCGCGCCTATCTGCGCGTTGTTGCCGAGTTCGGGATGGTCGTCGAGCGGCAAGTGATAAGCGAACATGTTCAGGTCGTTCGCGAGCAGCAGTTTCAGGCGCGCGTATTTGCGGCCGGTGATCTGCGGCGCCTCGTTGCGCCAGAAATAGCCGTGATGGACGAGCACGGCGTCCGCGCCCCAGTCCAGCGCTGCCTCGAGAAACGCCACCGAG
This sequence comes from Paraburkholderia sp. 22098, assembly GCF_052045935.1. NCBI lineage: Bacteria > Pseudomonadati > Pseudomonadota > Betaproteobacteria > Burkholderiales > Burkholderiaceae > Paraburkholderia > Paraburkholderia sp. 22098. Next base: position 106,326 of record NZ_JBQEPV010000020.1, on the reverse strand, counting down.
GCGGTCACGCCCGTTGCGAGCTTGTTGATCTTGCGACGCCCTTCGACTTGCAGGCCATTGGGGCAATAGTCCTTGAAGCGCGCGGTTTCAAGGAGATTGTTCAAGTACAATTCAAGTTCGATCCGATCCATATAAACCTCTAGTCTTCAGATGCTTAGACGCTTTTGGCTGTTCTTTGCCCAAGCGGTGACTGTGCTGTTGGCGCTGATGTTCATCATCGCGACCCTCAAACCGCAGTGGCTCCAGCGTCAAGGGCAATTCGGCAAGCAACTTGCCGAACCGATCGTCGCCTTGCGGGAAGTGGCGCCTGGCATGGGTAGCGGGCCCGCAACTACGTCTTATGCAGACGCCGCTCAAAAGGCCATGCCTGCGGTCGTCAATGTCTTTTCCAGCAAAGATGGCTCGCTCCCGCCCGATCCGCGCGCGAAAGATCCGTTGTTCCGCTACTTCTTCGGCGACAAGAACAATCGCAAGCAGCGCGAGCAACCGGCCGCGAACCTCGGCTCCGGCGTGATAGTGAGTTCGGAAGGTTACATTCTAACGAACCAGCACGTGGTCGACGGCGCCGATCAGATCGAAATCGCGTTGGCCGACGGCCGCACCACGAACGCCAAGGTAATCGGCATCGATCCTGAAACGGATCTGGCCGTGCTGAAGGTCAACATGACCAACCTGCCCACCATCACACTGGGTCGCATGGAACAGACCCGCGTCGGCGACGTCGTGCTCGCGATCGGTAATCCGTTCGGCGTCGGGCAGACGGTCACCATGGGCATTGTCAGCGCGCTCGGTCGCAACCATCTCGGCATCAATACGTTCGAAAACTTCATTCAGACTGACGCGGCGATCAATCCCGGCAATTCGGGCGGCGCACTGGTCGACGTGAACGGCAATCTGCTCGGCATCAACACCGCGATCTATTCGCGCTCTGGCGGTTCGCTCGGCATTGGCTTCGCGATTCCGGTGTCGACGGCCCGCAGCGTGCTGGAGAGCATCATCACCACGGGTTCGGTCACGCGCGGCTGGATCGGCGTCGAGCCCCAAGATGTCACACCGGAGATTGCCGAGTCGTTCGGCCTTGAACAGAAGTCGGGCGCGATCGTCGCGGGCGTGTTGAAGAACGGTCCGGCCGACCGCGCGGGTATCAAGCCAGGCGACATTCTGATGAGCGTGAACGGTCAGGAAATCACCGACACGACGCGCTTGCTGAATGTGATCGCGCAGATCAAGCCGGGCACGGCCGCGAAGGTGCATTTGGTCCGCAAGAACCGCGAGCTCGATCTGGACGTGACCATCGGCAAGCGCCCGCCGCCGCCGAAACAACCCGTCGAAGACAGCGATCAGCAGGACGACGACGGCGGTTGAGGTGTCTGCCGGTGCACAAGCCATATGGGCTTGAGACAGAACGCGGAACACAAAAAAGGGCAGCCCATGACGGACTGCCCTTTTGTTTTAGTCGCGCTGCGTAATTGCTGCCGCGGTATTCCCGCAAGATCGACACCGAGTCACCGCAAGCCTGTCACCGATCGGCAGAGCCACGGCAACAACCGTGACCGGTTCACTTCAAGCCGGCGGCGTCGCATCTTCGACAACTGCGGGTTGCTTGCCGACGATCAACCGCGCGGCGATGATCCCCGCCTCATACAGCACGACCAGCGGAATGGCGAGAATAAGCTGGGAGAACACGTCTGGCGGCGTAACCACCGCCGAAATCACGAAGGCGCCGACGATCACGTACGGCCGGATCTCCTTGAGCTTCTTCAGCGTCACTACGTTCATGCGCACCAGCAGCACGACGACGATCGGTACTTCGAACGTCACGCCAAACGCGATGAACATGGTGAGCACGAAGCTCAGGTAGTTGTCGATATCGGTCGTCATCTCCGCGCCCAATGGCGCGTTGTAATGGGCCATTACGCGAAAGATGGTCGGGAACACCACGAAGTACGCGAACGCCATGCCGCACAGAAAGAGCGTATAGCTGCTGCCGACCAGCGGCCCGACCAGCTTCTTTTCATGCTGATAAAGACCCGGCGCGACAAACGCCCAGATCTGATAAAGCACGATGGGCAGCGCGATCACGAAAGCCACCAGCATGGTCACTTTCATCGGCACGAAGAACGAGCCGGTGACGTCGGTGACAATCATCTTGCCGTCTTTGGGCAGGTTCTGCATCAGCGGGCGCGCCAGCAGCCGGAAGATATCCGGCGCCCAGTACACCAGGCCGACAAACACCACGATGACGGCAAGGCCCGCCCGGATAATGCGGTCGCGCAATTCAACGAGGTGAGAAATGAAGGTCTCTTCAGCGCCTTCGTCCTGACTTTTCTGGGGGTCGCTCACACCGGCCCTCTGTTAGAGATTGTCGTTCTGGTCATCAGAAAAACCGCGTCGGACGACGCATGCTGGCAGGCGTATGCCGCGCGACGCGCGCCGCGCCCGACTGCACGCGCGTGCGGCGCGTGGTTGCGCGCTTGTACCAGGTTGGCATTGCGGTTTGCTTGACGCGCCAGTTCTTGCGCTTGGCTGCCCCGGCTGGCGTGCTGCCTTGCCACGGAGTATTGACGGCGTCTTCGACCGCACCGCCGGCAATGCTCGGCGACACCGACGTGCCGCTGTTCCACGCGTCGTTCAGTTCCGTCTCGTGCTTGCGCAGGTTCTCCTGCACGGAGGTCTGGACATTGCTCGCCGCCGTCTCGAACTCGGTTTTCATGCGACGCAATTCGTCGAGTTCGATTTCCCGCGTGACTTCCGACTTGACGTCGTTGATATACCGCTGAGCGCGACCGAACAGCGCGCCGGCCGTGCGGGCGACGCGCGGCAAGCGCTCAGGGCCGAGCACGACTAGCGCGACGACGCCAATCAGCGCCATCTTGGTTAGACCGAGGTCCAGCATGGAGGGAAATGTCCGTCAGTAACGCGGTTGGCCCGCGGCTTAGCGGTAATCGCCCGAACGCGGGGCCTTTTCCTTTGCTTCCACATCGACGGCGCCGTTGCGCGGCAGTTCGCGCTGTTGCGTCTCAGCCGGCGTTTCGCCTTCCTTCATGCCTTCCTTGAAGCCTTTTACAGCGCCACCCAGGTCGCCGCCGATATTGCGCAACTTCTTCGTGCCGAACACGAGTGCCACGATCAGCAACACGATCAACCAATGCCAAATACTCAACGAACCCATGACTACTCTCCTTAACCCCGACGCCGCACGTGATGCGGCAAAAATCGTCTGCCTTGCGGCGTGAATCGAAGCAGATGCGCTTCTTCTACGTTACAGCGGCACAGTGCATATTGTGGCCATGCGATCGCGTCGCCGAAATTACAACGCAGCAAAAACAACGCCGACCCGACGGGCCGCTCGCCCGATCTTCGCGATCAGCCCATGCGCTGCCACGGACGCGGCCCCGCCAGGATGTGCGCATGCAGGTGATAAACCTCTTGCCCACCGCCCGGCCCCGTGTTGATGACCGTGCGGAAGCCCGTTTCACCGCCTGTGTATGCCACGCCCAACTGATCGGCAAGACGCGCCGTCAAAACAAGCATTCTACCAAGCAGCGGCGCATCGCTCTCGGTGCAGTCACTGAGGGTGGCAATGTGCTTGCGCGGGATCACCAGCACATGGGTCTCGGCCGCCGGACGGATGTCGCGGAAGGCGACGAACTCGTCGTCTTCGTGGACTTTGGTCGACGGAATCTCGCCGGCGGCGATCTTGCAAAAGAGACAGTTCGGGTCGTGGCTCATCGTATTCCTAACGCGGTAATGCCAAGCATGACTGGACGCGGTCAGTCGCGGCTCCGCGATCGCCCTTAACGTCGGACGAATTCAGAACCACGAACGCGGATTCGCGAGTGGCTTGTTATCGTACAGATACAGCCACCCTTTGATAATACGGTACAACATCCAGATGCTCACCGCCCACAGCACCGCGACACCGATCACCACGAACAGTAGCAGCCCGCCTATCGCATAACCCAGCAGGCCGATCCAGAACGTGCGGATTTGCCACTCGAAGTGCGCCTCATACGGCGTGCCCGCGGCGTCGCTGCGCTTCACATAGTTGATGATGATCGCGACGAGGATGGTCAGCCCGCCCGTCAGCCAATGCACCGCATACAGCGCGTACAGCACGTGCGTCAGCGTGCGCAGGCTGCGTTCCCGCTCCGGCTCGATCGCGTGGCGATACGCCGGCCGCGGATAACTCTCATGCGACTGTTCCATGCTTGCGTCCTCCCGAGGATGCGTTTGCGATGCGTTCAGTGCAATGTGGGCTCCGGCGCGCGCCACTTCAAGACAGTACGGGAAAACATCGGCGAAGAACGCCGCTCAGTCCCCGTTCTGTTCGCGCTCGCGGCTCTTGCGCAGCGCCTTTTCTTCGATGCCGGACATGCCTTCGCGACGCTCCAGTTCGGCGAGCACGTCAGCTGGGCTCAGATCGTAGTGCGAGAGCATCACGAGGCAGTGAAACCACAAGTCAGCGACCTCGCCGACGAGCGCCTTCGTCGCGCCGCCGTGGCGCGTGTCCTTGGCTGCCAGTACGACTTCGGTGGCCTCTTCGCCGATCTTCTTGAGCACCGCGTCGTCGCCTTTGTGGAACAGGCGCGAGACGTACGACACGTCGGGATCGCCGCCCTTGCGGCTGTCGATGATCGCCGCGAGGCGCATCAGCGTGTCGGTCGTGGACGGCGTGGACGGTGTAACTTGCGTGGTCTGCGTCATTTGTAGATGTGTTCGGGGTCTTTCAGCACGGGATCGACGGCGATCCAGTCGCCATCCTCGGCCGTGCCTTCGAATTTCTGGAAAAAGCACGAGTGACGGCCGGTGTGGCACGCAATGCCGGACACCTGCTCCACTTTCAGCAGCACGACGTCTTCGTCGCAATCGAGCCGCACTTCATGCACATGCTGCACGTGGCCGGACTCTTCGCCTTTGAACCACAAGCGCTGGCGCGAGCGCGAGAAGTACACCGCGCGGCCCAGTTCGATGGTCTTTGCCAACGCCTCGCGGTTCATCCACGCGAACATCAGCACGTCGTTCGTCGACGCTTCTTGCGCGATGACCGGCACGAGGCCGTTCGCGTCCCATTTGACCTTGTCGAGCCAATTGACTGCCGTTGGGTTCACCACGTCACAACCTCACCGAAATGCCTTGTTCGGCCATGAAGCGCTTGGCCTCGCCTACCGTGTGCTCGCCATAGTGGAAGATGCTCGCGGCAAGCACGGCGTCCGCGTGGCCGCTCGTGATGCCGTCGGCGAGATGCTGCAGATTGCCGACGCCGCCCGATGCGATCACCGGAACCGGCACCGCGTCGGACACCGCGCGCGTGAGCGCGAGGTCGAAGCCGCTCTTCGTGCCGTCGCGGTCCATGCTGGTCAGCAGGATTTCGCCCGCGCCGAGTTCGGCCATCTTGCGCGCCCATTCAACCGCTTCGAGGCCGGTGGCCTTGCGTCCGCCGTGCGTGAAGACTTCCCAGCGCGGCGTCTCGCCGTCCGCGGAAACGCGCTTGGCGTCGATTGCGACGACGATGCACTGCGAGCCGTATTTGTCGGTGGCGTCTTTCACGAGCTGCGGATTCGCGACCGCCGACGAGTTCATGCTGATCTTGTCCGCGCCCGCGTTCAGCAGACGCCGCACGTCTTCGACAGCGCGCACGCCGCCGCCGACCGTCAGCGGAATAAAGACCTGCGAGGCGACCGCTTCGATGATCGGCAGGATCAGGTCGCGCTGATCCGAGGTAGCGGTGATATCGAGGAAAGTGAGTTCGTCCGCGCCCTGATCGTCGTAACGCCGCGCGATTTCGACCGGGTCGCCCGCGTCGCGCAATTCGACGAAGTTGACGCCCTTGACCACGCGGCCAGCGGTGACGTCGAGACAGGGAATGATGCGTTTAGCTAGAGCCATGATCTTGCAATTCTGCCAATACCGCTGATGAGGCCGCTCACTTCGGACTGAAGCGAGCGGCATGGCCCGGCGCGGAAGGCCGCGCCACGCCGGATGTGTTTCGCGCAACCGAGCCTCGAACCGCTACGGGAGCGCGCCGCAGGAACACGCCGCCACTTGCGCTCGGGTGCCTGAAAGGAATCCGGGCGCGAACGCGTCAAACCTGCCCGTCGCGTCGCGACGATACCGACGCCACGATTCAGGCGTCGTCTGATTCGCGCAGCCGGTCCGCGAGCGTTTGTGCAGCCGCAAAGTCGAGGTCGCCCGAGTAGATTGCCCGGCCGCAGATCACGCCTTCGATCCCTTCGTCTTCGACTTCGCACAGCGATTCAATGTCGGTCAGGTTCGACAGCCCGCCGCTCGCGATCACCGGAATCTTCACCGCGCGAGCAAGACGCACGGTCGCTTCGATGTTGATGCCTTGCAGCATCCCGTCGCGGCCGATGTCCGTGTAAATGATCGACTCGCAGCCGTAATCCTCGAACTTGCGCGCGAGATCGGCGACTTCGTGGCCCGTCAGCTTGCTCCAGCCGTCGGTCGCGACCTTGCCGTCTTTCGCGTCCAGACCGACGATGATATGGCCGCCGAACGCCGTGCACGCGTCCTGCAAGAAGCCCGGATTCTTCACCGCCGCGGTGCCGATGATCACGTACTCCAGACCGTCGTCGAGATAGCGCTCAATCGTATTCAGGTCGCGGATGCCGCCGCCGAGCTGCACGGGAATCTCGCCGCCCACTTCCTCGATGATCGCGCGAATCGCTTCTTCGTTCCTCGGCTTGCCGGCGAACGCGCCATTCAGGTCGACGAGGTGCAGACGGCGCGCGCCGCGCTCGACCCAATGTCGGGCCATAGCCGCCGGTTCCTCGGAGAATATCGTCGCCTGGTCCATATCGCCCTGTTTGAGGCGTACACACTGACCGTCTTTCAGGTCGATGGCGGGGATCAGCAGCATAGCAATCGGGTGTTGTGTGGGAAGGGGTTGAAGGTCGGCGGCAGCGGCTGGTAGGTCAGCTCGCCAGAACGCCGTCTCGCTAGTTTAGTACAACTCTTTCGGCGGCCTTGCGTACCGGCAGGGCCGCGCGAAATCACGGTGCAAAAGCTGTGGCGCGCGGCGGAGGTCCCGCTCGTGGCGGAACGGTGCACGGCAACGGAACAGGCAAAGGCGCTCACGGGTTCCAGTGCACGAAGTTGCGATACACGCGCAGCCCCGCGTCGGCGCTCTTTTCCGGGTGAAATTGGGTCGCGAAGATGTTATCCCGCGCCACCGCCGAGGTAAAGGGCACACCGTACACGGTTTCGCCGGACGTATGCGCGGCATTTTCCGGCACCACGTAGTAGCTGTGCACGAAGTAAAAGAACGCGTTGTCCGCCACGCCGTCCCATAGCGGATGCGGCAGCGCCTGACGCACGCGGTTCCAGCCCATTTGCGGCACCTTGAAGCGCGAGCCGTCGTCCTGCACCTGGCCTTCCAGATCGAAACGCAGCACCTTGCCCGGCAACAGTCCGAGGCCAGGCGTATCGCCCTCCGCACTCCAGTCGAACAGCATCTGTTCGCCGACGCAGACGCCCATCAACGGCTTCACGCGTGACGCTTCCACGACTGCTTCCTGCAAGCCGGACTCCGCGAGACTGCGCATGCAATCGGGCATTGCGCCCTGGCCCGGCAACACCACGCGGTCGGCCGCGCGAATCGCTTCGGGCTTGTCGACGATCGCCACGTCCGCTTCCGGCGCGGCTTTGCGCAAGGCCTGCGCCACCGAGCGCAAGTTGCCCATTCCGTAATCCACAATCGCTATCGAAGTTTTCATTTCAAGTTAGGCAGCAAAGCCTTCAATCCATCGACGATGAATTCCACCGCCAGCGCCGATAACATCAAACCCATGAGCCGCGTGCCGATGTTGATACCCGTGCGACCAACCCAGCGGGCAATCGGTTCGGCAAGACGCAACGAAAAAAAGCAGATCGCCGCCAGAACCGCGCCGATCGCGATCAGGCTGATCCGGTCGTACCAGTGCGGCGAGCCGGCTGCATAGATGATCGTGGTGCTGATCGCGCCCGGGCCGGTCAACAGCGGAATCGCCAGCGGCACGACCGCGATGTTGTCCTTCTGCTCTGCCTCGTGGCGTTCTTCGGGCGTCGAACGGCTATTGCCGATCTGCGCGTTCAGCATGTTGATCGCCATCAGCAGCATGATGATCCCGCCGCCTACTTCGAGCGAACCGACCGAAATGCCGAAGAAGCTGATGATCTGCTGCCCGAGCATCGTGGTTATCGCAATCACGCAGAACACCGAGATCGCCGCGATCCGAATGGTTCTGCGCCGCTCGACGTCGCTCTGATTCGCCGTCAGGCTCATGAAAAACGGAATGGCGCCGATCGGATTGATCAGCGCGAGCAGCGAGATAAACGACTTCAGAATATCCATTGAACACCGGGCGCGCGCATTGCGCGACCCCGGTCCTGGTAAATGCGTCGCTTAAAGGCTGCCCTTGGTCGACGGGATCTGTCCCGCCGCGCGTTCGTCCAGCTCGACAGCCATGCGCAGCGCACGACCGAAAGCCTTGAACACCGTTTCCAGTTGATGGTGAGCGTTCAGGCCGCGCAGGTTGTCGATATGCAGCGTGACGCCCGCGTGGTTCACGAAGCCGCGGAAAAATTCGATCGACAGATCGACGTCGAACGTACCGATGCGTGCGCGCGTGAACGGCACATGAAATTCGAGTCCCGGACGGCCGGAAAAGTCGATTACGACACGCGAAAGCGCTTCGTCGAGCGGCACGTAAGAGTGGCCATAGCGGCGAATGCCCTTGCGGTCGCCGATTGCTTTTGCCACGGCCTGGCCGAGCGTGATGCCGGTGTCTTCGACAGTATGGTGGTCGTCGATGTGCAGGTCGCCATGCGCTTCGATGTCGAGATCGAACAGGCCATGCCGCGCGATCTGGTCGAGCATGTGGTCCAGAAACGGCACGCCGGTGGCCAGCTTTTGCTGACCGGTGCCGTCCAGATTGATCTTGACACGGATCTGCGTTTCGCTGGTATTGCGAACGACTTCCGCAAGGCGCATGGTAATTCCTCGAATCTAGCTGTGAAGCGATAGTAGTGTGGGGTGGGAGCGGCTGCTTGTCGCCGCTCGCTCAGTGCAGCACGAGTTTCAGCGCGGCGATCAATTGGGCGTTTTCTTCGGGAGAACCGACGGTCAAACGCACACAATTAGCGAGCAGTGCATGCATTTTACTCACGTTTTTGATCAAAACCCGCGCGGCGAGCAGGGTTTCGAACAGAACCGAGGCATCGGGCACGCGCACCAGCAGGAAGTTGCCGGCGCTCGGGAACACTTCGGCGCCCGGCAATTCGGCTACAGCCTGCGCGAGTTTCGTGCGCTCGTCGCGCAATTGCGCGGCTTGCGAGTCGAGCACGTCGACGTGATCGAGCAGGAAGTCCGCCGCCGCCTGGGTCAACACGTTGGTGTTGTAGGGCGGGCGCACTTTGTCCAGTTCGGTTAGCCAGGCGGGCTTGCCGACCAGATAACCGAGACGGATGCCGGCGAGGCCCAGCTTCGACACCGTGCGCATCACGACGACGTTGTCGAACGCGTCGGCGCGCGGCAGCCAGCTTCGCTGCGCGAACGGCTGGTACGCTTCGTCGATCACCACGAGACTTTTCGTCGCTGCGGCGATGATGCGCTCCATGTCGGCATCGTCGAATAACGTGCCCGTGGGGTTGTTCGGGTAGGCGAGATAGACGACCGCCGGCTCGTGTTCGGCGATTGCCGCGAGCATGGCTTGCGTGTCGAGCGTGAAGTCGGCGTTCAGCGGCACACCGATGAACTCCAGATTCGCCAGCTTCGCCGACATCTGATACATGACGAAGCCCGGCACCGGTGCCAGCACCTTCGCGCCCGGCTTCGCGCACGCGATCGACACCATACTGATGATCTCGTCGGAGCCATTGCCGAGCAGCACGTCGCAGCCGGCCGGCACGCCCATTACGCGCTTGATTTTCTCTATCAGCGCTTCGGGGCGCGGCGCCGGATAACGGTTGAGCGCGACGCCCGCCAGATGCTCGCCAAGATGCGCGGCGAGCACCGGCGGCAGCGGAAACGGGTTTTCCATTGCGTCGAGCTTGATGTAGCCGGTCGCGTCTGCAACGGGATAGCTCGTCATCGCGAGCACGTCGCGTCGGATGATGTCTTGAGGTGTCGTCATAGGTCAGTTGGCTGGCCGCGCGTGTCGCACGCGTCTGGCGCATGAAACGCGTCGGACGCGCCTTGTTTCGCAGCGGCTTGCCGCGTCGGGTTGGTCTGCGTTGTCGTTATTGGATACGAGTTCGTCAACGGGAGTTGCGCGGGAGTTGCTCAGGGAGCGGCGAACCGTGCGGCATCGATGCATTGGCTGCGTAACGTTCCCGCCTTGTTCGCGATTCGGGGCACCTTGCGCTTGAGCTGCATGGGCCGCTCCGCTCGCCTTCGCTGTGATCAGCCGGTCAACACATTCGCGTAGCCGCCTTGCCACTCCAGCCGCACTCAGCCGCTATGCCGCATCCGGTACTCGGCGCTGCGCGCGTGTGCCTGCAGGCCTTCGCCGTAAGCCAGCTCGGCGGCGATCTCGCCAAGCGTCTGCGCGCCTTCCGCGCTCACTTCGATCACGCTCGAGCGCTTGAAGAAATCGTAGACGCCCAACGGCGACGAGAACCGTGCGGTGCGAGACGTGGGCAAAACGTGGTTCGGCCCCGCGCAGTAGTCGCCGAGACTCTCGCTCGTATAGCGGCCGAGGAAAATCGCGCCCGCGTGGCGGATCAACTGCCCCCACTGATGCGGCTCCAGCGCCGAGATTTCGAGGTGTTCCGGCGCGATGTCGTTGGCGATCGCGCAGGCCTCCGCCATGTCGCGCACCTTGATGAGCGCGCCACGCCCTTCCAGCGACGCCTGGATAACGTCCCGGCGCGGCATGGTGGGCAAGAGTTCGTTGATCGCGTCGTTCACGCGGCCGATGAACGCGTCGTCCGGGCACAGCAGAATGGACTGCGCGAGCTCGTCGTGCTCGGCTTGCGAGAACAGGTCCATCGCGACCCAACGCGGGTCGGTCGTACCGTCGCACAGCACGAGGATTTCCGACGGCCCCGCAATCATGTCGATGCCGACTGTGCCGAACACGCGCCGCTTGGCCGATGCCACATACGCATTGCCGGGACCGCAAATCTTGTCGACAGCCGGTACGGTTTGCGTGCCGTACGCGAGCGCGCCGACTGCCTGCGCGCCGCCAATCGTGAATACTCGATCCACGCCCCCGAGCAGGGCCGCCGCCAGCACGAGCGGGTTCTTCACGCCGTCCGGCGTGGGCACCACCATGACGATTTCGCGCACGCCGGCCACGCGCGCCGGAATCGCATTCATCAGCACCGACGACGGATACGCTGCCTTGCCGCCCGGCACGTAGATACCCGCGCGATCGAGCGGCGTGACCTTCTGGCCGAGCACAGTGCCGTCGGCTTCCGTGTATTGCCAGCTATGGCTGCCGCACTCGATTTTCTGCTTCTCGTGATAGCCGCGCACGCGCGCCGCCGCCGCTTCGAGCGCCGCGCGCCGCTTCGGCTCGAGACCTTCGAGCGCCGCTTCGAGTTCCGACATCGGCAGCTCTAACGCGGCAACGCTGTTCGCGCTCAGGCGGTCGAAGCGGTTCGTGTATTCGAGCACCGCCGCGTCGCCGCGCGCCTTGACGTCGCTGAGAATCTGCGCGACCGAGCGCTCGATTGCTTCGTCTTCGCTCGCCTCGAACGCGAGCACCGCATGCAGTGACTTCTGGAAGTCGCGAGCAGTGGAATCGAGTTTGCGAATCTTGATAGACATACGGGTATCCGTTTCGGTAAGGCGCGCTTTAGAGCAAAGTCAAACTGGCTCGATCCGCCTGTCAGGCCGCGGCAAGACCGGCTTTCGTCGCGCGTTCGAACGCGTCGAGAATCGGCCGCAATGCGGCGCGCTTGAGCTTCAGCGCCGCCTGGTTCACAACGAGGCGCGACGAAATCTGCATGATCTCCTCGACCTCCACGAGATTGTTGGCGCGCAACGTGTTGCCCGAACTGACCAGATCGACGATGGCGTCCGCGAGTCCGACGAGCGGCGCCAGTTCCATGGAACCGTACAACTTGATCAGGTCGACGTGAACACCCTTGGCGGCAAAATGCTCACGTGCGGTTTCGACGTACTTGGTCGCCACGCGCAAGCGGGCGCCCTGGCGCACCGCGTTCGCGTAATCGAAACCCGCCGCGACCGCGACCGACATACGGCAGCGCGCGATGTCCAGATCCACCGGCTGATACAGCCCGCTGCCGCCGTGTTCGAGCAATACGTCTTTGCCGGCCACGCCGAAATCGGCCGCGCCGTATTCCACGTAGGTCGGCACATCGGTCGCGCGCACGATGATCACGCGCAGATTAGCGTCGGTAGTCGGCAAAATCAGCTTGCGCGAGGTCTCCGGATCTTCGGCTACTTCGATGCCGGCTGCAGCCAGTAGCGGCAGCGTTTCCTCAAAGATACGCCCCTTCGACAAAGCAAGCGTAAGCGGCGCGCTGACCGCTGGCGAGCTCGACGTTTGCGGCATCGAACTCATGCCTGGCTCCCGGCGATACGGCGGACCTTCGCGCCAATCGCGTTGAGCTTGGTTTCCATGCGGTCGTAGCCGCGGTCGAGGTGATAAATGCGGTCGATCAGCGTCTCACCTTCCGCACGCAAAGCAGCGATTACGAGACTGGCCGACGCGCGCAGGTCCGTTGCCATCACCTTGGCGCCGGAGAGCTTGTCGACGCCGGTCACGAGCGCGGTCTTGCCGTCCGTTGTGATGTTGGCGCCGAGGCGGTTCAACTCCTGCACGTGCATGAAGCGATTTTCGAAGATCGTTTCGACAACCTGCGCCTTGCCGTCCGCCACCGTATTCAGCGCCATGAACTGCGCCTGCATGTCGGTCGGAAACGCCGGGTATTCGGACGTGCGGAACGACACGGCATTCGGACGCTTGTCCATGCGAACGCGCATCCAGTCGTCGCCTTCCTCGATCGTCACGCCGGCTTCGCGCAACTTGTCGGTCACCGCTTCCAGAATCTGCGGACGCACATGGCGCAACGTGACGTCGCCGCCCGCCGCAGCCACCGCGCACAGGAACGTGCCGGCTTCGATCCGGTCCGGAATGACGGTGTGCTTTGCGCCGTGCAGCTTGTCCACGCCCTGAATGACGAGGCGGTCAGTGCCGATGCCCTCGATCTTGGCGCCCATCTGCACGAGCAGATGCGCAAGATCGCCGACTTCGGGTTCGCGCGCCGCGTTTTCGATGATCGTCTCGCCTTCCGCAAGCACCGCTGCCATCAGCAGGTTTTCGGTTCCGGTCACCGTGATCATGTCGGTGATGATGCGCGCGCCCTTCAGGCGCTCCGCGCGCGCTTCGATAAAGCCGTGCTCAATGGTGATCTCGGCGCCCATGGCCTGCAGGCCCTTGATGTGCTGATCCACCGGGCGCGCGCCGATCGCGCAACCGCCGGGCAGCGAGACGCGCGCGTGGCCGAAACGCGCGACCAGCGGGCCCAGCACCAGGATCGACGCGCGCATGGTCTTCACCATCTCATACGGCGCGACGAGGTTATCCACCTTCGATGCGTCGAGCGACACGCGCCCGTTGCCGCTTTCGATGCGCACGCCCATCTGGCCGAGCAGCTTGAGCATCGTGCGCACGTCCTGCAAATCCGGCACGTTATCCAGTTCCACCGGCTCCGCGCTCAGCAGACTGGCGCACAGGATCGGCAGCGCCGCGTTCTTCGCGCCCGAGACAACGACCTCACCCGACAGCGGGTGGCCACCTTCAATGACGAGTTTGTCCATGCCTGTCTGTTCCTGATCGACCCGGACTTCAGCCGGGACTGCTTTGATTGTGTTCGACGCGCCGCTGCCGGCGTCGCGCCCTTCCTGAGTAATTCGCACTAAATTTCCAGATTACGCGTTCTGCCATTCGGCGGGCGTCAGCGTTTTCATGCTGAGCGCGTGGATTTCTTCGCGCATGCGGTCACCGAGTGCCGCATACACGAGTTGATGACGCTGGATCAGCCGCTTGCCCTCGAAACTCGGGGAAACGATGGTCGCAAAGAAATGCTGACCGTCGCCTTCGACTTCGAGATGCTGGCAGGCGAGCCCAGCGGCGATGTATTGCTTGACCTGTTCGGGAGTCGGCAACATGAGAAAAGCTCCAGTCAGTGGCGCAGCTTGTAGCCGGACGCGAGCATGCGCATCGCCACCACGGCCAGCACCACGAAGAAACCGGCGACAATCGCGAGGCTCGCGAGCGGATTGATATCCGACATCCCGAAGAAACCGTAGCGAAAGCCGTCGATCATGTAGAAAAAAGGATTGAGCCGCGACACTTCGCGCCATACCGGCGGCAGCGTATGTGTGGAGTAGAACACGCCCGAGAGAAACGTGAGCGGCATGATCAGAAAGTTCTGGAACGCGGCGAGCTGGTCGAACTTTTCGGCCCAGATACCGGCGATCAGACCGAGCGTGCCGAGAATCGCAGCGCCGCAAATGGCAAACAGAATGATATAGAGCGGCGCGACGAAACTGATCGGCACGAACCAGATCGTCACGATGAACACGCCGAAGCCGACCGCAAGCCCACGCGCGACCGCCGCGAGGACGTAGGCGCCGAACATCTCGTAATGCGACAACGGCGGCAATAGCACGAACACCAGATTACCGGTGATCTTCGACTGGATCAGCGACGACGAACTGTTCGCAAACGCGTTTTGCAGCACGCTCATCATCACAAGGCCTGGAATCAGGAAGCTCGTGTATTCGACGCCCGGATAGACCTGCACATGGTCGCGCAATGCGTGGCCGAAAATGGTCAGATAGAGCAGCGCGGTGATGATGGGCGCCAATACCGTCTGGAACGACACCTTCCAGAAGCGCAGAATTTCCTTGTAGAACAGCGTGCCGAAACCGCTATAGCCGCTCATGCGAGCCCCTCGATCACTTCCGGACCGTTCATCACCTGAACGAAAACGTCTTCGAGGTCGGCTTTGCGGACCTCGATTTCTTCGAATGTGCAACCCGCCGCACGGCATTGCGCGAGGATTTTCTCGACCTCGTCATAGCTCGTGAGACGCAGCAGGTGCTGACGGCCGTTGCCGTTGCCCGCGCCGCCCTCGGCTTCGAGCGGCCGCAGTTCAGCCGGCAGCACGCCTTGCGCGAAGCGCACGAACAACTGCATGCCGGCGAAGCGTTGCAGCAAGGTGCTCGTGCGATCGAGCGCTACCACTTCGCCGCGACGCAGCATCGCGATGCGGTCGCACAGCGACTCCGCCTCTTCCAGATAGTGCGTGGTCAGCACGATGGTGTGGCCTTCGCGATTCAGGCGCGAGATGAATTTCCACAGCGTCTGGCGCAACTCGACATCGACGCCGGCGGTCGGTTCGTCGAGCACGATTACCGGCGGGCGGTGCACCAGCGCCTGCGCGACCAGCACGCGGCGCTTCATGCCGCCCGACAGTGCGCGCATGTTGGCGTCGGCTTTGTCGGTAAGATCGAGATTGGCCATGATTTCGTCGATCCACGCGTCGTTGTTGCGCAGCCCGTAATAGCCGGACTGGATACGCAACGTTTCGCGCACGGTGAAGAACGGATCGAACACCAGTTCCTGCGGCACCACGCCGAGCGCGCGGCGAGCTGCGCGAAAGTCGCCGACCACGTCATGGCCGCGCACGGCGATGTTGCCTTCGTCCGCGCGCGCGAGGCCAGCGAGAATGCTGATGAGCGTTGTCTTGCCCGCGCCGTTCGGACCGAGGAGCCCGAAGAACTCGCCTTCTTCCACCGAGAGGCTGACGCCCTTGAGCGCCTGCAAGTCCTTGTAGCGCTTTTTGACGTTACGAATTTCTATGGCTGACATGACAGTGCGCCACGTGCGACGCGGCGCTTAAAGGAGCCCTGGGCGGGCGCACAAATGCGGGAAAGAAACGGAATTGGGGCCGGTTAGGCGGTCCGAACCGCGCCCCAAAAAACGCTTGATTATAGGGCAAAACGCAAAGGCCCTATCTCAGTAGCGGGGAGTGCGGAGCGGCGCGATGAACGCTTCGGGAGAGCGTCAATGTCGCGCCGACAGCAGCGTATCGACGCCGTAGGCTTGCGCAAGACTGGCAAGGCCAGCCGGCAAATTGAGGATCTGGAAGGCGGCGCCGCGAGCCTGAGCGGCTCGCTGCCATGCGAGGAGCACGGCGAGCGCCGACGAATCGAACTGCGTAAGCGGCGCGCAATCGACAGCGCCCGCACCCGCGGCAATCCGCTCGAGACCCGCCGCAAGCGCGGCATTCGCGCTCGCGTGGGTCAGCGTCGTGCCGCTCGCAAAGCGATTGACGACGGGGCTCAGCACTTCGCTCACGACTGCTTGCCCGCGGCGAGTTGCTGGTTGCGCTGCGTGAGGAACTGGATCAGCCCGTCCACGCCCTTCTGCTGGATCTGCTCGTTGAACTGCTGCTGATACGCCTGGATCAGCCACGCGCCGAGCACGTTGATGTCATAGACACGCCAGCCTTGCGGCGTCTTGTAAAGACGATAGTCGAGCTGGATCGGCGAGCCGTTGTTCATCACGACGGAGCGAACCACCGTATCGGTGTCGTCAGGATTCATGCGGAACGGCTTGTACTGGATCTGCTGGTCGCGCACCTGAGCAAGCGCGCCCGAATACGTGCGAATCAGCAGCATCTTGAACTGCTCGACGACCTGGTTCTGCTGCTCAGGCGTCGCCGTGCGCCAGTTGCGGCCCATTGCCAGCTGCGTGGTGCGACGGAAATCCGTGTACGGCAGGATCTTCTGGTTGACGAGCTGCGTGATGTGCGAGATGTCGCCCTGCTGGATCGACTTGTCGGCGCGCACGGCGTCGATCACCTGTTGCGTGACTGTCTTGACCAGAACGTCCGGCGCGCTACTGTCGACGGTCTGCGCAGATGCACCCAAACTCGCGAACGAGAACAGCGCAGCAAACAACGGAATCAGGAAAAATTTTTTCATATCGAGCCTTGCGTAAAAAATAGTGCAACCGTTTGAACCGACATTAACACGCGAGTTCAGCGGCAATCCATGCGCAAACTGCGAGAGTCGTATCGATCTGTTACGGCCACGCGGTCAGCGCAATTTGAATGACGGGATGTTGAACCGTGTGGGCGGCACAAGCTGTCCCGCCGGGATCTGCGTGGTTTCCGGGCCGCCGTTCAAATCGAGCGGCGGCGTTTCCGAGCTGCCCGAAGCGGACTCGGGCGCCGCGGCGTTGTTAGCCGTTCCGGTTCCCGAAGCGGCTTGAGGCGGCGTCGCGGCGCTCGCACCCGACGCGGCCGATGCCTTTGCGGCAGCACTGTTCGTTCCAGCCGCGCCCGCCGTTCCCGTCACCGCGCCTGCCGGCGCACCGGCGGCCGTGCCGTCGACGTCCTCGTATTTCGGCAGCGGCGCTTCGTCGCCATAGTTCGGCAACGCCTGCGACTGCTTGCCGTCCGACAGCAGATACTGACGACGCTGCAAATACGCGTTACGCACGAACGAATACTTGTCGAGCGCGGCGCCTTCCAGCACATCGCTCGCGTTAAGCAGATTCGCGCGCGTATTGACAATGTTGAGGCCATACAGCGCCCAGCTCAAACCGGCCGGATCCACATAACTGAGCGGGTTCACATAGTAATTGCCGATGGATCCCACCGCGTCGCGCACCGTGCTCGGCCCGAACAGCGGCAGCACCAGGTACGGACCTGCCGGCACGCCGTAGTGGCCGAGCGTCAGGCCGAGGTCGTTGTCGTGCTTCGGCAGCTTGGCAAGCGTCGCTACGTCGAACAGACCGCCGACACCGAAGATCGTGTTGATCACGATCCGCATGATGTCCTGCACGCCGTCGGTGATCTTCAGCTGCAGCAGGTTGTTCGCCGCGATGTAGACGTCGCCGATGTTCGAGAAGAAGTTGGTCACGCTGTCGCGAATCGGCTGCGGCGTGATGAATACGTAACCCTTGGCGACCGGCTTTAGCGCGTACTGGTCCAGCTTGTCGTTGACCGTGAAGATGGTGCGGTTCAAGCCTTCGAGCGGATCGCCCTTGGTGGGCGTCTGCACCGTGGTACAGCCGGCGAGCAGCGCGGCGGCGACGGCCAGTTTGGCCACCCGGAAGGCGCCAGCGCTCCCAGCGTGTGAGGTCTGCATTATTGTTCTCCTTATTGACCGGCGGAGCCGGAAGCAGGCAAGGCCGCCGCAGGCGCCGCAGATGCCGCGCCCGGCTTCGACGCGCCCGAATCAGCCGCTTTGCTGTAGAGGAACTGCCCGATCAGGTTTTCGAGCACGATTGCCGATTGCGTCATCGAAATCGTGTCGCCGGCTTTAAGCATCTCGGAGTCGCCGCCTGGCTCCAGGCCAATGTATTGCTCGCCGAGAAGACCCGAGGTCAGGATCTTTGCCGACGTGTCTTTCGGAAACTGATATTGCTTGTCGATGTCGATAGTAACGACCGCCTGATAGGCATTGCTGTCAAAGCCAATCGAGGCGACGCGGCCGACCGTCACGCCCGCGCTCTTCACGGGCGCGCGCGCCTTCAATCCGCCGATATTGTCGAACTTCAGCTTAACCGGGTAGGTCGCCTGGAACGACAGCGAGCTCATGTTGCCGGCCTTGAGCGCGAGGAACAGCAACGCCACAAAACCCAGCACCACGAACAGGCCGACCCAGAAGTCGAGAGCAGTCTTTTTCATCGTCATCCCAAAGTGAATCTGCCGCGCCGCCGTTACTCCGCCGCGCGCGGCCACTGACGCGCCGCAGCGGAAAACATGCAGCGCAGTCTTAGCTGAACATCAGCGCGGTCAGCAGAAAATCGAGGCCGAGCACCGCAAGCGACGCGTACACGACAGTCTTCGTCGTGGCGCGCGACACGCCTTCCGGCGTCGGCTTGGCTTCATAGCCCTGAAAGAGCGCCACGAACGTCACCGCGAGACCGAACACCACGCTCTTGACGACACCCGCGCCCACGTCGCGCCAGACATCCACGCCGCCTTGCATTTGCGACCAGAACGCACCGGCGTCCACACCGATCAGCAGCACGCCGACCACATAGCCGCCCGCAATGCCGACCGCGCTGAAAATCGCGGCGAGAATCGGCATGGCAATGATGCCGGCCCACAGGCGCGGTGCGACCACGACCTTGACCGGGTCAACCGCCATCATTTCCATCGCGGTCAATTGCTCGCCGGCCTTCATCAGGCCAATTTCAGCAGTGAGCGAGGTGCCCGCGCGACCGGCAAACAGCAGCGCAGTGACGACCGGCCCGAGTTCGCGCACGAGCGATAGCGCGACCAGCAGCCCGAGCGCCTGCTCGGAGCCGTAGCGATTCAACGTGTAGTAACCCTGCAGGCCGAGCACGAAGCCGACGAACAGCCCCGAAACCGCGATGATCACCAGCGAATAATTACCTACGAAGTGGATCTGCTTCGTGACAAGACGCGGGCGGCGCAGCAGCGGGAAAAACTCGAGCACGAGGCGCAGGAAAAAGCGTGTCGCATAGCCGGCCGTGCCGAGCCCGTCGAGCACCGAGCGGCCGACCGAGCTGATCAGTGAACCGATCATGACTGACCTCCGCCGACGCCGAAATCCGCCGCCAGCGGCGTCTTGCTCGGATAGTGAAATTTGAACGGGCCGTCTGGCGCGCCGTCGATAAACTGCCGCACCGTGGGGTCCGTGGACGCACGCAGTTGTGCAGGTGTGCCCTCGGCATGGACGCCGCCGTTGGCCAGGAAATAAACGTAATCGGCGATCGCGAACGATTCCGGCACGTCGTGCGTCACCAGAATAGAAGTCGCGCCTAGCGCCTGATTGAGCGCCCGGATGAGGTTCGCCGTGATGCCGAGCGAGATGGGATCGAGGCCGGCGAACGGCTCGTCGTACATCATCAGTTCGGGGTCGAGGGCGATGGCGCGTGCGAGTGCCACGCGCCGTGCCATGCCGCCCGAAATCTCCGAGGGCAGCAGATCGCGCGCGCCGCGCAGGCCGACTGCGTTGAGCTTCATCAGCACGAGGTCGCGAATCAATTCCTCGGGAAGCTCCGTGTGCTCACGCAGTGCAAACGCGACGTTCTCGAACACCGACATGTCTGTAAACAGCGCGCCGAACTGGAACAACATACCCATCTTGCGGCGCAACGCGTAGAGGCCGTCGCGCGTCTGCGCGCCGACGTTCTGGCTGTCGAACAGGATCTCGCCACGCTGCGCGCGCACCAGACCGCCGATCAGCCGCAGCACCGTGGTCTTGCCGCAACCCGAGCCGCCCATGACCGCGACGACCTGACCGCGCTTGAAGCGCAGGTTCAGGTTCGACAGGACGAGCCGGTCGCCGTAACCGAAGTCGACATTGCGCAGCTCGAGTAAGGTCTCGGAGGGGGAAGACACTGACTGACAGTCCTTTTACACGGAAGGCCGAATTATAGGGCCATCATGCAAAAGTTGCCGTGAGGTGCCCTGTCCCTTAACGATTCATCGGGATTATCGCGTAAACCCTTGCTGCAGTGCGGAAACTGCGGCAGCGGGATCGGCGGCTTCTGTGACTGCGCGGACCACTGCGGCGCACCCCACGCCGGTCGCGAGCACCTCGGGCAGGACCTGCAGGTCAATCCCACCGATCGCGACCAGCGGCACGACGCCGTCAAGCAGCCGGACATAACGGGCGAGGCGCTTGAGGCCCTGCGGCGCCGTGGGCATCACCTTGGTCGTGGTCGGAAACACTGCGCCCAGCGCGATGTAGCTAGGACGAAAATGCAGCGCCTTCAGAATTTCGTAGAAACCGTGCGTTGAAAGTCCGAGACGTACACCCGCCGCGGCGATCGCCGACAGATCCGCGGTATGCACATCTTCCTGGCCGAGATGGACGCCGTAAGCGCCTGCATCGAGCGCGGCCTGCCAGTGGTCGTTGATGAAAACCTGCGCGTCGTGCTGGCGCCCCGCAGCAACGCAGCGGGCAATTTCGCGCTGAAGTTCGTCGGCGGGCTGGGCGGACTTCCGGCGTAGCTGCACCGTTTTCACGCCGAAGCCGACCACCCTTTCAACCCACTCCGCGCTCGGCAGAACCGGATAGAGACCGAGCCGCTCCGGGCAGCGCGGAAAGGCTTGGGCCGGCGCTTGCGGCAGACCGGCGAGGCGAGGGAAAGTGGCCAGATCGCAAGGGAAAGCGTCACCCGCGGCGTTGGTCAGGGTTTCGTCGCCGTCGCGCCACGCGAGCGCCAGCACCAACGCGTCGTGCGGATCGAAACCGCAATCGAGAAATGCGGCCAGCGCGGGAATCCAGTCTTCCGCGAGATGCCCTTCGAGGCGATATTCCTCGCCGCCCAGGTGCAGCGTGGCCTTGTTCTCGGCGGCTTCGACCACCGCCGCGCCCTTTACCAGCCAGTGCGCCATCTGCTCGCCGTGCCGCGCGGCATCGGTGAGTACGATCAGATCGCCGCCGTTCGGCTCGTCCGGCGCGGTCAGACAGATGCGCCACGGCGCGTGGGTAGCCGGCCAGTCGCCAAGGCGCGCGCGGATGCGCTCGGTCGCCTCGGTGAGTTCGTCGGCGGGCGGCCAGAACAGGTCGCGGTCTTTCAGAGCCAATGTTTGCGTCATGCAGCGCTCCCGTCCTGATGCCAGAACGGCATGCCGACTACCGGCGTGCTCGCGTGCGCGCTCTCGCGCTCGGCCATCGGCCCCGCGAGAAACGCCTGGCGCCCCGCTTCGACGCCCAGCGCGAACGCGCGCGCCATCGCGTCCGGATGCGTGGCCTGCGACACGGCCGTGTTCAGCAGCACCCCGTCGAAGCCCCATTCCATCACCTGCGCCGCATGCGACGGCACGCCAAGTCCGGCGTCGACAATGAGCGGCACGTCCGGCAACCGCTCGCGCAGCACGCGCAAGCCGTACGGATTGATGACACCCTTGCCGGTGCCGATTGGCGCGCCCCACGGCATCAGCGCTTCGCAACCGGCATCCAGCAGACGGCGGCCGATCACGAGGTCTTCGGTGCAATACGGCAGCACCTTGAAGCCGTCTTTGACGAGCTTCGCGGCCGCTTCGATCAGACCGACGGGATCGGGTTGCAACGTGTAGTCGTCGCCGATCAGTTCGAGCTTGATCCACTCGGTTTCGAAAATTTCACGCGCCATGTGCGCTGTCGCCACTGCCTCGCCGACGGTCAGGCACCCTGCCGTATTGGGCAATAGCGGCACGCCATGGCGCTTGAGCAGGTCGAAGAAGCCGGCTTCCGCGCCGCCTTCGTTCATCTGCCGGCGCAGCGCGACCGTCACCATGCCGGGTCGGGCGGCGTCGATGGAATCCGACAGCGATTGCAGCGACGGGTAACGCGACGTGCCAAGCAGCACGCGGCTCGCGAAGGGTTGGCCGTACAGCGTGAGCGCGTCGGCGGTCTGTGGGGTAGTCATTTGCATGTCCTGGTCTCCTGCAATGCGTGACGGCGTTAACCGCCGGCCACGGGTTGCACGACATCGAGCTTGTCGCCCGGTTGCAGCGCGCGCGCCGCGTGATGCGCGCGTGCGACGAAATCGCCGTTTAGCGCGACGGCAAACGGCGGCCGCGCGCCGTAAGCAGCGAGCGCATCGGCGACAGTCGCGCCTTCTGGCAGCGACAGCGGCTTCTGGTTGATGTGAATGTCCATGATGTTCGAATACGGTTCAGTCGATGGCTAAAGCACAAGCGTGCTGACGGCACTGCGGCACGGTTCGGCGCTCATGCCGGCTCCCGCGCACAATCGTGCTGGAAAAGCTCGCTCCAGCGCGCGCCGCGCTGCCAGTCCGCGAACGCGTCGGCGTTGCCGATGCGCCCGTCCAGCAGCGCCGCCGCGAAGCGCACGGCTTCGTCGGCGACTTCGGGCACGATCATGTAGCCGTGCCGGTAAAGGCCGTTCACCCGCAGCGTCTGCGCGCCGTCCCACAGCAATGCCGGCCGATGATCGGGCAAAGTCGGGCGGCACTGCGAATTCAGCTCCAGAATGCGCGCCTCGCCAAAGCCCGGATGCACTGAAAACGCAGCGCTCAAAAGCTCCAGCGCGGAACGCACGCTGACGGGCGACATGTCCTCGCCTTCCACCTCGGTTGCGCCGATCACGTAGAGATCGTCCTGCTTCGGTGCAATGTAGAGCGGATAACGCGGATGCAGCAGCCGCACCGGGCGCGTCAGGTTAATGCCTGGCGCATGCACGCGTGCGACTTCACCGCGAATGCCGCGCAGTGTCGGCAGCACGGGTTTGGCGCCGAGGCCGCGGCAGTCTATCGTGACGCGCGCAGCCGGCAGCGCGCTGTCGCTAACGGGTGTATTCCAGTGAGTCTGAACGCCGCGTTGCGCAAGCCCTGCCGCAAGCGCGCGAAGCACCTGGCGGTTATCGAGCTGGCCTTCGCGTGGCAGGAGCCACCCCTGACTGAAGCGTCCAGCCAACGCCGGCTCGGCCGCACCGAGCTGGGCGCCGGCCAGCGTGACGAAGCCGCCGTCCAGCAATTCGGCCGGCGCGTTCGAGCGCACGCGTCGTTCGAACAACGGCGCCTCGGTGCGATCCGCGTGATGCCAGACGACGAGCGTGCCATTGCGCTGAAAGAACACCGGTTCGGGCAGTTCGGCCAGCACTTGCGGCCAGGTATCGAGCGAGGTCGCGCCCAATCGCGTGATCAGAAGTTCGGCACTCGCGGCTTCGGCGAGCGGCGCCAGCATCGCTGCGGCGACCCACGCGGCGGCTTGCGAACCGGCTGCGTCGCCGCGCTCATAAAGCGCGACGCGATGCCCTTGCCCGGCGAGCCGCCACGCGACGAGACGCCCGCACAGGCCGCCGCCGAGCACCGCGAAATCGGGTTGTGCAGCGCGGCTCATCGTGCGCACTCCGATCCAATGCAACGTGCAATGGCAAAGCAGCGCACGCCGCCGGCGACGTGACAAGGAGCAAGAAACATAACTGAAGAATAGGCGGTCATCGAGTCCTTTCCGTACGGCCAAAAAGAAGCGCGTACCCAGGACGAAACCGGCGGGCAAGGCCGGCCAGGCAATAGCGTGCTTCAATGAAGAACGCCGCCCGGCGGGGAATGGAAGACTGGTTGCTTCCGGAAACTTCCCGCGCCGGTATTACCCGGATCGGGTGCAAAGGGTCTCTCTCAGCCTCGCTGCCGCAGCGTGAAAATCACGCCGCTCAAGTGCGAAGCACCCCTGTTTCGTCGAAGGTCATTAGACCATAAAAGGCGCGGCGCTCGCAAACGAGCGGCGCGCGGCATCGCACGCGCCTTGATCCGGCACCGCCTTGGGCGTCGCCCATATCGGCGGCGCGGCGCTCTGGCACAATGCCAGCAGAGATGGCGCGGCGAATGCGGCATGACGCGGGGCCTGACGGCGCAAAGTCGCGGCGACGCAGGCGAAACACCCGCAGCGCGATCGCCGGAAAACTCGCGCCGATCATTAATTTTCGCTTAAGGGCTTCGCGCCAGAATCGGCAATCGCACCGGTGGTGCTCGCCGGGTGTCGCCACCGGCACACGCACAAATATTCGCAATGGGCCGGCCTGCGTGGGTCGGCCCGAATGGAACAGCACTCCTCAGGACGCTCATGACAACGAATACATCCGCCAGCCCCGCGCTGCCCCCAGACGAGAAAGTCTCCGCCTGGAGCCTGATCAAGCCCTACTGGGTGTCGGAAGAACGCAAGACGGCGTGGGCGTTGCTTCTCGCGATCATCGTGATGAATCTGCTGGTCGTGTGGATCAACGTCCGGCTCAACCGCTGGAGCGCCGACTTCTACAACGCGCTGCAAACCAAGAATGTGCGCGACTTCCCACATTTGCTGATGGTGTTTTCGGGCCTCGCGTTCGGCTACATCATTCTCGCGGTCTACGGGCGTTACATGCGGCAGATGCTCGGGTTCCGCTGGCGTCAGTGGCTCACCACGCGCTATCTGAACGAGTGGCTGCACGACAGCGCGTTCTACCGGATCGAGCGCGACCGTCTTGCCGACAACCCCGACCAGCGGATCAGCGACGACCTTCAGTCGTTCGCCACCACCACGCTGTCGCTCACGCTCGATCTGCTGTCCACGGTCGTCACGCTGGTGTCGTTCATCACGATCCTGTGGTCGCTCGCCGGAGCGCTGACCATCACGCTCGGCGGCGTTCCGCTGCACATCCCCGGCTATATGGTCTGGGCGGCCGCGCTTTACGCGGTGGTCGGATCGCTCGTGATCCAGAAAGTCGGCCACCCGCTGGTGCCGATCAACTATCAGGCACAGAAAGTCGAAGCGGATTTCCGTTTCGGCCTGATCCGTCTGCGCGAAAACGCGGAGCAGATCGCGTTCTACAACGGCATGGACACGGAGAAGAAAAACGCGCATTCGCTGTTCGGCCGGATTCGCGACAACTGGTGGCAGGTCATGAAGTACACGAAGCGATTGACCTTCGTGCTGAGCTTCTATGGCCAGATCGCAATTATTTTCCCGCTCGTCGTGGCTGCGCCGCGTTACTTCGCGGGCGCCTTCACGTTCGGCGTGCTGATGCAGATTTCGAGCGCGTTCGGCACCGTCAGCGATTCGTTCTCGTGGTTCATCAACAGTTACTCGACACTCGTCGAGTGGCGCGCCACCGTGAACCGGTTGCGCGAATTCAAGCGGGTCGTGCATGCGCCGCGTCTGAAGGAATCGGTGTCGCCGGCCACCGCGCACGGCGGCATCAACCTGCATTTCGTCGACGCCGACTCGCTCACCACCGACCGCCTGAAGCTCGCGCTGCCCAACGGCACTCCGCTGTCGCGCATCCGCGATATCGCGATCGAACCCGGCTCACGGTGGCTCGTGCGCGGCCCATCCGGCTCGGGCAAAAGCACGTTGATGCGCGCGCTCGCCGGCCTCTGGCCGTTCGGCGACGGCTCGATAGACGCGCCGGTCAACGCGCGGATGATGTTCATCCCGCAGGTCAGCTACATGCCGATCGGCACGCTGAAGGCTGCGCTCACCTATCCGTCGGCAGCCGACACATATACCGACGAAGAATGCCGCGAGGCGCTCGTCACCTGCCATCTGTCGCAGTACGCGGACCGTTTGCAGGAATCGGGGCACTGGACGCGCATGTTGTCGCCGGGCGAGCAACAGCGCCTTGCCGCGGCACGCGTGCTGCTGCACAAGCCAGACTACCTGTTCCTCGATGAAGCGACGAGCGCGCTCGACGCCGAAAACGAAGCGCGGCTGTATCGCCTCTTCACCGAGCGCCTGCCGAAGGCGGCGATTGTCAGCGTCGCGCACCGCGAATCGCTTGCTGCGTTCCATGACGAGACGCTCGAAGTCGAGCGTGCCAGCGAAGCGGTCGCCGCATGAATTCCGGCAGCGGTGCGACGAGCGGCAGCAACGCGGCTTTCGAGCGCGTCGTACTGATCACGGGCGCGGGGTCGGGCATCGGGGCCGCGCTGGCCCGGCGGCTCTCGGCCCTGCGGATGGCCGCGCAAGAGACAAGCACCGCGTCGACGACCCCGCTCGCGATCGACGCTCCACACATTGCGCTGATGCTACATGCACGCGGCGCGGATGACGAATCGCGTCAGCGTCTCACGCAAGTTGCCGCCGAGTGCAGCGCGAATGGCGCGGCCTGCGCCACCGTCTTCGGCGACCTCGCCGAGCGAGGCGCAGCCGAACATGTGGTGCATCAAACGCTCGCAACTTTTGGCGCGCTCGATCAACTGGTCGCCAACGCAGGCCACGCGCAGCGCCAAACGTTGCAGGCACTCGACCCCGATACGCTGGGCGCGACCTTCGCAGCGATGCCCGCCGCGTTCGCAGCGCTTGTGAAACGCGCCACGCCGGCACTCGAAACGTCGAGGCGCGGACGCGTGGTCGCGCTCAGTTCATTTGTCGCACACCGTTATCGCGCCGACGCGCCGTTTGCCGCCACGGCGGCCGCCAAGGCGGCGCTGGAATCGCTCGCGAAAACCGCCGCCGCTGAACTCGCGCCGCATGGCGTGACCGTGAATTGCGTCGCGCCAGGCTATACGCGCAAGGATCGCGGGCCGAGCCCCGATAACGCCGCGGTGTGGACGCACGCGGCCGAGTCGACGCCGCTTGGCCACATCGCCGAGCCGGCCGACGTCGCGGCGCTGATTGCGTTCCTGCTTTCCGACGAAGCGCGTCACATCACCGGCCAGGTGATTCACGTCGACGGCGGTTTGACGCTGGGTTGAACCACCGGGCTGAGTCACCGACGCCACCGACGCAATCATCGCGCGGGCCGCACAAACGGCAAGATCCGGAAACACGAAAAAACAGTTCGAAAGCATTTGCGAAGCGGGCGAGCTTTTCCGCCCTTTGAAAAGAGCCGACAACAGCGACGATAGTCGTGCGAGCCGTCCCCGCGGCCCGCAGTCATTCACTGCTAACGGACTCTTCGCTCATGTCACTCTATCGCCGCTCTCCTCATTTCACTCATCGCCTCGCGCTTGCTCTCGGCACGGCCATGCTGCTCGCGAGCGCCGCGCAAGCAGCACAAACCACGCCGCCGAACGAGCCGGCTGACGTGTGCCCTGCGCTCAAGCACATCGTCGAGGCGTCCGACTTCAAGCAGTTGCATACGCAACCGGCCGCACAACTGCCGGGCGTCGCAAGTGCGGAAGATTGCCGCTCCAACGCGCACGCTTACGACTGCCACTGGCGCGCGCACTGGCAGGCCGACGGAGTGGTCAACGATCCGCTCGAAGAAATCGGCGCGGACATCGCCGCCTGCTTTCCGAACGTCGTGCACGACGTCAATACGCCGACACGCCAACACTTCGTCGTCACGACCGCCGAGCGACGCGTCAACGTGACGGCGAGCGTGCAAGGGCAGAACGAATTGCGTCTGCGCGTCACGCGCTAGGCGTCGGGACCATGCGCGTCTTCCTGCGTCTCGCGCAGACGGTCGATCTCTGTTGTTTGTGCTCATCGCCACCTGGCTCTGCTTCATGACCTTCCTGCCTGGCACACGCGCTCACGCTAACGCCTTCACGCGAGCCCCTCGTGCGGCCTGGGTCAGGTTGCGGCGGCCGAGCGCAAAGCTCGTCGCCTGTACCACGCTGACAGTGGGACTGAACGGCTGCGCATGGACGCTGATCCAGGCAGCCGACGCCACCGGCTCCGTGATCCAGGCCGGCTATGCGATTGCCGCCAACTATTCGTCGCCGACCTTCGTGAACGGCCGTCCCGCCGATGTGCGACATGTCTGCATCGAAGTGAATCAGACGGTGTCGGTGGGCGACTTCGTGCCGGCGCTGCAACTCGCGCTGGACCGGCGCGGCATTCGTTCTGATGTCTACAATCCCGGCACTTCGCCCGCCGGTTGCGAGGCGCGCCTCGTCTACAACGCCGCGATCGACTACGGCCGCCGTTCGTTCAGCGACGAGTCGATCCAGTACCTGTCGATCATCGATTTGACGCTCGTGCAGAGCGGCCGCGTCCTCGTCACCGCGCGCTATCAGACGGGCGGCCTGAACACCGACCGTTTCTCTTCGGCGTCGACCAAGCTCAATGGCCTCATCGACAAGATGGTCGTCGATCAGACCGACTTCAGCCGCCAGACGCTGCAAACAGTTCAGACCTCGCAGGTGAATTGAACCGCGCTCATTGTTTGTCTTACTCAGGAAAGGTTTGGAAAGCATCAACCGCTTTGCTGCGCTCGCGCCGATCACTAAGATGATCTGAATGAACCAATCCATTCTGGTCGTCGACGACGACCCCGTCGTACGTGAGCTCGTCAGCCAGTATCTGGAAGGGCGCGGCTTCAAGGTCGCCACGCTCGAGCATGGCATGGCACTGCAGCGCAAGCTTCAGGACGAGCGCCCGGCGCTGATCGTGCTCGACATCATGATGCCCGAGCTCGACGGCATCAGCGCACTGCGCGCGTTGCGCGTCGCGGGCGACGATATTCCCGTGATCCTTCTCACTGCTCGCGCGGATCCGATCGACCGCGTGATCGGTCTCGAACTCGGCGCGGACGATTACCTCGGCAAGCCGTTCGAACCGAGTGAACTGGTGGCGCGCATTCGCACGGTGCTGCGGCGTCGCGGTTCGGTTGCGCCGAGCGCACCGGAACAGCGCGCGCCGTATCGCTTCGGCCGCTTCGAAGTCAACTTCCCGGCGCGCGAACTGCGCCTCGACGGCGAGCGCATCACGCTGCGTTCGAGCGAATTTGCGATGCTGAAAGTGTTCGTCACGCACGCGATGACAGTGCTCACGCGCGCGCAGTTGCTCGAAAAACTGCACGGCAATAGCGAGGCGCATCGCAACCGCAGTCTCGATGTGTCGATCTGGCGCTTGCGTCGTCTGATCGAAGTCGATCCGTCAGAGCCGCGCTATGTGCAAACGGTGTGGGGGCGCGGCTACGTGTTCGTCCCGGACGGCGAGATCGGCGCGGCTGAGCGCGGCCCAACTGCGCTTTCACAGTAAGCGTCGCAAGCGCCGCAGCGACACAAGATTGGACTCAAGCACGGCGCAGACATAACCGAAAGGCGGCGCGGACAAAACGCGCCGCGTTGCGCCGCGGCCGCTTCAAAAAGTCAGCACGCTAAGAAACATTCGCTGCAGCCAACCCATGGTGGTCGCATCGGAGAGCATCCCCACGCCCGCCTGTTCGATACGTGCATTTGCGACCTTGCTCGAAGCCACGTAGTTACCTGCTTCGATATCCTTAGGATTGATGACGCCCGACAGACGCAGGCGGTCACGGTTGCCGCTCATCGAAATGATTTTTTCACCGGACACGACCAGGTTGCCCGTGGGCATCGTGCCGATCACCGTGACGGCGAGCGTCCCGGTCATGCCGCTCGCGTCGGTCAGGCTACCCTGCCCTTTGAACTCGGTGCTTGCGGAGCCGACGTTAAAGAGCCTTGCGAGACGGGCGGCGGCTCCGGTCGAATGATCGGCGGCATCCGCAGTGATGCTGCTTGCACGGCTGGCCGCCGCCGTCGAACTATTGTTGCCGCTATATGACTCCGACAGGCGGATCGTGAGCACGTCGCCGATGTGCTGCGCGCGCGGCGTCTCGTACAGCACCATCAGCGTGCCGGCCTGGTAGATCGCGCCCTGTGTGTTGACGTTCAGCGGCGCGGACACGAGCGGCGGCGCCATCGGCGTTTCGACGATCGACTTCTGTCCGCCGGCGCAAGCCGATAGAACCACCACCGCGCACATCGCCGCGGAAAAACGAAGCTTAGGCATTGTTTTACTCCCTGGCCTGATCGGCCTCATCTTCGAGTGGATTGGCTGCCAAGGGCGCATGGCGCCTCAACCGGCTTCCGCATCGCTTGCCTGCCACTGCCGCACGACCGCCTTGACCCACGCGTCGGAACCCTTCAGCAGGTATGTCAGCGTGCCGTTGCGAGTGCCGGGCAAAAAACACAACGTGATCGAACTCACCGCGTTTTCCCATACGTAGACCGGCAGCGCGCCTGGCGCCGACACGTTCTGCGTCGCGTGACGCGGCGGGCCGCAGCGCTCCGCCAGCGCCTCGCGCAAGTCCTCGGCGGTGACTTCGTCGATCACGAACGAGATTTCGTACAGACGCAGTGCGCTTTGCTCTTCGCTTCTGTTTTCGCTTCGTCCCCCGATACGCGCGAAGCGCAGCACGTGCTCGGACGCCGGCGCGCCATCGACCACCGCTTGCGACAGCGCCCAACCGTTGTCGTCGCGATGTGCCCAGCGGCACGCGACTGTCAAACTCTCGTGCGACTTCAGCCGCATGCCGAGCACGCCCGCCTGCACATCCGTCTCGCAGACCGGCACGCTGCCGATCGGCGTCGCGCGCACCTTCGAGCCCGCGCGGAATTCGTCGAGCGTGATGCCAAGCGCAATGCCGCGGAAAGCGAACGGCGTGTCCTGCGCGCGCCGCCGCGCATCGGCCAAAGCGTCCTTCGACGCGGGAGCCGCCGCGCTCGCTTCGCGCGCCGCCGGTTGCGCCGGCACGGTCAGCGAAAACGTGCTGCAAACGAGCGCCAACGCGCAGGCAATCCGTTGGGGAGTCATGATTCAGTCGATCGCGGATGAACACATGTCGAACGGGCTGGCCGCCGCATGGCCGACGACCGGGATGATTTTCAGCGTGGCTGAAGTGAGCCGGCAGGGCAGCGCGGCAACGGCGCAGCCGCCGAGCGGCAACAGCACCGCGCCGAGCGCGAGCCACACAGCGGCGCGGGTGAAACACGCAGGGATTCTCGGGGTCGACACGCGGGCCTCGGCAGATCAGGCCGTCGTATTGACGTGGTGACCGACGAGGCCCGCGGGCGCCGGAGGCTGCGGCTGCGTTGCGGAAGCCGTGGTTTGCGCCGCGCCGCCGGTACTTGCGGAATTGCCTGCAGACGCGGGCTTTTCCGTCGTTTTGGTGGGCGCGACTGCAGAGAAGTGGGTGGAACTGAGGTTGCCTGGAACGGTCATGATGAGCCTCGCATGGTTTGGCGGAATGTCGGTCTCGCGCCGTCTCTGCCGGACAGGGCCGTTAAGCTCTTGCGGCGTGTGGCGCTACGTATTGCAGGACGAATCTTCGCGCCGCCGGGGCCCTGGCGATGCACGAAGAAAGACGCGCTTTCCGGCGGTTCTTACGACCGGTTTCGAACGATTGCCACTACTTCCCGGCGTGCGCAAACTGTTTCCGGAAAGCGGCCTGCGGCATGAGAACGCCGATCGACGCAACGCGCGACGTTGGCGACCGCGTGCTCATCGCGGCTGCCGGCCGCGTTGCCAACTGCGTTGCCAAATATGGCAGTGGTGAAATATGCTGTGAGCCTTGGGTGACGGGACTTACGCGCCAACGCGCCGATTTTGCGCAGCGCCGGGTAAGCATTGGTAAGAAAACAGTCGGCCGCGCGTTGCGCGCGTCAGTCTAGAATTTCGCCATGAATCCACAGGTCCTTATCGTCGACGACGATCCGGTCGTACGCGATCTGCTTTGCAAGTTCTTGCAGTCGAACGGCTTCGACGCGTCGGTGCTGCATGACGGCACCCATCTCCAGCGCAGGCTCGAGCGCGAACGGCCATCGGTCGTCGTGCTCGACATCATGATGCCGAACACCGACGGCCTACGCGCGCTCACCGCGTTGCGCGCCGCCGGTGACGACATTCCGGTGATCTTCGTCACGGCGCGCGGCACGGTGGCGGACCGCATAGTCGGGCTCTCGCTCGGGGCAGACGACTACCTGACCAAGCCGTTCGATCCGCGTGAACTGCTCGCGCGCATCCACACCGTTCTGCGCCGCCGCGGCCCTTCAACCACCAGTGCACCCGAAGCGCGCAAACCGTATAAGTTCGGTCCGTTCGAACTGGACTTCGCCACGCGCTCGCTGTCGCGTGCGGACTCGAAGCTCCCGTTGCGCGACAGTGAGTTCGCGCTGCTGAAGATCTTCGTGAACAATCCCTATAAGGTGTTGTCGCGCGTGCTGATTCACGACCTCGTGCATCGCGACAATCTCGCATTCCGCGACCGCAGTCTCGACGTGCCGATCTGGCGGCTGCGCCGCGTGATCGAGGACGATCCGTCCAATCCGTGCTATGTGCAAACAGTGCGCGGCAAGGGTTACGTCTTCGTGCCCGACGCAGACGGCACACCGTTCTCCGACGAGGCCGCCTCGAACGCATGAGAAACCCGCTGAACACGCTGTTCGGCAGAATGGCGTTGCTTTCGACGGCGGTGCTCTTCGCGATTCAGGCCGGCTGGTTCGTTCTCGTGGTGATGCAGCCGCCGCGTCATGAAGTCGACGGCTTTGCGCGCGGCCTCGTGCTGGTGCTGCAGGCGATCAACGGTGAGCCGATCAAGGGCGCCGCCCTCGCGCCCGCCATGCGCGTGCATCTCGTTCCGACCTGGAACATGCCGCCGAGCATCCATCTTCACGAACCGACGGAACGTCTCGTCGCCGACCTGGCGCGGCGCCTGCGTGACGATCTCCCGCCCGGCACGAAGATCGCCGTCGACGACCTGCGTCCGCCGCAACTGTGGGTGTTGTTTCCCGGCAAGTCGAACTGGGTGGTGCTACCCGTTGACCTTCCGCCGCCGCCGCGCTTTCTGATCGAATCCGTTTCGATGCTGGCCGCCGCGCTCATCCTGTCGCTCTTCGCGGTCTGGCAGATGCAGCGGCCGCTGTCGCGCGTCGCCGATGCCGCGCGTGAGTTCGGTTCGGGCGTGCGGCCACAACCCGTCACAGTGCAAGGTCCGCGCGAACTGCGCGATCTGATCGGCTCGTTCAACGACATGATGCGGCGCCTGAACGAAGCCGGCGACGATCAGGCCGTCATGCTCGCCGGTGTCGCGCACGACCTGAAAGCGCCGCTCACGCGCCTGAAGTTACGCGCGAGCGTGCTGGTAGAGGAAAGCGAACGTGCGGGCTTGATACGCGATGTCGACTCGCTGACGAACATCGTCCAGCAGTTTCTCGAATTTGCCGGCCAATCAGCCGACGCGGGGCCTGCAGTAGAGGTCGACGAGTTCCTGCGCGAACAGTTTTCCGCGAGCGACGGCTTCGCCGAACACACGGACAGCGGCGACGGCATGGACAGCACTTCCAGCGCCGGGGAGACGCCGCTCTTCGCGCTCCATCTGCGCGCCGGCCCGTCGTTTACGCTGCCGCGCACGCTGCTTGACCGGCTCGTGACGAACCTCGTCGATAACGCTTTGGAACATGGCGCGCCGCCCGTCGACATCGCCACCGAACGCGGCGACGGATATTGGCTCATTCGAGTGCGCGACCATGGCGCGGGCATTCCTGACGAGCGCATTGCCGCGGCGATGAAACCGTTCGTGCGGCTCGACGCCGCGCGCGGCGGCGAAGGCCATTGCGGCCTCGGCCTTGCAATCGTCGCGCGGCTTGCGCACGACCGCGGCGGACGTTGCCATGTACGCAATCACGCGCAAGGCGGTTTGGAGGTATGTATCGAACTGCCGGCGGCGTCTGCTGCGACCGTATAAGGCGCAGGCTTTTGCTGCGAATGAGCGCCGCGACCGATCCGCTTACGTCACCTTACCGGATCGTCTATCGCGTGGCCGGCGGCCGTATAGTCGGCCCCGGCAACCTCGATGCCGCCCTTCTCAGTCCGCCCGCTTGTTCGGGGCGGATTTTTTTTGCTCACGGTTTGATGCATGCGTTTTATGCGCGTATTTTGTCCGGCCCCAGCGAATGACTTTCCCTGCGCTCTTCAGGCGACAAGCCGGCCGCGCAAACTCTCGATAGCCGACTCCGACACGCCAAGGCCTTCGGTCAGGTAGCGCGTCATCGTGCCGTAGCTTGCCTGCACCTGATCGAAGCCCGCCTGCAGATAGCTTTCCTGAACGCCGAGCAAGGGCTCCTGGATCGCGGCGAGCGCGTCGCCGTCCTGCGCACGCAAAGTCTCTTTCTGCGACCTGATCGCCTGTGCGCGATAGACGTTGCTCAGCAGGTAGTCCTGCATGATGACGTCGAGCGGCACGTTAGCAATGCTCTGCAACAACGCGGCAACCCAACCCGCGCGATCCTTACCGGCGTTCGAATGGAACAGCTGCGCGCCCGCGCCATCGCCCAGCTGACGGAGCAGCGCGCCGTAGTTCGCCCGCTGCGCGGCGCCGGTTACATAGGCGCGAGCCTCGGACTCCATGAACGCGGCCGCGCCGCCCGCAGAATTGAAGGCGGGCGTGATGAAGTCGCGCGTGCCAAGTACATTCAACGTCTGCGATACGGTGGCACGCGGCAGGATATCTGCCGTCCGCTCGATCTCGCCTGGCGTGCGCAAATCGAAGATGCTGGCAATGCCGAGACTTTCGATTTCGGTCTGGTCGGCCACGCTGAGCGCGAGCACGTTCGCGCGAAAGAACACGCCTCGGCGCATCGTTTTGCCGTCGACAGTTGGATAGCCTGCGGCGGCGCCCGCGACATCGCGGAAATTGTCGACCGAGGCCAGTCGCGGCGTCTCGCCCTGTTCAGTATCCAGGTTGCCGCCGCCGCACGCGGAGAGCAGCGAAGCGCCGATACCGGACGCCAGCAGCACGCATGCGGAACCCTTCAGGAACGTCCGGCGCGACCCGCTCGCGGCAAGTTGGCGCGCGGGCACGGCCACGTGCGCAAAGTGGCGGCGAGGCTCCGGGCAGATTTTCGCGGTGGCGGGCATTAGGCGATCAGATGTGGCAGGCGCGAGTGTGAGCAAACAATGTGCAGCCGATGCGCTGCGTGCGCAGTGTAACGGTGTTCATTATCTTTTTGGTTACGGCGTATTAGTTCGTAAGCAACGGCTTTCGCGAGCTTTCGCCGTCTTGCATGCGTCGGCTGGTATGCCGTCCGGCGCGCCCTCGCCGGATCCGTTTCCTTCGCATCTCGTCTGTTGTCCGCTGCTTACCCGTTGTTGCCATGATTGCTGCGATGTCCGCTGCCAATTTTGACCACAACTGGCCGCATGTTGCCTCGTCCCCGTAGAATAGAAACACCTCCCACGAGCCGCCGGCACACAAAAAACCAGGAGAACACAACAAACATGCCTTCTCTCCAATGGTTCACCGAACTGACGCAGCGGGAACGCCGCACCCTGTACGCCGGTTTCGGCGGCTATGCGGTCGATGCGTTCGATTTCATGATCTACTCGTTCCTCATTCCGACGCTGATCGCGACTTGGGGCATGACCAAAAGCGAAGCGGGCATGATCGCCACGAGTTCGCTCATCTCGTCGGCGTTGGGCGGCTGGCTCGCCGGCATTCTGGCCGACCGGTACGGCCGCATCCGCGTGCTTCAATGGACGATCGCCACCTTCGCGTTATTCACGTTTCTGTCGGGCTTCACGCATTCGTTCGGGCAGTTGCTCGCCACACGCACCCTGCAAGGAATCGGCTTCGGCGGTGAATGGTCGGTCGTGACGATCATGATGGCCGAGACGATCCGCTCGCCGCAGCATCGCGCGAAAGCCGTGGGCACCGTGCAAAGCAGCTGGTCGTTCGGCTGGGCAGCGGCGGCCATCGTCTACTGGGCATTTTTTGCGTTGCTGCCCGAACAGTATGCGTGGCGTGCGTGCTTCTGGATCGGTCTGCTGCCCGCCGCCTGGATCATCTACATTCGCCGCAACGTCAGCGACCCCGACATCTATCTGCAGACGCGCCGTGCACGTGAGAGCGGCTTCGAAACTGCGCATTTCCTGCAGATTTTCTCGGGGCCGCACTTGCGCATCACACTGCTTGGCAGCGCGTTGTGCACCGGCATGCTCGGCGGTTACTACGCGATCACCACGTGGCTGCCCACCTATCTGAAGACCGTGCGTCATCTGTCCGTGTTCAACACGAGCGGCTATCTGATCGTGCTGATCGTCGGCTCATTCACCGGTTATATCGTGGGCGCGATCTTGTGCGACAAGATTGGACGCCGCGCGTCCTTCATTCTGTTCGCGATCGGCTCGTTCGTGCTCGGCATGGTCTATACGATGTTGCCGATCACCGACGGCATGATGCTTGCGCTCGGATTTCCACTCGGCATCGTCGTGCAAGGGATTTTCGCGGGTGTGGGCGCCTATTTGTCGGAGCTATATCCCAATGCGATTCGCGGCTCCGGGCAAGGCTTCTGCTACAACCTTGGGCGCGGCTTCGGCTCGTTCTTTCCGATTCTCGTCGGCACACTTTCGCAGGGCATGTCTCTGGTGAAGGCAATGGGCATTGTCGCCGGTGCGGGTTATCTGCTCGTGATCGTCGCCGCGTTGTGCCTGCCAGAAACCAAGGGCAAGGTGCTCGGCACGGCCAGTCCTGCCGCCTGACTTTGTCGCTGATTTCTGGCGCTGATTCCTGCCCACTAAGCACATGAAAACGATTGTTCTGGGAGGCGGCGTGATCGGCGTCGCGACCGCTTTCTACCTGCGCCAGCAAGGCTGCGAGGTCACGGTGATCGAGCGGGAGCCGGACGTCGCGCTCGCCACGAGCTTCGGTAACGCGGGTGTGATCGCGCCCGGCTACGTGACGCCGTGGGCCGCGCCGGGCATGCCGACGAAGATCCTCAAGTACCTGTTCAAGCCAGCGTCGCCGCTGATCTTCCGTCCCACCCTCGACCCGGCTCAGTGGCGCTGGATCGCGCGCTGGTTGCGCGAATGCGACCTCGAACGCTTTCGCGTCAACAAGCAGCGGATGCAGCGCATCGCCTATTACAGCCGGGACTGCCTGCACGAATTCCGCAGCCGTCATCCGTTTGATTACGGGCGCAGCCAAGGGTATCTGCAACTGTTTCGCAGCGAGTACGACGTCGAACTCGCGCAACCGGCGCTGGCTGTGCTGCGCGACGCGGGCATCGCATATCGGGAAGTGAACCCCGCGCAATGCGTCGATATCGAGCCGGGTTTGCGCTGGGCTCGCGCGGCTCCGGTGTCGGGCATTCATCTTCCCGACGACGAAGCCGGCGACTGCGCCCGCTTCACGCGCGAATTACGAGCTATCTGCGAGCGCCACGGCGTGCAGTTTCGCTTCGACACGCGCGTGACATCGATCGACGTGCACGGCGGTGCGGTGCGTGGTGTGCGTGTGGAAAGTGAAGCCGGTGGACGACCGGACGGTGCAAACGGCGCAAACGGTGCAACTGGCGCCGCTGAAATCGTACAGGCCGATAACGTCGTGGTGGCGCTGGGCGTCGACAGTGCGGCGCTGCTTGCACCGCTCGGCGTTAAGGTGCCGCTCTATCCGGTGAAGGGATATTCCGCAACGCTACCCGTGATCGATGATGAGAAAGCCCCACGGGCCGCGCTCATGGACGAGTCGCTCAAGACAGCCATCACGCGCTTTGGCAACAACCTGCGGGTGGCGGGCACGGCCGAGTTGGGCAACCGGCAGACCACGCTGCGCGAGCAGGCGCTACAAACGCTGATGAAAGTGCTGGATGACTGGTTTCCGCATGCCGCCGCGCCGACATCCGCACACTTCTGGGTGGGTCGCCGCCCAATGACGCCCGACGGCGCGCCATTGCTCGGACCTTCGGGCATCGACAATTTGTGGCTCAACCTCGGGCACGGCTCGACGGGCTGGGCGATGTCGATGGGCTCGGCGCGGGTGGTCGCCGATCTCATCACGCAGCGCAAGCCGGAGATCGATCTCGACGGGCTCACGTTGGCGCGTTATGGGAAGTGACACGGCGAGCTGAATCACAAGCAGCACATATGAAAAAACCGGGTCACTCTGTCGGGCGCCCGGCTCTCTTTTTACCGCTTTGATGTGCCTTCTAACGTGCCGCTTCGTGCACCGCTTAACGGACGACGCCGTTGCGGCAAACCAGCGGCGACGTTTAGCGCGGCAGGTCCGAATGCCCCATCAGGAAAGCGTCGACCGAACGTGCGCACTGACGGCCTTCGCGAATCGCCCACACGACGAGCGACTGGCCGCGGCGCATATCGCCGGCAGTGAACACCTTGTCCACCGAAGTGTAGTACGCCTTGTCACCTTCGGTGGTGGCCCGCACGTTGCCGCGCGCGTCCTTGTCGACGCCGAAGGCTTCCAGCACAGGCGACACCGGTTGCGTGAAGCCCATGGCGAGCAGCACGAGGTCGGCCTTCATTTCGAACTCGGAGCCCGGCACTTCGACCATCTTGCCGTCCTTCCATTCGACGCGCGCCGCAATCAACTTCTCGACCTTGCCGTTCTTGCCTTCGAGGCGCTTGGTCGCGACAGCCCAATCGCGCGAACAGCCTTCCTCATGCGACGACGACGTGCGCAGCTTGATCGGCCAGTACGGCCACACGAGCGGCTTGTTCTCTTCTTCCGGCGGTTGGGGCAGCAGTTCGAACTGCGTGACGCTCTTCGCGCCGTGACGGTTCGACGTGCCCACGCAGTCCGAACCGGTATCGCCGCCGCCGATCACGACGACGTGCTTGCCCTTGGCGAGCAACTGGTTCGGGACTTTGTCGCCGGCATTGACCTTGTTCTGCTGCGGCAGGAATTCCATTGCGTAATGGATGCCTTCCAGTTCGCGGCCCGGCACCGGCAGATCGCGCGGCGTTTCCGAACCGCCGGCTACCACGACCGCGTCGAAGTCTTCCTTCAACTGGTCCGGCGTGATGGTTTCCTTTGCGGTGTTGCCGATGTAGGCCGGCAGCGAATCGGCCTTACCGATGAACACGTTGGCGCGGAACGTCACGCCTTCGGCTTCCATCTGGCGCATACGGCGATCGATCAGCCACTTCTCCAGCTTGAAGTCGGGAATTCCGTAACGCAGCAGACCGCCAATGCGGTCGTTCTTTTCGAACACCGTGACATCGTGACCGGCGCGCGCGAGTTGCTGAGCGACCGCCAGACCGGCAGGACCGGAACCGACCACGGCAACCTTCTTGCCGGTCTTGTGCTTCGGCGGCAGCGGCGCGACCCAGCCTTCGGCCCATGCCTTGTCGATGATCGCGTGTTCGATCGACTTGATGCCGACCGGATCGTCGTTAATGCCGAGCGTGCACGCCGCTTCGCACGGCGCCGGGCAGATGCGGCCCGTGAACTCCGGGAAGTTGTTCGTGGAGTGCAACACCTCGATCGCCGTCTTCCAGTCCTGTTGGAACACCAGGTCGTTGAAGTCCGGGATGATGTTGTTCACCGGGCAGCCGTTGTTGCAGAACGGAATGCCGCAGTCCATGCAACGTGCGCCTTGAACCTTCGCTTCGTCGTCGGTGAGTGCGGCGACGAATTCCTTGTAGTGCTTCACGCGTGTGAGCGGAGCTTCATACGCCTCGTGGCGGCGCTCGAACTCGAGAAAACCGGTTGCCTTGCCCATGTGGTTCTCTTCTCTATCTGTATCTAGGGGGTGATCTGAACCCGCCGCAGCGCGCCGTTGAACGGTCGCGCGCGGCAGGTACGGCTAAAGGTGACGTCTCTGTGCGAAAGCAGTCGACGAGCGGTCTGCGCTCAGGCGGCGAGAACTTCTTTATTCGCCTTCTTCGCTGCCATTTCGCCCAGCGCGCGCTTGTACTCGGTCGGGAACACCTTCACGAATTGACGGCGCGACGCGTCCCAGTTTTCGAGCAGCGCTTTTGCACGCGGCGAGCCCGTGAACTGGAAGTGACGTTCGATGAGACCCTTGAGCAGCGCTTCGTCGGTCGTGCCGGCGTGCCACAGGCTCTTGTCGACCGTGCGCTCCTGTTCGGCCTGCTGCAGAACCGGCTCGAGCGCAACCATCGACTTGTTGCACTTGCCCGCGAACGTGTTGTCCGGGTCGTACACGTAGGCGATGCCGCCCGACATGCCGGCCGCGAAGTTACGGCCGGTTTCGCCGAGCACGATGACCGTGCCGCCCGTCATGTATTCGCAGCCGTGGTCGCCCGTGCCTTCGACAACCGCCGTCGCACCCGAGTTACGCACGCAGAATCGCTCGCCAGCCACGCCGCGGAAGAACGATTCGCCTTCGATCGCGCCATACATCACCGTGTTGCCGCAGATGATGTTCTCTTCCGACTTGCCGCGGAAATCGTTCGTGGGACGGATGATGATGCGCCCGCCCGACAAGCCTTTGCCGACGTAGTCGTTGCCGTCGCCGACCAGATCCAGCGTGATGCCCTTCGCGAGGAACGCGCCGAAGCTCTGACCCGCAGTACCCTTCAACTGGATGTGAATGGTGTCGTCGGGCAAGCCGTCGTGGCCGTACTTCTTCGCGATCGTGCCGGACAGCATCGCGCCGACCGTACGATTGACGTTGCGCACGGGCTGGATGAACGACACGTGCTCGCCGTTCTCGATGGCCGCCTTCGCCTTTTCGATCAGCGTGTGGTCGAGCGCGCGGTCCAGACCGTGGTCCTGGTCTTCCACATGCTTGCGCGCGACTTCAGCCGGCACTTGCGGCAGATAGAACACGCGCGAGAAGTCGAGACCCTTCGCCTTCCAGTGCTCGATGCCCTTCTTCGTGTCGAGCAGTTCGGCGTGACCGATCAGGTCGTCGAACTTGCGAATACCCAGTTGCGCCATGATTTCGCGCGCTTCTTCCGCAACAAAGAAGAAGAAGTTGACGACATGTTCCGGCTGGCCCTTGAACTTGGCCCGCAGCACCGGATCTTGCGTCGCGACGCCGACCGGGCAGGTGTTCAGGTGGCACTTGCGCATCATGATGCAGCCTTCGACGACGAGCGGGGCCGTCGCAAAGCCGAACTCGTCGGCGCCGAGCAGCGCGCCGATCACGACGTCGCGGCCGGTCTTCATCTGACCGTCGGCCTGCACGCGGATACGCCCGCGCAACTGGTTCAGAACCAGCGTCTGCTGCGTTTCGGCGAGACCGAGTTCCCACGGCGTACCCGCATGCTTGACCGACGACAGCGGCGACGCGCCGGTGCCGCCGTCGTGGCCCGCGATCACCACGTGGTCGGCCTTCGCCTTGGCGACGCCCGCTGCGACCGTGCCGACACCGGATTCCGACACCAGCTTCACCGACACGCTAGCCGCCGGATTCGCGTTCTTCAGGTCGTGAATGAGCTGCGCCAGATCTTCGATCGAGTAGATGTCGTGGTGCGGCGGCGGCGAAATGAGACCGACGCCCGGCACCGAGTAACGCAGCTTGCCGATGTACTCGGACACCTTGTGGCCCGGCAACTGGCCGCCTTCGCCCGGCTTCGCGCCCTGCGCCATCTTGATCTGGATCTGATCGGCCGAGGCGAGGTATTCCGCCGTCACGCCGAAGCGGCCCGACGCGACCTGCTTGATCTTCGAGCGCAGCGAATCGCCTTCCTTCAACGGAATGTCGACAATCACCTCGTCGCCGATCACGGACTTCATCGTGTCGCCGTTCTTGATTGGAATGCCGCGCAGTTCGTTGCGATAGCGGTTTTCGTCCTCGCCGCCTTCGCCGGTGTTCGACTTGCCGCCAATGCGGTTCATCGCGACCGCCAGCGTGGCGTGCGCTTCCGTGCTGATCGAGCCGAGCGACATTGCACCGGTGGCAAAACGCTTGACGATTTCCTTCGCCGGTTCCACCTCGTCGAGCGGAATTGCCTTGGTCGGGTCGAGCTTGAATTCGAACAGACCGCGGAAGGTCATGTGACGCCTGGTCTGATCGTTGATCAGATGCGCGTATTCCTTGTACGTCTGATAAGAATTGCTGCGCGCCGAGTGTTGCAGCTTGGCGATCGCATCCGGCGTCCACATGTGTTCTTCGCCGCGCACGCGATAGGCGTACTCGCCGCCTGCGTCGAGCATGTTCGCGAGGACCGGGTTGTCGCCAAACGCGTCGCGGTGCAGACGGATCGCTTCTTCGGCGACGTCAAAGAGACCAATGCCGCCGACCTTCGACGAGGTGCCCTTGAAGTACTTTTGCACGAGATCTTCGGCAAGGCCGACTGCTTCGAAAATCTGCGCGCCGGTGTACGACATGTAGGTCGAAATGCCCATCTTCGACATGACTTTCTGCAAGCCCTTGCCGACTGCCTTCGTGAAGTTGTAGACCGCCTTTTCCGGCGACAGGTCGCCCTTCAGGCCGGCTGCGAGCTGGCCGAGCGTTTCCATTGCCAGGTACGGGTGCACGGCTTCCGCGCCGTAGCCGGCCAGCAGCGCGAAGTGGTGCGTTTCACGCGCGGAGCCGGTTTCGACGACGAGACCCGTGCTGGTACGCAAGCCTTGCTGCACGAGGTGCGTGTGGATGGCCGCCGTGGCGAGCAGCGCCGGAATCGCGACGTTGTCGCGGTCGGTCTTGCGGTCGGACACGATCAGCATGTTGTAGCCGGACTTGACGGCGTCGACAGCTTCCGCGCACAGCGACGCGAGCCGCGCCTCGATGCCTTCCTTGCCCCACGCGACCGGATAGCAGATGTTCAGTTCGTACGAGCTGAACTTGCCGCCCGTGTACTGATCGATCGCGCGGATCTTCGCGATGTCCTTGAAGTCGAGCACAGGCTGCGACACTTCGAGACGCATCGGCGGGTTGATGTTGTTCGTGTCGAGCAGGTTCGGCTTCGGTCCGACGAACGACACGAGCGACATCACCATGTTTTCACGGATCGGGTCGATCGGCGGGTTCGTGACCTGCGCGAACAGCTGCTTGAAGTAGTGATAGAGCGTCTTGTTCTTGTTGGACATGACCGCGAGCGGCGAGTCGTTGCCCATGGAGCCGACCGCTTCTTCGCCGGCTTGCGCCATCGGCGCCATCAGGAACTTGAGGTCTTCCTGCGTGTAGCCGAACGCCTGCTGGCGATCCAGCAAAGCAGCGGCTTCGCGGCGCTCGGTCGCGACGTCTTCGGCCTTCGGCTCGATCTCGTCGAGCTTGATGCGCACGGCGTCGATCCAGCTCTTGTACGGCTTGGCGTTCGCGAGGTTGTCCTTCAGTTCCTTGTCGTCGATGATGCGGCCGTGTTCCATGTCGATCAGGAACATCTTGCCCGGCTGCAGGCGCCACTTCTTGACGATCTTCGACTCGGGGATAGGCAGCGTGCCCGCTTCCGACGCCATGATGACGAGGTCATCGTCGGTGACGATGTAGCGCGCCGGACGCAGCCCGTTACGGTCGAGCGTCGCGCCGATCTGGCGGCCGTCGGTGAACGCGATTGCAGCGGGGCCGTCCCACGGCTCCATCATGGCGGCGTGGTATTCGTAGAACGCGCGGCGGTTGTCGTCCATCAGCGTGTGCTGTTCCCAAGCTTCCGGGATCATCATCATCATTGCGTGGACGAGCGGGTAGCCGGCCATCACCAGCAGTTCGAGACAGTTGTCGAACGAGGCAGTGTCCGATTGGCCCGGATAGATCAGCGGCCAAAGCTTCGGCAAGTCGTCGCCGAGCACGTGCGACGCGATCGCGCCGGTACGCGCGTTCAGCCAGTTGACGTTGCCCTTCACCGTGTTGATTTCGCCGTTGTGGGCGATCATCCGGTACGGGTGGGCCAGTTCCCAGGCGGGGAACGTGTTGGTCGAGAAGCGCTGGTGCACGAGCGCGAGCGCCGAAACGGTGCGCTCGTCCTGCAGGTCGCGGTAGTACACACCGACCTGACCTGCCAGCAGCAGTCCCTTATAGACGACGGTGCGCGCCGACATGGACGGCACAAAATATTCCTTGCCGTGCTTGAGCTTGAGCGCCTGAATGCGGTGGCTCGCGGTCTTGCGGATCACGTAAAGCTTCCGCTCGAGCGCGTCGGTCACCATGATGTCCTTGCCGCGACCGATAAAGATCTGGCGGATCAGCGGCTCGCTCGCCTTGACGGTCGGCGAAATCGGCATGGTGTGGTCGACCGGCACATCACGCCAGCCGAGCACCACCTGGCCTTCGGCCTTCACCGTACGCTCCAGTTCCTGTTCGCAGGCGAGACGAGACGCGTGTTCCTTCGGCAGAAACACCATGCCGACGCCGTATTCGCCGAACGGCGGCAACGTCACGCCCTGCTTGGCCATTTCCTCGCGATAGAAACCGTCCGGAATCTGGATCAGGATGCCGGCACCGTCGCCCATCAGCGGATCCGCGCCGACGGCGCCCCGGTGATCGAGGTTCTCGAGAATCTTCAGGCCTTGCTCGATGATCTCGTGGCTCTTCTTGCCCTTGATGTGGGCGACGAAGCCGACGCCGCAGGCGTCATGTTCGTTTTGCGGGTCGTACAACCCTTGGGCGGCGGGTACCGGGTGAACCGGTTGCTGGCGATCGTTCATGGGGACACCGTCTGTGAGGGGCCGACAGGCCGTTAAACCGTTTTTCTATTGCCGCACGTGCACACCCGCAACGGCTGAGACGCCCTTGACG
The DNA here is from genome assembly GCF_052045935.1 of Paraburkholderia sp. 22098. NCBI lineage: Bacteria > Pseudomonadati > Pseudomonadota > Betaproteobacteria > Burkholderiales > Burkholderiaceae > Paraburkholderia > Paraburkholderia sp. 22098. Next base: position 61,738 of record NZ_JBQEPV010000020.1, on the reverse strand, counting down.
CTGCAACCTACACAGTTCAAAAACGCCGGAATTCGGAATATACGCGACGAATCAATGGAATAGCAAATAAAACGTTATGGTCGATCCCTAATTATCAGTTTGGTGCATTGCGGGTATTTTTTATTGGTGCCACATCAAATATGGGCAAAATAAAACGGCATGTCGTGATGCCGTTTGGAAGACAAACAATTGATTCGATTCGCTTATTGCGCCTGCGGAGTTTCCCGGACCTTGCGAGGCCGGCCACGAGGCAGCGGCGATACGCGCCGGTTCGCCGCCCGGGCCGCCCATTCACGGTACGTGTCGCTGCCGAGCACCCAGCCTTTCAGCGTGGCCTGCTGAAGCTGGCTTGCCTCTCGTTCGTCGAGCGGCTGCTCGCACAACTCGCGGTACGCGCGCTGCCGCTCGAACGGCGTATTGCCGAGCGACCAGTAGAGCGGATGGTCGGTGATCAGGCTGTCGAGCGTGAGACCGATGTGATGACGATAGCTTGACCAGCGGTAGTCTTCTGGCGCGCTCGCGAGCTGCATGCGCACCGGGCACATTTCGACGACGCGGCTCGCCAGCAGAAAATACCGCTCGCCCTCGATCACCGTGGCGCGATAGCGACCTTCCCATAACGTGCCACGTCGCGCGTAACGGCGGTTGAAGTGCGCTACGTAGCGGCGCCCGACCGCCTGCATCGCTTTCGGCAGGCTCGACTCCTCCGTTGGAGTGACAAGCAGTTGGACCGCGCCCGGCATCAACGCATAAGCGTGGATCGATAAGTGATGATCGCGCGAAGCCGCTTTCATACAGTCGATGAAGAGTTCGTAGTCCTGGTCGTCGACGAACGCAGGCTGCTGATCGAGTCCGCGGAGGATGACGTGCTGCGGCTGGTCAGGAACATAAAGACGTGCAAGCCGTGCCATGCTGAAGTATCCGATAGTCGCGTTGGTACATACCCGAAGGTCCGAGGAGCCGCATGCGCCGGAGGTTCGACGCGGCGCGGCCAGGCCAGGAAGCGCGCCCGGCTTAGGGAGAAAACTCTAACCGGCGCGTATGGTTAGTTTCAAACGTTGTGGTCATAATGAGCGGGCCTTTTTTGGAGGAGCACATATGAAATTAAAACAGGCCGTAACGGGGATCGCAGTGCTAGCCAGCATGACAACAGCAGCACACGCGCAATCGGCCGGTAGCTTTTTCGTCTCAACAGGCTGGTTCCATCTTGCGCCTCAATCGAGCAGCCAGCCCCTGCGAGTAACGAGCATTGGCGGCAGCCCGACCAACATCACAGAAGCCAATACCGGAGCCTCACTGGGTTCGGCCGACACCATCGGCTTCACCGCGGGTTACTTCATTACCGATCACATCGCCACCGAATTCGTGATTGGCTATCCGCCTTCGTTCGACCTGAACGGCACCGGTAGCCTCGAACAATTCGGCAAGCTGGGTCAGGCGAAACAGTGGAGCCCAACGCTGCTGTTCAAGTACTACTTCAACGCTCCCACTGCCACATTCCGTCCGTATCTCGGTATCGGCGTGAGCCGTATCTGGTTCACCGACGAGAAGATCACCAACGGAGCATTCCAGGCGAACGTCCTGCATGGTCCGACCAGCGTGACTACGGATAGTTCGTGGGAGCCGGTGTTTAATGCGGGTTTCACTTACGCGTTCAATCAGCACTGGTTCGCGGGCGTGTCGGTGTCGTACCTGCCGCTCAGCACCACGGCCAAACTGAACACGCAGGCACAGACGCCGGTCGGTACGCTCAATGTGCAGTCGCAGACCAAGATCAAGCTGAACCCGATCGTCACCTACGTCAACATCGGTTACCGCTTTTAACACGGCTTGTCACACGGCTTGTAACACCGTTCTTCACGCGCGGAATGCTGGTGGTTTAGGGTAGTCGAATTCGCGGGGCTTGAACAACGCCGTCATTTATCCAATGGCGGCGTTTTTTATTTTGTGCCGCCGTGGCAGCCGCGCGCCGCCTTTACCGATGCAGCGCGCCGCAGCCTCGCCGTGTTTGTAAAACTGACCCGCAAGCGTTGTGCTTCGTGCAATATCTGCTGACGATTTTCGCCCGGCGGCACCGTACGCCGGGCATTGGGGTTTGGCACCGAAGTTGCGTCCTGCTGGTGTTTCCTGCGTTGCGATGTGGTTTAAGCGTAACCGTGAACGTGGGCCTTTTTCACCCTCATCGACGGAGCGACTATGACAGCACTTCCGAATACGCGAGATGCCCTCGGCGAATCCTGGACCAGCACGAGCCGCCGCGCGCGGCGTATTGCCCGCCACAGCCGCGACGCGGCTGAAGACATTGCAGGCGAACTTCGCACGCTAATGTCAGAGCTCGAATCCACGCTGGCCGAAGGGACCCAGGCCGATGCAGTAGCGCTGCGCGGCAAACTGCGCAAGCAGCTCGACAACGCCCGTGCCCGCATGAACGACACGCGGGAGGCCGTACGCGAACGCGCGAACGTAGCGCTCTCGGACGCGGACGACTATGTGCATGAAAATCCGTGGCAGACGCTCGCGATTGTCGGCGGCGTCGCGCTGATCGCAGGCGCGTTGTTTGCCTCGCGCATGCGCTGAACGTTGCGCTGAGCCTTGCGCCGAATGTTGCGCTAAAGCGCGCTTGAGCTTGCGCGGAGAAGAGCGCTCAGCAGTGTGGCTCAAGCGCGCGGGCGGGCTGCATGGCGTTAGCGTCCAGTTGCATCGACGCTGCGCAGCCCGGTGGTACGAGACCGCCATCCCAGGCGGTCTCTGCCGTGCCTCGTGTGTCGGGCTCACCCGACACGCGCCCCGCCGTGGCCCTCGCTTGCCACGGCTCGTGCTCGTTCAGTTATCGTCGATTACGAAGAGACGCTGATACTCCTTCAGCGCGTATCTGTCCGTCATGCCTGCGATGTAATGCGCGATAAGCCGAGGTTGCTGCGCGGCGTCGGTGGACTGGTAGCCCGGCGGCAGCAGCCGAGGGTCTTCGGTGAACGCGTCGAACAGACCGACGACCACGCGGCGCGCCTTGTTCGCCATCCGCATCACGCGGTAATGGCGGTACAGATTCTTGAACAGAAAGCGCTTGAGCGCTGCAGCTTGGGCTGCCACCGCTTCGCTATGCGCGACGAGCGCCGGCGCGGCGCGCACCGCGTCGAGCGAATCCGGTGCATGACGGACCAGATTGAGCTTCGTGGTATCGATGAGATCGACGATCAGCGTGTTGATGATGCGCCGCACCGTCTCATGGATCAGCCGGCGGCCTTCGATCTGCGGAAAATCGCGCCGCGCGGCTTCATAGTGTGTTTGCCACAACTCGACTTCGGCGAGTTGCTCGACGGTCAGCAAACCAGAGCGCAAGCCGTCGTCCACGTCGTGATTGTTATACGCGATCTCGTCGGCCACGTTCGCGATCTGCGCCTCGATGGACGGCTGGCGTCCTTCTAGAAAACGCTCGCCCAAAGCACCCAGCCGCCGCGCATTCTCGCGTGAGCAATGCTTGAGAATGCCCTCGCGCGTTTCGAAACACAGATTCAGGCCGTTGTACGCCCCGTAATGCTCCTCGAGATCGTCAACCACCGCGAGGCTTTGCAGATTGTGCTCGAAGCCGCCGTGCTCGCGCATGCATTCGTTCAGCGCATCCTGGCCCGCATGCCCGAAGGGCGTGTGGCCGAGATCGTGCGCAAGTGAAATGGCTTCAACCAGGTCTTCGTTGACACGCAGATTACGCGCCACGGAACGCGCAATCTGCGCGACTTCGAGGCTGTGCGTGAGACGCGTGCGAAACAGGTCGCCCTCGTGATTCACGAAAACTTGCGTCTTGTATTCGAGCCGGCGGAACGCCGTTGAATGAACGATGCGGTCACGGTCGCGCTGGAATTCGGTGCGGGCGCTCGGCGGTGCTTCCGGATAGCGGCGCCCGCGCGAGAGCGCCGAATGCGCGGCATACGGCGCGAGGTGCGCTTCGAGCGCTTCCTGCGTCGGGACGCCGAGCGCTGCGGCGTTCGCCGCGGGTTCCTGCTTTACATCGTCGCTGCGCCTGTCTGTCACCGGGTTCTCCGAAACATGGGCGGCGCCGGTCGACGCCGTGCGCGGCGCCTCGCTGCCAAAGCCGGTCTTCAGACGGCGGCGGCCAGCGTGGCGTGCACCTCGGCGTCGGGCGCCTGGGTGATGAGCGTCTCACCGAAACGCTTCAGCAGAATGAATTTGATCGCGCCGGCTTCCGCTTTCTTATCGACCTGCATCAGTTCGACATAGCGCGATTCGCCGAGCGCCGGCGCGCGGGTCGGCAGATGCGCGGCGACGATGACGTCGACGAGCCGCTTGCGCGACGCTTCGTCCAGATGGCCAAGGCGCACCGACAGATCCGCAGCCATCACCATTCCGCAGCCGACCGCCTCGCCGTGCAGCCACTCGCCGTAGCCGAGTCCGGCTTCGATCGCGTGGCCAAACGTATGGCCGAAATTGAGAATGGCGCGCAACCCGCCTTCGCGCTCGTCCTGCGCGACCACGGACGCCTTGATTTCGCACGAGCGCTTGACCGCTTCGGCGAGCGCTTCCGGCTCGCAGCGATTCAATGCCTCGACATTGGCTTCGATCCAGCGGAAAAAACCGGCGTCTGCAATAGCGCCCGTCTTGATGACCTCGGCCACGCCCGCCGCCAGTTCGCGCGCGGGCAGCGTGCGCAACGCGCCGATGTCGGCGATCACGGCCTGCGGCTGATAGAACGCGCCGATCATGTTTTTGCCGAGCGGGTGATTGATGCCGGTCTTGCCGCCCACCGACGAATCCACTTGCGAGAGCAACGTGGTCGGCACCTGGATGAACGGCACGCCGCGCATGTAGCAGGCAGCCGCGAAACCCGTCATGTCGCCGATCACGCCGCCGCCCAACGCAATCAGCGTGGTCTTGCGGTCGGCGCGCGAGCCGAGCAGCGCGTCGAAGATGAGGTTCAGCGTTTCGAGGTTCTTGTGGGCCTCGCCGTCCGGCAAGACGACAGTGGACACCTGCTTGCCGAGCGGCGCGAGCGAGGCGCGCAACGTGTCGCCATAGAGCGGGTCGACGGTGGTATTGGTGACGATCGTGACCGAGTTGCCGGCGATGTGCGGCGCGAACAGCGCGGTCTGGCCGATCAGGTCGGCACCGATATGAATGGGGTAGGCGCGTTCGCCCAGTTCGACATTGACGGTAATCATACGGCCCATTATGACGCAGGATGTTTGGCGACGCCGGCCATCTCGAGCTGCATCAGAACCATATTGACGAGTCCGTTGACGGAAGGCCGGCCGGTTTCGATCACGAAATGCGCGCACTCGCGGTAGAGCGGATCGCGTACTTCGTAGAGCGCTTCGAGGCGCGCTTTGGGGTCTTCCGTCTGCAGAAGCGGGCGATTTTTGTCGCGCCGGGTCCGCAGCCACAGGTCGTGCGGATTGGCGCGCAAATAGATCACCACGCCCCGGCTTTGCAGCGCCTGCCGGTTTTCCGGCCGCAGCACCGCGCCGCCGCCGGTCGCGAGCACGATTTTGTCGCGCCCGGTGAGCTCCGAAATCACGCTCGCCTCACGCTCGCGAAAGCCGGCTTCGCCCTCCAGCTCGAAGATCACAGGAATGCGCGCGCCCGTGCGCGCTTCGATTTCATGGTCTGAATCGAAAAACGGGCGATCGAGACGGCGCGCAATGGCCCGGCCCACGGTGGTTTTTCCTGCCCCCATGAGCCCTACAAAAAATACATTGGCGTGTGCGTCCCGCGCTTGCAACGGTGTCCTCTGGCTAATCCGGTATGGTTCGTGCCGCAGCTTACTGGCAAAGCGGCTGCCTTGTCGAGCCTGCGCGCCGCCGCTTTCGAGCGGCGGCAGCGTGCCCCTAATTCGTCTGAACGACGCGCGGCGTGATGAAAACTGCCAGTTCGCTGCGTTGGTCGCGATGAGCCCGATGGCGGAAAAGCGCACCTAGAATCGGTATTTTGCCCAGGAGCGGCACCCGAGTCACATCGTCCCGGCCGTCGGTCGCGTAAATTCCTCCAATCGACACCGTACCACCGTCTTCCACCTCGACCCGCGTCTGCACGTGCTTCGTGTTGATTGCAGGCCCGGCGTCGGTCTGTTCGCCGACGCTGTCCTTGGCAACATCCAGGTCCAGCACCACGCGGCCGTCCGGCATGATCTGCGGCTCGACTTCGAGCTTCAGCGTGGCGCGGCGAAATTGCACACCCGATACGCCCTGCCCGACTTTGGCCTGATAAGGCAACTCGGTGCCTTGCTCGACCACGGCCTTCATCCGGTCGGCGGTAACGACGCGCGGACTTGAGACGATTTCGCCGCGCCCCTCGGCCTCCAACGCGCTCAGCTCGACGTTCAGAAGCCGCGTCGCGCCCGCCGCGAACAGCGTCAAGCCGGCCGTCGCCGCGTCGAAACCCGCAATCGGGCGGGCAGACAGATCGTAGACGAGACCGTCCTTGCCGCCGCTCAAACCACGCGTGGTGCCGTCGGCGTTCGTACCCGCCATCGAGAGCCGCACGCCGAGATTGCGAGAAAAACCATACTCACCTTCGACGATGCGCGCCTCGATCAGCACCTGGCGCGTGGGCCGGTCGACGGAAGCAAGCAGCGCGGCAATCTGCGCGAGGCGCCCCTCCAGATCCGTGACGAACAGTAGATTGGTGCGCGGATCGGCAGTCACCGCGCCGCGTTTGGACAACACCCGCTGATTCCCCGAGCCGGTCAGCAGGCGCCGCACGTCCTCGGCGCGCGCGTAGTGCAGCTCGAACGTGCGGCTTGCGAGCGGCTCAAGATCTGCCGTCCGCGCGTGCGCCTCGAAGCGCTGCCGCTCGCGCGCAGCCAGATCTGCGATCGGCGCAACCCAGACCACGTTGCCGTGGCGCTCCATGGCGAGACCGTTGACGTCGAGCAGCGTGTCGAACGCGACGCGCCACGGAACCTTGTCGAGGCGCAGTGAAACGGCCCCGCGCACTCTCTCGCTCGCGACGATGTTCAAGCCGGTGAACTGTGCGAACGCATTGAGCACGGCACCGAGTTCGGCGCGCTGAAAGTTGAGCGAAATCGGCTTGTCGTCGGCGGCAAGCGACGCGTCCGCGGCGGTTTTCGGTGCGCCGCTCAGACGCGCGAGCGGAGGCAATGGCACCGGCGGACCTTCGAGCGCCGACGCGCTCGCGCCGGCCTGGCTGGTGGCAGCGGCAGGTTGCCGGCCGAGAGGCACTGAGCCATCGGCGTCGTCCATTGCATCGTCTGGGCGGCTTTGCCGCGCCTCCGTCGGCGTGCGCGAGACGGCGGTGGCATCCGCGGAATCCTCGCGGAACGGGTTCGGTGTTTCGGAGGCTGAACCGCGAGGCAGCGGCGGCGCATTGTATGGCGAGTCGGACGATGCCACCGCATCGTCGAGCGGCATGTAAGCAGGCAACGGAGGCAGCGATGGAATCGCAGCACCTGCCGCGCCGGTGGTTAGCGCCGCGCCGAGAAACAAGGTCACCGACAGTCCCACGCGAACGCGGGCACGAACACTCAAGACTGCGGCAACACCGATAGATGCATGCCGGTCGCCGCGCAATAGCTCCGTTGTGCTCATGACGAAGCCTCTGCGAGATCGAGCGTCCGCGTTGCAGCGCCTTTGGCGAGCGTGATGCCGAACGTGTCGAAGCGCGTGACGCGCTCGTCGCCGATCTGCTGGCCGGACGCGACAGTGGTCGCGCCCTCGGGCGTATCGAACAATGCGAGCCCGCGCGCGCGATCGTGCAGCAATCCGACAAGACGTAGTTGCGGCTGCCCGGGCAAATCGACAGTCGCCTGCATTTGCGCGGGCGAGAATGGATCGAAGAACACCACGTCTTCTTCGTCATCCGAATCAAGGCTCGCGTCGGCAAGCTCCTGCGTCGTGAGGCCGGCAGGCGCCGGGCGTAGACCGCTGTACACGCGCAGTGCCGCGCTCACCGAAAGCGCAGACCCGTCGCGCTTGATGACGACATCGACGGGAACCATCAGCACCGGCAGTTCGACCAGTCCACGCATGAATGACATCAGGTGAATGAAGTCGGTGCGCGCGGCAAGCTGAAGCGGACGCTCGCTCTGAGCGCCCGTTCCGCTCGCGGCGCCGGGCTCGACCGCCAGTAACGCCACGCCGTTCTGCGCGGCGAGTTCTGAAACGACGCGCACGTCATCGGCCGAAGTCCATTGCTTCGACGCACGCGATGCAGTGACTATGGCCGCGGGGGTGGCGTCTGACGCCGTGTCTTCGCGGCGCAGCGACGGCAATTGCGCAAGCGCTCGCCTTGCGTCGGCTAGATGGTCCGCGCTTGCAAGGAGCGCCGCGCGGCTCGCTGCCAGACGCCCCAGATCGGCCACGATCCAGCCGTGCGCCCCAAGGCTGAACACGACGAGCGCAATCAACAACGCAATCGCCCAGCGGCGACGCGGGCTCCAGGTGTGAAGCGGCGCGCGCAGGCGTTTGAGCGCATGCGACAGCGACACTCGAGGCCGCGGCACGCCGCTAAATCCGGCAAATGTCGTACTCATTTCGAACCTCCAATGTGCCCGGCTTTTGCTATTTGCGATGCCGCGACGCCAGCGCGTTTGTCTGTCATGTTCGCAGCGCCCTCCCAATGCAGGCGAGCGCCGAACTCAAATGCAGCGGCTGCTCCTGCGCTTGCATTCGTAGCTGGACTCGCATGCGGCGACGAGCGGTGCGACTCGCTCATTTCCGCCCCTGTCACGCCGGGAATCCCACCGAGGCGCTTAAGCCACTGCGCAGAATCGATATGCGCTCGCGAGGTCGCCACCAGTTCCGTCTCGTGCTCGCGCTGGCGAAGCTGCTGCAATAGAACGCCGTCGCCGGGTTCGAAACTCAGCGCGTCGAGCAAGTCGCGCAGATAGGTGAGCGGCTCGGACAAACGCTTTGCGCGAGCGGCCTTGTCGCGTTGCTCGTCGCGCGCCCGTAGCAGGCGCGCATGCTCGGCGAGCGGCGCGGCGAGTTGCGCAAGCGACTGCTCGATCGACGCACGCTGTGACTCGAGCCGCGCCTTTTCTATCGCCTGATATCCGGCAAGCGCGAAGACCGCTGCGCAACCGGCCAACGCTGCAATCGCCAATGTCAGCAGACATCGCCGACGCGCGAGCCGGGCTTTGCGTTGCCGGTGAGGCAGTAAATTGAAGCCGCCGAGCCATGGCTTGACAGGACGAACGGCGCGCCGCCCGCGCATGTCGCGCCCGACATGAAGTCGCGCCGCCGCGTTGAAGCGGCCTTCATCGAAAACCGCGGCGCTCATTCGAATACCCCGCGCAATGCAAGCCCGAACGCGACGGCGCCCGCCGCTTCATGCAGGAGCGGATCGTTCAATTGACGTGGTACAGCGCCCAGCGCCGCGCACTCGAACGGCAGGACCGTGCAGCCCAGAATGTCTGCGATATCCGCGATCGAAAAGCCAACGCCCTCCAGCAGTTCCACCTCGCCGCTCACGAGCGCGCAGTCGAGCATCGGACCATGCGCGAGGTCGCGCAACGCGTCTGCGAGATCCGAATGCTCCGGCGCGGGGTAGTGCATCTCGGCTGCGATGGTGTCGTCGACGAGACGCCAGCCATGCACGCCGTCCGTGCCGATCCATAACGCGACATACGGTTCGTGCGGATCGAGTTCATGACTCGCCGCGTAGCGCATGGCCCGCAGCGCGGCATGCGGTTCGCCGTCGATCGCTGTGAGCGATATGCCCGCGGCGGCCGCGCATTCGATCCGCGCTTCGAGATGTTGACGCCCGGTCGCGGCAATCGTCACAGAACGAGCGAGCGACGGCCTGTCGTCGACGAACCAGTCGACAGCCAGCGCGTGCCGCTCGAGTCCTGCAATGCGTTCCACTTCGTTCATGACTGCCGGTTCGAGCTCGGCGAGTTCGTGCCCGCCGTCTTCCGCGCAACCGCTTTGCATCGCAAGCCGCGCGAGCGGCACAGTGGCGGTCATCGTTGCTGATGCGGGCACGGCCATCGCGCATCGCAACGCCTGTGTCGCGCAAGAGTGAGGCATATCGGCGAACGCGTCGCGCAACGCGCGAGCGACTGACTGCCGGTCAGCGATCTCGTTGCCGGCCATCGCATTAGCGGGAAGCGGCACTGTGCACGCATACTCGATCTGCATCGAAGCGCATGCGCGTGCACGCTGGCTCACTACGACGAGCCGCACGTTTTGCGAACTCACGTCGATACCTGCAGCGAAACGCTGCACCCCTGCCTGCACGGCTTCAAGCCATGAATTTCTTAACGTCATCACGCCCTCCCTGAGACTCACGCGGCGAACCATTCGAGCGCGAGTAGCGAGAGAGAATTGTGCGTAAGCACGCCGCTGGGCGACACTCAGCCAAACGGCTAACGTTGAAGGCCGGCCGCCCCGACGTTCGTCAAAGCAGCTACAGTGAAGCCTCATTTCACGCGGTGCAGAGACTTGTAAAGAACTGTCGGTAAGCACGCCGAAAGCTGAAAAGCTGGGCGGCTATAATCGCGGGACTGTTTTTTGGTGCCTATATGCAATCCACGTCTCCCACGTCTCCGCCGCCCGCGCCGCAGAAGCGCAAACGCCCGTTGTGGCTCAAGCTCCTGCTGGGCTTTTTCGGGTTGATCGTCGCGGGCATTGTGTGCGTGCTGCTGGTGGTCGGCTATGCGCTCGTCGTGGCCACGCCCAATCTGCCCTCGCTCGACGCGCTTACCGACTACCGGCCGAAAGTGCCGCTGCGCATCTATACCGCCGACCACGTGCTGATCGGCGAATTCGGCGAAGAACGGCGCGACATCGTCCGCATTCAGGAGGTGCCCGACAGCCTGAAGAAAGCCGTGCTCGCCATCGAAGACGCGCGCTTTTACGACCATGGCGGCGTCGACCTGACCGGTATCGCTCGCGCCGGTATCGTCGCGCTGACCAATGGCCATGCGACGCAAGGTGCAAGCACGATCACGATGCAGGTCGCGCGCAACTTCTTCCTTTCAAGCGAGAAGACGTACACGCGCAAGATTTACGAGATGCTGCTCGCCTACAAGATCGAGTCGAAGCTTTCGAAAGATCAGATTCTCGAGGTCTACATGAATCAGATCTATCTCGGCCAGCGCGCGTACGGTTTCGCGAGCGCGGCGCGCGTGTACTTCGGCAAGGACATGAAAGATCTGACGCTCGCGGAGTCCGCCATGCTGGCGGGCTTGCCGAAAGCGCCGTCCGCGTATAACCCGGTGGTGAATCCGAAGCGCGCGAAGGTGCGTCAGGAGTACATTCTTCAACGCATGTACGAGCTGCATTACATCAACCAGCAGCAATACGACGAAGCGAGCCGTCAGGCTCTCGTCGTAAAGGGCGCTGGCAAGGAATTCAGCGTGCACGCCGAGTACGTGGCGGAAATGGTGCGGCAGATGATGTACGCGCAATACCGCGAGGAAGCGTACACGCGTGGTCTGAACGTAGTCACGACGATCGACTCCGCGGACCAGGACGTCGCCTACCGCGCCTTGCGCAAAGGCTTGATGGACTATGAGCGGCGCCACGGCTATCGCGGCCCCGAAGCGTTCATCAATCTGCCGTCCGACGCGGACGACCGCGAGCAGGCCATCGACGACGCCTTGCTCGAACATCCGGACAACGGCGAAATCATTGCGGCGGTTGTGACAGCGGCGAGCCCGAAGCAGGTGCAGGCGACGTTCATCGACGGCAATGTGGCGACCGTTCAGGGTGACGGGCTGCGCTTTGCGCAGTTCGCATTGAGCGCGCGCGCTCAGCCGAACCAGCGCGTGCGGCCGGGCGCGATCGTTCGCCTCGTCAAGAACGACGACGGTCAGTGGGCAATCACGCAATTGCCGCAAGTAGAAGGTGCGTTTGTTTCCGTGGTGCCGCAAGACGGTGCGATTCGCGCGCTCGTCGGCGGCTTCGACTTCAACAAGAACAAGTTCAACCATGTCACGCAGGCATGGCGTCAGCCGGGCTCGAGCTTCAAGCCGTTCATCTATTCCGCGTCGCTTGAAAAAGGGCTTGGACCGGCAACCGTGATCAACGACGCGCCGCTATTTTTCAGCGCAGCGGAGACGGGCGGCCAGGCGTGGGAACCGAAGAATTACGGCGGCGGCTTCGACGGTCCTATGACCATGCGCACCGCGTTGCAGAAGTCGAAGAACCTGGTGTCGATCCGCATCCTCAACCACATTGGTACGAAGTATGCGCAGCAGTACATCACGCGCTTCGGGTTCGATGCGGACCGTCACCCGGCTTATCTGCCCATGGCGCTGGGCGCGGGTCTCGTCACGCCGCTGCAAATGGCGGGCGCATTCTCGGTATTCGCGAACGGCGGCTATCGGATCAACCCGTACCTGATCGCCGAAGTCACCGATCCGCGCGGCGTCGTAGTCGCGCATGCGCAACCGCTCGTCGCCGAGCAAAGCGCGCCGCACGCCATCGAACCGCGCAACGCCTATGTGATGAACAGTCTGCTGCAGAGCGTCGCGCAGCGCGGTACCGGCGCCAAGTCGAACGCACTCAAGCGCACGGACCTCGGCGGCAAGACGGGTACGACGAACGATTCGCGCGACGCGTGGTTCGCCGGTTATCAGCACACGCTCACCGCGATCGCGTGGATCGGCTACGACAACCCTCGCAGCCTCGGCGACAAGGAAACCGGCGGCGGCCTCGCATTGCCGGTCTGGATCGAGTACATGGGACGCGCGCTCAAAGGCGTGCCGGAGTACAAGATGCCGATGCCCGACGGAGTGACCGAAGTCGGCTCAGAACTGTATTTCGACGAGTTCACGCCGGGCCACGGTTTCGTTGGGACGGTCGGCATCAGTCAGGCGGCACTCGACGAAGCAAGCGCTGCGTCCGCAGCACCGGGACAGGTCGGCGAACAGGAGAAGCAGGACATCATGAATCTGTTCCGCGGGCACTAACGCAGCGCCCTGCATGCCGCAAAAAAAGCCGCCGCGCAGATCCTGCGCGGCGGCTTTTTGTTTTGTTAAGCGTCTAACCGCTCGATGCTGGGTTCAAGCCTCGAAATGCACCGGCTCGCCGGCCTGCTCCGTCGCGTACTCGGACAGCGCCGCGAAAAACTCGTTGCCGCTGCGCGTGTCGCGCCACTCGCCATCGACAAAACGGTAGTGGAAACCGCCCGCTTTCGCGGCTATCCAGATCTCGCTCATCGGCGGTTGCAGATTCACGATGATCTTCGAGCGATTCGCGAATTCGAGGGTCAGCACGTTGCCGCTGCGCTCGAGTTCGATGTCGGCCTCGGTGTCGTCCAGCGCGCGCTCGATGGCGGCTAGCGCGGCCTCTGCACGGGTCAGGTAATCACTATCGGACATGCTAAACTCCATCGATTATTTATTCAGGGACAGTCATGCGAGTCGTATCTCGGATGCGCGCGGCGGCGCCCGGCCGCGCGATTGTAGCGGGTTTAGCCATTCTCGCAGGTTGCGCACTCGGTGGCTCGCTCGCCGGCTGCGGACAACGCGGTTCGCTCTATTTGCCTACCGTGCCACCTTTGCCGGAAAAGCCCATCGACCGCACACAGCCGCCGTCTCCTGACGAAGTACAACCCGGCGCCGAAACCGCGTCCGACGCAGACTCCATTCCTGACACTTCCGGCACACCGCTCTCGCTCGCGCCCGCGAACGAACTGTCGGCGCCTCCTTCATCTGCTGGTTCCGCTGCTTCGGCTTCGCAGCCCGCTTCCGCCGCCACTCCCGTTCAATAAGACCTCCGCATGACTCGACCTGCATTTGACTACGTCAACGGCGTGCTTCACGTCGAAGGCGTGTCCGCCGTTTCGCTCGCCGAACAGTTCGGCACGCCGCTTTATGTGTACTCCCGGGCCGCGCTCACCGACGCGTGGAACGCGTACGCAGGCGCGTGCGCCGGCCGTCGAGCGAGCGTGCACGTGGCCGTGAAGGCCAATAGCAATCTCGCGGTGCTGAACGTGTTCGCGCGTCTCGGTGCGGGCTTCGACATCGTGTCGGGCGGCGAACTGGCCCGCGTGCTGGCGGCCGGCGGCAAAGCGGAAAAGACCGTGTTTTCCGGCGTCGGCAAACACGCGAGTGAGATGCGCGAGGCACTCGCGGCGGGTGTGAAGTGCTTCAATGTCGAATCCATTCCGGAACTCGATCGCCTGAACACGGTGGCCGCGGAAATGGGCAAGATCGCGCCCGTCTCGCTGCGCGTGAATCCCGACGTCGATGCGAAGACGCATCCCTACATCTCCACTGGGCTGAAGTCGAACAAGTTCGGCGTCGCGTTCGAAGATGCACGCGCCACATATCAGGCGGCCGCAGCCATGGCGAACCTTGAGGTTGTCGGCATCGACTGCCATATCGGCTCGCAGATAACCGAGATTGCGCCTTATCTGGACGCGGTAGACAAGCTTCTGGAACTGGTCGAACTGATCGAGAAAGACGGCATTGCAATTCGTCATATCGACGTAGGCGGCGGCCTCGGCATCACCTACGACGACGAAACGCCGCCGGACATCGGCGAATTCGTACGCACGGTGCTCGATCGCATCGAGGCGCGCGGTCACGGCCACCGCGAGGTGTATTTCGAGCCGGGCCGCTCGCTAGTTGGCAATGCGGGCGTGCTGCTCACGCGCGTCGAATTCCTGAAGCCGGGCGCTGAGAAGAATTTCGCCATCGTGGACGCGGCCATGACCGAACTCGCCCGCCCGGCGATGTACGAGGCGTACCACGCTATCGACGCCGTTGTTGAGCGCGACGTCCCCGCTCATGTGTACGACATCGTGGGACCGGTATGCGAAAGCGGCGACTGGCTGGGGCGCGAACGGCTGCTTTCCGTCGAGCCCGGCGATTTGCTCGTGATTCACTCGGCAGGCGCCTATGGCTTCGTGATGAGCTCCAACTACAATACCCGCCCGCGTGCAGCGGAGGTGATGGTTGATGGTACACAAGCGCATGTAGTTAGGGCGCGAGAAGAAGTCCAGCAGCTGTTCGCGGGCGAAACGGTTTTGCCGGCGTAACCAGCGTCACAAGTTCGCTTCAAGTAAAAAAGGCGATGCCATTGCGGCATCGCCTTTTTTCTTAGCGCTTACGCTCGCGCGCTGTCAGCGCAGCTTTAACTTGCGCCGCTCGCGTAGCCACACAATCAGACGCCAACCCAGCAGCGCCAGCATGATCGCGCCGTAGATCTTCGGCAGGATCAGGTCGTGCTTGCCCGCTTTCATCCACCAGAAATGCAGAATCGCCAGCGCGCCAATCGCGTAGATCGCGCGGTGCAACGTCTGCCAGCGGCGGCCGAGCTTGCGCACCATTGCGCGCGGCGACGTTGCGGCCAACGCGATCAGCAGCACGAACGCTGCAAAACCCACAGTAATGAACGGCCGCTTGCCGATGTCCTTGACGATCTCCGCCACGTCGAACCATTTGTCGAACCAGAGATAAGTCGTGAAATGCAGCGTCGCGTAGAAGAACGCGTATAGCCCGAGCATGCGGCGAAACCGCACGAACGCCGCGATGCCCGTGAGCCGGCGCAGCGGCGTCACGGCCAGCGTGATGCAGAGGAACACGAGCGTCCAGAGGCCCGTTGAGCGCGTGATGAACTCGATCGGGTTTGCGCCGAGCCGGTCGGTCACGCCGAACAACACGATCCGCGCCAGCGGATACCACGCCGCGATGAACACCGCGATTTTCGCGGGCACGACCCAGCGCGAGCCAGCGGCGGGACGCTTGGCCGGCGCCGTAGCGGGCGCATTGGCTCGCGGCGCGCTATGCCCGGTACGAGTGACAGATTGGGTATCGGAAGCCATCGTCATGTCGCTCAGAAGTTCTTCTTCAGGTCCATGCCCTGATAAAGAGACGCCACCTGATCGCCATAGCCGTTGAACAGCAACGTCTTGCGCTTGGGCGTGAAAAAGCCGTCTTCGCCGATGCGCCGTTCAGTCGCCTGACTCCAGCGCGGATGGTCGACATTCGGGTTCACGTTCGAATAAAAGCCGTACTCGCTCGACGCATAGGTGTTCCAGCTCGTCGCGGGCTGTTTCTCGACAAAGCGGATCTTTACCAGCGACTTGGCGCTCTTGAAGCCGTATTTCCACGGCACCACGACGCGAACCGGCGCGCCGTTCTGGTTCGGCAGCACCTGACCGTACACACCCATGGTGAGCAGCGTGAGCGGATTCATCGCCTCGTCCATACGCAAGCCTTCGGAGTATGGCCAGTCGAGTATAGGCGTGGAGAGTCCCGGCATCTGCGACGGGTCGGCCAACGTAATGAACTGAACATATTTCGCGTTGCCTGTCGGCTGCACGCGCTTGATCAGCTCGGCGAGCGGCACGCCGATCCACGGAATCACCATCGACCAGCCTTCGACGCAACGCAGCCGATACACGCGCTCCTCGAGCGGCGCGAGCTTGAGCAGTTCGTCGATGTCGTAGACCTTCGGGTTCTTGATCTCGCCTTCGACACTGACCTTCCACGGACGAGGCCGCAATGTTCCGGTGTTATGTGCCGGATCGGACTTGTCGGTGCCGAACTCGTAGTAGTTGTTGTATGTGGTGATGTCCTTGAACGGCGTGATCTTGTCCAGCGCGACGAACTTCGTGTTCGTTTTGGCCGCCAGTTTCTGCGCCTTCGGATCGGTCGACGTGTAAGCCGCCAGTGCTTCGCCGTTCACGCCGATCAGACTGCCGAGCGCCAGCGCGCCTGCGGCCTGCAGCACGCGCCGCCGGTTCTCGAAAATGTGCTGCGGCGTGATTTCGCTGCGAGCGATATCGTCGCCGGTAAGTTGAATCCTGTCGCTTCGCTTGATCCACATCATGCTGCTCCTTGCCGGCCGCCGCCTCAGACATCTGACGGGGCCAGGGTGATGATCGCTCGTCGGGCCATCTATGCGTACTCACATGGACGAACACATTTGGCGCGCAAATATTCCGCTGGCCATAAAAAAACCGCCGGTGCGAAACACGCGGCGGTTCTTTGTCGGTTGGGAACAGCGGAAATTACAGTTTGCCGTAACTATGCAAGCCCGACAGGAACATGTTCACGCCAAGGAACGCAAAGGTCGTGACGAGCAGGCCGGTCAGCGCCCACCACGCGGCGACCGCGCCGCGCAAGCCTTTCATCAGACGCATATGCAGCCAGGCTGCATAGTTCAGCCAGACGATCAGTGCCCACGTTTCCTTGGGGTCCCAGCTCCAGTAGCCGCCCCACGCTTCTGCCGCCCACAACGCACCGAGAATCGTCGCAATCGTGAAGAACGCGAAGCCGACGGCAATCGACTTGTACATGACGTCGTCGAGCACTTCGAGCGCCGGCAGGCGATCGGCCAACATGCCGCGCTCCTTCGCCAGATAAGCGACTGCGACCATTGCCGACAACGCAAAGCTGCCGTACCCGATGAAGTTCGCCGGCACGTGGATCTTCATCCACCAGCTTTGCAGCGCCGGAACCAGCGGCTGGATCTGCTGCGCGTCGCGGGCGACCGAATACCACATGAGGAAACCGACGGCGGCGCTGATCACCAGCAGCACGAACGCACCGAGCGCGCGCGTGTTGTAGTGCTGTTCATAGTAGAGATAGAACAGCGCCGTGATCAGGCTGAACAGTACGAAGACTTCGTACAGGTTCGAAATGGGAATATGGCCGACGTCCGCGCCGATCAGATACGACTCGTACCAGCGCACCATCAGACCGACGAAGCCCATCAGCACGGCGGCCCATGTCATTTTCGAGCCGATCGCGGCGCCGGTGGGCGAGCGCGAGAGCAGGCCGATCCAGTAGAAAACGGTGGCGAACACGAAAAGCGCGCTCATCCACAGAATCGCGGACTGGCTCGACAGGAAATACTTGAGGAAGAAGGCGTTGTCCGCCCGGCTCAGATCGCCGTGATAGATCTGGATGGCCAGCAGCGACAGTGCGGCAATGCCGACCATCAGCGGACGCACGGGCTTCCAGCGCCAGCCGAGCACGACGAAAACCGGCACCGCGCAAACCAGCACCAGCTTGTCGTAGTAATTCATGAACGGGTAATAGCGCGACAACGCGAACCCGGCGCCTGCGACCATGGCGAGGGCGAATAGCCAGTCGACGATGCCAAGCCGTTTCAGGAACGGCCGCTCGTCATATTGGGCAGCGTTGAACGCTTCGTCGGCAGACGCCTTGGCGGGTCGGGCGGATGAAGGGGAAGATGAGGAAACCTGAGTCAAGTCCATGGTATTACCGGGTCGAATCTTGTGAGCTTGCGGACGGCGTGCCGGCGTTGCCGGACGATGCATCGGTGAGCTTCGCGCCCAACGCGGCGCCAACCGCGTCGCGCGTCTGAACAAATTCTTTTTCGAAGTCGAGCGTTTTGCGCGCGCTCGACATGGCCATCACGACATTGGTGCCCTGCTCAGTATCTTTGAGCCAGAACCACAGGCGCCGTTCGCGGACGTAGAACATCGAGAAGATGCCCAACACGAGAAGCAGGCTGCCAAGATACACGACTTTTTTGCCGGGTGCGCGCGTCAGCTGAAATACCGAGGCTTGCACCTGCTTGAAGGAGTCGAGCTGCAAGTAGACCGGCGATCCATACAGAAAGCTGTCGGATATCGCATTGATCGAGCTTTGTACGAAGCGGCTCGAATCCGCGTTGGCCTGCGCCTCTGGCTCGCCGACTTGATGGCGCGACAGTTGCCAAAGGTCCCACATCGAGCCTTCGAGCATGCGCAACAGGAGGCCTGCCGCCTTTTCCTGCTCGCCCTTCGGCACTGAATGGTCGATAAACTCGGCAATCGCCTGGAAGCCGCCGACCGGCTGACCGTTCGGCATTTTGACGGTGTTGTCCGCGCCCGCAAAAAGGGTCAGCACGCGCAGCGCGCTTTCTTCCAGATGCTGCTGCAATTCCGTGTTCGCTTCGGGCACCGAGCGCTGGGCGAAGCGGTGAGCGGCTTGCGCGCGCATTCCCGGGTTCTCGAGCGTTGCGCGCAGGTTCATCCAATCCTTCACGGTACCGCCGCTGTCGGCGGGAATGCGCAGATAGCGGAACGGATCGTCGGGATTCAGGCGCATGCCGGCAAGGAAGAATCGTTCCCCGGCAACCGCGACCGGCAGCATGTAGTTGTTGTACTCGCGTGCCTGGCCGTCCTTGTCGCGTACCTTGTACTGCACCGACGGGCCGACGTTATGGAGGTCGAGCGGCTTGGACGTCTTCGCGCCCGAGCCGAGCCGCTCGTCGAATGCTTCCTTCAGCGAGCGATGGGCGGCGACGCCGCGGGCGTCCGTCTGGCCGCTGCCATTGGAAATGTTCTCTACGTTGATCGCGCGGAAGTCGGTGAACTCGACCGTCTGCCCGTCCGCAAGCGACGTGGCTGAACTCAACGGCGCATTGCCTCCGATCGTGCCGCCGAAAGGCGCGGTTTTCGCGCTCGGGCCCGTCATAGGATAGGCCGTCATCTGCATTTGCGAGCCGCCGTCCTGGAAGCTCGATTGATAGATCGACACGCCGTCGTATTCGAACGGCTTGTTCACTTCGATACGAGCCGGCACGCGCGCGCCGGTCTTGTGATCTACCACGACGATGTCGCTAGCGAACAGCTTCGGCATGCCCGTCGAGTAATAATCGACGATGAATTTCTGTAACTCGATCGAAAACGGCAGGTCCTGGATCAGCGAGCCGTCCGGCTGGTTGAGGATCGCGGTGGACACGTGCTGCCCTTCCGGCACCCATGCGTATCCGCGGAACGTCGGATTCGATTGCGACAGGCGATGTTCCGGCGGGATGTCGTTGATGACGGTGTTCGCGCGGATCGGCGATTTGTCGAACAGCCACATTTGCAGTTTGATCGGCAGATTGCTGTCGAGCAGCCCGCCAAGGCAGATCACCACGATCGCAATGTGCGCGGAAATGTAGCCGAGCTTGGTCAAGGCGCCGCGCTTGGCCGCGATCAGCGTGGCGCCGTCCGACTCGCGCGTGACGAACTTGTAGCCGAGCTTGGCGGACAGTCTGGCGAGCACTGCCGACGTCTGGGCACGCGTGCCGTGCACCGCGAATTCGCCCTTGTGATGGAACGCGCGGAGGCTGGCTTCGCGGACCTTGTCTTTCCAGCTCTTGGTGTCGGCAATCATTTTCGGCGCGTTGCGGATCACGCACAGCGACACCGACACCATCAGAAAGCCGAGAATCAGCATGAACCACCACGAGCTATAAACCGTGTAAAGGCTTAGCGCGCGGAAGATGTCCGCCCAGAACGGGCCGAACTGGTTGACGTAATTGGGATAGGGATCGTCCTGCGTAAGGACGGTGCCGATAATGCTGGCGATCGACAGGATCACGAGCAGCGCAATGGCAAAACGCATCGAACTCAATACTTCGACAACGTTGCGCACGATGCGATTGCTCGACTTCGACTGCAAACCCGACGTGGTGACGCTCATTCATACTCCGACTGAACAGCAAAAAAGGGTGAAGGGCGACCGTTGACACGACGCCCCCACCCTTTTCTTGTTTTTTACCGGCCTCGGCGGGCCGGTTGCAATTGCGCGCGGGCCTCTTAGTGCAAGCCCGCGATGTAATCGGCCACAGCTTTGATCTCGCTGTCCGACAGACGCGATGCGACAGCATGCATCGCCTCGTTGTTATTGCGCGCTCCGGGGCCCTGCGTGAACGCGTTCAACTGCGCCACCGTGTATTCAGCCCATTGGCCGGACAAGCGCGGATATTGCGACGGAATACCCTGACCCGTGGGCCCGTGACAACTGGCACAGGCCGGCACGCCCTTGTCCGCGATACCGCCTCGATAAATCTTCTGCCCGAGCGGCACCGTGTCCTTGTTGTGCGCATAACCGGGCTTTGGAGCCTGCGCCGCGAAGTAGGCTGCGACGTTGACCATATCCTGGTCGGACAGCGCGGCCGCCATAGCCGTCATGATCGCATTGTTACGCGCGGGCTGCTTGGCGCCGGGCTGCGGCTTGAAATCCTTGAGTTGCTTGACGAGATAGTCGGGATGCTGGCCCGCCAGTTTCGGGTATGCGCCGCCGGCACTGTTGCCGTCTGCGCCGTGACATGACGCGCAAACCTGCACTGCGATTGCCTGCCCCCGATTGACGTCCGGCTTTGCCGGATCTGCTGCTCGTGCCTGAATTGCCAAACTTGAAAGACCTGCTGCTACATGAAAAACCATCAGAGCCTTGCACAGTCGATTCATTCGCACACCCTGTCTCGTCTTGTGGATTTTAGAGGTTTTGCACAATACGACGGCGACCCGAGTGACCGCCAGGAGCCGCCGAGGCACGCGGGCTGGCCCCCTCAGGTTTTCAGTAAACCATCGTATTGTACAATAACTCGCTAATCGCTAAGACGCCAGTCGGGCTTGACCCGTCCCCACTCCGGGTTCCCCGGCGTCTCGAAATCTGGCCTGATCATGTCCTTCCTGCTCCACCAATCCCGCTTTTTCACGACCGTCAATCACCTTCGTGATCTGCCGGCCACCGCTCAGCCTGAGATTGCTTTTGCCGGGCGCTCGAATGCAGGCAAGTCGACGGCCATCAATATCCTGTGCAACCAGAAGCGGCTCGCATTCGCGAGTAAGACACCGGGACGCACCCAGCACATCAATTACTTCTCCGTCGGCAAGGCGGACGAACCCACGGCCCATCTTGTCGATCTGCCCGGATACGGCTATGCGGAAGTGCCCGGCGCAGCCAAGGCACATTGGGAAGCGCTGCTTTCTACGTATCTGCAATCGCGTTCGCAATTGCGCGGCATGATCCTCATGATGGACTCGCGCCGGCCGCTGACCGATCTCGATCGGCGAATGATCGAATGGTTCGCTCCGACCGGAAAGCCAATCCACGCGCTGCTCACCAAATGCGACAAATTGACGCGTCAGGAAAGCGTGAATGCGTTGCGCGCGACACAAAAGGGTTTTGACGAATATCGTGCCGCGGGCTATCAAGGCGAGCTGACGGCGCAACTCTTCTCCGCGCTCAAGCGGGTCGGCATCGACGAAGCTCACGAACTGATTGAAAGCTGGCTGATCCCCGAAACGAAGGGCGCAACCGACGCCGCACAGTAACCTCGCGGTGTGTTTGCTGAAAGCCTGAACGCGCTCTTTCCGCCGCCCATAAAAAAACCCGCCGCTTTAACGGCGGGTCAAACAGCCTAATCGAAAAACGACAGGCACCCGCTCAGGGAGGAGAAGCGGGGAGGTCAGCGCCAAGCGCCTTGCTCGATCGGTATGATATACCATTGTCTTGAAAAGTTTCCGTGAGCGGCCGCCGTCTCCCGAGCACCTCTCTGGGCACTGTCCTACGTCAAGACATCCACGATCTTCAATTCCATGAGCTTCTACCCGCACTATCGTCCTCGCCGCATGCGCCGCGACGACTTCTCGCGCCGCCTGATGCGCGAGAACATCCTCACCACCAACGATCTGATTTACCCCGTTTTTGTAGTCGAAGGCACTAACGTGCGGCAAGCCGTGCCGTCGATGCCTGGCGTCGAGCGGGTTTCGGTCGACTTGCTGATGAAAGTCGCCGAGCAATGTGTCGAGCTCGGCGTGCCGGTGCTGTCGCTGTTTCCGGCGATCGAGCCGTCGCTCAAGACGCCCGATGGCCGCGAAGCGACCAACGCCGCTGGTCTGATCCCGCGGGCGGTTCGCGAGCTGAAGAAGCACTTCCCGGATCTGGGCGTTCTCACCGACGTCGCGCTGGATCCGTACACGAGCCACGGCCAGGACGGCGTGCTCGACGAAAACGGCTACGTGATTAACGATGAGACCGTCGACATCCTGATCGAACAGGCACGCGCGCAAGCTGAAGCCGGCGTAGATATCGTCGCGCCTTCGGACATGATGGACGGCCGAATCGGCGCCATCCGCGAAATGCTGGAAAGCGAGGACCATGTCCACACGCGCATCATGGCCTATGCGGCCAAATTCGCGTCCGCGTTCTACGGCCCGTTCCGCGACGCCGTGGGCTCCGCGACGAACCTCGGCAAAAGCAACAAGATGACGTACCAGATGGACCCCGCCAACTCCAACGAGGCGTTGCGCGAGGTGCAAGCGGACATCAACGAAGGCGCCGACATGGTCATGGTCAAGCCGGGCATGCCTTACCTGGATATCGTGCGCCGGGTAAAGGACGAGTTCCAGTTCCCGACCTACGTCTATCAGGTCAGCGGCGAATACGCGATGCTGAAGGCAGCGGCTCAGAACGGCTGGCTGGACCACGACAAGGCGATGATGGAATCGCTGCTCGCCTTCAAGCGCGCGGGCGCGGACGGCATTCTGACCTATTTCGCGCTGGATGCAGCGAGGATTCTTCGCTCGCAGAAGTAGTTGCGCCGCGTTTGGCGGCAGCTAGCTCGTCTGGCGGGGACTGAGTCGATTCGCGTGCGAGTCACCAAGGGCCAGAACGTGAAACGGAGGCGGACTTTTGGTCACGCCTCCGTTTTTTTATCCACTCGCGCTTGCCGCTCGTTCATGCGGTCGATGCGATCACGCCTGAGGTCGGCTCGCCCGTTCGAGCGTGCGCAGAAATTTGTCGGCCGACTCGTAACCGACGACGCGCAGTACCTCCTTGCCGCCGCGGTCGAAGAAGATAATTCCCGGCGGGCCGAAAAGGCCAAAGCGCTTGAGCAGTGCCTGGTCGTCGGTGTTGTTGGCCGTCACGTCGGCGCGCAGCAGGTTCATCTCCTTCAATTTCGCCTGGACGCGCGGGTCGCTGAACGTGAACTTCTCCATCTCCTTACAACTGACGCACCAGTCGGCGTAGAAATCGAGCATGGCCGGCTGTGCGGCTGCTTTGACGGCCTCGTCCAGTCCGACCGATGATCGCACCGGTTGAAACGCCAGATCGCCCTGCGACGCATTCTGGGGCGAGCCAGCCACACGATCCGGCACCGGCGCGCCCCCGCGCGTCGCCAGCACGGCCAACGGACGCAGCGGATCTGACGAGCCAGCGGCGAGTCCAACAAGCAGCACCGCAGCCCAAACGGCAAAGGCAGCGCCGATACCTCGGCCAAGCCGGCGCCATATCGACGCTTGCTCCAAAGGTGCCGAAAAGAGACCCAGCGACGCCGCGGTGATCAAGAGCCAGAATGCACTCAGGAGCATGGCAGCCGTTGCCCCGAGCACCGGCCAGACGATCCAGAGCGCCGCGGCGAGCAGCACGACACCGAACAGCACTTTGACGCTGTCCATCCACGCGCCGGCGCGCGGCAGCAAGGTTCCGGCGCCAAATCCGATGATGAGCAGCGGCACGCCAAGCCCGAGTCCCATGGAGAACAGCGCGGTGCCACCGAGCACCGCATTCCCCGTGTGCGCAATGAAGGCGAGCACCGCGAAAAGCGGCGCAGTCATGCAGGCACCCACGACCAACGCGGACAGCGCGCCCATTCCGGCAACGGCTGCAAACTTGCCGCCAGAGCGCCGCGCCGACACGTGCGAAACGCCTTCCTGCCAACGCTGCGGCAGTGCGATATCGAAACCCGCAATTAACGTGAGCGCAAAAACGGTCAGTAGCACGCCGAATGCACCCAACACCCACGGATTTTGCAGCCACGCGCCCAGGCTTTGCCCAACGAGCGCGGCGGCAATTCCGAGCGCGGTGTAAACGAGCGCCATTCCGATTACATAGGCGAGCGATAGCGCCAAGCCCCGCGCGCGCGTGACCCGTGCGCCCTCGCCGATGATGATTGCCGAAAGAATCGGAATCATCGGGTAGGAGCACGGCAGCAGGCTCAGCACCATGCCCGCAACGAAGTAAAGCCCGATGATCGTGAGGAAACCGCCGCCTTGGAGCAGCGATTGCGCGTAATCGGCGTTGGTGGCCCGCTCGTACCACGGCGTATCGCTTGCCTCAGATTGCGGCGCGCCCGCGCTGCCCGCCGGTTGCAGAGCAGCACCGCTTACATGGTAGACGCGCTCCATCGGCGGATAGCAGATACCGGCGTCCGCACACCCTTGGGATGTGATGGCCAGATCGAACCCTCCGGCGGCCTGCTTAACCGGGATGCGGATCGTCAGTTCGTTGCGATACGTCTCGACGTTCTTGTTAAATGTCTGATCGAACTTGATATGGCCCGCCGGCAACTGCGGCTCACCGATTGTCGCGTTGCCACTGCGGGTTGCGAATGCGAAACGCTCCCGGTACATGTAGTAGCCGTCAGCAATTTTGTACGTAATGTCGACTTCGCCCGGCCTTTCAGCCGCACTGAACTTGAACGCTACCGCGGGATCGAGGAAGTCGTCTGCCGCATGGGCGAGCGTGCAGAACTGCGCCAGGATCAGGCCGGCAAAGAGGAGGAATGCGGCACGAAGCGCATGGCGCGCGCGCCCGTCGAGACAGTTAAACATGTAGAGGGCGTTGGGTTTCTGCAAGGATCCACTGACCGTAAGCGGCCGAGGCCATGGCTTGCCACGACAGAATTTCCGGCGTGTCGTATGGATGGTGCGTCTGTATGTACTGCTCAAGCTCAAGAGCACGTGCGGCGCTCGTCTTGAACAACAACTGTATTTCTTGTGCCGTTTCGACCTGCCCTTGCCAGTGGTAGCGCGATTGCACGGCGCCGAGTTGCGTTACGCAGGCGCATAGCCGGGCAGCGAGCGCGTCTGCGGCGAGCTTGTCAGCAACGGTCGCGTCGGGCACCGTCGTCAGGATCAAGGTAACACTCACGCTCACTGAAAGCTCCGGCAAGGCACGATTCGGGTGGCAATATCGTATCACCTGGCAGTCAAGTGCCGCAGGCAGCGCGGGCTCGCGTGTGCGGCATTTGGCCACTGCGGATTGACTGGCTGCGCGCTTGAACTTGGATTCCGAAAGCGCTGCGGCCGTGGTGGGTGGCTTTCAGGCATGCATGCTGCCGCGATGCGACCGGTTGGTCATGCGCGCGTTGACCTCCTGGCGTGGCGCTTTTCGATCGGCTTTTCCTACCCAACCCTGCGACTCACGAAGACATTTGCCTAGCCCGAAAAACAAAACCCCACGCTCCGAGAAGCGTGGGGTTCGTCTGCATTCTGTAACCAAGCGTGACGCCTAGCTCTTTAGTACCTTGAAGCTTACTCGGCTTCTTGCACTTCAACTTCTTCAACTTCCGGACGATCGAGCAATTCGACCAGAGCCATCGGTGCATTGTCGCCGACGCGGAAGCCAAACTTCAGCACGCGCAGGTAGCCGCCCGGACGGGTAGCGTAGCGCGGGCCGAGGACTTCAAACAGCTTCGTGACCGAGTCACGGTCGCGCAGGCGGTTGAATGCCAGACGGCGATTTGCCAGCGACGGCTTCTTGCCCAGCGTGATCAGCGGCTCGACAACTTTACGGAGTTCTTTCGCCTTCGGCAGCGTGGTCTTGATGACTTCGTGCTCGATCAGCGAGTTGGACATATTACGGAGCATTGCCAGACGGTGGCTGCTCGTGCGGTTCAGTTTCCGCAGACCATGACGGTGACGCATGTTGATTCCTTCGATTCAGAGTTTTGGTCCAGCTCTTCTATCGCGCTCGATCTACTGCAAATTCGAGTGCACGGGCCGGTAGTGAAAAAGGCAAGACGCGGATTTTAAAGGAAAATCCGCGTCTTTGCCAGTGCAGCGACGGGTTCTGTCCCGAGACGAAGCGCCGACTTACTTGTCCAGCCCAGCGGGCGGCCAATTTTCGAGCTTCATGCCGAGCGTCAAACCACGCGACGCCAGTACTTCTTTGATTTCGTTCAACGACTTGCGGCCCAGATTCGGCGTTTTGAGCAACTCGTTTTCCGTGCGCTGGATCAGATCGCCGATGTAGTAGATGTTCTCGGCCTTCAGACAGTTCGCTGACCGAACCGTCAATTCGAGATCATCGACCGGACGCAGCAGGATCGGATCGATCTGCGGCGCGCGCGACGGCGCTTCAGCCGTTGCTTCGGTGCCTTCCAGTGCAGCGAACACAGACAGCTGATCAACGAGAATGCGAGCCGATTGACGAATCGCTTCTTCCGGCGAGATGACACCGTTCGTTTCGATGTTCATCACGAGCTTGTCGAGGTCGGTACGCTGTTCGACGCGAGCGCTTTCAACGGCGTAGCTCACGCGGCGAACCGGCGAGAACGACGCGTCCAGCACGATACGGCCGATGATCTTGGCCGACTCTTCGCCGTAACGACGCACATTGCCCGGCACGTAACCGCGGCCCTTCTCAACCTTGATCTGGACGTCGAGCTTGCCGCCCTTCGACAGATGCGCAATCACGTGATCAGGGTTGATGACTTCGCAATCATGCGCGAGTTCGATGTCGCCAGCAGTGACAACGCCTTCGCCTTCCTTGCGCAGCGTAACCGTCACTTCGTCACGGTTATGCAACTTGAACACTACGCCCTTCAGGTTCAACAACAGGTTGACCACGTCCTCTTGCACACCGTCGAGCGTCGAATACTCATGTACGACGCCTGCGATCGTCACTTCGGTCGGCGCGTAGCCGATCATCGACGACAACAGCACGCGCCGGAGCGCGTTACCCAAGGTGTGGCCGTAACCGCGTTCAAACGGTTCCATGACCACTTTCGCGTGGCTTTCGCCCAGCGATTCAACTGCGATGATCTTGGGCTTCAACAAACTGGTTTGCATAGGTTTTCCTTTTCAATACCCTCGGCTCGTTACACCGATAAGGCTGACCGGTAACAACCTGAAAATAAACAGCCGAGACTCCCCCTTGCGCAACGCAATCGGGGTGCCCCGGCCGTTAATCCGATTACCGCGAATACAATTCGACGATCAGGCTTTCGTTGATATCGCCAGCGATGTCGCTGCGTTCCGGCTTGGACTTGAACGTGCCTTCGAACTTCTTCGAATCGACAGCGACCCAGCTGGGCATGCCGCCTTGTTCAGCCAGCGACAGCGCTTCGAGGATACGCGCTTGCTTCTTCGATTGTTCGCGCACTGCGACGACGTCGCCTGCCTTCACTTGCATCGACGGGATGTTTGACACAACGCCGTTCACCGTGATCGCCTTGTGGCTCACGAGCTGACGCGCTTCAGCACGCGTCGAGCCGAAGCCCATGCGATACACGACGTTATCCAGACGCGACTCGAGCAATTGCAGCAGGTTCTCACCCGTGTTGCCCTTCAGACGGTCGGCTTCAGCGAAGTACCGGCGGAATTGGCGCTCGAGGACACCGTAGATGCGCTTCACTTTTTGCTTTTCGCGCAACTGCGTGCCGTAGTCGGACGTACGTGCACCCGACGTGCGGCCATGCTGGCCAGGCTTGCTGTCAAGCTTGCACTTGTCAGCGAGCGAACGACGGGCGCTCTTCAGGAACAGGTCAGTGCCTTCACGGCGGGACAGCTTGGCCTTAGGGCCGATATAACGTGCCACGTTGATTCCTTCGTTGATTGATCACGCGAATGCAGACACTCGCGCTAGTCCGAACCCTTTGGGTCGAACAGTGGGCTTAGTCAATTCAATAGCGCAAGCAGCCTGTTTCGCCGGTTACTAAATCCGGCGGCAACAGGCGCTAGCGAAAACAGCGTCTTAGATACGACGACGCTTCGGCGGACGGCAGCCGTTGTGCGGGACCGGAGTGACGTCGGAGATCGCCGTGATCTTGATGCCAAGACCATGCAACGCACGCACCGCCGACTCACGGCCAGGACCCGGGCCCTTGATCCGCACTTCGAGGTTCTTCACGCCGTATTCCATCGCCACGCGGCCAGCCGATTCGGCTGCCACCTGGGCTGCAAACGGGGTCGATTTACGCGAGCCCTTGAAGCCCTGACCACCCGACGTTGCCCAAGCAAGTGCATTGCCTTGACGATCGGTGATCGTGATGATGGTGTTGTTGAACGACGCGTGAACGTGAACCACGCCCTCGGCGACGTTCTTCTTGACCTTCTTGCGAACGCGTTGCGCCGCGGAGTTGTTCGAAGCCTTAGCCATTACGTTTTCCTGTAACTGTCAGTTCCGCTTACTTCTTCAGCGATTGCGCTGCACGACGCGGACCCTTGCGCGTACGGGCATTCGTACGCGTACGCTGGCCGCGCAGGGGCAAGCCCTTACGATGCCGAACGCCACGGTAGCAGCCGAGATCCATCAGGCGCTTAATGTTCATCGTCGTTTCACGGCGCAGATCGCCTTCAACGATGAACTTGCCGACTTCTTCACGCAGCTTTTCGAGGTCTGCGTCGTTCAGGTCTTTGACCTTCTTCGAAAATGCCACACCAGCAGCGACGCAAATGTCGCGCGAGCGCGTGCGGCCGATACCGTAAATAGCCGTCAGGCCGATTTCAGTATGCTGGTGATTCGGGATGTTAACCCCTGCGATACGAGCCATTGTTTTTCCTCAAACAAAAAGCGCAAGCAAAAGCGCGGCGTTCAGCCTTGACGCTGTTTGTGGCGCGGATCAGAGCTGCAAATCACGCGCACAACGCCTTTGCGCTTGATGATCTTGCAATTGCGGCAAATGCGCTTAACCGATGCCATCACTTTCATGATATTACCCTTTTTTCAAATCACTTCGCCCGGAACACGATCCGCGCACGCGACAGATCGTAAGGCGTCAATTCAACCGTCACCTTGTCGCCCGGCAAGATTCGGATGTAGTGCATCCGCATCTTCCCGGATATGTGTCCCAATACGACATGGCCGTTTTCCAGCTTCACCCTGAAGGTAGCGTTAGGCAGGTTTTCGATGACTTCACCCTGCATCTGGATAACATCGTCTTTGGCCATAAGTCCTTTCAACGCATCGGGACGCCGCCGCCTTTGAAATTAGCTTTCTTCAGCAGCGATTCATACTGTTGCGACATAACGTACGACTGCACCTGCGCCATGAAATCCATTGTGACGACGACAATGATCAGCAGCGACGTTCCACCAAAATAAAACGGCACGTTCCAGCGCAGCACCAAGAACTCGGGCAGCAGACAAACAAACACGATGTAGATCGCACCGGCCAGCGTCAGACGCGTCAGGATGCGGTCGATATATCGCGCCGTTTGATCGCCCGGGCGGATGCCAGGAACGAATGCGCCACTCTTCTTCAGGTTGTCGGCCGTCTCCCTGCTGTTAAACACCAGAGCGGTGTAGAAAAAGCAGAAGAATACGATCGCCAACGCGTACAGCAACACGTACACGGGTTGGCCGGGCTTGAGGGCTTCGGCCACATTATGCAGCGTGTCTGCGAACCAGCCGGTACGCGACCCCGAACTAAACCAGTTCAGGATGGTTGCCGGGAAGAGAATGATCGACGATGCAAAGATCGGCGGAATCACGCCCGACATGTTCAGCTTCAGCGGCAAATGCGAGGATTGACCGCCGTAAATCTTGTTACCGACTTGCCGCTTTGCGTAGTTCACAAGGATCTTGCGCTGGCCGCGTTCGATGAACACCACCAGATACGTCACAGCAGCAATCAGCGCGACGACAATAATCGCCGAGATGATACTCATCGAGCCGGTTCGGACCAGTTCAAACAGACCACCGATTGCATTCGGGAAACCCGCTGCAATACCGCCGAAAATGATGATCGAGATACCGTTGCCGAGTCCGCGCTCCGTAATCTGCTCACCGAGCCACATCAGGAACATCGTACCCGTTACCAGCGTCACGACCGTCGTCAGCCGAAACACCATTCCCGGATCGATCACGAGAGCCGGCTGATTTTCCAATGCCACGGCGATGCCGAATGCCTGGAACGTCGCCAGCAAGACCGTGAAGATCCGCGTGTACTGCGTGATCTTCCGCTGCCCCGCCTGCCCTTCCTTTTTCAGCGCTTCCAGCTGCGGCGAGACAATCGCCAGCAACTGCATGATGATCGACGCCGAGATGTACGGCATGATCCCAAGCGCGAAAATCGTGAACCGCGAAAGTGCGCCACCCGAAAACATGTTGAACATGCCAAGGATGCCGCCCGACTGGCTCTGGAACAACTTTGCCAGCTGGTCCGGGTCGATACCCGGCACCGGAATGTGCGCGCCGATACGGTAGACGATCAGCGCCAGCAGCAGAAACACTGCCCGCCGACGCAGATCGCCAAACTTCGCCGCGCTCCGACCGGGTTTTGCGAGACTCGGGCTGTTAGCCAAGTACCTTCTCCGATGCAAATGCTAGTGACGGCAAATAACTTGCGCGTTACTCGGCAAAAGAGCCGCCGGCTGCTTCAATAGCAGCGCGCGCACCCTTCGTCGCACCCAGACCCTTCACAACGATCTTGCGCTTGAGCTCGCCCGTCGCGATGATCTTGGCGCTCTTGATCAGCTCGCCAACCAAACCGGCTTGCTTCAGAGCCAACAGGTCGATTTCGTCGACCGGCAGCTTTTCCAGATCGGAGAGACGCACTTCACCAACGAACTCCTTCGTCAGCGAGGTGAAGCCACGCTTCGGCAGGCGACGTTGCAGCGGCATTTGACCGCCTTCGAAGCCAACCTTGTGAAAGCCGCCCGAACGCGACTTCTGACCTTTGTGACCACGGCCGGCGGTCTTGCCCAGGCCAGAGCCGATGCCGCGACCAACGCGACGTTTTGCGTGCTTCGCGCCTTCAGCCGGCTTCAGGTTATTCAATTCCATTATCAACTCCTTGAGTCCCGGTCAGCCGCTTAGCTGATGACCTTAACGAGGTACGAAACCTTGTTGATCATGCCGCGCACGGCCGGCGTGTCCTGCAATTCGCTAACCGAGTTGAGTCGGCGCAGACCGAGGCCACGCACCGTTGCACGGTGCGTTTCGCGGGTGCCGATCAGGCTCTTGACGAGCTGGACCTTGACAGTTTTATCAGACATGGTGTCCACCTTAGCCCAGAATATCTTCGACGGACTTGCCGCGCTTCGCCGCGATGTCGCCCGGCGTGGACTGCTTGCGCAGACCGTCGAGCGTTGCACGAACGAGGTTGTACGGGTTCGTCGAACCGTGGCTCTTGGCCACAACGTTCTGCACGCCCATCACGTCGAACACTGCGCGCATCGGACCGCCAGCGATCACACCGGTACCGTCCTTCGCCGGAGCGAGGAGGACCATCGATGCGCCGTGCTTGCCGTGCACTTCGTGTTGCAGGGTACCGTTCTTCAGCGGCACCTTGAACATGTTGCGGCGGGCTTGTTCCATCGCCTTCTGGACAGCGACAGGCACTTCCTTCGCCTTGCCCTTGCCCATACCGACGCGGCCATCACCGTCGCCGACCACGGTCAGTGCGGCGAAACCGAGAATACGGCCACCCTTCACGACCTTGGTCACGCGGTTGACCGAAATCATCTTTTCACGCAGGCCGTCGTCGCGTTCGTCAGCCTGAACTTTCGCTTGCATCTTTGCCATGACGAATTCTTCCCTTAGAACTTGAGTCCGGCTTCGCGCGCCGCATCAGCCAGCGCTTTCACGCGGCCGTGGTAACGGAAACCCGAACGGTCGAAGGCGACGGATTCGATGCCGGCAGCCTTAGCCTTTTCTGCAATGCGCTTGCCGATCAGCGTAGCAGCAGCGACGTTGCCGCCCTTGCCCGTTTGATCAGCCAGTTGCGCACGCACTTCGGCCTCGAGCGTCGACGCGCTGGCGAGCACCTTGGTGCCGCACGGCGAGAACACTTGCGCATAGATGTGCGTATTCGTGCGATGCACGGCGAGACGCGCGACCTGCAGCTCAGCGATCTTGATACGCGTCTGACGAGCGCGGCGCAGGCGAGATTGAGTCTTATCCATGATTGCGCACCCTTACTTCTTCTTCGTTTCTTTGAGGATCACGACCTCGTTGGCGTAGCGCACACCCTTGCCCTTATAGGGCTCCGGCGGACGATAGCCGCGCACTTCTGCCGCGACTTGGCCAACTTTCTGCTTGTCGATCCCCTTGATCACGATTTCGGTTTGCGACGGGGTTTCAGCCTTGACGCCTTCCGGCATCTGGTGCACCACGGGGTGCGAGAAACCCAGCGACAGGTTCAGCTTGTCGCCTTGCGCCTGTGCGCGGTAACCGACGCCAACCAGCGTCAGCTTGCGCTCGAAACCCTTCGTCACGCCGTTCACCATGTTCGCCACCAGTGCGCGCATCGTGCCCGACATCGCATTCGCTTCGCGGCTTTCGTCAACCGGCTCGATCTTCAGAATGCCGTTGTCGTTTACCACTTTCACGAGGCGGTTAGCCGCCTGCGTAATCGTACCCAGCGGGCCCTTGACGGTAATGCGATCGTCGCTCAGGGCCACTTCTGCGCCTTGCAGCGCGATCGGGCTTTTACCTACTCGAGACATGTTTCTCTCCTTTCGGCCTTAAGCGACGTAGCAGATGACTTCGCCGCCAACGCCCGTTGCGCGCGCCTTGCGGTCCGTCATCACGCCCTTCGGCGTCGACACGATTGCCACGCCGAGGCCATTCATGACCACGGGGATGTCGTTACGGCCGCGGTACACACGCAGACCAGGCTTCGAGACGCGCTCAATGCGCTCGATCACCGGACGGCCAGCGTAGTACTTCAACACGATGTTCAATTCAGACTTCGCACCTTCGGACTTCACTGCGAAATCATCGATATAGCCTTCGTCCTTCAGGACCTGCGCAATCGCAACCTTGACTTTCGACGAGGGCATAGTCACCGAGACTTTCTCAACCATCTGCGCGTTGCGGATGCGAGTCAGCATATCGGCGATAGGATCACTCATGCTCATTTACGTTTCTCCTATTACCAGCTCGCCTTGGTCAGGCCAGGGATCTCGCCGCGGAACGCGATTTCGCGAATCTTGTTACGCGCCAGCCCGAATTTACGGAACGTACCGCGCGGACGACCGGTAATTGCGCAACGATTGCGCTTACGGGTCGGGTTAGAGTTGCGCGGCAGTTGTTGCAGTTCCAGACGTGCTGCGTAATGCTCTTCGTCCGACTTGCTCATATCGCCAATGATCGCCTTCAACTCTGCACGCTTGGGCGCGTACTTAGCGGCGAGGCGAGCACGCTTCTTTTCACGTTCGATCAGTGCCAGTTTAGCCACGGTAACCTCAGTTTCTGAACGGGAACTTGAAGCTGGCGAGCAGAGCCTTTGCTTCGTCGTCGGTCTTCGCAGTCGTCGTGATGCTGATGTTCAGCCCACGCAGTGCGTCGATCTTGTCGTAGTCGATTTCGGGGAAAATGATCTGCTCTTTCACACCGATGTTGTAGTTGCCGCGACCGTCGAACGCACGACCCGACACGCCACGGAAGTCACGCACACGGGGGAGCGCAACCGTCACGAAACGGTCCAGAAATTCGTACATTGCCTGACCACGCAACGTCACCATTGCACCGATCGGGTATCCCTGACGGATCTTGAAGCCAGCGATTGCCTTGCGTGCCTTCGTGATCACCGGCTTCTGGCCTGCGATCTTCGTCAGGTCGCCAACGGCGTTTTCGATGATCTTCTTGTCAGCAACCGCTTCGCCAAGGCCCATGTTCAGGGTGATCTTGGTGATGCGCGGCACTTCCATCACGGACTTGTAACCGAACTTCTCGATGAGGCCGGGTACAACCTTTTCTTTGTAAAACTCTTGCAAACGAGCCATTTTTTTACTCCGCAGCGTCAGGCGCTCAGCTCGGCACCAGTCGTCTTAAGGAAACGGACCTTCTTGTCTCCTTCGACCTTGATGCCTACACGCGACGCCTTGCCATTCGCGTCGACCAATGCGACGTTCGAAATTTGCAGCGGCATCGTCTTGGCTTCCACACCACCCGTCGTACCCTTCATCGGGTTCGGCTTGACGTGTTTCTTGACGAGATTGATACCCTCGACAGTGACCTTGCCTTCGCCAACGGACAGCACGACGCCGCGCTTGCCTTTATCTTTGCCGGTGATGACGATAACTTCGTCACCTTTGCGAATCTTGTTCATCGCGACTCCTTACAGCACTTCAGGTGCCAACGAAACGATCTTCATGAATCGTTCGCTGCGCAACTCGCGCGTGACAGGCCCGAAAATACGGGTGCCAATAGGTTCGAGCTTGGCATTCAACAACACTGCGGCGTTGCCATCGAACTTGATCAGCGAGCCGTCCTGACGGCGCACGCCCTTGGCGGTGCGAACCACCACGGCGTTATAAATTTCGCCTTTCTTCACGCGCCCGCGCGGCGTTGCTTCTTTGACGGTCACCTTGATGATGTCGCCAATGCTGGCATAACGACGCTTCGAGCCGCCGAGCACCTTGATGCACATGACTTCACGCGCACCCGTGTTGTCGGCCACTTCAAGCCGAGTTTCGGTCTGGATCATGGTTTATCTTTCCCAACTTAATCCGGTCACACCACCATGGCGTACCCGGTCAGTCTTGGTCCCGTCAGCCAATCGGCTGCTTGGGTTAGAACAGCAGCGACGGCAAACGAAACCCGCCATCGCAATCCGGTGAATCCTTCGGGACAGACTGGCGCCTGAACCGCTTCCCCCACCAACTTCGCCCGCGACGGGGCTCCCATAAAGAGGGAAGACCGAGATTATAACAAATAATCTCGGTCTTGCAAGCGAAATCTACTGCGATTTCAACAACTTCTACTACTCAGCGGCGTCAGATGACGCGAGCAGCCTCGACCAGGCGAGCCACAACCCAAGCCTTCGTCTTCGAAATCGGACGAGTTTCCTGGATTTCAACGAGGTCACCCTCGTTGTACGTGTTCGCGTCGTCGTGCGCGTGGTACTTCTTCGAGCGCACAACATACTTGCCGTAGATCGGGTGCTTCACGCGGTGCTCAACCAGCACGGTGACCGTCTTGTCCATCTTGTTGCTGACGACCTTGCCGACCAGCGTCCGCTTGAGCGAGGTTTTTACGCTATCGTTCATTTCTGGTTCGCCTTCTCAGTCAGGACGGTCCGCACACGTGCGATGTCGCGACGAACCTTCTTCAGCTGGCTCGTGTTCGTGAGCTGCTGGGTCGCGAGTTGCATGCGCAGGCCGAATTGCGCCTTCAGCAGGTCCGACAGCTCCTTGTTGAGCGCGGCCTGATCTTTCTGGTGAAGTTCGGAAGCCTTCATCATTTGCTCCTTAGGCGCCGAGCTGACGCACGATGAAGGTCGTCTTCAGCGGCAGCTTAGCTGCAGCCAGACGGAACGCTTCGCGTGCCAGCTCTTCGGTTACGCCGTCCATTTCGTACAGCATCTTGCCCGGTTGAATCTCTGCGACGTAGTACTCAGGGTTACCTTTACCGTTACCCATACGTACTTCAGCCGGCTTGTGCGAGATCGGCTTGTCCGGGAAGATGCGGATCCAGATGCGGCCACCACGCTTGATGTGACGCGTCATTGCACGACGTGCCGCTTCAATCTGGCGCGCGGTCAAACGACCACGACCGATAGCCTTCAGGCCGAATTCACCGAACGACACCGCGTTACCGCGGGTAGCGACACCGGTGTTACGACCTTTCTGCTCTTTGCGATACTTTCTGCGTTTCGGTTGCAGCATCGTTATTCTCCAGTCTTCCCGTCGCCGCCGGCACCGCCAGCACGACGAGGAGCGCCACGGCGTGCACCTGCCGGGCCACCACCTTCACCATCGCGACGCGGACGGCGATCGCCACCCGGACGTGCGTTGCGACGCGGACGCTTTTCTTCGGCGACTTCTTCAACCACCGGTGCGTCGTTGCGGCCGAGCGTATCGCCCTTGTAGACCCACACCTTCACGCCGATGATGCCGTACGTCGTCTTCGCTTCCGAAGTCGCATAGTCGATATCTGCGCGCAGCGTATGAAGCGGAACGCGACCTTCGCGATACCATTCCGTACGAGCGATTTCGATACCGTTCAGACGACCAGCGCTCATGATCTTGATGCCTTGAGCACCCAGACGCATCGCGTTCTGCATCGCACGCTTCATCGCGCGGCGGAACATGATCCGGCGCTCGAGCTGTTGCGTGATCGAGTCGGCGATCAGTTGCGCATCGGTTTCCGGCTTGCGGATTTCTTCGATGTTGACGTGGACCGGAACGCCCATGCGGCGTTGCAGTTCCGACTTCAGCAGCTCGATATCCTCGCCCTTCTTACCGATGACCACACCCGGACGCGAGCTATAAATCGTGATGCGCGCGTTTTTCGCCGGACGCTCGATAACGACGCGACCAACCGAAGCGTTCTTCAGCTTCTTCTTCAGGTATTCACGAACACCGATGTCTTCCTGCAACATCGCCGCGAAATTGTTGTTGTTCGCGTACCAACGCGACGCCCAATTGCGGCTGACGGCCAAACGGAAGCCAGTCGGATGAATTTTCTGTCCCATCGTATGACCCCTTAATTCCCGACCGTCACAGTGATGTGACAGGATTGCTTCTCGATGCGGTTACCACGGCCTTTAGCGCGCGCGGTAAAACGCTTGAGCGACGCAGCCTTGTCGATGTAAATGCTCGTGATCTTGAGCTCATCGATATCGGCGCCTTCGTTATGCTCCGCATTCGCGATCGCCGACAGCACGACCTTTTTCACGATTCCCGCAGCCTTCTTCGGCGAGAACGTCAGAACGTTCAGCGCCTTGTCGACCGGCAAACCGCGGATCTGGTCAGCCACAAGGCGCGTTTTCTGCGCCGAGATGCGGGCACCGCGATGAATTGCTTTCACTTCCATCTTGAGCCCCTTATTTCTTAGCCTTCTTGTCGGCTGCGTGACCCTTGAACGTACGGGTCAGTGCGAACTCGCCAAGCTTGTGGCCGACCATGTTTTCCGAGATGTACACCGGAACGTGTTGACGGCCGTTATGAACGGCGATCGTCAGACCGATGAAATCCGGGAGGATCGTCGAGCGACGCGACCAGGTTTTGATCGGCTTCTTATCCCGCGAAGCTGCTGCCGCCTCAACTTTCTTCAGCAAATGGGCGTCGCAGAACGGACCTTTTTTTACAGAACGTGCCATTGCCTACTCCTTAACGCTTGTGACGGCGCTGGACGATCATGCTCGTCGTGCGCTTGTTGCTGCGGGTGCGATAACCCTTAGCAGGCGTGCCCCACGGGCTCACCGGATCGCGACCTGCAGCCGTCTTGCCTTCACCACCACCGTGCGGGTGATCGACCGGGTTCATTGCAACGCCGCGCACCGTCGGGCGGATACCGCGCCAGCGGTTTGCGCCAGCCTTACCGATTTGACGGAGGCTATGCTCTTCGTTGCCAACTTCACCAATCGTCGCGCGGCACTCAACGTGGACGCGGCGGATTTCACCCGAGCGCAGGCGGACCTGTGCGTAGATGCCTTCACGAGCCAGCAACATCGCCGACGTGCCAGCCGAACGCGCCATTTGCGCGCCCTTGCCCGGCAGCATTTCGATGCAGTGGATCGTCGTGCCGACCGGAATGTTGCGGATCGGCAGCGTGTTGCCTGCGCGAATCGGCGCTTCCGAACCGGACATCAGCTGCTGACCGACGGTGATACCCTTCGGAGCGATGATGTAACGGCGCTCGCCGTCCGCATACAGAACTAGCGCGATGTTCGCGCTACGGTTCGGATCGTATTCGAGACGTTCGACCTTCGCTGCGATACCGTCCTTGTTGCGACGGAAATCGACGACACGGTAATGATGCTTGTGACCACCACCCTTGTGACGCGTAGTGATGTGGCCATTGTTGTTACGGCCGGCGGTGGAGGATTGCGAGTCGAGCAGCGGTGCAAACGGCTTGCCCTTGTACAGATCCTTGTTGACCACCTTGACCATCGCGCGGCGACCCGGCGAAGTCGGCTTAACTTTAACGATTGCCATGATTACTTGGCCTCCGCTTCAAAGTTGATTTCCTGGCCGGGCTTCAGGCAGACGTATGCCTTCTTCACGTCTTTGCGCTTGCCCATGAAGCGGCCAAAGCGCTTGGCTTTGCCCTTCGAGACCAGCACGTTGACGGAATTGACTTCCACCTTGAACAGCAGCTCGACTGCAGCTTTCACTTCCTGCTTCGTGGCATCGGGCGCGACTTCGAACACGACTTGCTCGTTCTTGTCGGCCACCAGCGTCGCCTTTTCGGAGATCACCGGCGCGAGCAGGACCTGCATCAAACGATGATCGTTTTTGCGAATCTCGCTCATGACAGCAACTCCTCGATCTGGGCGACCGCAGCCTTCGTGATCAGGATCTTCTTGAAGTAGATCAGCGACAGCGGGTCGGCGTAACGCGGCTCGACAACCGCCACATGGGCGAGGTTGCGCGACGCGAGGTACAGGTTTTCGTCAACCGTGTCGGTAATCACCAGCACGGAGTCGAGACCCATCGCCTTGAATTTTTCGGCCAGCAGCTTGGTCTTCGGAGCTTCGAGCGTCAGCTCGTCGACAACGGAGATACGGCCTTCGCGGGCCAGCTGCGAGAAGATCGAGCAGAGACCTGCGCGATGCATCTTCTTGTTAACCTTGTGCGAAAAGTTTTCTTCCGGCGAATTCGGGAAGATCCGGCCACCGCCGCGCCACAACGGGCTCGACGACATACCGGCACGGGCGCGGCCCGTACCCTTCTGACGCCACGGCTTCTTGGTCGTGTGCTTGACTTGCTCACGATCCTTCTGCGCGCGGTTGCCGCTACGGGCATTCGCTTGATACGCAACCACCACCTGGTGAATCAGGGCTTCGTTGTAATCGCGGCCGAACACGACGTCCGACGCGCTAACGCCTGCACCTTCCTGACCATTGGCATTCAGGAGCTTAAGTTCCATTATTTCGCTCCTTTCACGGCACGCGTCTTCACGGCCGGCGTAACGAATACCTTGCCACCCTTCGCACCCGGAACGGCGCCCTTGACCAGCAACAGCTTGCGGTCAGCGTCGATACGAGCGATTTCGAGGTTTTGCACCGTTACCGTGTCGTCACCCATGTGACCGGTCATGCGCTTACCCGGGAAAACACGACCCGGATCCTGCGCCATACCGATCGAACCCGGCACGTTGTGCGAGCGCGAGTTACCGTGCGATGCACGGCCGGATGCGAAGTTGTAACGCTTGATGGTACCGGCGTAGCCCTTACCAATCGACACGCCTTGCACGTCGACCTTCTGGCCTACTTCGAACAGGTCAGGACCAACTACGGTGCCGTTCGACAACTCGGCAGCCTTAGCGGCGTCGATCTGGAATTCTTTGAGGATTTCACCGGCTTGAACACCGGCTTTGGCGAGATGACCGGCCAACGGCTTCGTCACACGCGATGCACGGCGCGTACCGAATGCAACCTGCACGGCCGTGTAGCCGTCGGTTTCAACAGTCTTGATCTGCGTCACGCGGTTGTCGGACACGTCCAGCACGGTAACGGGAATCGAATCCCCTTCTGCCGTGAAGATACGGGTCATGCCAACCTTGCGACCTACGAGTCCAAGGCTCATCGTTTTCTCCATTCCCGACTGCGATTGGTCGGGGCTAATTTACAAAATGCCGGTGCCGTTTCGGGCATGAATTCATGCTGCAGCACACCGACTTTTTTGCGCAAATGCGCGAAAAGCCTTGCATTATAGCGAGGCTTTTCGTTTTCTGCAAGCAATCAAAGACTTAGCGTTGTCAGCGGCGCTGAGCAACGCTCGAAGCCCTTATTGCAGCTTGATTTCGACGTCCACGCCAGCCGGCAAGTCCAGCTTCATCAGTGCGTCGACGGTCTTGTCCGTCGGATCGACGATGTCCATCAGGCGCTGGTGCGTGCGGATTTCGAGCTGATCGCGCGACGTCTTGTTGACGTGCGGCGAACGCAGGATGTCGAAGCGTTGAATGCGGGTCGGCAGGGGCACCGGACCACGAACGATTGCGCCAGTCCGCTTTGCCGTGTCGACGATTTCAGCAGCCGATTGGTCGATCAGGCGATAGTCGAAAGCCTTCAGGCGAATGCGGATTTTCTGGTTCTGCATGACAATTCCTTGAAAAAGAGCGAGGCGGTATTGCGCCGCCAGACAGTAAAAGAACGTAGAGCCGGGCGCCCGCTGAGGGCCGGCGCCCGGCTCCGGGCACCACTTACAGCAAATACGTCAATCCGCGATCTTACTCGAGAATCTTGGCAACGACACCGGCGCCGACGGTACGGCCGCCTTCGCGGATAGCGAAGCGCAGACCTTCTTCCATCGCGATCGGGTTGATCAGCTTCACCGTGATCGACACGTTGTCGCCCGGCATGACCATTTCCTTGTCCTTTGGCAACTCGATCGAGCCCGTCACGTCCGTCGTACGGAAGTAGAACTGCGGACGATAGTTGTTGAAGAACGGCGTGTGACGGCCGCCTTCGTCCTTGCTCAGCACGTACACCTCAGCCGTGAAGTGCGTGTGCGGGTTGATCGAACCCGGCTTGGCCAGCACCTGGCCACGCTCCACGTCTTCGCGCTTCGTGCCGCGCAGCAGGATACCGACGTTGTCGCCCGCCTGACCCTGGTCGAGCAGCTTGCGGAACATTTCCACGCCCGTGCAGGTCGTCTTCACCGTCGGCTTGATACCAACGATTTCGATTTCCTCGCCGACCTTCACGACGCCACGCTCCACGCGACCCGTCACCACCGTGCCGCGACCCGAGATCGAGAACACGTCTTCCACCGGCATCAGGAATGCGCCGTCCACTGCGCGCTCCGGCGTCGGGATGTACGTGTCCAGCGCGTCGGCCAGATTCATGATCGCCACTTCGCCCAGCTCGCCCTTGTCGCCTTCCAGCGCCAACTTGGCCGAACCCTTGATGATCGGCGTGTCGTCGCCCGGGAAGTCGTACTTCGACAGAAGCTCGCGCACTTCCATCTCGACCAGCTCCAGCAGCTCAGCGTCGTCCACCATGTCGCACTTGTTCAGGAACACGATGATGTACGGAACGCCAACCTGACGCGCCAGCAGGATGTGCTCACGCGTTTGCGGCATCGGGCCGTCAGCGGCCGAGCACACCAGGATCGCGCCGTCCATCTGCGCGGCGCCCGTGATCATGTTCTTCACATAGTCAGCGTGGCCCGGGCAGTCAACGTGTGCGTAGTGGCGGTTAGCCGTTTCGTACTCGACGTGCGCCGTGTTGATCGTGATACCACGTGCCTTTTCTTCCGGCGCCGCGTCGATCTGGTCGTATGCCTTCGCTTCGCCGCCGAACTTCTGCGTCAGAACCGTCGTGATCGCTGCCGTCAGCGTGGTCTTGCCGTGGTCAACGTGACCGATCGTGCCGACGTTCACGTGCGGCTTGGTCCGTTCGAATTTACCTTTAGCCATGTTTCTCTTCTTTCAAAAAGTTAATCGTTGAATGACTTGCCGCGCAATTACTTCGACTTCGCGTTGATGATTGCTTCCGACACGTTACGCGGTGCTTCGGAGTAGTGCTTGAACTCCATCGTATACGTTGCGCGACCCTGGGTCAGCGAACGCAGCGACGTCGAGTAGCCGAACATTTCGGACAGCGGCACTTCGGCGCGAACAATCTTGCCACCGCCAACCATATCGTCCATACCCTGGACGATACCGCGACGGCCCGACAGGTCGCCCATCACGTTGCCCATGTAGTCTTCCGGCGTTTCGACTTCCACAGCCATCATCGGTTCGAGGATGACCGGTTGAGCCTTGCGCATTGCTTCCTTGAACGCCATCGAGCCGGCCATGCGGAACGCATTTTCGTTCGAGTCAACGTCGTGGTACGAACCGAACGTCAGGTGAACCTTGACGTCGACAACCGGGAAGCCCGCCAGCACGCCTGCCTTCAGCGTTTCCTGGATACCCTTGTCCACCGCCGGGATGTATTCGCGCGGAATCACACCGCCCTTGATCTCGTCGAGGAACTCGTAACCCTTGCCTTGCTCGTTCGGCTCGAGCGTGATGACCGCGTGACCGTACTGGCCGCGACCACCCGACTGCTTGACGAACTTGCCGTCAACGTCTTCTGCCTTGCCACGAATCGTTTCACGGTAAGCAACCTGCGGCTTGCCGACGGTCGCTTCCACGCCGAATTCGCGCTTCATACGGTCGACGAGAATTTCCAGGTGGAGCTCGCCCATGCCCGAAATAATCGTTTGGCCCGATTCTTCGTCCGTTTGAACGCGGAACGACGGATCTTCCTGTGCCAGACGGTTCAGCGCCAGACCCATTTTTTCCTGGTCGGGCTTCGTCTTCGGCTCAACAGCCTGCGAAATCACCGGCTCCGGGAAAATCATGCGCTCGAGGACGATCGGGCTTTGCGGATCGCACAGCGTGTCGCCGGTCGTTGCGTCTTTCAGGCCGACTGCTGCAGCGATGTCGCCCGCGCGAACTTCCTTGATTTCCTCGCGCTGGTTCGCGTGCATCTGCAGAATACGACCCAGACGTTCCTTCTTGTCTTTGGTCGCGTTCAGCACGGTGTCGCCCGAATTGACGACGCCCGAGTACACGCGGAAGAAGATCAGCTGGCCGACGAACGGGTCGGTCATGATCTTGAATGCCAGAGCCGAGAACTTTTCGTCGTCGGCAGCGCGGCGCTCGCCTTGCTCACCGTTTTCCAGCTCGCCAGTGACCGGCGGGATGTCGATCGGCGACGGCAGGAAATCGAGCACGGCATCCAGCATGCGTTGCACGCCCTTGTTCTTGAACGCGGTGCCGCACAGCATCGGCTGGATTTCGCAAGCGATCGTACGGTCGCGCAGACCCTTGATGATTTCCTCTTCCGTCAGTTCGCCCGACTCGAGGTACTTGTTCATCAGATCTTCGCTCGATTCAGCCGCTGCTTCGACCATCTTTTCACGCCATTCATTGCACGTGTCGGCGAGCTCAGCCGGAATTTCTTCGTACGAGAACTTGGTGCCTTGGGACGCGTCGTCCCAAATGATCGCTTTCATCTTCATCAGGTCGACGACACCCGTGAAGTTTTCTTCCGCGCCGATAGGCACCACGACCGGAACCGGGTTTGCCTTCAGACGCAGCTTCAGCTGGTCGTAAACCTTGAAGAAGTTCGCGCCGGTACGGTCCATCTTGTTGATGAACGCGAGACGCGGAACCTTGTACTTGTTAGCCTGACGCCACACGGTTTCCGACTGGGGCTGCACGCCACCCACAGCGCAGTACACCATGCACGCGCCGTCGAGCACGCGCATGGAGCGCTCAACTTCAATCGTGAAGTCGACGTGGCCCGGGGTGTCGATGATGTTGATGCGGTGCTCAGCGCGGTCGCCGGCCATGCCTTTCCAGAACGCCGTCGTAGCAGCCGACGTAATCGTGATGCCGCGTTCCTGCTCCTGCTCCATCCAGTCCATGGTGGCAGCGCCGTCGTGAACTTCACCAATCTTGTGGTTCACGCCGGTATAGAACAGGATGCGCTCGGTCGTCGTCGTCTTG
Organism: Paraburkholderia sp. 22098; assembly: GCF_052045935.1. Classification (NCBI taxonomy): domain Bacteria; kingdom Pseudomonadati; phylum Pseudomonadota; class Betaproteobacteria; order Burkholderiales; family Burkholderiaceae; genus Paraburkholderia; species Paraburkholderia sp. 22098. Next base: position 17,668 of record NZ_JBQEPV010000020.1, on the reverse strand, counting down.
CCGGCGTCGATGTGAGCGCTAATACCGATGTTACGGTAGCGCTCGATAGGTGTCTTGCGAGCCACTTTGATCCTCTATGGGGATGACGCGATGCGAGAAAATACCCATCGCGCTGTAACACAAACGGGCGAGGCGCTTTGTAAGCGCACCCGCCCGGAATTTCTTTCCGTTTTTGTCTGCTAACCCGGATTCGGGAAGCTTAGAAACGGAAATGCGAGAACGCCTTGTTGGCTTCTGCCATCCGGTGAACTTCGTCGCGCTTCTTCATTGCGCCGCCACGGCCTTCGGCCGCTTCGGAAAGTTCACCTGCCAGACGCAGGGCCATCGACTTCTCGCTGCGCTTCTTCGCGGCTTCACGCAGCCAACGCATCGCCAATGCCATACGACGCGACGGGCGCACTTCGACCGGAACCTGATAGTTCGCACCACCAACGCGGCGGCTCTTGACTTCGACCACCGGCTTGACGTTGTTGAGCGCTACCGTGAACACTTCCAGCGGGTCCTTGCCACCCTTGGTCTGGATCTGTTCGAAAGCGCCGTACACAATGCGCTCAGCAACCGACTTCTTGCCGGAGAGCATCAGCACGTTCATGAACTTAGCTACATCAACGTTACCGAACTTCGGATCCGGCAACACTTCCCGCTTGGGGACTTCGCGACGACGCGGCATGATTCTTCCTTTAACTTTTCAGTTGGAGCTGTTTTAGCCCCGCGGCCACCAACTAACCCGATTCATCTCTAACGACTTACCAGCCTGGTCGGGTGACCACTTACTCGACAGCACCGGCGATTCCGGCACCACCGCTATTACCGCCTTTGCAGGCGACCTGAACTACGGACCGGCTGATGATTACTTGCCAGCCTTGGCACGCTTCGCACCGTACTTCGAGCGAGCCTGCTTACGATCCTTGACGCCCTGGGTATCCAGCGAGCCGCGAACCATGTGGTAACGCACACCCGGCAAGTCCTTCACACGGCCGCCGCGAATCAGCACGACCGAGTGTTCCTGCAGGTTGTGGCCTTCACCACCGATGTACGAAATGACTTCGAAACCGTTCGTGAGGCGCACCTTAGCAACTTTACGCAGTGCCGAGTTCGGCTTCTTCGGCGTCGTGGTGTACACACGGGTGCACACGCCGCGACGCTGGGGGCAGTCCTGCAAGGCCGGGCTCTTGCTCTTCGTCGTTTCCGACGCGCGGCCTTTGCGAACCAGTTGATTGATGGTTGGCATTGTCTATTCCTGAAATTGAACAAAATCGACGCATCTGTTTCCGGGCAAAGCAGAAACGATTGCGCATCGAACTTCCGGCTTCGACTACAAGTACGTGGACGGAGTCCGCGCGCGTGCATCCCAAAGACCGGAACCTAGCATAATATTCCGAAAAGGCTAAGCGAGTCAACAGGTTGCAATGTTTCGCAGACCTGCGCACGTTGGCTGACGACGGCGCTCCACTTAATCAGCGGCAACGACTTCGAGCAGTTCGTCCCCGAAACGATCGAGCTTGCGCGCGCCCATGCCCGGAATGCCGCGCAAATCTTCAATGGAATCGGGGCCGTTTCGAGCGATCTCCGCAAGCGTCGCGTCGTGGAAAATCACGTAGGCGGGTACGCCGTCGCTCTTCGCGGTTTCCGTGCGCCATGCGCGTAGCCGATCCCAGCGCGCGCGCTCCCGCGGCCCCATGCCGATCGTCGGATCCGCTCGTTCGCTGGTTCGACCAGACGACTGGCGAGTACGCGTGGGCTTTACATAACGGCGCATCGTGACATTTTGCTCGCCCTTTAAAACGGGTTTGCTGGCCTCGGTGAGAACGAGCGAGCCGAATCCTTCGTGATCGACTGTCAGATAACCGAACGCCACCAACTGGCGAAACACCGCGCGCCACTCCGGTTCGCCGAGTGCCGCGCCAATGCCGAATGTGGTCAGTTTTTCGTGCCCGCGCTGCAGTATTTTCTCGCTGCGATTGCCGCGCAGAATGTCGATGAGATGGCCCGCGCCGAAGTGAAAACCGCTCGCCCGCTGCGCGCGAAACACGCACGACAGCGCCATCTGCGACTCGCGCGTCGCGTCCCACGTGTCGGGTGGCTCAAGGCAGTTGTCGCAGTTACCGCAAGGTTTGCTCGATTCGCCGAAATACGCGAGAAGGCGCACGCGCCGGCACGTCGCCGCTTCGCACAAACCAAGAAGCGCATCCAGCTTGCCGGTCTGGACGCGCTTGTGTGCGTCGTCCGCATCAGACTCGTCGATCATCTTGCGCTGCTGCACGACGTCGCCTAGACCGTAGGCCATCCATGCATTGGCCGGCATGCCATCGCGGCCGGCGCGGCCGGTTTCCTGGTAATACCCTTCGACACTCTTCGGCAAATCGAGGTGAGCGACGAACCGCACGTCCGGCTTGTCGATGCCCATGCCGAACGCGATCGTCGCGCACATCACAATGCCTTCCTCGCGCTGAAACATCTCCTGGTGCTTCTGACGCGTCTCGAATTCCATGCCTGCGTGATACGGCAACGCGCGCATACCCTTTTCTTTGAGCCATTCGGCCGTCTCTTCGACTTTGCGCCGCGACAAGCAATAGACCACCCCTGCGTCGGTCGTCCCGTCCGCCCGCGTGTGTTCGGCGCGAATAAAGTCGAGCAACTGCGTGCGCGCGTTGTCCTTTTCGACGATGCGATAACGGATATTGGGCCGATCGAAACTCGAAACGAAAATGCGCGCGTCGTCGAGTGCGAGACGGTGAATGATTTCGTCTCGCGTGATGGCGTCCGCGGTCGCGGTCAGCGCAATGCGCGGCACATTCGGGAAGCGCTCGTGCAGAACCGAGAGCTGGATATATTCGGGCCGGAAATCGTGCCCCCATTGCGAGACGCAATGCGCTTCGTCGATGGCGAAAAGTCCAATCCGGGTGCGCTCCAGCAACTCCTGGAATCGCGGCGTCATCAAACGTTCGGGCGCGACGTAGAGCAGATCGATGTCGCCGTCACGCAGCGCACGCTCGGTAGCCATCGCCTCCGCGCTCGAAAGCGTGGAGTTCAGGTAAGCGGCGCGCACGCCGACTTCCGTGAGCGCGGCCACCTGATCCTGCATCAGCGCGATCAACGGCGAGACCACGATACCCGTGCCGAAGCCGCCTTCGCGGCGCACCAGCGACGGGATCTGATAACACAGCGACTTCCCGCCGCCCGTTGGCATCAGTACGAGACAATCGCCGCCGCCAGCGACGTGTTCGACAATTTCGCCTTGCTGTCCTCTGAACGCGGGGTAACCAAAAACTTCGTTGAGGATTTCGAGCGGACGGGACATGAATTTGAGAGAAGCAGCGTAAAGCGGGTGACACGAATTTTACCAACGCATTCGCGCTGCGCCCGCGCTTTGCAACAACGTTAGCCATCTGGCCTGCGAATGGACAAGAACGCGTAAAAAAGCGGCGCAAAAAAAAGCCGCTCAGTCGAAACTGAGCGGCTTCGCTGGCTAGAGCCCCAAGCGGCTTACGCCGCCGGGACTTATTCGCCTGAGTGCTGCTGTTCGGCGGCCGGGGTTTCCGGCGTACCGAATTCGAACGACTCTTCCGCTGCGATCTGATCGAAACGCTCGCGGTCGGACAGTTCCTTGCTCTTGCGTGCCTTGTGGAACGCGAGACCCGTACCGGCCGGAATCAGACGGCCAACGATCACGTTTTCCTTCAGACCACGCAGATCGTCGCGCTTGCCCATAATCGCCGCTTCGGTCAGCACGCGGGTCGTTTCCTGGAACGATGCCGCAGAGATGAACGAGTCGGTCGACAGCGACGCCTTCGTGATACCGAGCAACACGTTTTCGTACGTTGCCGGACGCTTGTCTTCCGCGATCATACGGTCGTTCTCGTCGAGCATATCCGACCGCTCGACCTGTTCGCCCGGGATGAAACGCGTATCGCCGTTGTCCGTAATCTGCACGCGGCGCAGCATCTGACGAACAATCACTTCAATGTGCTTGTCGTTGATCTTCACGCCTTGCAGACGGTACACGTCCTGCACTTCGTCCACGATGTAGCGCGACAGCGCTTCGACGCCCTGCAAACGCAGGATGTCGTGCGGATCCGCCGGTCCGTCCACGATCATTTCGCCCTTGTTGACGACCTGACCATCGTGAACCAGAACCTGCTTTTCCTTCGCGATCAGGAACTCGTGCTGGTTGCCCTCGAGGTCCGTGATAACGAGACGCTGCTTGCCCTTCGTGTCCTTACCGAACGACGTCGTACCCGTGACTTCCGCCAGGATACCTGCGTCCTTCGGCGAACGTGCTTCGAACAGTTCCGCCACACGCGGCAGACCGCCGGTAATGTCACGCGTCTTTTGCGATTCAGTCGGGATACGTGCGAGCACTTCACCGACCTGCACTTGCTGACCGTCCTTCACGGTGATCAGAGCGCCGACCTGGAAGCCGATCTGCACCGAGTGCTCGGTGTTGGGGATCTTCACTTCCTCGCCGTTCGCGTCGAGCAGCTTGACCTGCGGACGCACCGTCTTCGAAGCTTGCGAACCGCGGCGCTTCACGTCGATCACGACGAGAGTCGAAAGACCCGTCACGTCGTCGATCTGCTTCGCAACGGTCACGCCTTCTTCGACGTTCTCGAACTTCACCGTACCACCGTACTCGGTGATGATCGGACGCGTCATCGGGTCCCACGTCGCCAGTTGCGTGCCGGCCTTGATCTGCGCGCCGTCCAGCTGCAACAGCGTCGCGCCGTACGGCACCTTGTGACGTTCGCGCTCGCGACCGTGGTCGTCGGTGATCATCGCTTCGCCCGAACGCGAAATGACGATCTGCTCGCCCTTCGCGTTAGTGACGTAACGCATCGTCGACGTGAAGCGCACCGTACCGTTCGACTTGGCTTCAACCGACGAAGCCACTGCCGCACGCGACGCCGCACCACCGATGTGGAACGTACGCATGGTCAGCTGCGTGCCCGGCTCACCGATCGACTGAGCGGCGATCACACCGACTGCCTCACCGACATTCACGAGCGAGCCGCGGCCCAGGTCGCGGCCGTAGCAAGCTGCGCACAGACCGTAACGTGTTTCGCACGTCAGCGGGGTACGAACGCGCACTTCGTCGATGCCGAGGCGCTCGATTTCTTCGACCGCATCTTCGTCGAGCAGGCTGCCCGCTTCGTACAGCGTTTCCTGCGATTCCGGATTGACGACGTCAGCCACCGCGACGCGACCGAGAATACGGTCACGCAGTGCTTCGACGACTTCACCGCCTTCGACCAACGCCTTCATCGCCACGCCGTTGGACGTACCGCAATCGTCCTCGACCACCACCAGATCCTGCGTCACGTCGACGAGACGTCGCGTCAGGTAACCGGAGTTTGCCGTCTTCAGTGCCGTATCAGCCAGACCCTTACGTGCGCCGTGGGTCGAGATGAAGTACTGCAACACGTTCAGACCTTCACGGAAGTTCGCCGTAATCGGCGTCTCGATGATCGAGCCGTCCGGCTTCGCCATCAGGCCACGCATACCGGCCAGCTGACGAATCTGAACTGCGGAACCACGAGCGCCCGAGTCCGCCATCATGTAGATGGAGTTGAACGATTCCTGACGCGTTTCGTTGCCGTCGCGATCCACCACCGGTTCCGTCGACAGCTGTTCCATCATCGCCTTGCCGACCGCTTCCGACGTTGCCGACCAGATGTCGACGACGTTGTTGTAGCGCTCTTGCGACGTGACGAGACCCGACATGTACTGACGGTCGTATTCCTTCACCTTCTTCGCGGCGTCGCCGACGATGGTTTCCTTCTGCGGCGGCACGAGCATGTCGTCGACGCAGATCGAGATACCAGCGCGCGTGGCCAGACGGAAACCCGACTGCATCAACTGGTCGGCGAAAATCACCGTTTCACGCAGACCGCACTTGCGGAACGCGGTGTTGATCAGACGCGAGATTTCCTTCTTCTTCAGCGGCTTGTTCAGCACCGAGAACGGCAGGCCCGGCGGCAGAATTTCCGACAGGATTGCACGGCCGACGGTCGTCGCGTACAGCGAGATCTTCGGCACGAACGCCGGCGCACCTTCCGACTTGTCTTCGTTGTGGACCATTTCGGTGATCCGCACGTTGACGCGCGAGGCGAGCTCGACTTCCTTGTTCTCGTATGCACGCAGCGCTTCCGAAACGCCGGTGAACGTCAGGCCTTCGCCCTTCGCGTTCACAGCTTCACGGGTCGCGTAGTACAGACCGAGCACGATATCCTGCGACGGCACGATCGACGGATCGCCGTTAGCCGGGAACAGCACGTTGTTCGACGCCAGCATCAGCGTGCGCGCTTCCATCTGCGCTTCGAGCGACAGCGGAACGTGAACAGCCATCTGGTCACCGTCGAAGTCGGCGTTGAACGCCGCGCAAACGAGCGGGTGCAGCTGGATCGCCTTACCTTCGATCAGCACCGGCTCGAAAGCCTGAATGCCAAGACGGTGCAGCGTAGGCGCGCGGTTCAGCATGACCGGATGTTCGCGAATGACTTCTTCGAGAATGTCCCACACCACCGGCGTCTGGTTCTCGACTTCCTTCTTCGCAGCCTTGATGGTGGTAGCAACACCCATCACTTCCAGCTTGTTGAAGATGAACGGCTTGAACAGTTCGAGCGCCATCAGCTTCGGCAGACCGCACTGATGAAGCTTGAGCGTCGGGCCGACCACGATCACCGAACGGCCCGAATAGTCGACGCGCTTACCGAGCAAGTTCTGACGGAAACGACCGCCTTTACCCTTGATCATGTCAGCGAGCGACTTCAGCGGACGCTTGTTCGCGCCGGTCATTGCCTTACCGCGACGACCGTTGTCGAGCAGCGAATCGACGGCTTCCTGCAGCATCCGCTTTTCGTTGCGGACGATGATTTCAGGCGCCTTCAGTTCGAGCAGACGCTTCAACCGGTTGTTACGGTTGATCACGCGGCGATACAGGTCGTTCAGGTCCGACGTCGCGAAGCGGCCGCCATCCAGCGGCACCAGCGGACGCAGTTCCGGCGGCAGCACCGGCAGCACTTCGAGCACCATCCAGTCAGGCTTGATGCCCGAACGCTGGAAAGCCTCGAGCACCTTCAGGCGCTTCGCATACTTCTTGATCTTCGCTTCCGAACCCGTGTTCTTGAGTTCGGTACGGAGCATTTCAACCTGTTCGTCGATATTGATCGCGCGCAGCAGCTCGCGAACGCCTTCCGCGCCCATTTCGGCACGGAATTCGTCACCGTATTCTTCGACCTTGTTGTAGTAATCCTCTTCGGTCATGATCTGCCGCGCTTTCAGCGGCGTCATGCCCGGATCGATCACCACATATGCTTCGAAGTACAGCACGCGTTCGATGTCGCGCAACGTCATGTCGAGCACCATGCCCAGACGCGACGGCAGCGACTTCAGGAACCAGATGTGCGCAACCGGCGAGGCCAGTTCAATGTGGCCCATCCGTTCGCGACGCACCTTCGCCAGCGTCACTTCGACGCCGCACTTCTCGCAGATCACGCCACGGTGCTTCAGGCGCTTGTACTTGCCGCAAAGGCATTCATAGTCTTTGATCGGCCCGAAAATTTTCGCGCAGAACAAACCATCGCGTTCCGGCTTGAACGTCCGGTAGTTGATGGTTTCCGGCTTCTTCACTTCACCGAACGACCACGAACGGATCTTGTCTGGCGAAGCCAGACCGATCTTGATCGCGTCAAAAACTTCAGGTTGTTGGACTTGCTTGAATAGATCGAGCAAAGCTTTCATCGCTTCTCTCCAGTAGTCCGATTAGTTGCGGTCGAGGTCGATGTCGATACCGAGCGAGCGGATTTCCTTCACCAACACGTTGAAGGATTCCGGCATGCCTGCATCGATCACGTGATCGCCCTTGACCAGGTTCTCGTACACCTTGGTCCGGCCTGTCACGTCGTCCGACTTCACCGTCAGCATTTCCTGCAGCACGTACGATGCGCCGTACGCTTCGAGCGCCCACACTTCCATTTCACCGAAACGCTGGCCACCGAACTGCGCCTTACCGCCCAACGGCTGCTGCGTCACGAGCGAGTACGGGCCCGTGGAACGCGCGTGCATCTTGTCGTCGACCAGGTGGTGCAGCTTCAGGTAGTGCATGTAGCCGACCGTCACCGTACGTTCGAACATTTCGCCGGTCCGGCCGTCGTACAGACGCACCTGATTCTTCGACGGCGTCATGCCGAGGTTCTTCGCGATGTCGTCCGGGAATGCCAGATCCAGCGCGCGCGACATTTCTTCTTCCGTCGCACCGTCGAACACCGGCGTTGCGAACGGCACGCCTTCGCGCAGGTTCTTCGCCAGTTCGACGATTTCGTCGTCGGTGAAGCTGTCAAGCTCTTCGGCGCGGCCCGACTCGTTGTAGATCTTGGTCAGGAATTCGCGCAGTTCAGCGATCTTCGCCTGACGCTGCAGCATTTCGCCGATACGCCAGCCGAGACCCTTCGCGGCCCAACCCAGATGCACTTCGAGAACCTGACCGACGTTCATCCGCGACGGCACGCCGAGCGGATTCAGAACGACGTCAGCCGGACGGCCGTCGGCCATGTACGGCATGTCTTCGATCGGAACGATCTTCGACACGACACCCTTGTTACCGTGACGGCCGGCCATCTTGTCGCCAGGCTGCAGGCGGCGCTTCACTGCCAGGTACACCTTGACCATCTTCAACACGCCCGGCGGCAGTTCGTCGCCTTGCGTGAGCTTCTTGCGCTTCTCTTCGAACGCCAGATCGAACTGGTGACGCTTCTGTTCGATCGAGTCCTTGATGGCTTCGAGCTGTGCCGCTGCTTCTTCGTCCGCGAGGCGGATGTCGAACCAGTGGTAATGATCCAGATCTTGCAGGTAAGCCTGTTCGATCTTCGTGCCCTTTGCCAGCTTCTTAGGACCGCCGTTCGCGACCTTGCCGTCGAGCATACGTGCGAGACGCTGGAACGCGTCGCCTTCCACGATGCGCAACTGGTCGTTCAAGTCGAGGCGATAGCGCTTCAGTTCATCGTCGATGATCTGTTGCGCGCGCTTGTCGCGCTGAATGCCTTCACGCGTGAACACTTGCACGTCGATGACCGTGCCGCTCATGCCCGACGGCACGCGCAGCGACGTGTCCTTCACGTCCGAAGCCTTTTCACCGAAGATCGCGCGCAGCAGCTTTTCTTCCGGCGTCAGCTGGGTTTCGCCCTTCGGCGTGACCTTGCCGACCAGCACGTCGCCTGCTTCGACTTCCGCGCCGATGTAGACGATGCCCGACTCATCGAGACGGCCGAGTTGCACTTCAGCCAGGTTCGAGATGTCGCGCGTGATTTCTTCCGGTCCGAGCTTCGTGTCGCGAGCCACGACGTTCAGTTCTTCGATGTGGATCGACGTGTAACGGTCGTCTGCAACCACCTTCTCCGAGATCAAAATCGAGTCTTCGAAGTTGTAGCCGTTCCACGGCATGAACGCGACCAGCATGTTCTGGCCAAGAGCCAGCTCACCCAGATCGGTCGATGCGCCGTCAGCCAGCACGTCGCCACGCGACACGATGTCGCCGACCTTCACGATCGGGCGCTGGTTGATGTTCGTGTTCTGGTTCGAACGCGTGTACTTGATCAGGTTGTAGATGTCCACGCCGACGTCGCCAGCAACGGCTTCATCGTCGTTCACGCGGATCACCATACGGCCGGCGTCGACATAATCGACCACACCGCCGCGGAATGCCTGAACCGTCGTACCCGAGTCGACCGCCACCGTACGCTCGATACCCGTACCCACCACGGCCTTTTCGGGACGCAGACACGGCACAGCCTGACGCTGCATGTTCGAGCCCATCAACGCGCGGTTCGCGTCGTCGTGCTCGAGGAACGGAATCAGCGATGCAGCCACCGACACGATCTGCGACGGCGCCACGTCCATGTACTGGATACGGTCCGGCGTGACCATCAGCGTTTCGCCCGCTTCACGCGACGACACGAGTTCGTCGGTTAGCGTGCCGTCTTCAGCCACTGCCGCGTTCGCCTGAGCGATCACGTAACGACCTTCTTCGATCGCCGACAGGTAATCGATCTGGTCGGTCACCTTGCCGTCCACGACCTTGCGATACGGCGTTTCGAGGAAGCCGTATTCGTTCAGGTGCGCGTACAGAGCGAGCGAGTTGATCAGGCCGATGTTCGGACCTTCAGGCGTTTCGATCGGGCAGACACGACCATAGTGCGTCGGGTGGACGTCGCGGACTTCAAAGCCTGCGCGCTCACGCGTCAAACCGCCCGGGCCAAGTGCCGAGACACGGCGCTTGTGGGTGATTTCCGACAGCGGATTCGTCTGGTCCATAAACTGCGACAGCTGCGACGAACCGAAGAACTCGCGAATTGCCGACGAAATCGGCTTCGAGTTGATCAGGTCGTGCGGCATCAGGTTTTCGCTTTCGGCCTGGCCGAGGCGTTCCTTCACAGCACGTTCGACACGCACCAGACCGGCGCGGAACTGGTTTTCCGCCAGTTCGCCGACGCAACGCACACGGCGATTGCCCAAGTGGTCGATGTCGTCGACTTCACCCTTACCGTTACGCAGTTCGACCAAGATCTTGATCGTAGCGAGGATGTCGTCGTCTTGCAGCGTCATCGGGCCGACGATTTCATCGCGGCCGACACGGCGATTGAACTTCATACGACCCACCTTGGACAGGTCGTATGCGTCTTCGCTGTAGAACAGACGGTTGAACAGCGCCTCGACCGCTTCTTCGGTCGGCGGTTCGCCCGGACGCATCATGCGGTAGATCGCGATGCGAGCGGCCATCTTGTCCGCGGTTTCGTCGATACGCAGCGTCGACGAGATGTACGGACCTTGATCCAGATCGTTCGTGTAGAGCGTCTGGATGTCTTTGATCTTCGATTCGCGCAGCTTCTCGAGGACGGTCTCGGTGATTTCGTCATTCGCGTTGGCGATGACTTCACCGGTGTCGCCGTCGACGACGTTTTTCGCCAGCACGCGGCCGAGTAGATAGTCTTCCGGGACCGAGATGAACTTGGTCTTCGCGTTGTCCAGATCGCGAATGTGCTTCGCGTTGATCCGCTTGTCCTTCTGGACGATCACGTTGCCATCACGGTCCGTGATGTCGAAACGCGCGACTTCGCCACGCAGACGCTCCGGCACGAACTCCATCTGCGCGCCTTCCGGCATCAGCGTGAAGTTATCGAACACGAAGAAGTTTGCGAGGATCTGTTCCGGCGTGAGGCCGATTGCCTTCAGCAGGATCGTGACCGGCATCTTGCGGCGACGGTCGACGCGGAAGTACAGCACATCCTTCGGGTCGAACTCGAAATCGAGCCACGAACCGCGGTAAGGAATGATACGCGCCGAAAACAGGAGCTTGCCCGAGCTGTGCGTCTTGCCCTTGTCGTGTTCGAAGAACACGCCAGGCGAACGGTGCAGCTGCGAAACGATCACACGTTCCGTGCCGTTGATGACGAACGAACCCGTCGGCGTCATGAGCGGAATTTCGCCCATGTACACTTCCTGTTCCTTCACTTCCTTGACGACCGGTTTGCTCGGCGACTCCTTGTCGAGCAGCACCAGGCGCACTTTGGCGCGCAGGGCGGAGCAGTACGTCAAACCGCGCTGCTGACATTCCTTGATGTTGAATGCCGGCGGCGACAGCATGTAGCTGACGAACTCGAGACGTGCGAACCCATTGTGCGAAACAATCGGGAAAACGGATGTGAACGCGGCTTGCAGGCCTTCCGGCTTGCGTTGCGTGGAGGACGTGTCTGCTTGCAGAAACGTGCTGAATGATTCAAGCTGGGTAGCCAGCAGGAAAGGTACTTGGTGAACGATGGGGCGCTTCGCAAAACTCTTGCGAATACGCTTCTTCTCGGTGAAGGAATATTGCATACGATCTCCGAATCACGGCGGGCATTGTTGTCGAGGCAGGATACCTTGATGAGACAACCCGAGTGTTCACCGACTGAGACCCGATGGCCGTCCGATGGCTTGAACGAGCCTAGAAGCTTGGTGGTTGGCCTCTACCAACCGCTGGCTGACGGCAGCGGATGCCTGTCGCATGGAACCTTAACCGCTACCCGACCAAACTTGCCTTCTGCAGTCGCTTCAGAAGACAAAGAGAAGCGCCGGTCAATGTTGCCGATAGGCGGTTTTCTTTGGCTTCTGGGAGTCGCATTGTTGCTAAACAACGATGCAAAAACGCGTCCCCCACAAAGCACAAAAAGGCCGGCGGTGGAAAACCGCCAGCCTTCGCACAGCGCGCTGAAACTTACTTGATTTCAGCCTTCGCGCCGGCTTCTTCCAGCTTCTTCTTCGCTTCTTCGGCAGCAGCCTTCGGTACCGATTCCTTCACAGGCTTCGGTGCACCGTCGACCAGGTCCTTCGCTTCCTTCAGGCCGAGACCCGTCAGTTCACGAACTGCCTTAATGACGGAAACCTTGTTCGCGCCAACTTCAACCAGGTTCACCGTGAATTCAGTTTGCTCTTCAGCTGCAGCAGCGCCGCCGCCTGCACCTGCGGGGCCTGCCACTGCAACAGCAGCTGCCGACACGCCAAACTTTTCTTCGAACGCCTTAACCAGCTCGTTCAGTTCCAGAACCGACATCGAGCCTACGGCTTCGAGGATGTCTTCTTTTGCGATTGCCATTTGAAATACTCCTAAATTGAATTCGGATACAGCTAGCGATCAATACGCTCGGCTGAAGTGCATTACGCAGCGGATTCTTCGCCTTGTTTCTTTTCTGCCAGCGCGGCCAAAGCGCGCGCGAAGCCAGAAACAGGTGCTTGCATAACGAACAACAGCTTGGAGAGCAGCTCCTCGCGGCTCGGGATGTTGGCCAGCGCTTGCACGCCCGCCTTGTCCATCACGTTGCCTTCGTAGGCGCCAGCCTTGATGACCAACTTATCATTGCTCTTGCTGAAGTCATTGACGACCTTAGCGGCAGCAATTGCATCTTCAGAGATGCCGTAGATCAGGGGGCCAGTCATCTGCTCTGCCAGCGGAGCGAACGGGGTACCTTCGACAGCGCGACGCGCCAGCGTGTTTTTCAACACGCGAAGGTACACCTGTTGCTCACGCGCTTTCGCGCGCAGCTTGGTCAGATCGCCAACCGTGATCCCACGATACTCAGCCAGAACCACGGTCTGGGCTTTCGCGACTTGCGCGGCAACCTCAGCGACGACGGCCTGCTTGCTTTCTTTGTTGAGTGGCACGGTTAACCTCCAGATTCGATACACGCGGCGTGCGCCTTGTGTACCGCGTTCAATAACGGCGTCCGACCAGTCAGGAGTATTTCGACCGCGCGACACCCGCACTGCTGCAAGCGTCTAACGGCTTCATCACTACAAAACCTTTTCGGGTTCGCCATCTGCGTTGGCTTTACATTAAGAGTCCGCCTACCTGCTGCGTGCCCGCCAACGGTCTTTGACAACCGGTTGCGCGATGCCAACTACTGACATCTCACAACCGCCCAAAGCCCATAAACGCCCCGACTTTCGTCGAGGCGATGAATTACTTTATTGTGCAGCGAGCGACGTCTGATCGACGCGAACGCCGACGCCCATCGTGCTCGACAGTGCAACCTTACGCAGGTAAACACCCTTGCTCGTTGCCGGCTTGGCCTTCTGCAGCGCGTCGATGAGAGCGCTCAGATTGCTACGCAGAGCCGTCGGTTCGAACGAAGCACGACCAATGGTGGCGTGGATAATACCGGCCTTGTCGACACGGAATTGTACCTGGCCAGCCTTGGCATTCTTCACGGCCGTTGCGACGTCCGGCGTGACCGTGCCGACCTTCGGGTTCGGCATCAGGCCGCGCGGGCCGAGGATCTGACCGAGCGTACCGACCACGCGCATCGTGTCCGGCGAAGCGATCACGATGTCGAAGTCCAGATTGCCAGCCTTCACCTGCTCAGCCAGGTCTTCCATACCGACGACTTCAGCGCCGGCTGCGCGAGCCTGTTCAGCTTTTTCGCCCTGTGCGAACACGGCGACGCGAACCGACTTGCCTGTACCTGCCGGCAGAACGACCGAACCGCGGACCACTTGGTCCGACTTCTTCGCATCGATGCCGAGTTGCACTGCCACGTCGATCGACTCGTCGAACTTTGCGCTCGCGCACTCCTTGACCAGCGACAGCGCGTCGTCGATCGGGTACAGCTTCTGACGGTCAACCTTTGCTGCAAAAGCCTGCAGACGCTTAGAAAGCTTAGCCATTTACACGCCCTCCACGGTGATGCCCATCGAGCGGGCGCTACCAGCGATCGTACGAACCGCTGCGTCCAGATCAGCCGCGGTCAGATCGGGCATCTTGGTCTTGGCGATGTCTTCAGCTTGAGCGCGGGTGATCTTGCCGACCTTGTCGGTGTGCGGCTTGCTCGAACCCTTGTCGATCTTCGCTGCCTTCTTGATCAGAACCGTTGCCGGCGGCGTCTTCAGGACAAACGTGAAGCTCTTGTCAGCAAACGCGGTGATCACGACCGGAATCGGCAGACCCGGCTCCAGTGCTTGAGTCTGCGCGTTAAACGCCTTGCAGAACTCCATGATGTTCAGGCCGCGCTGGCCCAGTGCCGGACCGACCGGCGGCGACGGGTTGGCTTTACCTGCAGGAATCTGCAGCTTGATAAAGCCGATGATTTTCTTTGCCATGTTGAAAACCTCTTTGGAACGTCACCTTTCAAGCGAACGTTCAGTGAGTAGTAGCGCGCGTTCGCCGGACCCCGGGTACTTGCGCTCCTCAACGGCCATTACGCGGACCGTAAGCGCGAAGTACGGAACGCGCCGACTGGCGCGCTGCGTAGAATCTGGATTACAACTTCTCGACTTGGCCGAATTCCAGCTCGACCGGCGTAGCGCGGCCGAAGATTGTAACGGAAACACGGACGCGCGACTTTTCGTAATTGACTTCTTCGACGCTGCCGTTGAAATCGGTGAAAGGACCGTCCTTCACCCGAACCATCTCGCCTACTTCAAACAGGGTCTTCGGACGCGGCTTCTCCACACCCTCCTGCATCTGCGACATAATCTTCTCGACTTCGCGCGGAGAGATCGGACTCGGCCGATTACGCGCACCGCCTACGAAGCCCGTGACCTTCGCCGTATTCTTCACGAGGTGCCACGTCTCATCCGTCATTTCCATCTCAACCAGTACATAACCGGGGAAGAAACGACGCTCGGTCACCGATTTGTGACCACCCTTCACCTCGACCACCTCTTCGGTCGGCACGAGGATTTGACCAAACTGGTCTTGCATGCCGGCGCGCTCAATGCGCTCCTGAAGCGCACGCTGCACGCTCTTCTCCATGCCGGAGTAGGCGTGCACGACGTACCAACGTTTGCCGCTCGGAGATGCCGGAGTATTGCTCATATCATTTCCAACCCAGAATCACCGAGAAAATCGCCCATTCGATGGATTTATCACTAACCCACAGAAAGATCGCCATCACGAACACGAAGCCGAAAACCACCAACGTCGTCTGAGTAGCCTCTTTGCGAGTCGGCCAGACGACCTTGCGGACTTCCTTGTACGAGTCTTTGGCGAAAGCGATGAAACCCTTGCCAGGCGCGGAGAGAAGACCGACTGCAACACCCGCGATTGCACCAACAGCCAAGGCGGCTCCGCGGACGTACCATTCCTGACCATTGAGCCAGAAGAACCCCACGAACCCGGCCAAGACCAGCAATACGCCCGCGACGAGCATCAGCTTGTCGCCGGATGTATTTACAGTTTCGACGGAAGGATTCGCCATAACACCTTAACGAAGCGCCACAGTTGACGCGAGAGTTGGCAGGGGCAGAGGGAATCGAACCCCCAACCTTCGGTTTTGGAGACCGACGCTCTGCCAGTTGAGCTATACCCCTAAACCATTTGGGGCTGACGACACCGCCAACCCCGAAACTACAGATTAACGAGAACTATCTGGCGTTACTCGAGAATCTTGGCAACGACACCGGCGCCGACGGTACGGCCGCCTTCGCGGATAGCGAAGCGCAGACCTTCTTCCATCGCGATCGGGTTGATCAGCTTCACCGTGATCGACACGTTGTCGCCCGGCATGACCATTTCCTTGTCCTTTGGCAACTCGATCGAGCCCGTCACGTCCGTCGTACGGAAGTAGAACTGCGGACGATAGTTGTTGAAGAACGGCGTGTGACGGCCGCCTTCGTCCTTGCTCAGCACGTACACCTCAGCCGTGAAGTGCGTGTGCGGGTTGATCGAACCCGGCTTGGCCAGCACCTGGCCACGCTCCACGTCTTCGCGCTTCGTGCCGCGCAGCAGGATACCGACGTTGTCGCCCGCCTGACCCTGGTCTAGCAGCTTGCGGAACATTTCCACGCCCGTGCAGGTCGTCTTCACCGTCGGCTTGATACCAACGATTTCGATTTCCTCGCCGACCTTCACGACGCCACGCTCCACGCGACCCGTCACCACCGTGCCGCGACCCGAGATCGAGAACACGTCTTCCACCGGCATCAGGAATGCGCCGTCCACTGCGCGCTCCGGCGTCGGGATGTACGTGTCCAGCGCGTCGGCCAGATTCATGATCGCCACTTCGCCCAGCTCGCCCTTGTCGCCTTCCAGCGCCAACTTGGCCGAACCCTTGATGATCGGCGTGTCGTCGCCCGGGAAGTCGTACTTCGACAGAAGCTCGCGCACTTCCATCTCGACCAGCTCCAGCAGCTCAGCGTCGTCCACCATGTCGCACTTGTTCAGGAACACGATGATGTACGGAACGCCAACCTGACGCGCCAGCAGGATGTGCTCACGCGTTTGCGGCATCGGGCCGTCAGCGGCCGAGCACACCAGGATCGCGCCGTCCATCTGCGCGGCGCCCGTGATCATGTTCTTCACATAGTCAGCGTGGCCCGGGCAGTCAACGTGTGCGTAGTGGCGGTTAGCCGTTTCGTACTCGACGTGCGCCGTGTTGATCGTGATACCACGTGCCTTTTCTTCCGGCGCCGCGTCGATCTGGTCGTATGCCTTCGCTTCGCCGCCGAACTTCTGCGTCAGAACCGTCGTGATCGCTGCCGTCAGCGTGGTCTTGCCGTGGTCAACGTGACCGATCGTGCCGACGTTCACGTGCGGCTTGGTCCGCTCAAACTTACCCTTGGCCATTTTCGACTCCTAAGAGGATTTTTCCGTACGTTGCGCCGGGCGCAAACAATCACCGAGTACTTCTGGTGCCCATGGGCAGGATCGAACTGCCGACCTCTCCCTTACCAAGGGAGTGCTCTACCACTGAGCCACATGGGCGCTACTTTTGTGTAGCTGGAGCGGGTGAAGGGAATCGAACCCTCGTCGTAAGCTTGGAAGGCTTCTGCTCTACCATTGAGCTACACCCGCAAGATCATGGATTCCCAACAACTGCTTCAACTTGCATTCTGGTGGAGGAGGTTGGATTCGAACCAACGTAGGCGTAAGCCAACAGATTTACAGTCTGCCCCCTTTAGCCACTCGGGCACCCCTCCGAAGAGAACTGATGATTATGGGGGAACAACCGCTTGATGTCAAGACTTGCCTGACTGTTCCAACCCAAACGCTCTCACTTATATGCAGTGATCGCGGTGCTGCGGTAAACGCAGAAACCCCACCTTTTGTGGGGTGGGGTTTCTGATGCTGCTGGGGAGCCTGACAATTACCTACTTTCACACGGGCAATCCGCACTATCATCGGCGTGGAGTCGTTTCACGG